>JAMFSU010000143.1 GCA_026225475.1 Duganella sp.
GCACGATGGTGGCACCTTCGGCAATCGCTGCCGCCAGATCGGCCGACATGCCCATGGACAGGGTGTCGCATACGATACCATCGGCAGTCAATTGTTGCGCCAGCTCGCGCAGGCGTCGAAACGCTGCGCGCTGTTCCTGCTCGTCCTCGCTCGGCGCCGGAATCGCCATCAATCCGCGCAGACGCAATCCTGGCATGGCGGCCACTGCACGAGCAACCAGCGGTAACTCTTCCGGGCGCAGACCGCTCTTGCTGTCTTCAGCGCTGATATTGACTTGCAGGCAGATATTCAACGGCGGCAAACCGGCCGGGCGCTGCTCGGCCAGACGACGGGCGATTTTCTCACGATCGACCGAATGCACCCAGTCAAAATGTTCGGCAATCTGGCGCGTCTTGTTGCTCTGGATCGGCCCGATGAAATGCCAGTGCAATTGTGCCTCGGGCGCTGCCGCTTGCACCGCGGCCATTTTGTCGAGCGCTTCCTGAACATAGTTTTCACCGAACGCCGACTGGCCGGCACGCCAGGCCTGCAAGACACTGTCGGCATCAAAAAACTTCGACACCGCCAGCAATTCGACAGTCTGGGTGTTGCGCCCTGCGGCGATTGCCGCAGCTTGTATGCGGGCATGTACCTCTTGCAACTGTGTAGCGATTGACGACATAATCCTTGGCACCGGGGAGGGTAACGCAATAGCGAGAGCTAGAGATTATAAATGGACATTCCCGACCTGCTGGCATTTTCCGTCAAGCATCACGCCTCCGATCTGCACCTGTCGGCGGGCATGCCGCCGCTGTTGCGCATCTGTGGCGACATGCGCAAGATCAATTTACCAGCGTTAGACGCGGCAGTGCTGCACGCCATGTTGACGGCCATCATGGATGACAGTCAGGCCAGTCAGTGGCGCGCGACGCTGGAATGCGATTTCAGTCTGGCCGTGCCCGGACTGGCGCGCTTTCGCGTCAATGCGTTTCATCAGGCGCGCGGACCAGCGGCGGTGCTGCGCCACATCCCTGACGACATCCCGACCCTGGAGCAACTGCAGGCACCGCCGATACTGGCCGAACTTGCCTTGCGCCGGCAAGGCCTGGTGCTGGTCACCGGCCCCACCGGCTCGGGCAAGTCGACCACGCTGGCGGCCATGGTGCAGCATATCAATCGTCAGCGCCAGGCGCATATCCTGACCATTGAAGATCCGATCGAATTCGTGCATGTGCCAGACCAGTGTCTGATCAACCAACGTGCCATCGGCAGCCACACGCAGTCGTTTTCGGCGGCACTACGTTCGGCCTTGCGCGAAGATCCCGATGTCATCCTGATCGGCGAATTGCGCGATCTGGATACCATACGGCTGGCGCTGACGGCAGCAGAAACCGGCCATCTGGTGCTGGCCACGCTGCATACCGCCTCGGCCGCCAAGAGCATCGATCGCATCATCGACGCCTTCCCTGGCGATGAAAAACCCATGGTGCGCGCCATGCTGTCAGAGTCGCTCAGCGCTGTGGTGTCACAAGTGCTGCTCAAGCGTGCCAACGGCGATGGCTTGATTGCCGCCCACGACATCCTGATCGGCAATGCGGCCATCCGCAACCTGATCCGCGAGGGCAAGGTGGCGCAAATGCAGGCAATCATGCAGACCTCGGCTGCCAGCGGCATGCAGACGCTGGATCAATGTCTGACCGGCTTGCTGCGCAAACAACACATCAACGCCGCCAGTGCACGAACAGTCGCGCACGCGCCCGAGAATTTTGCCGGATGAACCAGGCGCGGCATGGGCTATGATGGCGCTATTTCCCCCTTAGCGAGCCGCTCATGCCGACCATCTATGACTTTCATCCTGCCCTGCCCGACCAGACCCCTGCCTCGTTGGAGCAATATCGCGGTCAGGTACTGTTGGTCGTCAACACCGCCAGCAAATGCGGTTTCACGCCGCAATATCAGGGGCTGGAAAGCATTTACAAGCAATTCAAGGATCAGGGCGTGACCGTGCTGGGCTTTCCCTGCAATCAGTTCGGTGGGCAGGAACCCGGCTCAGCGCAGGAAATCGGTGCATTTTGCGAACGCAATTATGGCGTCAGCTTTCCGCTGTTCGCCAAGATCAATGTCAATGGCGACCAGGCCGACCCGCTGTTTCGCTACCTCAAGACAGCCGCACCGGGCCTGCTCGGCAGCAAATCGATCAAATGGAATTTCACCAAGTTCTTGATCCGCAAGGACGGCAGCGTCTACAAACGCTACGCGCCCGCCACCAAGCCGCAAGACCTGCTGGCCGACATCCAGAAGTTGTTGGCCGAGTAAGCCTAGCCGGCCACCCAGGCCGGCTGCTTGTTTCAAGCCGCGCGATAGGTGCCGGCACCGTAAGGTGCCGCAGCAAATTCCGGCAATTTCTCCGCCTGCAACGACAACGCCTCCAGATGCGGATAAGCATCTGCGGTAATCACATCAGCAATGATACGGCGGCTGAAATGCCAGGCCACCGCCGTGCTCAGCGTGGCCTGATCGATGCTGTCGCTGGCCAGTGCCGGTGCTGACTGGGCAAACTCGCGTTCCAATGCCGCATACGCGTCATGCAGTTGTCCGGTGATGCGTTCCAGCCAGGGCTGATGCAGTTTTTCGGCTGGCCGCTGATGATGTTCGTAGACGATTTGCACGCTCTTTTCATTGGCCGCCATGGCCAGGCCGATGATGCGCAAGGAGCGCTGCAATCCGGGCAAGTCGCGCGGCACCAATGCACGTTGTTTGTTGGGATGCGCTTCAGCGTATTCGAGAATCAGATTCGAATCCATCAACAGGCTGCCATCGTCACAAATCAAGGTCGGTGCTTTGACCACCGGGTTGATTGTCCGGAAACGCTCAAAGGTACTGAACACCGATACCGACTGATGTTCGAATGGCAAACCCAGCAATTGCAGGGAAATGGCGACACGACGCACATAAGGTGAATCCAGCATGCCGATCAGTTGCACGAAAAGCTCCTTGGTAACAATGATGAATGGGGTGCTAACGATACCATTGGAACCAAGGTAAATGCAGGCACTGGCAGATAAGCATGTGAATCTGGTGAGGCGTCAACCTCGCCTGACGTCGCCGGGCAGTTTTAATGTTTCAAACTACCCAAAAAAAATTCAGGCCGCATAGGCGGGCATGGTCTGATCGCGCACATGTGGTATCTGCAATTGTCGCAATTTGCGATACAGGGACGCCCGGCACATACCCAGTTGTCGCGCCGCCGCCGAGATGTTCCAGCGACTGCCAAGCAATGCATCGATCACACGCGAGCGTTCATCGGCAACAGTGTCGCCTGCCGCAATATTGGCGGCGACGGCCTGTGGCATGACACAGCTCACGCTGGCCAGCGGCAATGGCGTCTGCGTGAGCATCAACTCTTCCGGCAGGTCGTCGACTTCAATACGACTGCCATTCATCACTGCACAGCAATAGCGGATGACAGCATGCAACTGGCGCAAATTTCCAGGCCATGAATAGGCCAGCATGCGTTGCAAGGCCAGCGGCGCAAGGTGGCTGTCGTCAGCCGCAGGCAAGTCCAGTTCATCGGCAATCATTTGCAGAATCAGTTGCCGGCAATCGCTGCGTGAACGCAAAGACGGCAGCCGCAACACGCCGCCGGCAATGCGGTAATACAAGTCTTCGCGAAACCGGCCCTGTGCCACCAGGGTCTGTAAATCCTGATGCGTGGCGCAGATCAACTGCACATCGACGCGCACCGGATGGGCCGCGCCGAGCGGCATCACTTCGCGCTCCGACAGCACGCGCAATAATCTGGTTTGCAAGGCAAACGGCATGTCGCCAATTTCGTCGAGGAATAGCGTACCGCCATCGGCCTGCTGCACCTTGCCTTTCATGCCACCCGGCAGCGCCCCTGAAAACGCCCCCTTGCAATAGCCGAACAATTCACTCTCTGCCAGGCTTTCCGGAATCGAGGCGCAATTGACGGCGACCCAATTGCCATTGCGCCGCGCGCTATAGGCATGCAAGGCGCGCGACAGGTATTCCTTGCCGGTACCGGTTTCACCGAGGATCAACACAGGAATGCCTTTGTCGATCAAGCGCTTGCCGCGCGCGACCAGCGCTTGCAGGTCGGCATCGCCGCCGCACAAGGCATCCAGCGAGCGCGTTGATTTGGCCGAAACGGGGTTGCTGCAAAGGACAGGGAAAGGACTGACGGACGCCATCGGAATGGCAATGCGCGTATTGGACATGCGGGTCTCCTGATCTACATAAGCTGCTTTTTCTTATGATCGGTGCGTCCTTGTTGGAAACGGCTGATGGCCGCCTGCACCGGTGAAATTCTGTGCGCCCCAGTCTCGCCATGGCGAACAATTTCGATGAGCCAGTCGCAAGTAAGCTGACTCTGCGGCAAAGAATAGTCAGCTTATCCGATAACTTCCAATACAATATACAGACACAATTAATACCTTAAAGGTATGAAATGATCGAGTTGCGCCATCTTCACTATTTCCGCACCGTAGCAGAAACACTGCATTTCGGCCGTGCTGCGAACTTGTTGCATATCTCGCAACCACCGCTGACACGGCAGATTGCGGCGCTTGAGAAAGACCTCGGCGTGCAATTGTTCGACCGCAGCAAACGCAGTGTGCAATTGACCGAAGCGGGCAAACATTTCTATCGCGATACAGCCGAAATTTTTCATGCACTGGAGCGCGCCAAACGCAATGCGGTCAGCACCGACGCTGGCCATAGCGGGTCTTTGCTGGTGGGATTCATGATGTCATCGGCGTACAACATCCTGCCATCGGTGACGCGCCATTATTCGGCCGCCTATCCCGAGGTCGACATGCGTCTGACCGAGCATGTGCCGAATCTGCTGGCGGTGGACATCAAGGAAGGCAAGCGCGACGTCGGCATCATGTACCGACCTGAGGATTGCAGCGGACTCGATAGCCGGATCATTTTTTCGGAGCCGCTGGTGGCGGTGTTGCCGCGCACCCATGTACTGGCGTCACGTGAAAAAATTTCAGCCAGCGATCTGGCCGGCGATCCGTTTGTCAGCATCCCGCGCGCGATTGCGCCGCCGGTCTACGACCTTATCGTCGATTACTGCCGCAGTGGCGGCTTCCGCCCCCAGATCAAACTAGAAGCCAATCTACAGCAAACCATCGTCAATCTGGTTGGTGAGGGTCTGGGTGTGGCCATGGTGCCCAATTCGATGCAGGCCATGCATCTGGACACCACGGTGTTCATTCCACTGGTACAAGCGCCGGTAGTGGACGTGGCTGTGATCTGGAACAAGGACAATCGCAATCCTTGCATCCAGACTTTTGTGCAGACTGCCGAGGAAGTGTGGGCGAATTTACGACAGGCTCAGCCAGCCCCACTCAAGCGCCCTTGAGCGTACTGAGCAGCAGCCGAAGGTGCGGCGTGCTGCCCAGCTGTCGCGCCAGTGCCGCACAGGCCGGATCGTAGGCGGCTGCCAGCTCCAGCAAGGGCAGCGCGTTTTGCGGATCATAGGCGGCGCCGATTTCATGGCCTTTTTCGTGGTTGTCGGAGCGCGCCTTGTCGAACGGCACGCGGCTGCCGGCAAATTCGGCATGACTCTTTTCTCCGCGTACATACGGCAACAGCCAGCTCACGCTGTTGGCCAACGAGGCCCCATTCGGCGCTTGCCAGTGATAGTCGTCATCACCATCTTCCGCAAACGCCAGCGCCAACGTCACCAATGGCCGTAAATCATAGACGTGATACGACAGGGCATCGCGTTCAATGAAATCGATACTGCTGCCATCGGGCCGCAGGTTGTCGATGATCTGCGTGTGAAAACCTTGCTTGGCTTCATCGATGAGCCTGGTATCGGCTAGTGCATAGCCGATCAATCCAACCAGTTTCAGTCGATGGCTGTGCCAGTTGTTGGTGGCAGTGGGCCGCTTGAGCACCCGCGAGTTGATCTCGGCGCGGGCAATATTGTGCATCCATAGATCGATGCGGGTACGCGTCGGCGCTGGCAAGTCGGCCCGAATCAGGCGATAGCCAAAGATGGCTGGTTCCAGACCGGTTTCATCGATAGGTTGGCCACTGGGTTCATTGATGCCGGCCCAGGCATCCAGGAACTCCCCTGCACGCGCCGCATAGCGCGCGTCGTCAGTTAGTTTGTAGAGCACCGCCAGCGCCTGGATTTTGTCCATATCCTTGATGCTCGTCGCCGTTTTCTGCTTGCGCGCATCGCCTTGCAACAGGCCGCCAGTCGACAGCGTGACAATCGGTTGCGGCGCTGCCTGCATGGCTTGGTCGGCTATCCGACGCTGCGCCGCCACGACTTGCCGCACTTGCGCATCGCTGGCCATGGCAGTACGCAACTGCTGCCATTGCGCCGTGGTAGGCCACAAGGTTTGTGCGCCAACAGAACCGCACAGCACGGCCAGTAGCAGCGCCACGGAGATAGACAAGCGAGGGGAGTAAAGACCCAGCATGTGAATGACCTGAGAGAGAACGAGGGGGCGTCGATTACACCTCGTTCTGGTTGCCGCAGCACGACAAGTTACCTTTGCTCACACCTGCCTGTCATACGCACTTGAGGCTCAAGCCGCCATCGACGATGAGATCGACGCCGGTCACATAACGCGCTGCATCCGAGGCCAGAAACAAGGCGGCATGCGCCACATCCCAGGCATCACCCATATGCCCCATGGGACACTGGGCATCGCGTTGGCGGCGCATATCGTCGACATTGCCGCCATACGCGGCCTTGAGCGGCTCGCGGATCATCGGCGTGTCCATCAGGCCGGGCAAGACGCAATTGGCGCGAATGCCAAGTGGCGCATATTGCATGGCGATATTCTTGGTCAGCGCCAGTATTGCCGCCTTGGATGCCGTATAGGCGGCATAGGGAAAGCCTACCCAGCGCAGGGCGGCCAGCGAGGAGATGTTCACAATGGCCCCCTTCCGCTGTTTTTCCATCACCGGCAGGACGTATTTGCAGGTCAGGAAGATGCTGGTTTGATTGACCGCAATGACACGATGCCAACTTTCTTCATCGGCTTCGACCGGTCCACCGACTTCAGCGATACCGACATTGTTGTGCAAGACATCGATGCGGCCGAAATGGTCGAGTGCGGCAGCAACCATGGCCTGGATGTCGACTTTGTTGACCACATCGGCGGCCAGTACCTGGCACTGTCCGCCCTCACTGAGGATCACGTCCCTGGTCGCTTGCGCGGCTTGCAGATTGCGATCGACCGCCAGCACCCGCGCACCTTCACGGGCATACAACACCGCTGCCGCCTTGCCATTGCCCCAGCCCTCGCCGACCGATCCGGCACCGCTGACGATGACTACCTTGTCTTCCATTGCTCGTGCCATGCGCTCGCTCCGTTCAAATGTTGAGTACACCGGCGGCCACGAAACCACCGTCGACCGGCATCGTATGACCGTTGATGTAAGACGCGTCGTCACTGGCCAGAAACGCCACCGCAGCGGCGATTTCATCGGTAGTGCCATAACGTCGCATTGGTACGCCATCGGTAAAGCTCTTGCGCGTCTCGGCCGAATGCACGGCCTGCGTCAACGGCGTATCGACCGGCCCCGGCGCCACGCTGTTGACGGTAATGCCATGCTCGGCCAGCTCGATTGCCATTTGCCGCGTCAAGCCGATCACGGCCGCCTTGGAGGTACCATAGGCGGTGCGTCCAGTGCCGGCGCGCAAACCCGACACCGAGGAGATATTGATGATGCGTCCCCATTTCTTGCGTACCATCATGCGTGCTGCATGCTGACCACACAGCATCACACCGCAGACGTTGATATTCATCGTCAGCAGCCAGTTGTCGAGCGGAAAATCGAGAAATGGAAAGGTCTTGGCAACGCCAGCATTGCTGACCAGTACATCGCAACGGCCGTAATCCTTTTCGACATCGGAAAACGCTTGCGCAATCGACTCGGGCTTGCTCACATCCATGACCAGCGCTGCCGCCTTGCCGTGACCGTCATTGATCTTGTCGACCGTGGCTTGCGCTGCCGCCAGATTGATGTCCGACACCAGCACGGTATAACCGTCGTGCGCCAGCCGTTGCGAAATTGCAGCGCCAATGCCCATGGCTCCGCCCGTCACGAGCGCCACGCGGGCGCCGCTATCGATTTGGTTCATGTTGTCTCCGTGATGGGCGGCTTGCGCAGAAAGTGGCAAGCCGCCGTTTTTACTTAGTTGGGTTGGACTTAGTGTTCCAGGAAGCCGATCGAAATCCACGGTACGGCAGCGACTACCAGCAAGGCAATCACCAGCCCTGCCAGATAACCCCAGACGCGATTGAACACCTTGTCCGGTGATACCTTGCCAATCGCGCAGGCCGCATAGAAGCCGACCCCGAACGGTGGCGCAAAGAGGCCGATGCCCATCGCCAGAATCACCACCATGGCGTAATGCACGTCATGGATGCCAAGTGAACGCGCTACCGGGAACAGCAAGGGGCCAAACAGCACGATGGCCGGTATTCCTTCCAGGATGCTGCCCAGCACGATGAAGATGACAATCGTGATCAGCAGGAAGCCGAAGCCGCCGCCCGGCACGCCCTGCATCAGCGCCACCAGCTTGGCCGAGAAGCCCGACTGCGTGAGCGCCCAGGCCATCGAGGTGGCCATGCCGATGATCAACAGGATCGCACCCGACAGGGTGGCCGCTTCCACCAGCATCGGATACAGGCGCTTGAAGTCGAGATGGCGCATGAACACATGCATGATCAAGCCGACCACAATGGTGTAAGCCACACCGATGGTCGCCACTTCGGTGGCCGTGGCGACACCTTCGATGACGGCTACCCGGATCAGCATCGGTAGCGCCAGCGCCGGAATCGCCGCCAGCAGGGTCTTGCCGATCACCGACAAGGGCGCCCGCGCCACGCTCGGCTTCGGTTCACGCCGTGCCCGCACCCAGCAGATCAGGCCGATGGCAATCGTGGCGATCACCGCCGGCATCAAGCCACCAATGAACAAGGCCGTAATCGAAACACTGCAGACCGCGCCGATGGTGATCAATACCAGACTCGGCGGAATGGTTTCGGTCATGGCCCCCGAGGCCGCCAGCAAGGCCACCAGTTCTTCCGGCTTGGAGCCGCGCTTCTTCATTTCGGGAAACAGGGCCGGTGCAATCGCCGCCATGTCAGCCGCCTTCGAACCGGAAATACCGGACACCAGAAACATCGCCCCCAGCAACACATATTGCAGACCGCCACGCACATGACCGAGCAAGGAGGCCATGAAGTCGATCAATGTGCGCGCCAGGCCGCTGATTTCCAGCAATGAGCCGAGCAGCACAAACAGCGGCACCGACAACAGGATCAGGCTGGACATGCCCTCATCCATGCGGCTGACCACAATCATGATCGGGGCACTGGTGGCCAGCGTCAGGTACGCCATGGTCGCCGTGCCAAAGGCAAAGGCAATCGGAATACCGCCGGCCACGCACACACCGATGAGCAACACGAAAAACACAATCAGGTTGTAATTGCCCATCGCCATCAACACCGGCTTGCTGGCCCACAATGCCACGCCGATCAAGGCCACTACTGCCACCGCAGAAAGTACCTGCTTGACGCTGGCGCGACTGGCCATGCGCGCAATCGCCGCCAGAAACATCAGGATCGCACCGACCGGCAGCGCTGCAGCCCGCAGACCGTCGGGAATTTCCAGTGCCGGCGTGGTGATCGCCATCTGTTCCGAGGCATGATCGATGGCAGGATGGATGATCATCAGCACAAACAGGCAAACGATCAGCGCCGCCACCGTTTCCAGCCAGACACGCCATTTTTCGGAAAGCTTGTTGACGATCGCGGTCAGGCGCATGTGTTCGCCGCGATCGAGCGCCAATACGGCACCCAGCATCGCCAGCCAGATGAACAGCGTTGAGGCCAGTTCGTCGGACCAGATCAAGGGATCATGCAAGGCATAGCGATAGAACACGCCGGCCAGCAGCACCACTGTCTCCACCACCACCAGCGCCGCCGCCAGCGCTGCCACTACATGCATGACAGCACGGTTGCAAGCCGCCAGCAGACGTGCCAGCGGATTACTCGGCGCGGCAACTATGTAGTTCATCGCCGCGTCCATTTAGGCTAACTTTCCGGTGTATTTTTCCAGCATGGCCCAGGCTTCATCACCGAATTTCTTGTGCCATTCGGCATAGAAACCGGCGCTGCGCAGCTTGGCACGGAACAATTCATTGTCGGTGTCATTGAACTGCAAGCCCTTGCCCTTCATCTCGGCTACCAGCGAATCATTGAGCGCCTTGACATCGACCCGTTGCTTGATGCCGGCTTCGTTGACGTTGCGGGTGACGATGTCTTGCAAATCCTTGGGCAGACGTTCGAATGACTTCTTGTTGGCCAGGAACCAGAAACCGTCCCACATGTGGTTGGTCACCGAGCAGTACTTTTGCACTTCATACAATTTGGCTGTGGAAATGATGGCCAGCGGATTTTCCTGGCCCTCAACAATCCTGGTCTGCAATGCCGAATACACTTCGGCAAAATTGATGCTGGCCGGCGCCGCATCGAAGGCACGGAACATCGAGGTCCACAACGGGCTCGGCGGCACGCGCAGTTTCATGCCCTTGAGGTCTTCCGGCTTGGTGATGGCGCGGGTGCTACTGGTGATTTGACGATAGCCGTTGTCCCAGATCTTCTCGAAGGCAAACACGGTCGACTTTTCCTGAATCTGCTTGCGCACATGGGCGCCGAGATCGCCATCCATGGCAGCCCAGACCTGGTTGTAATCCTTGAAGGCAAAACCGACGCCACTGACTTGCGCGGCCGGTACCAGCGTGCCCAGGATCAGCGGCGACAGGGTAAAGAAATCGACCGCACCCGAGCGCACCTGGCCCAGCGTGTCGGTGTCATTGCCTAATTGATTGTTGGGATACACCTGGAAGTCGATGCGGCCCTTCGATTCAGTGGCGATCTTGGCGGCCATTTCCTTGGCGCGCAGATTCATCGGATGGGTGGCCGGTAAATTGTTGGCGTACTTCAGTGTGAATTCGGCAGCAGCATGCGCCTCGGTCGCCACCATGCCGGTTGCGGCGGCGGCGGAAGCGATGGAAACGGTCTTCAAGAAATGACGGCGAGTGAAATGACCAGTTGGATGAACCATCTGTTTGTCTCCTGTTTGTATTTTTAATAAGAATTTTGCCACCTCCCTATGTTGGAAGTGTGACCGTGCTCATGCCACTTACAGCAATTTGGATGCCAAGCCGAGCAGATCCTCTCCGTCAACTTGTCGCCCGTCGCTGAAACCGGCATTGCACGCCCATTCTCTGCGATAAAGGCCTGGTTCGACAAGCGCTCTGGTGCCATCGCGAGGTGTTTATTTTGGCTGCGACACCTGTCGCATTTGCGGCGCCCAATGCAACACCTGTCACTAGCATGCGACAGCCGGTTTGTACTGCATCGCAGCAAATTTATCTATCGCCACAACGTGCTATCGTTTCGTCGTCGCTCCCACATGGCAAGGCTTGCAGCGCCGCCAAGGCGTCTGCGCACGGGCCTGACCAGACTGCCACACAATAAAAAATTCCGTGGCATCGATTTTGCATATTGGCACTTGTTCACTCTCAAGGAATCCACATGACAGCATCGTCACCCTGCATCACCGGCTGGAACCATTCCCAATTTGGCAAGCTCGACGGCATCGATCCGGAAGTACTGATCGGCCAGGTCGCCAAGGCGGCCATCGCGCATGCCGGATTGCAACCGGAACAGATCAACTCGATCCATATCGGCACCTTCAATGGCGGCTTCCTCTATCAGGACTTCCCATCTTCACTGGTCTTCAATAGTCTGCCGGCGTTGCGCTTCAAACCAGCCACACGGGTCGAGAATGCCTGCGCCACCGGCTCGGCGGCGATCCACTCGGGCATGCAGGCGATTCTGGCGGGCCAATCCAAACATGCGCTGGTGATCGGCTTTGAAAAAATGACCGAACTGGCCACCGCGCAGGTCGGCGAAGTTTTGCTCAAATGCTGCTACACCAAGGAAGAAGCCGGTATTGCCGGTGGCTTTGCCGGGGTATTCGGCAAAATTGCGCAAGCCTACTTCGACCGTTACGGCGATCAATCGGATGCACTGGCCGCCATTGCGGCCAAGAATCACAAGAATGGCATGAGCAACCCGTATGCCCACATGCGCAAGGATTTTGGTTTCGATTTCTGCCGCAACGTTTCTGAAAAAAATCCGTTTGTTGCCGGACCACTCAAGCGTACCGACTGCTCGCTGATTTCCGACGGCGCGGCGGCATTGATCTTGAGCGCAGCCGATGTGGCCAAGGCCATGCCGCGCGCTGTGCAATTTCGCGCAGCGGTGCATGTCAATGACTTCCTGCCGCTGTCGCGGCGCGATCCAACCCGCTTCGAAGCAGGCACGCTGGCCTGGCAGCAGGCGTTGAAACAGGCCGGACTGCAGTTGTTCGACCTGTCGCTGGTGGAAACCCATGACTGCTTCACGATTGCTGAATTGCTCGAATACGAAGCCATGGGCCTGGCTGAACCTGGCCAGGGCGCGCGCGTGATTCTCGACGGCGTCTCGGCCAAGACCGGTCGCCTGCCGGTCAATCCTTCCGGCGGCCTCAAATCGAAAGGGCATCCGGTCGGCGCCACCGGCGTATCGATGCATGTGATGGCCGCCATGCAAGCCAGCCACGATGCTGGCGACATGCAGATTGCCAATGCTCGCTATGCCGGCGTGTTCAATATGGGCGGCGCCGCCGTGGCCAACTATGTGAGCATTCTGGAACGCGTGCATTGAGTTCTGGAAGTCACCGCAGTACCCGCAAAAATAGCAACAGCAGCAACCATTACGATAAAAACACACGAGTGAGACGATGTTAAAAAAAGTCATGAACCTGGGGCGACTGCTATCGGACGTCGCCCGTCGCTTGCCCGACCATCCCGGCCTGATCGTCGGCGATGGTAGCGCGCAAGGCAAAGGCGACAAAATCGCTACCTGGAAACAAATCAATGACCGTGTCGACACGCTGGCGCACGCGCTGCAACAACTGGGCGTGCAAAAAGGCGACAAGATGCTGGTCCATTCGCGCAACAACCAGCAACAGTTTGAAAGCGCCTGGGCGGCCTTCAAGCTGGGCATGGTGTGGGTCCCGACCAATGTCCGCATCACTGCGCCGGAGGCGGCTTATCTGGGCCAGTCGAGCGGCGCCAGTGTGATGCTGTACGACCACGGTTTTGCGCATTACGTCGATGCAGTACGTGCGGTATCGCCAGCCCTGCAACATGTGATTGCCTTGCAAGAACCCCGTGCCGGTGAGTTGCATTACGACGCCCTGGTACAAGCGACTGGCACACATCAAGCCTTCGATGAAGTGGAAGTCGATTACGACGATGCGCTATGGTTTTTCTATACCTCCGGCACCACTGGTCATCCCAAGGCCGGCATGCTGTCGCATGGCCAGATGGCGTTTGTGGTCACCAACCATCTGGCTGATCTATTGCCTGGGCTGACGCACGAATCACGTTCGCTGGTGGTGGCGCCCTTGTCGCATGGCGCCGGTATCCATGCCGTAGTCAATACCGCGCGCGGTGCAGCCAGCGTGCTGTTGTCGGGCGAACGGCTGGTGCCGGAAGAAGCCTGGCAACTGGTGCAACGCCATCGCATCGACAATATGTTCACGGTACCAACCATCGTCAAGATACTGACCGAAGATGCCTCGGTGGACCGCTACGATCACAGCTCACTAAAGCATGTCATCTACGCTGGTGCGCCGATGTATCGTGCTGATCAGGTGTACGCGCTAGGCAAACTCGGCAAGGTGCTGGTGCAGTATTACGGTCTGGGCGAAGTGACCGGCAACATCACCTTCCTGCCGACCTATCTGCACGAAGCCGATGACAGCCACCCCAAAGCCCGCGTCGGTTCCTGCGGCATGCCGCGCACCGGCATGGAAATCGCCATTCTCAATGACGCCGGCAGCAAGCTCAAGGCCTTTGAGACCGGTGAAATCTGCGTGCGCGGCCCAGCCGTGTTCATGGGCTATCACAACAATCCGGAAGCCAATGCCAAGGCCTTCAAAGGCGACTGGTTCCATACCGGCGACCTCGGCCATGTCGACCACGATGGCTTCCTGTACATCACCGGGCGCTCATCCGACATGTATATTTCAGGCGGCTCGAACGTCTATCCGCGTGAAATCGAAGAAGCCTTGCTGACCCATCCGGCGGTGTCCGAAGTCGCGGTACTTGGCGTACCCGACCCCAAATGGGGCGAAAGCGGGATCGCCGTCATCGTCGCCAAATCAGGCCAGCAGACTGACTGTGACCACTTGCTGGCACATCTGGAAAGCCGCATTGCCAAATATAAATGGCCGCGCCGTTTTGTGTTCTGGGAAACCATGCCGAAATCCGGCTATGGCAAGATCGTCAAAAAGCAGATCAAAAGTCTGCTCGAAGAGAAAGGTGATTACCGCTTATGAAGATGTCCAACAAATCCGCTGACGGCCATCCGGGATTTGTCGAGGTGCGCAAATTCTTGCATGCTGGTCAGCAAAGCTATCCACGCACGCTGGACCTGGAAGCCGAGCCGGCCGAGGAATTGCGCCTCACGCTGGCGCCCGGCACCAAGGTCGGCGCGGCATTGCGCGAAGTGCTGGCGCATTTTGCCCAACGCGGCCAGCGCGGTGGCGTCGGCCGCATCTGCGCCGGCACCGTCCGCGCGTTGCAATATCACCGCATCGAAAATACCAGTGACGTTGATCGTCCCTACGATTACGGCCCGCCATATTTGCTCGATGGTGTCATCACCATGGTCACGGGTGCCATTACCATTGGCCAGAATCCGCAAGGCCAGATCCTATTGCATTGCCATGCTGGGTTTCTCGATGGAAATGGCACCATCCATGGTGGCCATTTATTGCTTGATACGGTGGAAGTGGGCGACGATCCGCTCATCATCCGCCTGTGCCTGTTTTCCCTCGGCGCCTTCGTCGTCAACAGCGATGAAGAAACGCGCTTCAGTCTATTGCATCCGACACCCATGGAATCATGATGACGACCTCCACATTGACAAAAAATACAGCGACAACCCCGATCCTATTGAGCAACAACGACGTCCAGGTAGAAGAAGGCCGACTCGGCAAGTTGATCATGGCGCGCCTGAAACCCAACCAGGACCTGACCGAAAGTGTCGAAGCCCTGTGCCGCCAGCATGGCATGCTGCGCGCCATCGTGCGTGGCGCCATCGGCAGCCTGATCGATGCGCATCTGGAATATGCCACCGCCAGCGGCTGGCGTGAAATGGAAATCAATGGCCCCGGCATCGAGATTCTAAATGTCTTCGGCGAAGTCGGCTTCAGCGGCAAACACCAGGCAGCGCCATTGCAAGGCGTGGTCGCCGATGTCGACGGCAAGATTTTTGCCGGCCGCTTCGTGCGCGGCAGCAACCTGTCATTCATCACCATCGAAATTACTTTGCAGGAATGGATCGCCGTCACCGCATAGTGCTTGCCGACCGGCATCGTCAATGCGCTGGCGGCGCCGCAGTCCGAAATAGGATTGCGGCGCATCTGGTCCGTGATCTCACTTCACAATGCAGTTACGTCGAATAGCACGACGTCCCACACCGACAGCAGGGCGGCGGGTCAACGCATTGAATGGAGGAGGTAAGGCAATGACGCTTCTTCGTCATCATCTGGCCAGACCATTGTGTTTGATCGCCGTGGCATTGTGCAGCTTGCTTCACAATGCCACGGGAAAAACCATCACGATCGGATTTTCCGGTCCCCTCAGCGGCGTTTCCCAAGCATATGGGCTCAGCTTGAGAAATGCAGTACAGCTTGCCATCGATGAAACCAATCAGAAAGCCGTAACGATTGAAGGCCAGCGCGTCAATTTCAAACTGCTGGCGCAGGACGACCGCCAGGATGCCAATATGGCGACTACCGTGGCGCGTTATCTGGTGAAGTCCGACGTGGTTGTCGTGATTGGCAATACCAATACCACCAACAGCATGCTGACTGCACCTATCTTCGATACGGCCCATCTGGCGCACATTTCGCCGGCGACCTCTGGGCCGGAATTCACCCGCATGGGGCATCGCAGTTCGTTTCGTGCGATTGGTCATGACGAACAGGCGGTACGCTGCCTGGTGCCGATCCTGCTCAATGATATGCACCTCGAAAAATTCGCCATTATCAGCACCCAGTCCAGCTTTGGCATCGGTATCAGCAAACTGTTTCAACAAGTGCTGATGGAGAAAAGCATGCCGGTGCGTCTACGCGAAAGCATCAGCGGACGCACTTATGATTTCAATAACGTGCTCGACCGGATCAAGGCAGCCCACATCGAATTGATATTTTTTGCCGGCGGAGCCGAGCAAGCAGCCATGTTGGCACGCAGCATGAAGCGCAAAAATGTCCAGGCCAGATTGGTCAGCGCGATGGCCGGCGTTGCCAGTGTCAACTTCCTGCAGAATGCCGAGGATGCCAGCGAAGGTGTCATGGCGTTGGAATACGGCCGCCCGCCCGAAAAAATGCCCGGCTGGAAAAAATTCATGACCAGCTACAACAAGGCCTATACCGACAACATCAATCCATTTACCGTGGTTGCCTACGATGCAACCAAATTGGTGATCGAGGCGATCCGGCGCGCCAACTCCACCGATCGCGCCGGCATCGTCAATCAATTGCATCAGATTAAATACAACGGCGTGTCAGGCCTGATTTCATTTGATCAGCACGGCGACCTGATCAATCCAGACTTCACGCTTTACGAAGTCAAGAATCAGCAATGGCGTGTGGTCAAGACCATTCAGGCAGTTCCCTGAGTGCAGGGAACGCCGCCATCAAGCAGGGCACAAAGCCTGATCCAGCAACTCGATCCAATGCCGTACCGGCGTCTCCGTGCCTGATTGCAGATGCGTCAGGCAACCGATATTGGCCGAGACGATCATCTCCGGCTCGCTGGCTTGCAGTTTGGCCAGTTTGTTGTCGCGCAGGCGGTATGACAATTCCGGTTGCAACACCGAATAGGTTCCAGCGGAACCGCAGCAAAGATGACTGTCGGCGCAGAGTTTGACATCGACACCGACGCTGGCCAGAATTTGCTCGACCTTGCCGCGAATCTTTTGGCCATGCTGCAAGGTACAAGGGGGATGATAGGCCACGCGCTTGTTGATCTTGCCGTGCAGTTTGGCTTGAATCTCCATTTCGAACGCCGGCAGGATTTCGCTGATGTCGCGCGTCAGTTGCGCGATCCGATGCGCCTTGGCAGCATAGGCCGCGTCGTGTTGCAGCAGATGGCCGTATTCCTTGACGGTGGCACCGCAGCCGGAGGCATTCATGACGATGGCTTCGACCGTGACACCGGCAGCACCATCGACATAGGGCCACCAGGCATCGATATTGCGGCGCATGTCGTCGAGACCGCCATCCTGATCGTTCAGGTGATAGCGTATCGCGCCACAGCAGCCGGCCTTGGGCGGCGTGATCAATTCCACACCGAGAGCATCGAGCACGCGTGCGGTGGCGCTATTAATGTTGGGTGACATGGCCGGTTGCACGCAACCGTCAAGCAGCAGCATCTTGCGCGCATGCGTGGTGCGCGGCCACGCACCGGCATCCTGCTTGAGCGGCACCTTGTTTTGCAATTTCTGCGGCAGCAAGGGACGCAGTAATTGCCCTGCTTTCATCGCCGGATTGAATAGCCATTTATTTGGGAGCAAGGTTTTCAGTGTGGTACGCACCATGCGCTGCGCCAGCGGACGCGGCACTTGATCGTCCACAATCTTGCGACCGATATCAACCAGCCGACCATATTGCACGCCGGACGGGCAAGTCGATTCGCAATTGCGGCACGTCAGGCAACGGTCCAGATGCGACTGCGTGGCTGCCGTTGCCGGCTTGCCTTCCAACACCTGCTTGATCAGATAGATACGCCCGCGCGGACCATCGAGTTCATCGCCCAGCAGTTGATAGGTCGGGCAGGTTGCCGTGCAGAAGCCGCAATGCACACAGGCGCGCAGAATCGCTTCGGCTTCCTTGCCTTCGTTGGTGTCGCGGATGAAATCGGCCAGATTGGTTTGCATAGGAGAAAATCAAAAGTCCGGGTACATGCGGCCGGGATTGAAGATGCCGGCAGGATCAAACGACGCCTTGAGCCGGTGATGTATCTTGGCGATGGCCGGTGCCAGTGGCTGAAATACGCCAACCGATTTATCCCCGCCGCGATGCAGGATGGCATGACCGCCAGCGGCCTGTGCTGCGGCACGGATGCTGACGGCGCTGGCGCTGCCGCGATACCAGCGTTGCGCCCCACCCCACTCGATCAGTTGCACACCGGGCAAGTCCAGCGGCGCTGCCACCGAGGGCAGCGACACGCGCCATAGTGCGGGTTCTGGTTCCGCAAAAAATGCATGTGTCTGTTCACGCAAATCACGCCAGAAATCGTCGCCATTGCTCAATTCGCTGCCGCCGAGTTGCTTTTCTGCGGCATCGACTGCCGCCTGGGCACCAGACAAGCGTATCGTCAGCACGCCATTGACCCAGGCACTGGCGGAGATGGGCAGCGGCTGTCCACCCCAGTCGTTGAGCAGATGCAAAGCCGCTTCCTGACTGACCTCGTACACCCGCGTGCTACTGGAAAACGCTTGCGGCAAGACCTTCAGCGACACTTGCAGTAGCAGGCCGAGCGTACCCAGCGAACCAGTGAGCAAACGCGAGACATCGTAACCGGCGACGTTTTTCATCACCTGTCCACCGAAGTGCAAGATCTGCCCTTGCCCATCCATCAAATCGACGCCCAGCACAAAGTCACGCACCGCGCCGCAGAATTGCCGGCCCGGTCCCGACAGACCGGCGGCCACCATGCCGCCGACAGTTGCATTGCCGTCAAAGCGCGGCGGCTCGAATGCCAGCACCTGCCGGTGTGCCGCCAAGGCTGCATCGATTTCGGCCAACGGCGTGCCGCAACGCGCCGTGATGACCAGTTCGGTCGGTTCGTAATCGACGATGCCGCGATGGCTGCGCGTGTCGAGCACCTCACCGCGCGCGGCCTGGCCATACCAGTCCTTGCTGCCACCGCCACGCAGTTGCAGCGGTGTTTTGGCGGCGCTGGCGGCGACGATGCGCGCATTGAATTCTTGCAGTGTGGATTCCATGCGTTTAAAACCTTGGTAAATCGGGGAAGTTGATCTGGCCGCGCTGCACATGCATCTTGCCGTACTCGGCACAGCGATGCAGGGTCGGAATCGCCTTGTCCGGGTTGAGCAGGAAGGCGGTATCGAAGGCGCGCTTGACCTGGAAGAACGCTTCGCGCTCCTGCGGTGAAAACTGCACGCACATGGAGTTGATCTTTTCGATGCCGACGCCATGCTCACCGGTGATGGTGCCCCCGACTTCGACACACAGTTCGAGAATTTCGGCACCAAACGCTTCGGCACGGTGAAATTCATCGGCCAGATTGGCATCGAACATGATCAGCGGATGCAGGTTGCCATCACCGGCGTGGAAGACATTGGCACAACGCAATCCGTATTTGCTTTCCATCCTGGCGATACCGAGCAAGACCTCTGCCAGTTTCTTGCGCGGAATGGTGCCGTCCATACAATAGTAATCGGGCGAAATGCGCCCGGCCGCTGGAAAGGCATTTTTGCGGCCCGACCAGAAGCGCAAGCGTTCGGCTTCCGATTGCGACACGGCAATCGCGGTGGCGCCGCTGGCATTGAGGACCTCGCGCATGCGGCCGATTTCTTCTTCGACTTCGGCTTCGGTGCCATCGGATTCGCACAACAGGATCGCTTCGGCATCGACGTCGTAACCCGCCTTGACGAATGGTTCAACCATGCGCGAACTGGTCTTGTCCATCATCTCCAGACCGGCTGGAATGATGCCGGCGGCAATCACATTGGCGACAGCATTGCCGCCTTTGACCACATCATCAAACGAGGCCATGATCACACGCGCCTGCTGCGGTTTGGGTATCAGTTTGACGGTCACTTCGGTGACCACCCCGAGCATGCCTTCGGAACCGATGAACACGGCCAGCAGATCGAGTCCGGGCGCATCGAGTCCGGCGTTGCCCAACTCCACGACATCACCTTCGATGGTCACCATCCGCACACGCAATACGTTATGCACGGTCAGGCCATATTTGAGACAGTGCACGCCACCGGAATTTTCAGCAACATTGCCGCCGATGGTGCAAGCGATCTGCGATGAGGGGTCCGGCGCGTAGTACAAGCCATAGGGCGCTGCGGCTTCGGAAATGGCCAAATTGCGCACACCGGGCTGGACCACGGCGGTGCGCGCATATTTGTCGAGATGGACGATCTTGCTGA
The DNA here is from genome assembly GCA_026225475.1 of Duganella sp. GTDB lineage: Bacteria > Pseudomonadota > Gammaproteobacteria > Burkholderiales > Burkholderiaceae_D > Herbaspirillum. Next base: position 20,298 of record JAMFSU010000143.1, read on the forward strand.
GTTTGGCAGTCGACACCACCACCCCATCGGCAATCGGCATGGCCCCACCCGACAGACCGGTACCGGCGCCGCGCGGCACGATCTGTACTTGCAGGGCATAGCAGGTTTTCAGGATGGCAATGACCTGCGCCTCGTTTTCCGGCAACACCACCACCATTGGCAATTGCCGGTAAGCCGCCAGACCATCGCACTCGTAGGGGCGCGTATCTTCTTCATCGAACAGCACGCAATGCGCAGGCACTGCCGCTTTCAAGGCGGCGACCACTTCGCGCTGACGTGCGACTGTGAATAAGGGGGCGACTGGGGCGTTCATGCTGAACCTCGTTTGGCTTTGGGCTGAGACGTAGCAACGACGATTTTTAGTTGGAAATGCTTGCGTCCTCGCAATGATTGCAGTGTAGCGAATTTCGCCCGCGCATAGAAAAAACAGTGGTCTAGTCGTACTGAAAAAAATTCATCGCGCTCAATGAATTCTTTTCAGCGCTTAGATATTTTTGAACGCGTTTTGCATCCAGGCAATGAAGGCGTCGACTTCCGGCCGTTCGCGCGTTTGCCGCTCATAGACCACGTAATAGGCATGCGGTGGCGTACGCAGACGCACGTCAAACAATTCCACGATATCGCCGCGCGCCAGCAATTCTTCGGCGAAATGCTGCCGTGTCAGGCCGACACCATAGCCATGGCGCACTGCTTCCAGCAACAGACCCAAATCATCGATGCGCAGACCAGTCGACGGCTCCGGCCAGTCCTTCAGGCCAGCGGCTTCGAACCACGGTTGCCACGGCTCCAGCGCCGAACGCAGCAAGGTGGCTTGTTGCAAATCCTGCGGTGTATTGAGCGGCGCAATCGATTTCAAATAGGCCGGACTGGCGACGGCAAATGCCGGCTCTTCAAACAATTTTTCGGTAACGATATTGGGATAGTTGCCAGCGCCAAAACGGATTTCGACATCGCTTTCGGACAGGCTCAAATCGTACAACGGCACCGACAGATACATCTCGACAGAGATATCAGGATAGAGCGCGATGAATTCGGCAATGCGCGGTACCAGCAAATGGCGCGCAAAGGTCGGCGGCAACATGATCTTGACCTTGGGCTGAGCCGTCGCATTACGATGCGGCATCGGAAAATCGGTCAGTGTGCGCAGCGCCGAACGCACCACATCGAGGTAACGGCGGCCGAATTCGGACAGACCGATGGAACGGCCATCACGGAAAAACAAGCGCTCGCCGACAAATTCTTCCAGCAGACGAATGCGATGTGACAGCGCCGAGGGAGTGATACACAGTTCTTCAGCAGCCACTGCAAACGAGTTGTGGCGTGCCGCCGCTTCAAATGCGGAAAGGGCATGGACGGGAGGAAGGCGGGTGGCCATGTCTTTTTATAACCTGCTAATGATGACTTGCATTGTTGGTCTGCAACCGCCCTGCCCGTTGGACACGGCGGCACTCCTCGTTATGCGTTGCTATTTGTTACTTACCAGCGCACGATCTTGCCGGGATTCATGATGTTCTTGGGGTCCAGCGCATGCTTGATCGAACGCATGACGTCGATGGCACCGGCACCGTGTTCCTGAATCAGAAAATCCATCTTGTGCAACCCCACGCCATGCTCGCCGGTGCAGGTGCCATCCATTGCGATGGCACGTGTGACCATGCGTTCATTGACCCCTTCGGCGCGGGCGATGTCGGCAGGATCGTTCGGATCGACCATCATCTGCACATGGAAATTGCCATCGCCGACGTGGCCGATGATGGCGTGAATCAAGCCGTTGGCTTCGCAATCAGCCTTGGTCTCCAGCACGCATTCGGCCAGTCGTGAAATCGGCACGCAGCAGTCGGTGGAAATGGCGCGGCAGCCAGGACGCATTTGCAGCAGCGCAAAATAGGCATTGTGGCGCGCTGTCCACAAGCGGGTCCGATCCTCCGGCCGCGTGGCCCATTCGAAACCGCGTGCGTGATTGTCGTTGGCAATGTCTTGCACCACTTCGGCTTGCTCCTTGACGCCGTTTTCGCTGCCGTGGAATTCAAACAGCAGCAAGGGATTTTCGGGCAAGGTCATCTTGTCGTGCGCGTTGATTGCCTTGACGCCATTTTCATCGAGCAATTCGACGCGCGCCAGCGGCACGCCGACCTGAATCGCCTGGATCACGGTATTGACCGCATCGGCCACGGTCGGAAACGAACAGATCGCAGCCGACACCGCTTCCGGTTGCGGATACAGGCGCACGGTGATTTCGGTGATGACGCCAAGCGTGCCTTCGCTACCAACGAACACACGCGTCAGATCATAGCCAGCCGAGGATTTCTTGGCGCGCGTGCCGGTCTTGATGATATTGCCGTCAGCCGTGACCACGGTCAGTGCCAGAGTGTTTTCGCGCATAGTGCCGTAACGCACGGCATTGGTGCCAGAGGCGCGGGTCGATGCCATGCCGCCGATGGAGGCATCGGCCCCCGGATCGATCGGGAAAAACAGACCGCTATCCTTGATTTCCAGGTTCAATTGCTTGCGCGTGACGCCGGCCTGCACGGTGGCAGTCAGATCTTCGGCATTGACGGCCAACACCCGCCCCATTTGCGACAAGTCAATCGTGATACCGCCCTGCAACGCCAGCACATGGCCTTCCAGCGACGTGCCAGTGCCATACGGAATCACCGGCACGGCATGCTGGCTGCACAATTTGATGGTGGCGGCAACGTCTGCGGTGCTGTGGGCGAATACCACGGCGTCAGGCAACATGGGATCGTAGGACGATTCATCACGGCCATGATGTTCGCGCATGGCCTGACTGGTGGAAAAGCGCTGGCCGAATAGTGCCTGCAATTCGCTCAGCAGCACTTCGGGCACTGGTCTGCGCAGTTTCTGGGCGTCAACGACGTGATTCATTGCGGTCTCTCTGTTGTTGGACATGCTGACGCTGCGACAGCGAATAAATCGCCCCCTGGCATCGAAATCTTGTGGAATTTTACTCTTTTGCAGCAGGGACATTTTATATTCGTCCGACAACTTCGGCTGGGCTTGCAGCAAAATGCCAAAGGCGAAGTCAAAGAGCGTCTAAATAAATACCCACACAGCAACATTACGCGCCACACCACTACCAGTTATCTGCTGTTTTGGCCTATGCTTGCCAGTTCTACATTTATTCCAGAATGCACCATGGGCAACCGACTTTCCAAAATTGCGACACGCACCGGCGACGACGGCAGCACCGGCCTGGGCGACGGCAGTCGTACCGGCAAGGACAGCCTGCGCATTCAGGCGCTCGGCGACATCGATGAATTGAATTCGCAGCTTGGCGTGCTGCTGTGCGAAGACATGCCGACACTGCTGCGTGAGCAGTTGCTGACGATCCAGCACGACTTGTTCGATCTCGGTGGCGAATTGTGCATTCCGGGTTACAGCCTGATTAGCGAAACGCAAGTGTTGCGGCTTGATGCGTTGCTGGAACATTACAATGCCGACCTGCCGCCACTGAAGGAATTCATCTTGCCGGGCGGTTCACGTGCGGCGGCGTTGATGCATGTGTGCCGTACCGTATGCCGCCGCGCCGAGCGTAGTGTGGTCAGTCTGGCCCTGCAAGAAACCGTGAATCCGCAACCGCGGCAATATCTGAATCGGCTCTCTGATTTGTGCTTTGTGCTGGCACGGGTGTTGAACCGTTATGCCAACGGCAGCGATGTATTGTGGCAAAAGGATAGGCAGCGCTCGCCACCGAACAGCGATTGATGCGACATAAGCATCTACGGTTGTAAAGCTGTTATTCAGTTAAGAAAAATCGGCTTCTTCTTAGCTGAACAGCATTCAGCTACCGCTACCTTTGTTCAGTACCGAAAACCACCTCACCCGTTATTGACAACCAACCGTGGCTGGTCCTTGCCAAAACGCTGGACGATGGAAGCGGCAATACCCGCACCATCGAGGCCACAGGCTGCCAGTAATTGTGCGACATCGCCATGATCAATGAAACGGTCCGGCAAACCCAGTTGCAACAGCGGCTTGACGATGCCGGCAGCGGCCATCGCTTCGGCCACGGCAGCGCCGGCGCCACCCATGATGCAACCCTCTTCCACCGTCACCAGTGCATCGTGACTGGCCGCCAGTTGTTTGAGTAATTCGACGTCGAGCGGTTTGACGAAGCGCATATTGGCGACACTGGCATTGAGCTTGTCTGCAGCGGCCAGACTCGGCGCGACCATGGTGCCAAACGCCAGGATCGCAATGCCCTTGCCTTCGCGCCGGAGTTCGCCCTTGCCCATCGGCAGCGTCGCCAGGCTTTGCTCCACCACAGCGCCGGTACCGGAACCGCGCGGATAACGCACTGCCGCCGGGCCTTTATGGGCGAACGCCGTCGACAGCATCTGGCGGCATTCATTTTCATCAGACGCGGCCATGACCACCATGTTGGGAATGCAGCGCAGGAAGGCCAGATCGTAATTGCCGGCATGCGTGGCACCATCAGCCCCGACCAATCCGGCACGATCAAGCGCAAACGTGACATCCAGGTTTTGCAGCGCAACGTCATGGATCAATTGGTCGTAAGCGCGCTGCAGGAAGGTCGAATAAATCGCCACTACCGGCTTCAGACCTTCGCATGCCATGCCCGCAGCAAAGGTAACGGCATGCTGTTCGGCAATGCCGACATCGTAGTAACGGTCCGGAAACTGGCGCTCGAACTCGACCATGCCGGAACCTTCGCGCATGGCCGGCGTGATGCCGATCAGCGTGGCATCCTGGCGCGCCATGTCACACAACCAGTTGCCGAATACCTGCGTATAGGTCAGCTTGCCGGCCACCGCAGGCTTGATTCCTTCAGCCGGATTGAACTTGCCGGGACCGTGATACAGCACCGGATCGGCTTCGGCCAACTTGTAACCCTGGCCTTTCTTGGTGACCACGTGCAGGAATTGCGGCCCTTTGAGGTTTTTCAGGTTTTGCAGCGTCGGGATCAGTGAATCAAGATCGTGACCGTCGATGGGGCCAATGTAGTTGAAGCCGAATTCTTCAAACATGGTGGCGGGCACCACCATGCCCTTGGCATGCTCTTCCAGGCGCTTGGCCAATTCCAGCATCGGCGCCGGCAACATCGACTTGCCGACGTTCTTGGCCTTGGCGTAAAACTGGCCCGACATCAGCCGCGCCAGATAGCGGTTGAGCGCGCCAACCGGTGGCGAGATCGACATGTCATTGTCGTTCAGGATCACCAGCAGATTGACGTCTTCGCTGATACCGGCATTGTTCAGGGCTTCAAAGGCCATACCGGCAGTCATCGCACCATCGCCAATGACGGCGATGGCGTGGCGGTTTTCACCCTTGGTCTTGGCCGCCAGCGCCATGCCCAGCGCAGCGGAAATCGAGGTCGAGGAATGCGCGGTACCGAACGTGTCGTATTTGCTTTCGGCGCGGCGCGGGAAACCGGAAATGCCATTGGCCTGACGCAGCGTCGACATCTGGTCGCGTCGTCCGGTCAGAATCTTGTGGGGATACGTCTGGTGACCGACATCCCAGACGATACGATCTTCCGGGGTGTTGAATACGTAATGCAACGCAATGGTCAATTCGACCGTGCCGAGATTGGAAGAAAGGTGGCCGCCGGTCTTCGATACCGAATCGATGATGAAGGCGCGCAATTCATTGGCCAGCGGCTTGAGCTGGGGGCGCGCCAGTTGGCGCAAATCGGCCGGGCTGTTTATCGTATTGAGCATGCTGGGTCTTGTTACCATTAATGTGTTTCTTTGACGTTTTGCATTTTGCAACGCCATCGTTTGCTTTGGCTAGCTTACCTTATACTACCTTGCAGCCAAATTCAGGCCTTACGTTGCACAATCAGATCGGCCAGGTCGCGCAAACGCCGCGCCTTGTCTCCAAAAATCTGCAGCGCCAGTTGGGCATCATTGCGCAGCTTTTCAGCCAGCACCTGCGATTCGGCCAGGCCAAGTATCGAGACATAGGTCGGCTTGTTGTGTGCCGCATCCTTGCCAGCGGTCTTGCCCAACGTGGCGGAATCAGCCGTGGCGTCGAGGATGTCGTCAACCACCTGGAATGCCAGGCCAATTGCCTCTGCATACGCGTGCAAGGCGTTGGTTTCATCGATCGACAACTGCTTGCCGGCCGAGGCCCCAAGCAGGACTGAGGCGCGCAGCAAAGCACCTGTCTTGAGCCGATGCATCTGTTCCAGCTCCGCCAGCGACAGCGTCATGCCGACACTGGCCAGATCGATTGCCTGACCGCCACACATACCGACCGATCCGGCCGCCTGCGCCAGCAAATTGATCATCGTCATCTGCCGTGCCGTGTGCTGCGCATCGTCGACCGTCGACAATACCGCAAAAGCCTGTGCCTGCAAGGCATCGCCTACCAACAGCGCGGTCGCTTCATCATAGCGCACATGCACAGTCGGCTTGCCTCGACGCAAGTCATCGTCATCCATGCAGGGCATGTCATCATGCACCAGCGAATAGACGTGAATCATTTCCACCGCAGCCGCAGCACGCGCCAACAATTGCCGTGGCGCATCGAATAATTCGCCGGCGGCATAGACCAACAATGGCCGCACTCGCTTGCCACCTTCCATGGCGGTATAGCGCATGGCGTCATGCAAGCGCGCCGGCATCTGGCTGGCCGCTGGCAGATAGACAGCGAGCATATCTTCCATGCCGCCCTGAATTTGTTGCACCCAACCAAGGAATGGCGCGACAGTGTTGTTACTCAGGTTCATTACTCCTCCTCCGGCAAATCGGTTGCCAGTGGTTTGAGCATGTCACCTTCCAGTACCTTGACTTGGCTATCGACCTTATCCAATTGCGCAGCACAAAACTTGACCAGTTCAGCGCCACGTTTGTAGGCCGCAACCGATGCTTCCAAGGGCAATTCGCCGGCTTCCATCTGGATGACCAATTGCTCCAGCTCTTGCATGGCATCTTCAAACGAGGCGGGTGGACTGGCTTTGACAGGATTTTTTGGCATAGTAACTATTTTGGAATATAGCCCGGTATTTTAGAGCAAAGCGTCGCGCCGTTGGCTGCAATAGCCAATTGGATACCGTCACTGGTGCAGATTTACGCAATCAGGCTGCCCGCGAGTACGGGTTTTGTGGCACAATTCAACGTTCTGTCCAAAATTTCCTCTTCATATTATTTGAACATAGGTTTTTGCGGATTCTTTCTCTCTTAGGTTGGTGCAAATTAATTTGGGGGCGGGGATGTCCGATCTTGCTACTTTTGCCAAACTGGCGCGCTCAAACGCGCAGCTACCAGTTGACGTCTATTTTGACGAGGCGCTGTTCAAGCGCGAAACTCACCACTTGTTTCAGCAGGGCCCGCGTTATGCTGGCCATGAATTGATGGTGCCCAATGTCGGCGACTATGCAACGCTGCCATGGGAAAACGAAGGTCGTATGCTGGTGCGCAATGCGCACGGCATCGAGTTGATATCTAACGTCTGTCGTCATCGTCAAGCAAAAATGCTCGACGGGCGTGGTAACGCACGCAATATCGTTTGTCCTTTGCATCGCTGGACTTACGATCTCAAGGGCGAGTTGATCGGCGCACCGCATTTCGGTGAAACACCGTGCTTGAACCTGTCCAAAACACCGCTGCAAAACTGGAACGGTTTGTTGTTCGAGCAAAATGCGGTCAATGTCGCAGAACAACTTAATCAACTCGGCGTGACCAGGGAATTGGATTTTTCCGGCTATCTGTTCGACCATGTGGAAGTGCACGAGTGCAACTACAACTGGAAGACCTTCATCGAGGTCTATCTGGAAGATTATCACGTCGAGCCTTTTCATCCCGGCCTGGGCAGCTTTGTCAGTTGCGATGACTTGCGCTGGGAATTCGGCGCCAACTATAGCGTGCAGACCGTGGGCGTCAATCATGGCCTGGCCAAATCGGGCTCGCCGACCTACAAGAAATGGCAAGAACAGGTATTGCGCCTTGGCAACGGCAAGCCGCCGGCCTTTGGCGCAATCTGGCTGACGCTATATCCCAACATCATGGTCGAGTGGTATCCGCATGTGCTGGTGGTGTCGACGCTGTGGCCAAATGGTCCGCAAAAAACCACAAATGTTGTGGAGTTCTACTACCCCGAAGAAATCGCCTTGTTTGAACGCGAACTGGTGCAAGCCGAACGTGCTGCTTATATGGAGACCTGCCTCGAGGATGATGAAATCGCCCTGCGCATGGATGCCGGTCGCCGCATTCTGATGGATCGCGGGACCAGTGAGGTTGGTCCTTATCAATCGCCGATGGAAGATGGCATGCAACATTTCCATGAATGGTATCGGGCGCAAAGCGCGCTGTAACAGACGCCGAACATGGACTAATCATGATGCGACTGCGGGATACAACATGCTGACAACACCTGGTGTTCGACGCAGCCGGGCACAACACCGCATCGATGGTGATCTGCCCGGCCACCTGTTCAGATGTCCCTTGATATAACATTATCCGAAGGCAGCGCCGGCGACAGCTTGCGCTGCTATTTTTTTTGTGCAGTTTTTTTTATCGCTCATTGCCATGCAATCGCTCTGGATGCTAGTTGCCTCCCTGTTGTTTTCCATCATGGGGGTCTGCGTCAAGCTGTCCTCCGATTATTACTCCACTGCCGAAGTGGTGCTCTGCCGCGGACTGGTGGGCATGGCCGTTATTATCGGTTTGATTCGCATCAAGGGCGGCACGCTGAAGACACCATTCCCACGCGACCACATGATCCGTGGCGGCATCGGTGTGATTTCGCTGTGGCTGTGGTTTTATTCATTCAGCCTGCTGCCGGTGGCCACAGCCACCACGCTCAATTACATGTCGTCAATCTGGATTGCCGTAATGCTGTTTGGCGCGGCATGGTGGCAAGGCAAGAAGCGCTTTGAATGGGGTCTGGCCGGCACCGTCGTGCTCAGCTTTATCGGCGTAGCGCTGCTGATGCACCCATCGATCACCGCCGATGAGATGCTGGGCGGCTCGATTGCCCTGTTCTCTGGCGTGCTGTCTGCGCTGGTCTATTTGCAAGTACGTAAGCTCGGCCTGCTCGGCGAACCGGAGTACCGGGTGGTGTTCTACTTTTCGTTCACCGGTTTTCTGGCTGGCGTCGCCGGCTGCATCGTCACCGGTAGCCTGCCGTTCTGGCATGACCATGATGTGCGCGGTGTCGCACTGATCGTCACCATCGGTCTGACCGCGACACTGGCGCAAATCGCCATGACGCGCGCTTATCGTCTTGGCAATACCTTGGTCACCGCTAACCTGCAATACACCGGCATCGTCTTCGCCAGCCTGTGGGGCTTGCTGATTTGGGGCGATGCACCAGGCTGGCGCGGGTGGGCCGGCATTGCCATCATTTTACTAAGCGGTATCGTCTCAACGTTCTACAATCATCGTTCGCAGCAGGCCTCGAAAAACCTGCCCCCGGTCGATCCGATCGCCTCTGAAGTATAGGAAAACATCATGACCTTCTCTACCTTGATTTCCGCCGCCGAACTGGCTGCTCATACTAACGATAACAATCTGCTACTCATCGATTGCCGCCACGATCTGGCCAATCCCGCTGCCGGCCAGGATGCCTATCGCGCCGGCCATTTGCCACAGGCGCGCTTCGCCCATCTGGATCAGATCCTGTCTGGCGCCAAGACCGGCAGCGATGGCAACTTCAAAGGCCGCCATCCCTTGCCGAAACGCGCCGACTTTGTCGCCGCCATGCAAGCGCTTGGTGTCAATGATCAAACCCAGGTAGTGGCTTATGACGCCCATGGCGGCATGTTTGCTGCGCGGCTGTGGTGGTTACTGCGCTGGGTCGGCCATGTGCAGGTCGCCGTACTCGATGGCGGCGTGCAGGCATGGCAGGCGCAAGGCGGCACGTTGTCGACCGAAACGCCGGCGCCGACGCCCGGCAATCTGCAGGAGCAATCACCGCTGGTGACGACAATTGATGCCGACGCCTTGCTGCTCAATATCGACAGCGGCAATCTGAGCGTGATTGATGCGCGAGCAGCCGATCGTTATCGTGGCGAAAACGAGACGCTGGATGCTGTTGGCGGTCATATTCCTGGCGCCAAAAATCGCTTTTTCAAAGACAATCTGAACGCCGACGGTCGCTTCAAGTCAGCACAAGACTTGCATACCGAATGGAGCGCTCTACTGGATAACCCGCAAACTGCGGTCATGCAATGCGGCTCTGGTGTGACTGCCTGCCACAATCTGCTGGCGCTGGAAGTGGCCGGATTGCCTGGCGCAAAACTGTATCCGGGCTCATGGAGCGAATGGAGTGCCGATCCGGCGCGTCCTGTCGCCACCGGACCGCAAGCCTAAGAAGCTCTTCCCCATAGACAGCGACGCCGGTCATAGACGGCTGTCGCTAACAACGCCTGGGACGGCCGGCAACGGCCGGCAACGGCCGTCGATAATGTGCGACGCATGTCACTGCAAATGTTTTCTGGTGCGATGATACGTACGCCCCTCCGTTCAGGACAACACTTCTTCACCACAAAAACCGGCTGTACGCCCGTCCGTTCCGAGCAACGCGGCGATCAGCTTGAGCAAGTCTTCGTCCTGATAAGGCTTGCCAAGATACTCATTGACTCCGAGTTCCTTGGCACGCTGGCAGTGCTTGGCGGCGGTCCGTGACGTGATCATGATGATCGGCAATGTTGCGGTAGCGTCCATGTCGCGCAGGCGGCGCACCAGGTCGAAACCGTCCATGCGCGGCATTTCAATGTCAATCAAGATGATATCGGGCTGCAAACTCTGTAAATGCTGCAAGGCATTGATACCGTCGGTTGCCGTCACGAGTTCATAACCGGCGCGCGTAAGCAACCGCTGCATGACACGCCTGACCGTCAGCGAGTCATCCACCACTAGAATCGATTTCTTCCCCGATGGCGCAGGTATCGCTGCAGCATCTGCGGACTGCAATTGGCGCTGGTACCCCTGGCGTTGCACCAGTTGTATCGGGTTGAGAATGAGCACGACGCTGCCATCGCCCAGCACAGTGGCGCCCACCACACCGGTGAAACGTGCCAGTTGTGGACCGATGTTCTTGGTGACTACTTCACGGCTGCCCAACACACGCTCGACCAGCAAGGCGATGAAGTCATGGCCGCTCTTGATGACCAGAATTGGTATGCCGCCCTGCATCACGATTCCGTCGTTGCTACCGAGCAGATCAGGTAATCCATGCAAAACGAGGCGGCGTCCTTGCCATTCCAGACTGCCGCAACGCAATAACTGCTCCTGCTGTTGTGATTTCAAGTGCAGCACCTGTCCTACCAACAATGAGGGAATCGCATAAGTTTGACCACCAGCCTGCACCAGCACCACTTGCGTAACTGCCAGCGACATCGGCAAATGAATAATGAAAGCAGTACCGCATCCGGCGACGCTCTCCACACTGATGCGCCCCCCTAGCGAAGCCACCTCGGTGCGCACTACGTCGAGACCAACACCACGCCCGACAATGGTCGTCACGGTGGCACTGGTGGAAAAACCGGGATGAAAGATGAAACCGGTAAGTTCAACCTCCGACAATACCTGGCCGCCAGAAATCAAGCCTTGGCGCACGGCAATCGCCCGGATCCGGTGCAATTTCAGGCCGTGCCCGTCATCCTCCACGCGAATCATGACCTCGTTGCCTTCCTGCGTTGCCTGCAGCCGTAGACGTCCACTTTCATCCTTGCCGGCTGCACGCCGCTCAGCTCTCGTTTCGAGTCCATGCACGACGGCATTGCGCAACAAATGTTCGAACGGCCCGGCCATTTTTTCGAGGATACTGCGGTCAATTTCGACAGTGCCACCGACGATTTCCAAAACCAGCGGTTTGCCGGTCTCCTTGACCATCTGCCGCACCAGTCGCTGCAGGCGATCTTCGACCTTGCTCAATTGCACCATGCGGGCATGCATTAATTCACGCTGCATGTCGCGCGTAATCCTGGCCTGCTGTAGTAGGTGATTTTGCACTCCATTGACCGTCGCCACTAGATGCTTTTGTAACGATGACACGTCATCCACGGTCTCTACCAACATGCGGGTCGATTCCTGCAATTGCGTATAGCGGTCAAATTCGAGTGGATCGAAATGCTGCCGTACTGACAGCTTTTGATGACAAGCCGAGATGCGGATATCCGCGTCCATTTCGATTTGTCGCAACTGCGTACCGAGCCGCGCAACATTGCCTGCCAATACGGACAGATTGTGCTGCAATTGCGCTACATCGACTTCCAGCCCTGAACGTGAAATGGAAATTTCTCCAGCTTGATTGATCAGCTTGTCGAGAATGCCGGCGCGTATGCGCAACGATGGTCCTGCATGACCAGTTCTAACACCGTCAATTTCAGCCGACATGGTGACTTCGCCATTGCCTGGCATAGCAACAGGCACCGAGATTCCTTCGTTTTCTGTCGCAGCAGCAACTGGCGATGCTGGTGACGCCTGCAAGGCATCGAACAAGTGCAGCCCCTGATCGTAACGCGTCAACAATTCATCGATCATTGCGCTCGACAATGCGCCGGCTCGCGTCATCTCACCGATCCGACTTTCCAGAGTGTGCATGTGACACGCCAGCCGCATCGCACCGGCCATACGAGAACTTCCCTTTATGGTGTGCATAGTGCGGAGCAATGACTGCAATTGCGCCGCGTCGTCGGGCGTCCTGTGCAGACGCTGCAGACAATCGCCGATCTGCCACAGCAAGTCGCGCCCTTCTTCCAGGAAGATGTCCAGAGACTCCAAATCCAGCACGTCCTCCACCTCCGACGGCATCTGTCCTGCCAGCGCATCGTCACTGATATCGACACCGGGAAATACGGCCTGCAAAGCAGCGATCAAACCATCCGGGCGAAGCTGCGAGCTGCCTTGTTTGGCAATATCGACGGTCCAGGCATGCAGTTCCTGCTCAGCGCGCAACAGCAGCGCATATTTGTCTACTAGGCCATCATCGGCCTGCGCCAGCCAGGCTTTCACAAACGCTTCCAACGCGGCGGCAGCGCCGGCCCAAAGATGCAGTCCGACCGCACGACTGCTGCCCTTGAATGCGTGAAAGCTACGCCGCAAATCAGCCAAATATGCCGTATTGCCCATCTCCGAGCGCAACAGCTTGAGCGTCACACCGAGACTGGTCAAAATTCCATCGGCCTCCATCAGAAATACCGACAGCAATTCAGCATCACAAGTACCACTATCGCGTGCCAGTGATGCCGCCGCGTCCATACCGCGCTTCATGGCTTCGACGCAGAAGATTTCGTATCGGAGATCATGACGCGAAAGCGCGATACTGAACTCTTGAGCAATTCAGCCAGTTCACTCAGTTCACCAAACAGCGACAAGGCTTGTTCGCGCCGGCCTTCAATGACCTCACTTTCATTGAGAATGTTTTGAATATCCTGCGCCACACTATTGGCCAGCGTGGCCTGATGCCCGGCCGACGATGATATATGCTGAATCAATTCCGCCAATTGGTTGGACACACGCCGAATATCCGCCAGCGACGCACCAGCGGCGTCCGACAGACGTGCCCCCTCGACCACGCCGGCCGTCGATTTTTCCATGGCGGCAGCGGCATCGTGAGTATCATCCTGAATCATGCGCACGAGAGCGCCAATCTGACGTGTCGCAGCACTGGAGCGTTCCGCCAGCCGTTGCACTTCTTCCGCCACCACGGAAAACCCACGTCCGGCCTCGCCAGCCGAAGCGGCCTGAATGGCGGCATTGAGCGCCAGCACATTAGTTTGCTCGGTAATGTCAGAGATCAATTCTGTAATCTCACCGATCTCCTGCGAAGAAACCCCCAGACGCTTGATACGTTTTGAGGTTTCCTGAATCTGCTCACGAATTTCCGCCATGCCTTTAACAGCATCCTCTACTGCACGGGCGCCACGTTCAGCTACCACCACAGAATGACGAGCGACATCGGCCGACTTGTTGGCAGAGATCGAAACATCGGTGGAGTGCACCGACATTTTCAGCATCGATTGTCCCGTGTCTTGGATCCGACGCGCTTGCAATTGCCCGCTACGGCTCAAATCTTGCGCATCTTCCTTTACCTGATTGGAAGCAGCTGCGACTTGCTCGGCGGTGTGCGTTACCTGCCCCACCAAGCCACGCAGGGCCTCGACGGTGTAGTTGACCGACGCGGCAATGGCCCCGGTTAGATCATTGGAAACGGTCGTCTGCACAGTGAGGTCACCATCGGCCACTTTTTGTAATTCGTTCATCAGGCACAAAATGGCTTCTTGATTGGCAGCATTGGCACGAATCGCCAGCACCTCTTGCTGTTGTGCATGCAAACGTTGCGCTTCCGCTTCCTGCCGCCGCGAATCGGCTGCCGCTGCACTGCGCCGGCTGTTTTCCAACTGCAGCCGCGCAATCCCAACAGCGCTAAGCAATGCCCCTGCCATAGACGCCAAAATCATCCAGAAGTACCAATGGCGAGTGTCTTTTATCCTGCGATAGTCATTTTGGAGGATACTCAAATGCTCCTTGAGTGCTTCGTTCTCTCCAGAAACCAATTGTCCTGCCTGATTGGCGAGCATGAAATTTTGCAAGTTGACGAGGATACTAGCGACCAAGGGCTCGTAATCATCAAAGAGCCGTTCCAATTCACGCAATTTCTCACTGATCTGCTTGTATTCCACGCCAGACATTGTGCGTTTATCTATGCTTTTCAGATAGGTTTCGAGCGTCCTGCGAAACATCGCCACATCCTTTCCCAGCGACCGAGCGGACTCCGAATTAACACCATCCACCGCCAGCAACTCACTGACACTGCGCCCCAACCTTAGTGTCAGCATGACCAACTGCGCAGTTGCTTCCTTTTGCATCACCGAGCCACGCAAGGATTGCAGCGCCGCCACTCGCTCACTCGCATCTAGCATCGGCTGCGACAGCTGACATAGTCGGGTCAGTGTTACACCAAACGTAGTGAGTTCATTCTGTAATTGCAAGATCGTTCCTGTCGCTTTGTCGGTTCGCTCCCACAGACGCTGTACTTGGTAGAGTTCAATTTTCTCGTCGGGCTCAGATTGATGAATCACCGCCCCCTGATCGGAGCCACCATGCCGCAACAGATTGATGCCGCGACTAAATTGCTGACGACTTTCCGACAATTGGCCGAACGCCGTCGGATTGCCTTGGATTGCATTGGGCACAACCTTGCCAATGCGTTGCGAATGCATAACCAGATCACTGGCGATATGGACATGCGCGCTGGCATAATTGCAATGGCTTGCCTTCAACCATAAAAACATGCTCGTCAACGCGGCGATCAACAAGCACAACAACAACCGTGTTTGCACCCGCATAGAACATCTTCG
This sequence comes from Duganella sp., assembly GCA_026225475.1. Classification (GTDB taxonomy): domain Bacteria; phylum Pseudomonadota; class Gammaproteobacteria; order Burkholderiales; family Burkholderiaceae_D; genus Herbaspirillum. The sequence continues at coordinate 35,590 of JAMFSU010000143.1, forward strand.
CAGCAGGTTCCGGCCAGGTATATCCGATGCCATGGAGGTACGTGCTCTGCGTGGAATCAAGGCGATCTTACTTTTCAACCAATTTGACAATGCGAACGCCATGATGAAATTTCCCCGTGCTCAGATGATGTAATGCGTCGGTTTCGTCACTTCAGAGAGCGACATGCAAAAACCGAGCGTCATTCATGACGCCCGCAAAATTGATTTCGAACCATGCGCGCTTGTCCCGATCAAGGTAGACACTGGCAAATGGCCAAGTCGGCGGGAATTGGCAGTTGTCCTGCAAGTGCATATCCTGCACATACCGTAAGCCCAGCACGCTGGACACAAGAAACCCACACAACCCAAGGTGAGCCCCGCGCAATAAGATGACACGACTATCTTTGCTGCGTACCTGCGGCGCGCTGCCACAAAAGCGATCAAGATCAATCACGCTGATTAGGTTGCCGCGGACATTGGCCAGTCCCAGATACCAATCCTTGGTCAAAGGAACCGGGGTGATTAACATGACATGCAGGATTTCCTCCGCTTCGCGCAAATCAACCAGACTATGCCGACCACAAACGACCACGCCTAAACGGCTTTCGCGCGTGTCGGTGCCGTTGCAGGCGGCATGCATGCGACCGAGCAATTGGGTCTGGAATTCGTGCAGACGTCCGCTTTTCCGTTGTTTGGCTGCTGCCCCCACTGACCATTTCCTTTTCCACTAATGATGACCTTTGTTTTGGTTGTTTTTGATGACGGCACCACCCGAAAAGTTGCAACAAGGAAATTAATTGATGTCAACTCCCGTACAAATCCTAATAAGTACGAAATATTTAGCCGAGCACACAGCGTGACGCGAACTCACATTGGCGCATCACGTCGTGCCGTAGGATCAGGAAAGGAGGAATGAAGCTGCATGGCGGATCGCCATATCAGTAGGTCGAAAGGCTTGAAGAAAAGGAAAAAGCCTGCCTCAAGTCAGCGAGTGACGAAAGCAGGCTTGCTCATGCGGAGCTGGCTGGCAGCAAACGAAGGATCAGCAAGGGCTGCTGTTGCAGTCCGTATGTGTATGCCGCCTGTAGGGGGAGAGTATTGCTTACAGAGCAACCATCTCAAAATCTTCCTTACGGGCCCCACATTCCGGGCAAGTCCAGTTAATGGGAACGTCTTCCCATCGCGTACCGGCAGCAATGCCCTCATCCGGCAAACCGGCTTCTTCGTCGTAGACCCAACCACAGATCAGGCACATCCAGGTCTTGAATTCTGTTTTGCTATCGCTCACGGCTGACTATCCCTCAATTCAATCAAGTAAAATGGTAAACCAGATATCTTAATCTACTCCCCGTGCAAAACCAAACATCTCCTCTTATATTAACTTTTGGCGCGGCCGACCCAGTCGGCGCGACCGGGATCCAGGCTGACCTGGCCACGTTTGCCGCGATGGGCTGCCATGGCTTGTCCATCATCACGTCAATATTGGTGGGAGATACGGCCCGGATCGAAGATATCCAGGTCATTGATGTCGACTGGATGGCCGATCAGGCCCGTGTAATCCTGGAAGATATGCCTGTAGCCGCATTCAAGGTCGGCACCGTAGGCAGCATAGAAAATATTTCTGCCATAGCTGAAATTGTTTCCGACTACCCCGATATTCCCTTGATTCTGGACCCGTTTATCAGCGCCATGCCAAGCCAGGAAGGTGATGAAGACGATATCTTGATCGCCATCCGCGAATTGCTGGTGCCGCAATCCACCTTGATGTTGGCGTCGGCCGTTGAATTGAACCGACTGGCCGAGACCTGGCGCGAACCAGTGCCAAGCGATGCCATGCAGTTGGACGCCATGCGTATCGTTGAAATGGGTTGTGAATACCTATTCGTGACCGGCATGCCCGGCGAGATGCACGAAGTCGTCAACGGCCTGTTCGACGACTCTGGTGTCATCCGGCGCGACACATGGCAGCGTCTGCCCGGCTCGTTCACTGGCGCCGGCTCGACCTTATCCGCGGCAATTTGTGCAATGCTGGCCAATGGCCTGGAAATCCCCGAAGCTGTCTTGGAAGCTCAGGAATTCACGCTGGCCGCGTTGGCCCACGCGCAACGACTTGGCATGGGCAAGTTGATTCCCGACCGCTATTTCTGGGCACGCGAGCCTGGCGATGCCAATTAACCTGTTTCCGTTTTTCTTTTTTGCCTCCACTCATGACCGCATCTCATTCCAGCACGACCGGCAAATCCAATGCCGACTTGTTTGCCCGCGCACAACAAACCACCCCTGGCGGCGTCAATTCGCCGGTACGTGCGTTCCGCTCCGTGGGCGGCACGCCGCGTTTTATTACACGTGCGCAAGGCCCTTATTTCTGGGATGCCGAAGAACGCCGTTATATCGACTACATCGGTTCCTGGGGCCCGGCCATTGTCGGCCACGCTCACCCCAAGGTGGTTCAGGCCGTGCAAGCTGCAGCAGCGCTTGGTCTGAGCTTTGGTGCACCGACCGAAGGTGAAATCGAGATGGCAGAGGAAATCTGCAAGCTGGTGCCATCGATCGAGCAGGTACGCCTAGTCTCTAGCGGTACTGAAGCGACCATGAGCGCACTACGGTTGGCACGCGGCGCCACCAAGCGCGATAAGATCGTCAAGTTCGAAGGGTGTTATCACGGCCACGCCGATTCGCTGCTGGTCAAGGCCGGCAGTGGCTTGTTGACGTTTGGCAATCCGACTTCATCAGGAGTGCCGCAAGACTTCGTCAAACATACCTTGGTGCTCGATTACAACAACACGCAACAGCTCGAAGATGCTTTCAAAGAAGCCGGTAATGAGATTGCCTGCGTAATTGTCGAGCCGGTGGCTGGTAACATGAATCTAGTGCGCGCCACTCCCGAATTTCTGCAAACCATGCGGCGCCTGTGCACCGAATATGGTGCTGTGCTGATTTTTGATGAAGTGATGTCGGGATTTCGCGTTGCACTGGGCGGTGCGCAATCGCTATATGGCATTACGCCTGACTTGACCGCACTGGGCAAGGTCATCGGCGGTGGCTTACCTGTGGCAGCCTTTGGCGGCCGCACTGACATCATGCAACATCTGGCGCCACTGGGCGGCGTGTATCAGGCCGGTACATTGTCTGGCAATCCGGTCACCGTGGCCGCCGGGCTGTCGACCTTGCAGATCATACAGGAAGACGATTTCTATACCAAGCTAGGCAACCAGACCAAAAAACTGGTGGATGGCCTCTGCGCCGCTGCCAAGGCCGCTAATGTGCCATTTGCCGCTGACTCCTTGGGCGGCATGTTCGGCCTCTACTTCGCCGACGCGATTCCTACTAGCTATGCAGAAGTCATGCAGGGCGACAAGGAACGCTTCAACGCGTTCTTCCACGCCATGCTTGATGCCGGTGTGTATCTGGCACCCTCAGCGTTTGAAGCTGGCTTTGTGTCGGCGCAACATGACGATGCGATCATTGCAGCGACGGTAGAAGCCGCGCGCGCTGCATTTGTGGCCGCATAAAGCGCACTGCAACGGCGGGCAACAAAAAAGGACGCTCACGCGTCCTTTTTTATTTTCTCGCAGGAAAAACTTCCTGAGCGACTTGCTTGGATCAGGCAGAGAACGAGGATCCACAACCACAAGTGGTCGTGGCATTCGGATTTTTGATCACGAATTGCGCACCTTCCAGATCGTCCTTGTAATCGATTTCTGCGCCCACCAGATACTGGTAGCTCATCGAATCGATCAACAGCTGTACGCCGTTCTTGGACATCGTAGTGTCATCCTCGTTGACAATTTCATCAAACGTGAAACCATACTGGAAGCCCGAGCAGCCTCCACCTTGCACGAAAACGCGCAGTTTCAGGTCAGGATTACCTTCCTCTTCGATCAACTGTGCCACCTTGGCGGCAGCACTGTCGGAAAAGATCATCGGGGAAGGGATGGAGATATCTTGTATTTCAGCAACGGCATTCATGTTGAGCTCCTGCATCAGCGGACAATAGAGACATTATAAGGTCTCTGGAAATTTCATGCATCGCCGCTGGAAACTGCCAGTTTCAATACCGGCACTTCTTCGGTCTGGCCGTGGCTCAGTTTACCTGAGACCAGCGCACCACCATGCATTTCCAGCGCTTTGTAATACACATCCCCAGTTATGCGGGCTTTCGGCTGTAATTCAAGCAGCTCCACAGAGTGAACGTCGCCGACGATCTCGCCATTGACAATCAGATGCACAGCGCGAATCTCGCCGATGATCTTAGCATGCTCGGAAATCACCAGTACGCTGGGTTGGCCCGGCTCTGCGTTGATATTGCCCTTGATCAGACCATCGATGCGCAGCCCCCCCTTGAAATTAACATCGCCTTGAATATTGGTTGAAATGCCAATCAGGCTGTCGATCGTGCTTTTGGATTTACGTCCCAACATAATTTCACCTCACAAATTCACTGACTGTTGGGCACGCATCTGTCCTCTGTCGAGCACACGCGCCTGAACTGCCTTGATAATGGATCCTTCGGGTAATGTCACCACACCCTCCACCCGTTGATAATACTTGAACGCGAGCTTGTAGCGCGCCAAATCCGTTACAGTAGCGTTTTGCTCAGGGAAATTGATGATAACACTTTTGCCTGCTTGCAATACCGTCACACTTAACTGTAGATTACCGGCAAATTCGCGCCCGGCATTGCCGCCTTGCATTGCCAGCAACTGGTAACGCACCTGATTCGGCACGATGATATCGGCCTTCAGACGTTGAATCGTGATGCCCTGCGTGCCAACATTGGTGGGCAACAAACTTTGAAAGAATGATAAGTCTTCCTTCAATTTGGAATTCTCTGCCACCAGCGTCTTGATCTGATTGGCCAATTGCTCCTGTGCCGAACGCTCGATATTAAGCTGGCTTTCAGCCGCATTGGCCGTGGTCGAAAACTTGTCGCGTTCGGCACTGATGCTTTTTACCTGCTCGGATAAGGTCTCCACCCGGTCCTTCATGCCATCTGGATTCAAACCGGCAAAGTTGCGACCAAGATCATAAGCCCACATTGCCAGCGCACCACCGACTCCCACAACCAGTACCAGAAGCACCGCGCGCAACGGCCACGGCATATGACGCTTGATCGTCATCTTCGGCGCAGAGATCGACATGCGCCGGACCCATAGGCGATATTTCACGGCAGTACCGGCACGTGCAACAGGCCGGTAGTTTCTTCCAGGCCGAACATCAGGTTCATGCACTGCACAGCCTGGCCGGAAGCACCTTTGACCAGATTATCCTGCGCCACCAACACGACCACCATATCGCTATCGGCCGGACGATGCAATGCAATACGCAACATATTTGAGGCACGCGTGGTGCGCGTCTCAGGATGCGAGCCAAATGGCATTACATCGACAAACGGCTCGTCCTTGTAGGCATCCTCGAACAAGGCTTGCAGGGCTGTATTGTCAATCGGCTTGGTCAAACGCGCATAGAGCGTCGAGTGCATGCCGCGAATCATGGGCACCAGATGCGGCGTAAACACCAGCCCCAGCTTGTCGTTGGTCATTTTGCCGAGTTGCTCCAGTGTCTCTGGCAAATGGCGGTGACCGGAAACGCCATAGGCCTTGAAGTTATCCGATGCTTCCGAGAACAGCAGTGACAGCTCTGCCTTGCGACCTGCGCCGGAGACACCCGACTTGCAGTCGGCGATCAAATGCGAAGCATCGACCACACCGGCCTTGAGCAGCGGTGCGAAACCCAGTTGCATCGTGGTTGGATAACAGCCTGGGTTGCCGACGATGCGCGCCTTGCGAATATTTTCGCGGTTGAGCTCAACCAGGCCATAGGCCGCTTCCTTGAGCAATTCTGGACAACTATGCGGGAGCTTGTACCATTTTTCAAACAGCACCGTATCCTGCATCCGAAAGTCCGCGGCCAGATCGATCACCTTGACGCCTGCGGCCAACAATTCAGGTGCCTGTGCCATGGCCACGCCATGCGGCGTAGCAAAGAACACCACGTCGCAGTCAGTCAGTTTTGCCTTGTCCGGCGACGAAAATGCAATATCGACACGACCGCGCAGCGAAGGATACATCTCGGCCACCGGCATGCCATCTTCCTTGCGCGAAGTCACGGCCTGCAACTGCACTTCGGGGTGCGACGCAAACAAGCGCAACAATTCCACGCCCGTATATCCTGTGCCGCCGACTATGCCTACCTTGATCATGTTTAATCCTTGCTTGAATGCCTGCTTGAGAACGTTTTATTTTAACAGGAGAATATTTCCCCATCATGATTCTTAAACCGCGAGCAAGCGACCATTTTGCACGTTGATCGCGTCACTGCAACCACGGCATCAAATGCAAAAAGCCGCCAGCGTAATGCTGGCGGCTTTTCGATCTTCCAAAACTGCAGATTAACGCTTGGAGAATTGCTTTGCGCGACGTGCCTTGCGCAGACCAACCTTCTTACGTTCGACTTCACGTGCATCACGCGTGACGAAACCTGCCTTGGACAGTTCTGGCTTCAGGGTTGCATCGTAGTCAATCAGGGCACGTGTGATGCCGTGACGAACAGCACCTGCCTGGCCCGACTCGCCGCCGCCGTGCACATTGACCATGATGTCAAAGCGCTCAACGTTGCTGGTCAGTTCCAGTGGCTGACGAATCACCATCAGACCGGTTTCGCGCGAAAAATATTCGTTCGCTGGCTTGCCGTTGACGACGATCTTGCCCGAGCCGGACTTGATGAAAACACGCGCCACTGCACTCTTGCGACGGCCGGTTCCGTAATTGTAGTTACCGATCATGTCTATTCCTTAGAGTTCGAGTGCTTTAGGTTGCTGAGCAGCGTGCGGATGGTTGCCATCTGCATAAACCTTCAGCTTCTTGATCATCGCGTAGCCGAGCGGGCCCTTAGGCAACATGCCCTTGACCGCTTTTTCCAGCGCGCGACCTGGAAAACGCTGTTGCATTTTCAGGAAATTGGTTTCGTAGATGCCGCCTGGATAGCCGCTGTGACGGTAGTATGTCTTTTCAGTTGCTTTGGTACCAGTAACACGCAGCTTACCTGCGTTGATCACGACGATGAAATCGCCCGTGTCGACGTGAGGAGTAAATTCCGGTTTGTGTTTGCCGCGCAGTCGGAGTGCCACTTCGCTGGCAACACGTCCGAGGACTTTGTCCGTCGCGTCAACCACGAACCAGTCGCGCTTTACCTCATGGGCTTTAGCGGAAAAGGTTTTCATGTTGACTTCCTAATTTAAAAATAAACGCTCAATTTGGCGGTTCCACCACTGCCACAACCATGCTGCACAGACACCTTCCCTGCACCACACCGCCATGTCAGGCCGCCACAACTTCGTAACGGCTGGCAGACTCTTCCTTGTTATCTTTCCCAGAGCGAACGGAAAGCCGATAATTATAGCCTTTTCAAGCACTTAGGGTCAATCCCTTTGTTTTCCTGCGCGCCTGAATGTGGTATGGCGCCACTGCGCCCCTATGACCCAGAGCGCAGACATATAGAGCCAGCACGCAAAAAAAACCCGAAACGAGGGTTTCGGGTTTAAATCCACACCAAAGGAGGAGGGTGGAGGAGACTCGGTATAGTTAGCAACGAAATGCGCTAACCAGTGAATTCAATATAGCAAATGGAATTGTGCGACGCAAGAATTAAATCAGACTCTATAACTCAACAAAAATTACGCATAATCAACTTAATTTGCTGCTATGCAATATATGTTTTTTGAACATTTTCCTGTATTGCGCCAAATTCAGCATCAGACAGGAAAGAAGCAGTTTGCCGGAAAAGCTACAATAGCTGCTTGTCCCCAATTAACCAACGAGAACGCACATGGAATGCACAGTACGCTGGACCGGACTTTCCGGCATGACATTTTTGGCTGAGACCGGTTCCGGTCACGTGGTCGCCATGGATGGTGCGCCCGACGGCGGTGGCCGCAATCTGGCGCCGCGTCCGATGGAGGTAGTGTTATTGGGTACCGGCGGCTGCACAGCGTACGACGTCGTGGTGATTTTGCGAAAAAGTGGCCAGGATATCCGTGGCTGCGAAGTCACACTGAAGTCACAGCGCGCCGAGCAGGATCCGAAAGTGTTTACCAAAATTCACTTCCATTTCACGGTGCGCGGTCGCAACCTCAAGCAAAATGTGGTCGAACGCGCAATCAAGTTGTCGCATGACAAATATTGCTCAGCATCCATCATGCTGGAAAAGACTGCAGAAATCACACACTCGTTTGAAATCGTCGACGACCTTGCTGAGCTGCCACCAGCAGTTCAATAAGAGTACGGCTGGCGCAGGTGGCCAGCCTGTTCGCTAATTAGATGCGGTAAGCCACTGTCGTCATGACCTTGGACATGATTTTCATCAGCCCACGCACTGGCAATGGCGTCGCCGCAGCACCTAAGGCCTCGGCGGCTTCGGCGTGCTCGATTTCATCCTTGCGCATCTGATCGACAATCTCACGCGATTTGGCATCCTGGGCCGGCAATTTTTCCAGATGACTGATCAGATGCTGCTCGACCTGACGCTCGGTTTCGGCCACGAAGCCGAGATTACGCGCATCACCGGCGCGCGCGGCGATGCTACCCAGCACGTAGGAGCCGACATACCACAACGGGTTGAGCAGGCTGGTGTGCGAACCAAGCTCGCGCAAACGCTCTGCGGTCCAGGCAAGATGATCCTCTTCCTCAATGCCAGCATGGGCAAATTGCTGCTTCAACTGTTGCGACTGTGTGAAGCGCGCCTGCGCATCGTACAAAGCCTGGGCGCACACTTCGCCGACATGGTTGATGCGCATCAAACCGGCGCTATGCCGTTTTTCGGCATTGCTCAATGCTGTTTCGGCCAGAACTGTGGCCGGATTTGGCCGCGATGACACCACCGCACCACCAACGACACGCAAGGCTTTGTCCAAATCGATAATCATTTGATCGGCGAATTGCATGACGAACTACCCTCTTCTAAAAAATAAACTACCAGCCTCAAGTCAGACCAGTTTCCAATGTATGGTTTCACCACCATTGAGAGGTACCACCGTAGCATCCCCCATTGGCAATTCCGCTGGAATCGTCCAGCTTTCGCGGCGGAGTGTCACACTGTCTTGATTACGCGGCAAGCCATAGAAAGCCGGGCCATTCAAGCTGGCAAAACCCTCCAGCTTATCGAGCGCACCGGCCTGATCGAATGCTTGCGTGTACAACTCAAGCGCATGCAATGCTGTATAACAGCCGGCGCAGCCGCAAGCATGTTCTTTCAAGCCCTTTTCATGCGGCGCCGAATCGGTACCGAGGAAAAATTTTTCGCTCCCCGAAATCGCCGCCGCCATCAAAGCCTGACGATGGGTTTCGCGCTTGAGCACTGGCAGGCAATAGTAATGCGGACGAATACCACCCTTGAAAATCTCGTTGCGGTTATAAAGCAAGTGGTGCGCAGTAATGGTCGCAGCAGTCGGCCCCTCGGCAGTGGCGACATAGTCAGCGGCATCCTTGGTAGTGATATGCTCAAACACCACTTTCAGTGCGGGCATGTCGCGTCGTAATGGCTGCATCACCCGATCGATGAACACAGCTTCGCGATCGAAAATATCAATTGCCGGATCGGTGACTTCACCGTGGACCAGGAACGGCATGCCAACTTCCTGCAAGGCGTCCAGTGTCTGGTAACACTTGCGCAAATCGGTCACACCGGCGGCCGAATTAGTGGTGGCGCCGGCAGGGTACAACTTCACCGCATGTACGAAACCGCTGGCCTTGGCCTTGCGAATTTCTTCTGGTGGCGTGTTATCAGTCAGATACAGCACCATCAATGGCTCGAATTGCATGCCAGCCGGCAAAGCCGCCAGAATACGGTCGCGATAAGCGCCAGCCTGCTCGGTGGTGGTTACCGGCGGCTTCAGATTCGGCATGACAATGGCGCGCGCAAATTGATGCGCGGTATGCGGCAAGACACTGGCCATGGTAGCGCCGTCGCGCAGGTGCAAATGCCAGTCGTCCGGGCGGATAATGGTCACTACGTCGCTCATTGCTGCTCTCTTCCTGATGATTTGTTCATGAATGAATTCGGATCGCGCTCGCGCATGCCTGGCAGCAAGCGTCGTCAGTTTTGTTTCGCGCAAGCCATTATTCTACCGCAAGGGATGCTACGACCATTGCGTCAGATCAAGCGCGACCATCGCAACACGTCGCTGGCACTCCAAAAGAAAAACCGCCGCGGCTTGCACCGGGCGGTTTTTCCATATTTTTCTGCATCAGACGCTGCCAACAGCGCCCAGCCACCATCAATGCGTGATGATCTTGGCCAGGAAGTCGCGCGCGCGTTCCGAACGTGGAGAACCAAAGAAGTCATCCTTCTTGCAGTCTTCGACAATCAAACCCTTGTCCATGAAGATGACCCGGTTGGCAACCTTGCGCGCGAAGCCCATTTCATGGGTCACGACCATCATGGTCATGCCTTCTTGTGCCAGGCCAACCATGACATCCAACACTTCATTGATCATTTCCGGATCGAGTGCCGAAGTCGGTTCATCGAACAGCATCGCAATCGGGTCCATCGACAGGGCTCGAGCAATTGCCACACGTTGCTGCTGACCGCCCGATAATTGACCTGGAAACTTGTCCTTGTGCGCCAGCAGGCCAACGCGATCGAGGTACTTCAAGCCTTTTTCGGTCGCTTCCGACACGCTGCGGCCAAGTACCTTGACTTGACCAATGGTCAGGTTTTCGCGAATCGACAAATGCGGGAACAGCTCAAAGTTCTGAAACACCATGCCAATGCGCGCGCGCAGCTTCGACAGATTCGTCTTGGGGTCGCCAACCGACACACCATCAACAGTAATCACGCCCTTTTGAAACGGCTCCAGGCCATTGACCGTCTTGATCAGCGTCGACTTGCCCGAACCGGAAGGGCCACACACCACCACCACATCGCCCTTGGCAACGCTGGTGGTGCAATCGGTCAGAACCTGAAAGCTGCCATACCACTTGCTGACATTATTAAGTTCAATCATTTTTTTCTCCTAAGTCCTGAATACGGTATGCCTGCCGACCATACCGGCCGGCCTCTGCAAGTTAGCGAATGATGGCGATTTTGTGCTGGAAACGCTTGACGGTTTGCGACAGCGCAAAGCTGAGCACAAAGTACACCACAGCGACAAACAGGTACATTTCCACCAGGCGGCCATCACGTTGCGCAATCTTGGATGCGCTAGTGACGAAGTCCGGCACTGAACCGAGCACATAAACCAGCGATACGTCCTGGAACAGCACAATGGTTTGTGTCAACAAGATCGGTGTGACATTACGGAACGCCTGCGGCAGCACCACATTACCCATCATTTGCCAGTAATTCATGCCAATTGCGTAACCGGCAAACACCTGGCCCCGTGAAATCGACTGAATACCGGAGCGCATGATTTCGCAATAATACGCAGCTTCAAACAAAATAAAGGTGATCAAGGCCGACTGGAATGCGCCCACCTGGATAGGATCCTTGGAACCAATGATCCAGGCACCGATGAACGGCACCAGAAAGTAGAACCAGAAAATCACCAGCACCAGCGGTACCGAGCGGATCAGATTGACGTAGGTGGTGGCAATGAACGACAGCGGCTTGTTGCTCGACAAACGCATCATCGCCAGAAAAGTGCCGATGATGACGCCACCGACCATGGCCGCAATCGTCAATACCAGAGTGAACTTGAGACCGGTCGTGATCAGGTAGTACCACGAGCGCTGAATGACATCAAAGTCGAAATTCGAAAACATGATTAATGGCCTCCTGCACTGGCGCTACCGCTGGTAATGTACCCAGGCACGGCAGTGACTTTTTCCAGCAATCGTGCCATCAGCAGCGCGATCACCGAAATGACAATGTAAATGATGGTCGCACCGGTGAGCGACTCAAAGGTCTGAAAAGTGAATTCGCGCATCGAATAAGTCGCGGCAGTCAACTCGACCAAACCGATAGTCAAGGCCACCGAACTGTTTTTGATGATCGCAGCAAATTCGTTGGTCAGCGACGGAATGATGATACGGAACGCCATCGGCAACAACACGTATCGGTAGGTCTGCGTCGGCGTCAATCCAAGTGCCGCACCAGCCATGCGTTGACCGCGCGGCAAGGCATTGATACCGGTACTCACCTGCACCGCTACACGCGACGAGGTAAAAAAACCCAACGCCAGAAACGCGGTCACAAATGAAGCATTGGGCAGGCTCTTGAGCCAGTCGCCCATAGCTGTGGGCACCAGTTCTGGCATCACGAAATACCAGAGAAACATCTGCACTAACAGCGGAACGTTACGAAACAGTTCAACATAGCCGTTGGCTACGCGAACTGCCCATGGTTTTTGGGTAGTACGTATGGTGCCGACGATCGTGCCAAGCACCAGCGCCATGATCCAGGCCAATATGGCAGTGGCGAGGGTCCATTTCAGACCGATCAGTAATGTATCAATATAAGGGATGCCATCGGGAGATTGCTCCCAGAAAATGCCCCAGTTCCAGTTGTATTGCATAGTGCCCTCGTCTTCTCAGTCTTGTCGTTTGCGATCAAAAACACCACTTGGATGGCATTTTCGGGCTGCCTGTACCGCGTTTTCTTGAAACTTGGTTTTCTGAGCAGGTCTTGCTTTCTTCGCCAACTTAAACAAAACGGGGGACCGCTCCCCCGTTTTGCCTTTATTGCATCGCAGCGATTACATGCTGCGCTTCCAACTTATTTCTTCTTGGAAGATTGCTTTTGCGCTTCTGGCACGGCTGCATAAGCAGACGGTTCGCCGGAATCGGTAGGCTTAGCGAGCACAGCCTGCAATTGCGGGCTCATTGGCACGTTCAGGTTGACACCCTTTGGCGGGATTGGCGATTGGAACCATTTAGCGTAGATCTTCTTGATGTCATCGCCCTTGTAGACGTTGATCAGCGCATCATCAACCACCTTCTTGAAGGCGGTATCGCCCAATGGCAGGATCAGACCGTATGGCTCAACTGACAAAGCTTCGCTGGACACAACATAATCACCAGGTGCTTTCGAATTGGCAGCCAACGACGACAACAGGATATCGTCCATCACGAATGCCACTGCACGGCCAGTTTCGACCATCAGGAACGCTTCTGCGTGGTCCTTGGCAGCTAGGATGTTCATGCCCAGGTTGCGTTCGGTATTCAGAGTGGTGATTTGTTTCAGGTTGGAAGTACCGGAAGTCGAGACGATCGTCTTGCCCTTCAGATCATCCAAAGTCTTCAGGTTAGCCGACTTCTTCGACAGGAAACGGTTGGCAGTCACAAACTCGGTGACGGCGAAAGCAACTTGCTTTTGACGTTCCATGTTGTTGGTGGCCGAATCGCAAGAAATATCAGCAGTACCGTTGGCAATCAGTGGAATGCGGGTTGCCGAAGTCACTGGCACCATCTTGACAGTCAACGAAGGCATGCCCAATTTTTTCTGAATAGCAGTAGCAGCTTTCAGGCAGAGGTCAATCGAATAACCTTGATACGATTGCTTATCGTCGAGGTAGGAGAATGGAATCGATGCATCGCGTACACCCAGCGTCAAAATACCAGTTTCCTTGATCTTCTTCAGACGACCTGTCAACTCTTCAGCATGCACAGCGCCCATCAAGACACTCGCACCGACCAAAACACCTGCAAACTTTAATAACTTCATGTGACCTCCTGGAAAAATTTTTACGTAGTGTACCAAAAGCCCCTGATCAAAAATAGTCTTCATTCTTGAAAAGAGCCTATATTGCGCTTAAATCCCTTCAGCTTCTGAAATCCCAACTGCTACGCCTTTTTCGGGAAAAACATCGTCACCTTGCAGGGCTGATCAGACACGAAAAATATGTCTGCCTGATGTCAATTGCCTGAATCTGTAATGATCCCTCAATCTGCGATGTATGCATACTAGCAATAACCCCTAAAAAATCAGTATGTTTATCGTGCTTTCCCGATGCAGCAGCAGTCGAATTATCATCTGCTAACAAGAAATGATATGAGCAATATCCATGCCAGAAAACCCAACAAAATCGGCATTTCCGTCGCAATGCTTTGCGTCCTGAACCCAATATGAACAATCAAGCGCCATTTGCCTGATTTCCACGTTTACCAATGACAATACCGCAGCGCTATGCGCCGCCATCAGGTTCGCGGAGATCATTGATTGCAACATCACGGTAGGTCGTCAAACCACATCGCATGGATGGTGGAATCAACGGAATTCTGTCTCTTTATTTTCGTTGTATGTCGTGCGCAGCGTCAAATGCGCTGCATTGCTACGACCCTTGTCTCCTTCTTGTGCAGGCAATCGATTCAGCGGCGCAATGCTACGTCCGCCAAAATCGATTCACCATTCCTGCAGCAGACTGCCGCGACAGTCTGCGTCCTACTCAGCTTGACCAACACAGCCGCCACACGATTTTTATTCTGTGCTGTTGCAGCGACTGTGTTTATTACATCACGGGTACAAGCCACGCATTTCGCGTGCTTGTAAAACACGTGTACACGCAACGATAAATGCTGCCGTGCGCAACGATACTTTCTTTTCATCTGCCAATTGCCAGACCGCTGTAAATGCTTCACGCATGATGCGCGTCAAGCGCAGATTAATTTCATCTTCAGTCCAGAAGAAGCTGGAAAAATCCTGCACCCATTCAAAATAACTGACCGTGACACCACCGGCATTCGCAATCACATCCGGTACGATCAACACGCCCTTGTCATTGAGAATATCGTCCGCAGCTGGCGTCGTCGGACCATTCGCACCTTCCAGAATAATCTTGGCGCGAATCGATGAGGCATTCTTTTCTGTGATTTGCTGTTCGAGTGCAGCTGGCACCAGAATGTCGCAATCGGTTGCCCAAAACTGGGCGCGATCTTGCACTTCATCGCCACCCGGGAAGCCGGCGACACTGCCGTGTTCCATAACATATGCCTGCAATGCCGGCACATCCAGGCCACTGGCGCGAACCACGGTAGTAATGTGATCCTGCACCGCCACAATCTTGGCACCAGCTTCTGCAAACAAACGTGCAGCGATGCCACCGACGTTACCAAAGCCTTGCACCGCAACGCGCGCATCCTTGATTTCAAGGTTGCGTTTGGCAGCGGCTTCACAACCCACCACAAACACACCACGGCCGGTTGCTTCATGACGACCGAGACTGCCGCCGAGCGAGATCGGCTTACCGGTGACGACACCGGAAGCAGTGCTACCCTGGTTCATGGAGTAGGTATCCATCATCCATGCCATGATCTGCGAATCGGTGTTCACATCGGGTGCCGGAATGTCTTTATTGGGGCCGATAATGATGCCGATTTCACTGGTATAGCGACGCGTCATGCGTTGCAGTTCACCGCGCGACAAAGTCTTTGGATCAACCCGGATACCGCCCTTGGCACCGCCGTACGGCACATTGACAGCAGCATTCTTGACCGTCATCCAAGCCGACAGCGCCATCACTTCGGACAAGGTCACATCCTGGTGAAAACGGACGCCACCCTTGCCAGGACCACGCGATGTGTTGTGCTGGACGCGATAGCCTTCGAAGTGCGCAATGGTGCCATCGTCACGTTCAATCGGCACATCCACCACTAGGATGCGTTTAGGCCGTTTGAGCGTTTCCACCCAACGTGCCAGTGACCCGAGGTAAGGCGTGACGCGGTCAATTTGTTCGAGATAGTCACCCCATGGCCCAATGCCATGCGGAGTAAGATAGGAAGGGACTTGGTGCTGGACTGGTACGTTCGACATGATGCAATCGCTCCTTTTGTTCGCCATGCGTTAGTCTTGCCCGCCGAGGCTGCTGCAAAATGAAATCAACATCCGAGAGATACCATCGTACTCTTCTTCATACGAAAAAGTCGTCCCTGGATGCTGGTGCGCCTCACACAGCCCATCGGACTGTAGCAATACGAACCCTTCAAGCAGCCATCACCGGAGAAAGTCCGGTCTGACGGACCATACAAGGCATTCGAATACGATGTAGGTACCGCCATCGACAGCGACGCAATCGTAGGGCAATGGGCCACGGCAGCGCTAATGCTTTGTTCGCATGCAACTATGCAATCCATGCATAACCTTGCCGAAGCAGCCGATTTACCTGGCTTTGGCAGCTTTTTTTACACGCGCTGCGGCATTCTTGCGCTTTTCCTCAAGTTCGCGCAAGTGATCCCACAAGCGTGCCACCACTACCTTGCCGCTGCGTTGCGGTGTCGGCCGCTCGCGGTACAGACGGATTTCCATCTCGACTTCCCAGTCACCGTCGGCACCATCGGCGCGCGCCAATTGCTTGTTGCGCACTTCACGCAACACGGATGATTCCGGCAGAAAAGCCACGCCATGCCCTTCCAGCGCCATCATCTTGAGACTTTCCGACATGTCCGTTTCGTAATGCTTTTCCAGATGCAAGGGTTTGCGTGCATCGGTCATGATGAGCTCGACCATGCGTCCGAGATAGGCATTGGGCGTATAAGACAAAAATGGCAACGGTGCTTTACTACTCCCCGGAAACATATAATCAGGCCGCCCGCTACGATCACAGCGCGAATACGGCCGCACGCTTTCACGGCCCATGGTGAGCATGTCATAACGGCTCGAATCGAGTTGCACCGGCTGGCGCGGATGGTGATAACACAGCAGCAAATCGCAGCCGCCATCGACAATCGTCATCACCGCATCATGAACGTTGAGTGCGATCAGGCGCGTATTGAGCGGTCCAAAACCAGACTCGAGTGAGCTAAGCCATTTCGGCACATAGGTCAGCGACAAGGTATGTGGCACCGCAAAATCGACCGTGGTCTGCGCCGCCGGCCGTTTGCCGCGCAGCAGCGCCCGCGTGTTATTGATCTGGCCCAACATTTCCACGGCTTGCTCATAAAACACTTCACCAGCCGCCGTCAGCCGCGTCGGATACGACGTGCGATCAATCAGATCCGAACCGAGCCAAGCCTCCAGCGACTGAATCCGGCGCGAGAATGCCGGCTGCGTGACATGACGCAATTCCGCCGAACGGCTGAAGCTGCGCGTCTCTGCCAATGAAATGAAATCTTCCAACCACTTGGTTTCCATACCGAATTCCCACCTCAGCAGCGCATCGGCCTACCGATGTCGCATTCATTTTTTGAATTTTTTACGACGCCACCAACATGGAAGATGATGCGCCCTCCTCCAGCTCACCCTGCTCCAGCTTGGCTTGCTGACGCGCCCACATTTGCGCATAAGCGCCGTCGGCCACCAACAATTGCGCATGTGTACCGCGCTCAATGATACGCCCCTGCTCCAGCACTAGAATTTGATGCGCATCGACGATAGTAGACAAGCGATGGGCAATCACGAGCGTGGTGCGATTCTGTGCGATTTCGCGTAGCTGTTCCTGAATCGCCTGTTCGGCCTTGGAATCGAGCGCCGAAGTCGCTTCATCGAAGATCAACACGGCCGGGTTCTTCAGCAGCGTGCGCGCGATAGCCACACGTTGCTTTTCACCGCCGGAGAGTTTTAACCCGCGTTCCCCGACCACAGTGTCATAGCCATCCGGTAGCGATTCAATGAAGTCGTGCACATAGGCCGCGCGCGCCGCAGCGATGATCTCCACCTTGCTGCAACCCGGCTTGCCATAGGCAATGTTGTATTCGATCGTGTCGTTGAACAGCACCGTATCCTGTGGCACGATGCCAATCGCTTGCCGCAGCGAGGTTTGCGTCAGCGACCGCAAATCCTGGCCATCAATCGTAATGCTACCGGCCGCGACGTCATAAAAACGGAACAACAGTCGCGACAAGGTCGACTTGCCGGAACCGCTGTGGCCGACCACTGCCGTGGTAGTCCCGGCAGCGATCTCAAAATCGACATCGAACAGAATCTGACGCTTGACCTCATAGCTGAAATCGACATGAGAAAACCGCAGCGCCGCACCATTGGTCTGCAACGGTTTGGCATCGGCACTGTCGGCAATTTCCCGATGCTGCTCAAGCAAGGAAAACAGCCGTTCCATATCGGCCAGGCTTTGCTTGATTTCACGATAAATCACGCCGAGAAAATTCAAAGGCACATACAACTGGATCATGAAGGCATTCACCAGCACCAGATCGCCCAGGCTCATCTTGCCGTCAATCACGCCTTGCGTGGCGCGCCACAGGATCAAGGTGACTGCAATCGCGATGATGGCCGACTGGCCGGAATTGAGCAGCGACAGCGACGACTGCGATTTGACTGCGGCGGCTTCGTAGCGCTGCAAGCCCTCGTCATAGCGACGAGCTTCGAAATCCTCATTGCTGAAATATTTCACTGTTTCATAGTTGAGCAGTGAGTCGATTGCCTTGGTATTGGCACGCGAATCGAGTTCATTCATAGTGCGGCGAAAATGCGTGCGCCATTCCGTCACCGTCACCGTAAACACGATATACATAACCAGCGCCGTTGCCGTAATCACACTGAACCAGATGTCGTAATGCAGTACCAGATACACCAGCACCAAACCGATTTCGATCAGGGTCGGCAAGATGCTGAACAAGGCATATTGCACCAGCGACGAGACCCCGCGCGTGCCGCGTTCGATATCGCGCGTCATGCCGCCGGTCTGGCGATTCAGATGGAAGCGCAACGACAAGGCATGCAAATGGCGGAACACCTGCAAGGCGATTGTGCGCACCGCGCGTTGCGTGACTTTGACGAAGACGAATTCGCGCAATTCGGTAAACAATGTCGTAGCCAGCCGCAACGCGCCATAAGCGAATAGCAAAGCCACTGGCAGCACCAGCAGTGCATGCGGATGATTGGGACCGACCGAAATGCGGTCGACCAATTGCTTAAGCAGCAAAGGCACGCCAATATTGGCCAGCTTGGCGCCGACCAAAAATACCAGCGCCAGCGTCACCCGCCATTTATAGGTCCACAGATACGGCAGCAAGGTGCGCAGAGTCTGCCAATCGCTAGGCATGAATGCAGCGCTGCGCGCAGGCGGCGGCGCAGAAGAATTCGAATATTGGCGCATGAAAAATATGAACGAAATAATTTGTGCATTTACGCGGGCGGGAGCCGACGCAAAAAGCGGGAGTCCTATAAACTAGACGCTTCGCTCCTTGCGCATTATAAGAGTCTGCCGGAGTTCACGCATTCAAAGGGCCGCAATGACCTCTCAGCACTACACTTCGCTTCCCGCCAGCAAGACGCCGTATTTGCGCGTCATGCCGATGCCGGCCGACGCCAATATCTATGGCGATGTGTTCGGCGGCTGGATCATGGCGCAGGTCGATATCGCCGGATCGCTACCGGCGACACGACGCGCCAATGGCCGTGTCGCCACCGTGGCGGTCAATTCCTTTTTGTTCAAACATCCCGTTTTCGTCGGCGATCTGCTGTCTTTTTATGCCGATATTGTCAAAGTCGGCAATACCTCGATCACCGTCAACGTCGAAGTGTATGCCGAACGCAACCGCCTGCAGGCAGAAATCGTCAAGGTCACCGAAGCCACGCTGACCTATGTCGCCACCGACGAAAACCGCCAACCGCGCAGTTTGCCCGCGCTAGCGCCAGGCGATAGCCTAAACATGGACAGCAATGCGGTCGCGATTGGACTGCAGGATATCGGCGGCGGCTGGCAAGCCGCCTGAGAATACCTAAAGACGCGCCAGGTTACCGACGTATTGCATGGCGCGCTCAAGCTTTTCCCGTGGCAGGTCCGCGCGCAGTCGCGCAGATCTGTTGTTTTATTGATCATTTCGCCTAGCCATTACCATGACCTCTTCCCGTCCCGACATTCTGATTGCAACGACTTTGCTGCCCCATCTGGTCACGCGCTTGCATCAGCACTTCAATTGCCATGACCTGACCAGCCTGGAACCGGCTGCACTGGCAAAGGTAGCACCGACCATCCGCGGCATCGCCTGCCGTGGCGAATCCAAGATTACGCGCGAATTCATGGCGCAATTTCCCGCACTGGAACTGGTGTCAGTGTTCGGCGTCGGCTATGACGGCGTCGATGCAGTAGCAGCGCGTGAACGCGGTGTGGAAGTGACGCATACGCCCGATGTATTGACCGATGACGTGGCCGATTTCGCCATGACTTTGTTGCTCTCGACTGCGCGTCAGATCGTACATGCAGACCATTACGCCCGCAGCGGCGCATGGAAAAAAGGACCACATGCATTGACCACCAAGGTAACCGGTAGCAAATTGGGCATTGTCGGCCTGGGCCGCATCGGTAAAGCCATCGCCCATCGTGCTGCGGCATTTGATATGACGATTTCATATCACAACCGCTCGCCGCAAAAGGATGTCAGCTATCGCTACGTCGCCGATCTCAAGACACTGGCTGCCGAAGTCGACTTCCTGGTGCTGGCCATGCCCGGCGGCGCCGGCACGCGTGCATTGATCAATGCCGAGGTGTTGCAGGCGCTTGGCCCCAAAGGCTTCCTGATCAACGTCGCACGCGGCTCGGTGGTCGATGAGAGCGCTCTGATCAAAGCGCTGCAAGACGGCACCCTCGGCGGCGCTGGCCTCGATGTGTTCGAGGATGAACCCAACATCCCGGAAGCACTCGCCAAGCTCGACAATGTCGTGCTGACACCGCACATGGCCAGCGGCACCGTGGTCACGCGCGTGGCCATGGCCGATCTGGCATTCGACAATCTGGCGGCGCATTTCGATGGCAAACCAGTGCTCACGCCAGTACCGCAATAATCAAGATCATTTATCATCGATGGGCAAAAAAAACGCGACTGCATGCAGTCGCGTTTTTCAATGTTGCTGATGATTAGTCGGCAACAGCAACACCAATATCAAGCAGCCTTCTTTTCATCGCGCAATTCCCGGCGCAGGATTTTGCCGACATTGGTCTTCGGCAGTTCATCGCGGAATTCAATGTATTTCGGCTTCTTGTAACCGGTGAACTGTTCCTTGCAATAGGCCATCAATTGCTCGGCTGTGAGCGACTTGTCCTTGCGTACCACGAACAGCTTGACGGCTTCGCCAGTATGTTCGTCGGGCACGCCGACACAGGCACACTCCAACACGCCCGGATGCTGCGCCACTACGCCTTCGAGTTCATTCGGATAGACATTGAAACCGGATACCAGAATCATGTCTTTCTTGCGATCGACGATACGCGTATAACCGCGCTCATCCATGATGCCAATGTCGCCTGACTTGAAGAAGCCGTCCGGCGTCATGACCTTGGCAGTTTCATCGGGGCGATTCCAGTAACCGGCCATCACCTGCGGTCCGCGTATGGCGATTTCGCCCGATTGCCCCAGCGGCACCGGATTACCAGCGTCGTCCAGAATGCGCAACTCAGTCGATGGCAACGGCAAGCCGATAGTGCCGGTGTAATCCTTGATCGTGCACGGATTGGCGCTGGCAATCGGCGACGTTTCGGACAAGCCGTAACCTTCAATGATGGCGCAACCGGTGACCTTCTTCCAGCGATCGGCAACCGCTTGCTGCACCGCCATGCCGCCACCGACGCAACAACGATAGCCAGAGAAATCGAGCTTGGCGAAGTCGGGATGATTCAACAGCGCGTTGTAGAGCGTGTTGACTGCCGGGAAGGTATTAACCTTGTACTTGCCCAATTCCTTGATGAAGCCGGGAATGTCGCGCGGATTCGGGATCAGCACATTGAGCGCACCTTCACGCGTGCCCAGCATATTGCAGACTGTCAGCGCAAAGATGTGGTACAGCGGCAAGGCGCAAATGAATACCAGTTGATCGAGCTTGGCACCTTGCTTCAAGGCCGGCATCAGCCACTCTTCGGCTTGCAGCACATTGGCCACCAGATTGCGGTGTGTCAGTACCGCACCCTTGGCGACGCCGGTGGTGCCGCCGGTATATTGCAGGAAGGCGATATCGTCGTGACTGATGGTGACTGGCGTCAAGGTCTTGTCTTCGCCGCGCGCCAGCGCTTGCTTGAAGGTGATTGCCTGCGGCAGCGTGAACGGCGGCACCAGTTTCTTCACATGGCGTACCACCAGGTTGACAATGGCGCCCTTGAGGCCACCCAGCAACTCACCCATGCTGGCCACCACCACGTGCTTGACGCTGGTGTTGCCAATCACCTTGGCCAGCGTGCAGGCGAAGTTTTCCAGCACGAAGATTGCTTCGGCGCCGGAATCCTTGAGTTGATGTTCGAGTTCGCGAGGCGTGTACAACGGATTGACGTTGACCGCGACATAGCCGGCGCGCAGGATGGCGGCAATCACGATCGGATACTGCAACACATTCGGCATCATGATGGCCACGCGCGCGCCCTTGTTCAGGCCGGTGCTTTGCAACCATGCACCAATGGCCAGGGAGAGCTTGTCCAGCTCGCCATACGTCAAATACTTGCCCATGCAAACATAGGCATTGCGGTCGGCATATTTAACGAAAGCTTCGTCGATCAAATGCACCAATGACCGGTAACGGCTCGGGTCGATCTCGGCCGGGACGCCTGCGGGGTAAGATGCAAGCCAGAAATTATCCATGTTGTTCCTTTGTCTCCGATTTAGCGCGGCAGCCCGATGATGTTCGGCGCTTTTATCCCCGCAACAAAAAAGCACGGTTGTGTTTTTATTTATTGCAGATGCTATCTAGCTATCCGACTAAGGGCAAGTAGTTTAAGAAGAATTACACAATTTTCCCACTGGTGCGGGTATCGGCCACGTCATTTGCTACTGTGCGCCAAAATTTCCCTCTGAACAAGTTTTTCGGCAAAATAATTTCCCGGAAGTAACTTTCCACTTTCATTGCTTTGCTATGCTTGCCTGCAAACGGTCCAACGCCAGATCGCGGGCCCCCTTGTCTAGGGCCGCCAGTTTTTTGACCTGCGCAAAAAATGCTACAAAGCTGCCACTTTGCTGGAACAAGGCGCGGAAAGCCGGAACCCGGTCGTGATAAGCACCGATCAAGGCCAGATGTGCATTCGACAAAGGCATGGCGAACCAGCGGTCATAGCCGGCAAAGCCATTCCAGCTCTGCTTGAGTTGTTGGTAATCAGCGCGCAGGGCATCAAATAACTGCGCCTTGCGCTGCAGCTTTTCCTCATCGCTGGCACCACTGCGATAATTGCTGTCGAGTTGCGCACGATATTTCAGCAGCAAGGCCAGAAAGCCTTGCCGGCGCGCTGCAAATACTTGATAAGCCGCACTCAGCTTGGCGTCGTCACGGCGCTGCAACCAACGCTCGACACCCAGTTCTTCCACCGTGGTGGCATAGGATTCATTGAATTGCGTATCGCCTTTGACATACAGCAACTGATGCGCCAGCTCATGAAAGATCAGGCGCGCCAGTTCGCCATCGGGATAATTGATAAAGGTCGACATGACCGGATCATTGAACCAGCCCAGCGTGGAATACGCCGGCACGCCGGCGACCTGCACATCGTAGCCTTCCTGAGCCAGGCTGTCGGCATAGGTTTGTGCTTCCTGCTCGTCGTAATAACCGCGATAGTCGACGCAACCGGCAATCGGGAAACACCATTTGCGCGCCTGCAATGACAGCGCGGGTGCCGCCACCACATTCCACACCACGAACGGCCGTGGCAATTGCACATATGACTTGTAACTACCGTTGTCCGGCAAATCCAATTGTTCGACTGCAAAACGGCGGATCTCGCGCACCGTTTGCAATTTGTTGCGCAACTGTTCGGAGGTCTGCGGATCGGCCAGCCATGCATCAATCGGCTTGGCTTGCGCCAGCAAGCTGTACTGGCCCTGCGCAGCTTGCGCGTAATAACCGAGCGAGGTGCAGCCGCCCAGCCACAGGCACGACGCTGTTGTCACCGCGGCCGCGGCGACTTTGCTCAGTCCTTGGCGCCGCATGCTTCAACCTGCACCAGCACGTCATAGAAAGTTGGCGCGCGGCCCATATCGGTCAAGCGCTGACTGGTGACTTCATTGGCATTCTTGCCATCGGCAGAAAATTTCTTCCACCAGATCGACAAGCCCACCACCAGGCCAACACGCGCACGCGGCGTCACGCGCGCCTTGGCCAGCATGCTGCCACGATCATTGAAGATGCGTACCTCTGCATCATTGACGATACCGCGTGCAGTGGCATCGTCGGGATGGATGTCGAGATGCGGCTCGCCTTCGGTGTCGCGCAGGCTTTGCACATTGACGAAAGAAGAATTGAGAAAATTGCGTGCCGGCGGTGAAATCATCGCTAACGGATACTTGGCTGCCAGCACGGCATTGCTGCTCACCGATTCATAGGGTGGCGTATAGCCGGGCAACGGATCCAGACCATCGGCCAGCATCCGCTCGGAATAAAATTCGCACTTGCCCGACGGCGTGGCAAAACCGCCATCAGCAAACGGTGCCGCGGGCAAATTCAAACGCTGCCAGCCAGTTTCCTTCAGGCGCGACCAATCGTAGTCGGCCGCACGTGCATGGCTGCGATCAAAAGCCTGGGCCGCGATGGCATCGTCGCTGTCCTGGAAGCAGGGATCATCAAAGCCCATGCGCGCCGCCAGCAAACGGAAAATTTCAGTATTCGGCTTGGCTTCGCCGAGTGGCGCGATCGCCGCGTTGTTGGCCATCATGTAGATATGGCCGTAAGTGGCATGCACATCGACATGCTCCAACTGGGTCGTGGCCGGCAGCAGGATGTCGGCGTAGTCTGCCGTGTCGGTCTGAAAATGTTCCAGCACTACAGTGAATAAATCCTCGCGCGCAAAACCCTGTGCCACCTTGCCCGACTCAGGCGCAACCGCCACCGGATTGGCGTTGTAGACCAGCACGGCTTCGACCGCTGGACCGAACTCCGGCGATGACGGCCGCAACAAATCGTCCCCGATCGTACTCATGTTGATCGTGCGCGGCGCCCGGTCATGCGCTTGCAGAAAGTCTGGCCGTTGCAGAAATGCGCCGTTCTTCGGAAAGGAATCGGAAGTCGACATTTGCACGCCACCACCGGCATGCCGCCAGGCTCCCACCAATGCCGGTAGACAGGCCACATTGCGCGCCGCCATGCCACCGCCGCGCACACGCTGCAAACCGTAGTTGGCACGAATCAAGGTGGTTTCGCCGCGCTGCGCCGCATGACCATAGTCACGCGCCAGTTGCTCCACTTCGGCCACGCTGATACCGCACACTTCAGCGACGCGTTGCGGCGGCCATTGCTGCACGCGCTGCTGCAGTTGCTCGAAGCCGAGGGTATGGCGCGCAATGTAATCGGTATCGAGCAGGTTTTCGTTGATCAGTACATGCATCATGCCCAGCGCCAGTGCGGCATCGGTGCCGGGTAGCACGGCGATGTGCTGATGGCATTTTTCAGCGCTCAACGAACGGTAGGGGTCAATGGCAATGATCTTGGCGCCATTGCGTTTGGCCTCTTGCACCCGCATCCAGAAATGCAGATTGGATGCAATCGGATTACCGCCCCAGAGAATAATCAGCTTGGCATGCTGGACATGTTCGGTGTCGGCGCCGACGCGCTCGCCCACGGTGTAGCGGTAGCCGGCGCTGCCAGCTGATGAGCAGATAGTGCGATCGAGCTGCGATGCGCCGAGGCGATTAAAAAACCGCATCGACATCGACTCACTCTGTACCAGTCCCATGGTTCCGGCATAGCTGTAGGGCAAGATCGCATGAGGATCGCGCGCAGCAATTTGCGTCAGGCGTTCGGCAATGGTATCGATGGCTTCGTCCCAACTGATACGCACAAACTTGCCCTCGCCTTTGGCGCCGACCCGTTTCATCGGATACAACAACCGGTCCTTGTGATAAGTCCGTTCCGGATAACGTGACACCTTGGTACACAACACCCCAGCCGTGGTCGGATGTGCCGGGTCACCGCGCACCTCGGTGGCGATACCGCCCTTGACCGTCACCAGCAAAGCACAGGTATCCGGACAATCATGCGGACAGGCGGCACGCACAATGACCGTCGTGGCGGCTGAACTGGGAACAACAGGAACAGGAGATTGGGAAGTCATGGCAATCGAAAATGAAACAGCAGGATAGCCACTTTATCTTAAAATACGCCGACTTTTCTGACAAAACACCGCAATACCATTCTCTTCCCTGGCCGCGCCCTGCCGGTCGGGCAATCAGTCTTAGCCCTGACTATCGTTCAAATGACACGCTGATAAATGCCCCGCAGCGACTTCCTTCAACAATGGCCGTTCCTGCGCGCAACGCGCCATCGCCTGCGGGCAACGCGGATGAAAATGACAGCCCGATGGTGGTTGTAGCGGCGAAGGAATTTCACCCTTAACGGCGAAATAGATCGCCTTGCCCACCTCCAGTTTCGGCGCTGACGCCAGCAGAGCTTGCGTATATGGATGATTGGCGTGAGCAAACACGGCCTCGGTCGGTGCCGATTCGACCACGCGGCCCAGATACATGATCAACACCCGGTCGGAAATATGTCGCACAACACCGAGATCGTGACTGATGAACAGATAAGTCAGATCCAGTTCGTCGCGCAGCTTGATGAACAGATTGAGCACTTGTGCCTGAATCGACACATCGAGCGCCGCCACCGCTTCATCGCAGACCAGGAAGGTCGGTTGCACTGCCAGCGCACGTGCAATGCCGATACGCGCGCGCTGGCCACCCGAAAACTGATGCGGAAACCGGCGCAGCATATCGGCGCTCAAACCGACCCGTTGCAACAGGTCCGCGACATAGTCCTGTTGATCGCCGTGTGCGACCATGCCATGCACCACCGGCGCTTCACCGACGATATCAACCACGCGCAAGCGTGGATTGAGCGAGGCATATGGATCCTGAAAAATCATCTGGATCTGCAACTGCTGCGCCCGTTGCTGTGGCCCGCGCATGGTGTCGAGGTTTTCGCCACGCCACAGGCGCTGACCGGAACTCAAACCATGCAAACCAGTGACCATACGTCCCAGTGTCGACTTGCCACAACCCGATTCGCCGACCAGACCGACCACCTCGCCACGTTGGATATGCAAGCTGACGTCATCGACCGCATGTACCACTTCTTCCTGCAATACCTTGCCAAAGCGCCGCGTCAACAAATTGGCAGTCTTGGCCGCGGCATCGAGTGGCTTGACGAAGCGCTTGGCGACCTGGCGCAACTCCAGCAACGGCGTTTCCTCTGGCAAATGAGTATGCATTTTGTCGGTCATGGCATTGCCTCGATAGGATGAAAACAACGCAAGGCACGGCCGTCCACCGTACGTGTCGGTGGTGTATCAGTACAGACCTCGGTGGCATAGCTGCAGCGATCACGAAAGGCACAGCCCGATGGCAGCTTCAGCAATGATGGCGTGCTGCCTGGAATCTGCCGCAGCGGACTGCCACGCGGATTGCGCGACGGCGCCGAGGCGATCAGGCCATGCGTGTAGGGATGCCGTGGCTGGCTTAGCACTTGCGCCACCGTTCCACTTTCGACGATGCGACCGGCATACATCACGCTGACCGTATCGGCCAGCCCCGCCACCACCGACAGGTCATGCGTGATCCAGATCAACGCGGTGCCGGTTTCGCGGCACAGCTTTTGCATTTCAAACAAAATCTGTCCTTGTATGGTCACATCGAGCGCGGTGGTCGGCTCGTCGCAAATGATCAGATCAGGCCGGTTGAGCAAGGCAATGGCAATCGCCACACGCTGGCGCATGCCCCCCGAAAATTGATGCGGATAGGCATGCAGGCGTTCATCGGGCGCTGCGATGCCAACCCGTACCAGGGCATCGCGCGCCAATGTCAATGCCGCTTGCTTGCCGATAGATTGATGCGCCAGCACGGTTTCTACCATTTGCGTATCGATGCGCAACACCGGGCTCAGGGTCATCATCGGATCCTGAAAAATCATGGCGATGCGATTGCCGCGCAGGGAACGCATCTGCTCCGCCGAGACAGTGCGCAAGTCTTGCCCGTTGAGCAGGATGCGACCGCCAACCACCCGACCTGGCGCGTCGATCAAACCCATGATCGAATAGCCGGTCATTGACTTGCCCGAGCCCGATTCGCCGACCAGGCCCATTACCTGCCCCGGTGCCACGCTGAACGACACATCGTCGACCGCACGGGCGATGCCTCCACGTGATTTGAAATGCGTCTGCAGGTTTTCTACCTGTAAGGTCGGCATCGTCATCATTGCACCTGCAAACGAGGATTGAGGACGTCACGTAATTGATCCGCCACCAGATTGATGGCAATCACGGTCACCAGCAAGGCAACGCCGGGAAAGAAACTGATCCAGTATTTGCCCGACATCAGGTATTGAAAGCCATTGGAAATCAGCAAACCGAGCGATGGTTCCGTCACAGGTAAACCCAGCCCCAAAAATGACAAGGTCGCCTCCAGCGAAATTGCCGAGGCCACCTGCAAGGCGGCAATCACGATCAAGGGCGGCAGACAGTTGGGCAGCAGATGACGGAACATGATCCGCAGCGGCGACAAGCCCAACAGGCGCGCTGCTTCGATGTACTCTTTCTTGCGCTCGACCAGTGCCGTGCTGCGCGTGGTCCGTGCATAGTAGGCCCATTGCACGGTCACCAGCGCAATGATGATTTTGTCAACGCCGCGCCCGGTCAATGCCAACAGAATCAACGCCACCAGGATCGGCGGAAACGCCAATTGGATATCTGCTACCCGCATGATCAAGGCCTCAATGCGGCCACCGGCATAGCCCGCCAATAGTCCGAGTGACAGACCGATGCCCAGCGCAATCACGGTACTGGTGGCGCCGACCATGACCGAGATGCGTAAGCCATACAAGATCGCTGACAACATATCACGCCCTTGATCATCAGTGCCCAGCAGATAGGCAAGCCCGTCGAGCGACTTTTTTCCTGGTTCAAGGTTCGAATCCATGATGTCAAGGTGTTCCAGATCATAGGGATTTTGGGGCGCAATGAACGGTGCCAGAACTGCTGCCAGCAAGATCAGCACCAACAACATAAAGCCGAATGTGGCGAGCTTGCTACCGAAGAAGGCTTGTAGAAAACGACTGAACGGCGTATCGGCAGCGGTAATTTTTTTAAACATCTCAGCCCTTCGCCTCAGACAGGCGCACGCGCGGATCAAGCAGCGAATACAACAGGTCGACACACAAATTGAGCCCGATGAAGATAACCACAATCAAGGACAGGAAAGCCACGATTACTGGCCGGTCAAGGACCCGGATCGAATCGATCAAGAGCTTGCCCACACCGGGCCAGGCAAAAATCGATTCGGTCACGATCGAGAAAGCGATGATGGAACCAAACTGCAGCGCCACCACGGTGACGATCGGGATCAGGATATTTTTGAGCACATGCACTCCGACGATGCGACGATTGCGCAGGCCCTTGGCCCGTGCGAACTTGATGTAATCCTGCAGCAGCGCCTCCTGGGTGCCGGCGCGCGTCAAGCGGATGATCAGCGCGATATTGAACAGCGACAGATTGAACGCCGGCATCATCAGATGCTTCAAGCCATCCCAGGTCAGAAAGCCAAACGGCACACCGAACAGCAATGCCGTCTGGCCACGCCCACCGGTGGGCAGCCAGCCCAGTTGCACGGCAAACACCATGATGAGCATCAACCCGACCCAGAATGTCGGTAAAGAAAAACCAAAAATTGATACCGTCATGATGGTTTTGCTGGTCATGCTCTGGGGCCGCAAACCGGCCCACAAACCCAACGGCAAACCGATCACCACGGCAATGAGCATGGCCGACACCGCCAACTCCAGCGTCGCCGGCAGGCGCTCCAGAATCAACCCCATGGCTGGGGTGGCATAGACGAATGAGCGTCCCATGTCGCCGGCCAGGGCATTCTTGATAAAGTAAAAATACTGCACCCACAACGGCTGATCGAGGCCGAAGGCGGCAATCACCCGGGCCCGTTCAATCTGGTCGGCATCGGCGCTGATGAGAATGTCAATCGGATTGCCGATGGCATAGACGCTGACGAACACCAGCAGCGACATCAGCAGCAGAACGGCAATACTTTGTACGCAACGTCGAAGAGTGAAAACAAGCATAGGCTGGCGACTGGCTGCTAAAGATGAAAAAGCGGTGAATGTGTGACCGGCGATAAACATAGCCTGGCACGGAAAATGCTGATGATGCATAAATCATGCGAGACAAGCAACTACATTTATGGCAAGGCGACATATCAAGGAATCATATAGACTATTAGCAGAGATCTGTTATCACGCCACTACATCACAGCTTCAGTAATCAATATTGACCCTATCCGTTATCAATCCGTGAGTCCAGCGACTCCCATCCCCCCCCCCGACAAGCGTAGCGCATTGAGGCAAGTATCATGAAACTAATCGATCCCATCATTCAATTCCACGCCGAATTACAAAAAATTCGCCGCGACATCCATGCTCACCCAGAATTGAGCTATCAGGAAATCCGCACTTCTGATTTGGTTGCACAAAAATTGACCGACTGGGGCATCCCGGTGGTGCGCGGCCTCGGCATCACTGGCGTGGTGGGCATCATCAAAAATGGCAACAGTACGCGCGCGATCGGCCTGCGCGCCGATTTGGATGCGCTGCCAATGCCAGAATTGAACACCTTTGCGCATGCGTCCAAACACGATGGAAAGATGCATGCTTGCGGTCATGATGGCCATACTGCCATGCTGCTCGGCGCGGCACATTACCTGTCCCGGCATCGCGACTTCGATGGCACCGTGTATGTGATTTTCCAACCGGCCGAAGAAGGCGGCCGTGGTGCCGACCGCATGATCAAGGATGGCTTGTTTGAACAATGCCCGATGGATGCGGTATTCGGCATGCACAACTGGCCCGGCATGAAGGTCGGCCAATTCGGTGTGACGCCGGGGCCGATGATGGCCTCCAGCAATGAATTTGAAGTGGTAGTCAAAGGCAAGGGTTCACATGCGGCGCAACCGCACAAAAGCGCCGATCCAGTCATGACGGCGGTGCAGATCGCCCAAGGCTGGCAAACCATTGTTTCGCGCAATACCAATCCCAATGATGCCGCAGTGCTTTCGGTGACGCAAATCCATGCCGGTAGCGCCACCAATGTGATTCCGGACAGTGCCAATCTGATTGGCACTGTGCGCACCTTCAGCACTGAAGTGCTGGATCTGGTCGAACGACGGATGCGTGCCATTGCCGAACACACGGCAGCAGCCTTCGATGCGGAAATCGAATTTAAATTCAAGCGCAACTATCCGCCACTGATCAACCATGCCAAGGAAGCTGCATTTGCTGCAGGCGTAATGCGCGAGATCGTCGGCGACGACAATGTCAATGCGGCGATCGAGCCAACCATGAGTTCGGAAGACTTTGCCTTCATGTTGCAACACAAACCCGGCTGCTATGTATTCATCGGCAATGGCGAAGGTAGTCATCGCGATGGCGGCCATGGTCTGGGACCGTGCAATCTGCACAACCCCAGCTATGACTTCAATGATGATTTGCTGCCAATCGGCGCAACCTATTGGGTGCGCCTGGCCGAGACCTTCCTCAAGCAGCCAGCGTAATTCTGCCCTACCAACAGCGGCGCGCACGAGGCGGCGCCGCTGTTTGGTTGTGCCCCGGCCAGGTCAATCCACCAGGATTGCCACTGCCTGCTTGCCATAGGTGACGATATAGCCGCCATGCTGTTGCTGCCACTGGCGGGCAGTCGCAGCATCGGCGAACCAGTTTTGTCGGTAATCTCCAAACTGCCCCTGCTCGAAACGATAGCGATCCAGCAATGCGGGATCGCTGGCATCAATCTCACGCTTGCACAGCGCCCAGTCGGCAAATCCCAATTCACGCGCCAGCACTTGCAACACGTGTTTGAGTTGCAGGCTGGCGCGCACGGCATACAAATCCATCAGTTTCAATTCGGGCATCAAACCGACATCGAGCACGCGACGCAGCACCGGCAGTGATTTGCTGGGCGGCAGTGCACGCGCATCGCGCAATAGTCGACGCGCATGGCGGCGTAAGAATTCACTGTGGGGGCAAGAGGTGAGGATAGTCGCAGATTGCGACGATAACAGCGGATGGTGAGTAGACCACATAACGTTCCTTTCGTAGCGCCGTTCTCGCAACGGACATCAATAAAGGTCAACGTCAGGGTACTTCCTGGGCGGAACGACCAACGACAGGTGCATCAGCTTTCGCGAGAGTGGGCCTCCTGTCAGACCCGTCGGAAATTATATCAGCTCTTTGGCGGCCAGCGTAATTAGACGCTCGCGCTGCCCATCAATGTTGTACCGGCGCCAGAATTTCTGATTGGCAGCGCCTAGATATTTGGTATGCTTGCCGCTGTGAAATCGCTGCCGATCTCGGTGATACTGGCGACCAATGCCGATTAAAAAAACTGAATAACGGAGACCAAATTGTCGATGCTTGCCAATATCCTTGTAGGCCTGATTGCCGTACTCCATGTCTGGATTCTGGTGCTGGAAATGTTTTTGTGGACCCATCCCTTCGGCCTCAAAACCTTTGGCCAGTCGCGCACAGCGGCCGAGCAATCAAAAGTGCTGGCGGCCAATCAAGGTTTGTACAATGGATTTCTCGCCGCCGGCCTGGCCTGGGGTTTGATCGGCGGCGATGGTGCGGTGAAGCTGTTCTTTGTCGTGTGTGTGCTGGTGGCCGGCATCTATGGCGGACTCACCGCCAAGCGCTCGATCCTGTATGTGCAGGCGCTGCCCGCCCTGTTGGCTTTGCTGGCACTGCTGGCAAGCCGCTGAGCGTTAGCGACGCCGTTTATTTCGACGCGGTAGGCGTCAGCACCGAGGCCTGCGTTACCTGACGCAGCAAGCGGATATCGCCATACCAGGATTCCACCTGTTCTTCGGTATTGTCGGTATCAGTGAGCACGCCCACGCCGATCAGCCGCCCTGGCTGCTCGCCGTAGACCTTGACATAATCATCGACGATATTGCGTTGGTAGTGCACCCATTTACCAACATTGGCAGGGCCGCTTTCCGCCACCAGCATCTGGATGCGGCCAGTGCGGGTATTGGAAATCACGGTTTCCTTGGGGGCCTTGTTTTCCCAGATATACATCAACGTGGCATACGGAAATTCATGTCCCGAAACCAGTTTGGCGGTATCGAAAAGGATGGTGTCCATGAATGACAGCTTGTTCTTGTCTCCATCAAACGCCAGCACGATACGCACTGGTGAATCTTCGGTGTCGCGTTGCGTATTGTCGGCGCTCTTGATCAGACTGCCGACTTTCCAGCTCCAACTGAGCACGGGCTGCTTGAGCGGATCGATATTAACTTCGTGGCGCAAACCCGACGACGCCTTGTCGGCATAGGCATGCAATACCGTGCGATCAAGTTCCTGATCATGCACCAGGCTGTACTCAGTCTGCTTTTTCTTGCGCATCAGAATCAGCGGCTCCCAAGCTTCCGGCAAGCCGCTGGCAGGATTGGTTGAAAACAGCGCCAGCGCCTGATCCAGCCTTACCTGTTTGACTACCGGGTCATGCGATTTCTGCGTATTGGCGCAAGCTGCCAGCAAGACCACGACAGCGGTCAATGCGGCTAGACGCCAGTGCGATGGAGAAGGAGATGCAGCAGACTTCATGAGGCTCTTTATAAGGAATGACCAGCGCGACGCATCGTTCAGTTTTGCTGACGCAGGATATTGATGAACATTTTCCCTATCGATGACAAGGTGGCATTTTTGCGCGACACGATACCATAGTGCTCGATGCGGGTCTTCAAATGCGCCGGAAGTATGCAAAGCATGCGTTTGGCGGCAAAGAAATGGGCGATATCCAGCGGCATCACTGCCACCATATTCGACTGTGCCAGCAAAGTCACGGTCACGAATGGCGACGCTGTCTCGATGACGTTGCCGGGTACCTTGAGACCTTCGAGCTTGAATTCATGTTCGATCCAGATGCGCATCGGCATATTGCTCGAATACAGAATCCATGAAGAGCTCATCAATTCCTGAAACCGCACTTTTTGCGCAGTCGCCAGTGGATGATCGAGACCGGTGACAATGCACATCGGTTCGCCGCGCAGCATTTCATAGTTGTACAACTGCGGCTGCGAACTGACCGAGGAACGGCCGATCATCAAATCGATACGCCCCTGATCGAGCAAGACCAATTGCCGTGCGCTGGTGTCTTCGGTAATTTCGATCGATACTTCCGGCTGCACTTCACGCAGACGCGCCAGTGCACGCGTGACCAGGGGCGCTGCCCCCATGATGGTGCCAATCGACAAACGCCCGCCCTGGCCGGTCAACATGCCTTGCAATTCATCGCGCAAATTGCTGATGTCACTCTGCAGCACGCGCGCATAACGGATCACGCAACGCCCCATCTCGGTCGCTTCGATGCCGCGCGGCGAGCGGTCGAACAAGGTCACCCCCAGCGCCGACTCCAGTTCATGCAATGCTTTGGTGGCGGCCGGTTGCGTCATGTGCATGATTTCGGCGGCCTTGTGCAGCGAGCCCTGCTCATCCAAGGCTGTCAATAAGGCAACTTGTTTGAAGCGCAAGCGGCTGACAATAGCAGCGACCGACGGTAAAGCCGTCAACAGCGCATCGAGTTGGTTATCACCCGATGAATTATGCTCATTAGACATCGCCAGAGAAGCCTCTTATATTCAACGCCAGTAAAACCAGCATGCTAACGCATCCATACCCGTTAGGATGTGAATAATTTGATGGAGACCGTGGTGCATGACATCCGACTATACGGATGCACGCCGCAAGAGCGCTTTTGCTGCAACACAGCATGAGAAGCTGCGCGCATTACCATGTGTTTCCGTGAACAAACAAGACGGAGACAACGTGAGACTGATTCAATTCAAAGACCGCCAGGGTGAGCGCAAGGTCGGCATCGTCAATGGCAAAACCATCAATCTGATAGGCGAAGTGCGTTCCATGCGCGAATTGGCGCTGCGCGCCATCGACGCCGGCAATTCACTGGAACGCCAGGCGCAACTGCTCAACAGCAATACGCAGGAAGACTATGCCGCCGTTCTGCAGGAGCAGCGCATTCTGGCTCCGCTCGATCATGAAGACCCGGCCCACTGCCTGGTGTCAGGCACCGGCCTGACCCATCTCGGCAGCGCCGCCACGCGCGACAAGATGCATCAGAAGCTCGACGATGACGAAAGCGCGATGACCGACACTATGCGCATTTTCAAGTGGGGCCTCGATGGCGGCCGTCCCGGACCGGGCAAGATTGGTGCGCAGCCTGAATGGTTTTACAAAGGTGATGGCAGCATTGTGGTCAATCCAGGCGCGGCCTTTCCGATGCCGGATTTTGCCGAAGATGCCGGCGAGGAACCAGAATTGACTGGCTTGTACCTGATTGACAACGATGGCCAACCGCATCGGCTGGGCTTTGCGATCGGCAATGAGTTTTCCGACCACGTCGTGGAGCGCAAGAATTATCTCTACCTGGCCCATTCCAAACTACGCTATTGCTCGTTCGGCCCGGAACTGCTGGTCGGCGACCTGCCTACCAATCTGGTCGGCATGAGCCGCATTCGCCGTGACGGCCGCGTGATCTGGGAAAAGGAATTCCTGTCCGGGCAAGACAATATGTGCCATGCGATTGAAAACTTGGAATATCACCACTTCAAATACAACCAGTTTTTGCGCCCCGGCGACATCCATGTGCATTTCTTTGGCACCGCGACTTTGTCGTTTGCCGATGGTGTACGCACCCAACTTGGCGATGCCTTCGAAATCAGCCTGCCCGACTTTGGCGCACCACTGATCAATGGCATTGCCCCCGAAGCCACACGCGTGCCCATTGATGGGGTGCGCATTTTGTAATCTGTTTTTTGCTTTACCAGCATTACCGCAAAGCATCCACGAAGAGGTGCCAGCCGATGCCCTTGCCGCATCCAGCCGACCGGAAGCAAGGACATCTACGATAACAGTCTTGCGTGACCGACTAACCCAGTCGGCCGCCAGGATTTAGCAAGGAGACCCCAGCAAATGTCACACGCGCCATTCCCCTCCCTGCCTTGCCAGAGCTGTTGCAGCCCTGGCAAGGCCTGCCGTACTCCGTTTGCCGTGACTGCCGAGGCCCTTCGCGGCGTTAAGCGGCCCGACTGAACACGTTCGTGCCGGCACCATGGTGTCGGCTACCGCCAAGTCATTGAACTGGAGTATTCATGCATTACACCTTTGACTTCATGAGCGTATTCGTCAACTGGCCCCGTCTGCTCGACGGCGCCTGGTTGACGATACAGTTGTCTGCGCTCTCGACCATATCGGGCTTCGTGCTCGGCACCTTGTGTGCCATCGCTTTCAAGAGCAAAAGCCGGTTGCTGCAAACGCTGGTCAAGATGTATGTCGAAATCATCCGTAACACGCCGCTGCTGGTGCAAGTGTTCCTGGTGTATTTCGGCCTAGCCAGCCTCGGCCTGCGCCTGAGCGCCGAAACTGCCGCCGTCATCGCCCTGACCGTCAATGTCGGCGCCTATACCGCTGAAATCATGCGCGCCGGCATCAACTCTATCCATGCCGGCCAGATCGAGGCCGCCGAATGCCTCGGCATGTCCAAGTTCCATGTGTATTGGCATGTGGTGTTGCTGCCTGCGGTAGAACGCGTCTATCCCTCGCTGACCAGCCAGTTCATCCTGTTGATGCTGTCGTCGAGCATTACCTCGCAGATATCGGCGGAAGAGCTGACGGCGACGGCCAATCTGATTCAATCGGAAACCTTCCGCAGCTTTGAAGTGTATGTGGTCATCGCGGTTGCCTATCTGGCGTTGTCGTTCCTGTTCCGTGGCGCCTTCTGGCTGATCGGAAAAACAGCGTTTGTGCGCAAGCGCAAGCTCGGCACCAATCTGTAAGGAGAACGCATTGACTTCATTTTCGTTTTTGCATGTCGAATACCTGTTGCAGGCAGCACTATGGACCGTGCTGCTGTCGCTGGTGGCATTCGTTTGTGGCGGCAGTTTCGGCTTCGTGATTGCACTGGGCCGGATTTCGCGTTCGCCATTGTTGCGCCGGTTGGCCAGCCTGTATATCCAGGTGGTTCAGGGCATTCCGTTGCTGGTGGTGTTGTTCCTGACCTACTTCGGACTGGCTATTGCGGGCTTCAAACTGTCGCCGCTGATGGCGGCCGGTATTTCGTTTGCCGTGTATTGCGCGGCGTTTCTCGGCGAGATCTGGCGCGGCTGCATCGAGGCGGTACCAAAGACGCAATGGGAGGCCTCCGAATGCCTCGGCTTCAATCGTTTTGAACAATTGCAGAAAGTGATCCTGCCGCAAGCTTTCAAGATCGCTATTCCACCGACGGTCGGCTTTATGGTGCAAATCGTCAAGAACACGTCGCTGGCTTCAGTGATCGGTTTTCTCGATCTATCACGCGCCGGTCAGATCATCAACAACTCAACATTTCAGCCATTCACCGTCTTTGGCTGCGTCGCCCTGATCTATTTTTGCATTTGCTATCCGCTGTCGGCGTTGAGCAAGCACTTCGAAAGGAAATTGAATGTCAGCAATCGTTAGCATCAAAGATCTGCACAAGAGCTTTGGCCCGGTCAAAGTCCTCAACGGTGTTTCGCTCGATGTGGAAAAGGGCCAGATGGTGGCTATCATCGGTCGCAGCGGATCCGGCAAGAGCACGCTGCTGCGCTGCCTCAACGGCCTGGAGCGGGTTGATTCCGGCGACATCAAGGTGTGCGGTCATGACATCCATCATCCCGACAAGCTGAACCTGCGCGAGCTACGCAAACAGGTCGGCATCGTGTTCCAGAGCTACAACCTATTTCCGCATGTCACGGTGGAACGCAACATCACGCTGGCGCTGACCACGATCAAAAAGCTGCCGTCTGCGGAAGCCAAGAAAATCGCGCACAATGTGTTGACGCTGGTCGGACTTGAAGCGAAGAAAGATGCCTATCCTGAACAACTGTCGGGCGGTCAGCAGCAACGCGTGGCGATTGCCCGCTCGCTGGCCATGGCACCGGAATTGATGTTATTTGATGAAGTGACCTCGGCCCTTGATCCGGAACTGACTTCAGAAGTATTGAAGGTCATGGAAGACTTGTCCAAGCAAGGCATGACCATGGTGTTGGTCACGCACGAAATGGCGTTTGCGCGCAAACTGGCTGACGTTCTGGTGTTCATGCATCAGGGAAAAGTGTGGGAAGTGGGGCCGCCGGAAGAATTGTTCAACCATCCAAAAACAGCCGAACTGGCCAAATTTGTCAGCAGCGATCTGTAACAGAAATCACCACTGCAGTCACAACAGCAATACCAACTTATAAATCAGGAGACAACATGACTACATTATCCAAATTCAGCAAGAAAGCCGGCGCGGTTCTGCTCGGCCTGACCTGCTTCGCGCAGATCGTGCATGCCGATGCGTTGACAGACATCAAGGCTCGCAAGAAGGTCTTGATCGCCATCGATCTGGGCGCGCCGCCGTTCGGCATGACCAGCGCCAAGCTGGAACCACAAGGTTCTGATGTCGAAACCGCGCGCGCGCTGGCCAAAGACCTCGGCGTCGAGCTGGAAATTGTCCAGGTCACCGGCCCTAATCGCGTGCCGTTCCTGATGACTGGCAAGGCCGACATGGTCATTGCCACCTTCAGCATCACACCAGAACGCGCCAAGGTAATCAGCTACACTCATCCTTACGGCGCGTCGCAATTTGTCGTGGCCGCACCGAAGGGCGCCGCCATCAAGAGCCTGGCCGATCTGCCTGGCAAACGCATTGGTGTCGTGCGCGGCAATATGCAGGATTCGCTGCTCACGCCACTGGCACCGAAAGGCACTACGATCGTGCGCTTTGACGATGATGCAACAGTGACGGCAGCGGTCATGTCCGGCCAGGTTGACGGACTGTGCACACCAAATGCGCTGGCCGCCGCAATCGCCCGGCAGAACCCGGCCAAGGGTCTGGAAACCAAGTTTGTGATCAAGGACATTCCTTACGCCATCGGTATCCGCCAAAATGAGCCGGAACTGCAAAAATGGCTCAATACATGGATCGACGCCAACACCAAGAATGGTCGCTTGGGTCAGATTTACCAGCAATGGGTCGGTGCACCGATGCCAGACCTGGCGCAATTTGCCACCAAGTAAGCACGTCAGCGACACGTGCATGTACGTACGCTCGACGCCAACGCGCATGCATGACTTACCTTTCTTACCGAGATCAACATGAAACCTATCTCTCCTGTCATCCGATTGAATCCGATCGATGATGTCGTCATTGCGCGCCGCCAATTGATCCCAGGCACCATCCTCGAAGAAGAGAACGGCTTGCGGGTCGGCGCCCTGATTCCCGCCGGTCACAAGATGGCGACACGCG
This sequence comes from Duganella sp., assembly GCA_026225475.1. GTDB lineage: Bacteria > Pseudomonadota > Gammaproteobacteria > Burkholderiales > Burkholderiaceae_D > Herbaspirillum. The sequence goes on from JAMFSU010000143.1 coordinate 74,729, forward strand.
CCATCGCCGCCGGCGAATCAGTCAAACGCTATGGCCAGATCATCGGCACCGCCAGCCAAGCCATCGAGCCAGGTCAGCACGTGCATACGCACAATCTGGCCATGGCAGAGTTTTCACGCGCGCATTCGTTCGGCGTTGATTTCAAACCGGTCGATTATGTTGCTGAACCAGCCCACTTCATGGGTATCGTCCGTCCTGATGGTCGCGTCGCTACACGCAATTACATCGGCGTGCTGACTTCGGTCAATTGCTCGGCCACTGCGGCACGGGCGATTGCCGATTATTTCCGGCGCGATATCCACCCGGAAGTATTGGCGGCCTTCCCCAATGTCGATGGCATAGTGGCATTGACCCACGGCCTTGGCTGTGCGGTCGATTCGGAAGGTGAACCCTTGCGCATGCTGCGCCGGACCTTGGCGGGATATGCCAAGCATCCCAATTTCGCAGCGGTGTTGATCGTCGGTCTCGGATGCGAAACCAATCAGATTTCCGGCCTGCTGGAAGCACACAATCTGAAAGAAAATGAATACTTCCACACCTTCACGATTCAGAGCACCGGCGGCACTGCCAAGACGGTGGCGCTAGGCATAGAAAAGATCATGAAGATGCTACCAGCGGCCAACAATGTGACACGGCAACCGGTACCCGCCAGCCATCTGACGCTGGGCCTGCAATGCGGCGGCTCCGACGGTTACTCTGGCATCACGGCCAATCCAGCATTGGGCGCAGCGGTCGACATGCTGGTCCAACACGGTGGCACTGCGATTCTGTCGGAAACGCCAGAAATCTACGGCGCAGAGCATTTGCTGACCCGGCGCGCTGCCTCTGCCGAAGTGGGTGAAAAGCTGCTGGCGCGCATCGCTTGGTGGGAAGAATATTGCGCCAAGAATGATGCCCAAATGAACAACAATCCTTCCGCCGGCAACAAAGCGGGCGGCCTGACCACCATCCTGGAAAAGTCCCTGGGCGCGGTGGCCAAGGGCGGCACCACCAATCTGATGGATGTCTACAAATATGCCGAAACCGTCACCTCCAAGGGTTTCGTTTTCATGGACACTCCCGGCTACGATCCGATCTCGGCCACCGGGCAGGTAGCCGGCGGCGCCAATATGATTTGCTTCACCACCGGTCGCGGCTCTGCCTACGGTTGCGCGCCATCGCCATCGCTAAAACTGGCAACCAATACGGCCTTGTGGCAGCGTCAGGAAGAGGACATGGATATCAATTGCGGTGAAATCGCCGATGGTTTGGCGACACCGCAAGAGATCGGTGCGCGCTTCTTCCAGATGATCCTTGATACTGCTTCGGGCAAGAAGACCAAGAGCGAATTGCATGGCTATGGCCAGGACGAATTCGTGCCTTGGCATATCGGTGTCTATACCTGAGTGATGTTGTTTCTCCTTGCTGCTGTCCGCACTTCGTCTGCGGATGGCAGCTTTTTCCACGGAGGTGCTCCTGCAGCATTGCTCAACATCTCCCCACGATAACCGATCCAAACCTTGGAGTACCGCATGACACAAGCATTTACCGCGCAGGCGCATTTGCCTGACGACCATCAACAAGCAACGCTGATCGGCCGCATCTGGCAACCAGGTGTCGGTCCGGTGCTGGTCAAGATTCAAGCCGACGGCATCTACGATCTCACCACGGTCGCGCCGACCTCCAGCCAATTGCAGGAACTGGACAATCCAGCCGCTGCCGTAAGCCGAGATGGCTTGCCGCGCCTGACATCGCTCGATGCCCTGCTCGCCAACGCCAATGCCGCTACCCGCGACACGAGCAAGCCCTGGCTACTGGCGCCGATTGACCTGCAAGCGGTCAAAGCCAGCGGCGTCACCTTCGTCGCCAGCATGCTTGAACGCGTGATTGAAGAACAGGCGCGCGGTGACGCGGCCAAGGCCGAATCGGTGCGCGCGGCCATCACGGCAGTGATCGGCGACAATCTGGCCAGCGTGGTACCCGGTTCGGATGCCGCCGCAAAGCTCAAGGAAGTCTTGCTCGCGCAAGGCGTCTGGTCGCAATATCTGGAAGTCGGCATCGGCCCCGATGCGGAAATCTTCACCAAGGCACAGCCCTTATCGTCAGTCGGTCTGGGCGACGAAGTCGGCATCCATCCCAAGTCGGTCTGGAATAATCCTGAACCAGAAATCGTCCTGGCCATCAATAGCCGTGGCAGCGTAGTCGGAGCGACGCTCGGTAACGATGTCAATTTGCGCGATTTTGAGGGCCGTAGCGCGCTGTTGCTGGGTAAAGCAAAGGACAATAATGCCTCTTGCGCAGTTGGTCCTTTTATTCGCCTATTCGATGCAAATTTTTCAATTGACGATGTACGGCGCGCCGAACTTACAATGCGGGTTGACGGTACGGAAGGCTTCACTTTGCAAGGCAGCAGTTCGATGTCGATGATCAGTCGTGATCCGCTGGAACTGGTGCAACATGCAATCGGTCCCAATCATCAATATCCGGATGGCCTGGTGCTATTTCTTGGTACGATGTTTGCGCCGACCCAGGATCGATTTGGTCCGGGCCAGGGCTTTACACACCAGGTTGCTGACGTAGTAACGATCGCCACGCCGAAACTGGGCGCGCTGGTCAATCAGGTCAACTTTACCGACAAGGTTGCCCCCTGGACCTTCGGCCTCACTGCACTGATCAAGAATCTCGCAAAACGACAACTTATTTAAGGAATTAGCTCATGTCATCATCCTCTGGACGCCTCGCTGGCAAGACCGTATTGATCACCGCTGCGGCACAAGGCATCGGTCGCGCCTCGGCTGAAATGTTTGCGCGCGAAGGCGCCCGCGTGATCGCCACCGATATCAGCAAAGAGCATCTGGCCAGCCTGCAAGGTGTAGAAACGCACGTACTCGATGTCACCGATGCGGCTGCCATCAAGCAACTGGTCGACAGCATCGGCACCATCGATGTGCTGTTCAATTGCGCAGGTTACGTCCACGCCGGCAATATTCTGGAATGCGATGACAAGGCCTGGGATTTCTCGTTCAATCTGAACGCGCGCGCCATGTTTCACACTATCCGCGCCGTGCTGCCAGGCATGCTGGCCAAAAAATGTGGTTCGATCGTCAACATCGCTTCTGCCGCGTCCAGCGTCAAGGGCGTTGCCAACCGATTCGCCTACGGCGCCAGCAAGGCGGCTGTGGTTGGCCTGACCAAATCGGTCGCCGCTGATTTCGTGGCACAGGGCGTGCGTTGCAATGCGATCTGCCCAGGTACCATCGAATCGCCTTCGCTGAATCAACGGATCACATCGCAGGCCAAGGAAACCGGCAAGAGCGAAGATGAAGTACGTCTGGCATTCGTCGGTCGTCAACCAATGGGACGTCTCGGCAAGGCAGATGAAGTGGCTGCGCTGGCCTTGTATCTGGCGTCCGATGAATCGGGCTTCACCACGGGTGCGATTCACATGATTGACGGCGGCTGGTCGAATTAAACGCGCATGCGCTGCGGCGCTAAATCGATGTAGCGCACTACACTGACGTAGTACACGACACGGCTTCTTCCGATTGCATGATCGGAAGAAGCCGTAGTCATTTTGTGGCCAGTTATCCTTCTGTATTCGCTGATTTTCCCGCTAATTCTTTGGTCTATCCGCGTGACGATTGTGCATAATGTGGGCATCGCTCAAGCCGATTGCTGAGCAATATCATCCCCTGCCTATCGGAAACGCCAACATGCCCGCCCCACAAGTTCACGTCGCGTTCGACACTCCTATGCAACTGGGCGAATGCCCGCTATGGCACGCCGCGGAAAAGGCGCTCTATTGGATCGACATTCCTGGTCAGGCAGTGCATTGCCTGCAATCTATTGACCAGCGGCACCGCAGTTGGCCAATGCCGGGGGAACCAGGTTGCATCGCGCTGCATCGCGACGGCGGCTTGCTGGTCGCCTTGCGCCAAGGCTTGTTCCGACTCGACACTGAGTCAGGCACAATGCAATTGCTCTGCGAAGCACCTTATGACACCAGCAAATTCCGTTTCAATGATGGCCGTTGCGATGCCCAGGGACGTCTGTGGACGGGCACCATTTACGAACCACGCGGGCAGGATCTGGCTAGCCTGTTTTGCTTCGAACGCGGCGTTTTGCGTGACGCTATGCATCCCGTAGCGACATCCAATGGCGTCGCCTTCAATCTTGATCAAACGCGCATGTATCACGCCAACACACCGGCGCATTCCATCCGTGTGTACGATTATGATCAAACGACTGGCGGCACCAGCAATCCCCGGCTGTTCAAACAATTTGATACCGACAAAAGTGCGCCAGACTATGGCGGACGGCCCGATGGCGCTGCAGTCGATAGCGAAGGCGCCTATTGGTGCGCGATGTTTGAAGGTGGACGCGTGTTGCGCTTGTCGGCATCCGGCGAGATATTGCAAGAGATCACAGTACCGGCACGTTGTCCGACCATGATCGCCTTCGGTGGTGACGATTTGCGCACACTGTATATCACCACTGGTAGAAAAGGGCGCAGCGATGCCGAGCTGGAGCAATACCCATTGTCTGGTTGCGTCCTTGCAGTGCAAGTAGATGTTGCAGGGCAACTGGAGCATGCGTATCGGGGCTGATTCGCACGTTACGAGTCAGCGAAAGTTGGGCCGCACCAGCAAAAAACTGTATTTTCAGCGACAATCCTTGTATGTCGTTTAATAAACATTAATATTATTTTCGGCTCATGAGAAAATATTTGTAATTTTTCAGCGGACTACGTAGATCGTATCGCTGCCAAGTCGCAATTAGTTAGTCCATTCTTCAACCAATCACTTCAGTAAAATCCCATGTCGATGAAAAAACTTGCTTTTAAATTCGCAGTCACCAGCATTGCCCTGGTTGGCCTGCAAACCTCTAGTTATGCAGTAGACTCGACGTCGGTCGAAGTTGCTGGTGGTGACAAAGTCCAGATGCTGCGGCTGGGGGCACAATGGGACTGGAAGGACACTGCCTGGTTTAAGTCGAACGGTACCCAATTGAGTGGCTATTGGGATCTGAGCTTGGCTGAGTGGCATCAACAACGTTACAACAATACCGACAGCAGCAAAAACTTCACAGACATCGGCTTCACCCCAGTTTTCCGTTTTCAGCGCGACGATAAAAAAGGCCTCTATGCTGAGGGCGGCGTTGGCGTGCATCTGTTTTCTTCGCTGTACAACAACAATGGCAAGAAACTGGCTACAGCGTTTCAATTCGGTGACCACGTTGGCGCCGGTTACGTCTTCGCCAATGGCCTGGACCTTGGCGTGAAGTTGCAGCATTTTTCGAATGGCGGTATCAAGGAGCCGAACGGCGGTGTCAACTTTGCGGTGCTGAAAGCGGCTTACCGTTTCTGATCAAGTGTAAGTTGCGTAAGTTGCACGTCTGAGTTTTCTAACACGTAGTATTAAAAATGCCGGCTTCATGCCGGCATTTTTGCGTCTCCAATTGGCATGGAAGAGGTTGTTGAATTGAGGATCTTGCCTGAGATTAGTAAGGCGATAGGGTAAATTTTGGCTTGGTCAGGACTGGATGGTTGAATTGAGCTAGAGAGTTAGCTTAGCGCTAATGCTGGCGAGGAGTTGGCATTTTGTTGTTGTGAGTGTTGAAGTCGAGCGAAGAGGAGGGGATATGCGGTATGTCGTGGGAGCGATGCTGGAGGAGTTGTAGTTGTAGTGAGAAGGGGAATGAAATTAAAAGTAATTGGACA
>JAMFSU010000144.1 GCA_026225475.1 Duganella sp.
CCATCGAGCACGACGCGTTGCCCTTCTTGCAGGCCATCGGTGATGACCGCGATGCCATCTTGAATGCGCGCCACCTTGACTGGCTGGATGGCAGCAGTTTCATCCTCCTTGATCAGGTACACATAAGTCCCTTGCTGATTGCGCTGGATGGCGGCCGCCGGCAAGGTCAGCGATGGTGCATGCTCATCCATCTGCAGGTTGATGTTGACGTATTGTCCTGGCCACAAGGTGTGCTGCGGATTGCTGAAACGGGCTTTCAGTTGCACGGTGCCAGTGGTGGTATCGATCTGATTGTTGACCAGGATCAATGTGCCCACGGCCAGTTGTTCCTGGTTGCTGCGGGTATAGGCGGTGACCTTGAGCGGCTTGCTGTGCTTGAGTTGTGACTTGTTGACGGCTGGTACGGCTTCTTCTGGCAGCGTGAACAGCACCGTGATCGGATCAATCTGGTTGATCACCACCAGGCCGGTGGTGTCGGTAGCATGCACGATATTGCCGGCATCGACCAGACGGGTGCCGACGCGGCCGCTGACCGGCGCCTTGATGGTGGTATAGCTCAGTTGTACCTGGGCATAGTTGACAGCGGCTTCATCGGTCTTGACCGTCGCGTCGAGCTGCGCCACCAAGGCCTTTTGCGTATCGAGCTGTTGTTGTGTCGCGGCATCTTGCGCGCGCAAGGTGGTGTAGCGCTGCAAGTCGATTCTGGCATTGGCCAGCGTTGCCTGATCCTTGGCCAGCGTCGCCTGCGCCTGCAGCAATTGCGCCTTCAACGCACGCGGATCGATCTGTGCCAGCAGGTCACCGGCCTTGACGTCCTGGCCTTCCTTGAAGGCGATCTTGTCGAGCTGGCCATCGACGCGCACCTTGACGGTGACGTTGGCATTGGCGGTGACGGTGCCGACGCCGGTCAAATACAAGGGGAAGTCGCGTTGTTGTACTTGCGTGGTCGTGACCGAAATGGACGGGCCTTGCTGCGACTGAGGTGCGGGTGCCGCCTCGGCCTCGGCACGTGGCAACAGTGCCCAGCCGCTACCGGCGGCAATCACGGCAACTGCCGCGGAAATCATCAGAATCGAGCGTTTTGGTGTGAAAGAAGTCGTCATAGTGAACTCGTGAAATTATTTTTCTTGGCCGTGTTAGCGGCGCGGATTGGCTGGGTCGGCAGATACCATGCCGGGGATCTCGCTGGCGTGCCAGCCGCCGCCGGTGGCTTTGATCAGCGCCACGCTGGCGACCAGTTGGCGGCCCAGCAACAGCACTGCGGCACGTTGACTGTTCAGCGCGGTGGCTTGTGTGGTCACGACCGACAGATAGGTCAGCGTACCGGCCTGATACTGGCTCATTGCCAGCCGTTCGGACAGTTGCGCCGCCTTGACCGCCTTGTCTTGCACTACGACTTCCTGATCCAGTACGCGCAAGGTCGACAGATTGTCTTCGACCTCTTGCATGCCGCCCAGCACGGTTTGTTTATAGGTTGCCACGGCACCGTCGTAGACCGCATTGGCCTGATCATTGCGGGCGCTGCGGGCGCCGCCGTCGAACAAGGTGGTGGCCAGCGCTGCGCCGAGCGACCATACCCGGCTCGGGGTGTCGAACAATTGCGCAAACGCGATGGCACTATAGCCACCGCCGGCGCTCAAGGTCAGCGTTGGGTAATAAGCCGCGCGCGCCACGCCGATGTTGGCATTGGCGGCCGCTGCCAGACGTTCGGCATTGGCGATGTCGGGACGGCGCTCCAGCAAATCCGAAGGCAGACCGGTCGGAATTGCCGGCATGCTGGCTTGCCATGTCTTGGCCTGGTCGCTGCCATCCAGGGCTGGCAGGCTGAACGCAGCCGGGGCCTTGCCGAGCAGGATGGCGATTGCATGTTCCAGTTGATTGCGGGTGGCGTCGAGGTCGATCAAGGCCGCCTGCGCTGTGAGCATTTGGGTTTCTGCCAGCGCGACGTCGGAACGCAGTGCGACGCCGACATCATATTGATGCTGGGTCAGTTGCAGTGAGCGCGTATAAGCAGCTACGGTGCGGGTATACAAATCCTTTTGCAGATCGGTCACCCGCAGTTGCAGGTAATCCTGTGCCAGCGTGGCTTGTATGCTCAAGCGCGCGGCTGCCAGACTGGCGGCGCTGGCCTGGCTGCCGGCGTCGCCAGCTTCCACCGAACGTCGCACACCGCCCCAGATGTCGGCTTCCCAGGAAGCATTCAAGCCAACGCTATAGGTATCGGCCAGGTGGTTTACGCCCAAGGTATTGGTCTGCGCGCGGGTGGCACCGCCTGAAGCGCCCACGGTCGGCCACAAACTGGCACGCGCCAATGCGGCCGTGGCCTGGGCCTGGCGATACTGGGCCGCCGCCAGACGGATATTTTGATTGGCCAGGTTGGCTTGCTCTACCAGACCGTTCAAGGTGCTGTCGCCATACACCTCCCACCAGCGATGATTGCTGTCGATCTGTCCCGGTTCAGCAACTTTCCATGGTCCCGGTTCTTTATAGGCAGTTGGCAAGTCCATGGTAGGCCGGACGTAATCGGGGCCGACTGCGCAGCCACTGATCAAGACCGCCGCGGCCAACGCCATGGCTGACAGCAGCGGAGTTCGGAGCAAGCGTGGCGGATGAGCGGAAACTACTGGGGGCGACTCGGCGGTCGCAGTGGGAATGGCGGGCATAGGGTGGGTGACGTGCATGGATGGCGGGCAAACTAACGGAGATATCGGCAGCCGCGATGTGACCACGTATACCGACACATTTCTACCTTGTCACTGTAAAAGTTTGAGGTCGACCAGACGCTGACACAAATATGACATTTCTGACAGGTTGATTCTCCCTGGTATGTTGATCTTTGGCCTATGTTGTTAAAGAGAAAGTATTGGTGTGGATTTTGTCCAGGATGACACGCATGCGCACCCAGTTCTGCAATGTGAAAAGCGACTGCATGGGCTGCGCCGCTGCGCTCTTTACAACGGCCAGGCGCGTTGCAGGATTGCTTCGGTATCCGTGTGCGAGATAGGCCAGGCGCCGAATACCCGGCCATGGCCAGCATCGCTGCGGCTGAGCACGAACGCCTGTGCCATCGCTGCCGGAGCATGTTGCAGCATCAACGCGCTTTGCAGCGTCAGCACCAGTTGCTGCACCAGACCTCGCGCCTGCGCCTCACGTTGTTCTGTGGCGCCGCTGAGCATCTGCTTGAGCTTGTGCAGAGGTGCTTGCAGAACATCGTGCGTATCGGCCACCTGTTGTAATTCATCCAGCAACAATACACAGGTTTCCGGTTCACGTTCCATGGCGCGCAGCACGTCCAGACACATCACGTTACCGGAGCCTTCCCAGATGGAATTGACCGGCGCTTCGCGGTATAGACGCGTCATCGGGCCCGTTTCAACGTAACCGTTACCGCCCCAGACTTCCATGCATTCGCCACAAAATTCCAGGGCGCGTTTGCAGATCCAGAACTTGGCGGCCGGCGTGACGATACGCCGCCAGGCGCGTTGCAAGGGATCGTTCGGTGCTTCGAAAGCGCGTGCCAGACGCAGCATCAACAGCGCTGCTGCTTCGCTTTCCAGTGCCAGATCGGCCAGCACGTTGCGCATCAGTGGCTGTTCTGCCAGCAGTTTGCCGAACGCACTGCGGTGCCGCGCATGATGTATGGCCTGAACCAGTGCATGGCGCATCAACGCGGCACTACCGATGACGCAATCCAGGCGGGTATGGTTGGCCATCTCAATAATAGTGGGAATGCCACGGCCTTCCTCGCCGACCATGACGCCATAGGCATCATCAAACTCGACTTCGCTACTGGAATTGGAGCGATTGCCGAGTTTGTCCTTGAGGCGCTGTATCAGTACCGTATTTTTTTCTCCATCGGGACGCCAGCGCGGCACGAAAAAACACGACAAGCCGTTGTCGGTGTGCGCCAGCACCATATGTGCATCGCACATCGGTGCTGAAAAAAACCATTTGTGTCCGCTCAGCGTATAGGCGCCGCCACGGCCGCTGCCATTGAGTGCGCGCGCACTGGAGGTATTGCTGCGGACGTCGGAACCACCTTGTTTTTCGGTCATGCCCATGCCGATCAGCATCGAGCGTTTGTGTTCCAGCGGCAGGTCATGCGGATCGTGGTCGCGTGAAAACAGCTTGTCGCGCAGTGTGTGAAACAAGGCGTCTTCGTTACGCAGCACCGGGATCGCGGCAAACGTCATCGTGGTCGGACAGAGCGAACCGGCCTCGACTTGCCCATGCAGATAATATCCGGCAGCGCGCGCCACATGTGCACCGGGCGTGTCTTCATAGCCGGGCAACCAGGGCAGGGCATGCAAGGCTTCGCGCCGCAACAAGGCCAGCAGTGCGTGCCAGCTCGGATGGAATTCGACCTGATCGATGCGGTTGCCGAAGCGGTCGTGCGTTTCCAGTTCGGGCAGGTGACGATTGGCCAACTCCGCCAGATGCAGCACTTCGGCACTGCCCAGTTCGGCGCCATAACAGCTCAGCGTGCCAGCATGCCAGCCAGCCTGTTCGCGTTCCAGACCCTGTTGCAGCACAAGGTCGGTGCCGAACAGATTGACATCCTTGAGGGCGGGGACTTGATTGGTGACTTGGTGCGTTTTCATTGCGGCTCCAGGTGGCTGTGGGCGGCGGGATGTAATGCCACGACCGCAAGCGGTGCAGGGGGACATCTGAACAGGACAACAGTGTGGCAAGCAAGCAAATTCACCGCAACGCGGTGAGCTGCATCATAACTCAAGCCCCCATTAGGTGAATTTGCTATAACTATATAAGTATCTTGTTGCTAGGGCTGCAGGGCACATAACCAGGACTCATATTAAAATGAGGCTTCTGAAAGGACTCTCCTGACCATGCCTTATTCGACCATCGAAGATACCATCGGCAATACGCCCCTGATTCAATTGCAACGGATCGTCGGCGAAGAAGCTGCGCGCCGCAATAACATCATCCTCGGCAAAATGGAGGGCAACAATCCAGCCGGATCGGTCAAGGACCGGGCTGCCTTGTCGATGATCCGGCGCGCCGAAGAGCGCGGCCAGATCAAGCCCGGCGACACCCTGATTGAAGCCACTAGCGGTAATACCGGGATTGCGTTGGCGATGGTGGCCGCGATGCGCGGTTACAAGATGGTGTTGTTGATGCCGGAAAACCTCAGCGAAGAGCGCCGCCAGAGCATGGCCGCTTATGGTGCCAGGATTGTGCTCACGCCCAAGAGCGGCGGCATGGAATATGCACGCGATCTGGCTGAGCAGATGCAGAAAGAAGGTCAGGGTCTTATCCTCGATCAGTTCGCCAATGCGGATAATCCGCTGGCGCATTACGAAACCACCGGTCCTGAACTGTGGCGCGATACCGAAGGACGGATCACCCATTTTGTCAGCGCCATGGGTACCACCGGTACCATCATGGGTGTCTCGCGTTACCTCAAGGAGCAAAATCCAGACATCCAGATCATCGGTGCGCAACCCGAGGAAGGCTCATCCATTCCCGGCATCCGCAAATGGCCGGAAGCCTATCTGCCGAAGATCTATGAAAAGCCGCGTGTTGATCAGATCGAATATGTCAGCCAGGCAGCGGCCGAACATATGGCGCGCAAACTGGCAATGGTGGAGGGTTTGTTTTGCGGTATTTCTGCCGCTGGCGCCTGTGAAGTCGCCTTGCGTATCGCGCAGCAGGTCGAAAATGCCACCATCGTGTTCGTGGTGTGCGACCGCGGCGACCGCTATCTATCGACGGGTGTGTTTCCCGCTTGAGCATTTTAGTCGTGCAGCACAAAAATGCCGGTCGGTCGTTTCTTGATTTCTTGGTTGCTGATGTTTTGTCTTCTTCGGACGCGCTAGCCGGGGGCGGGCTGGCAACCGCTTACCTCTGTGCGTCGTTGACTCTTTGTTTTCTTCGGACGACCTAGCCGGGTGCGGCCCGGCAGCCGCTTACTTTTCTTGTCTCGCCAAGAAAAGCTAAGCAAAAGAAGGCGACCGCGCGATCCTGGCCCCTACGGGGTTCC
>JAMFSU010000024.1 GCA_026225475.1 Duganella sp.
CCATTGGTGACCACGCGCTCCGGCTCGGAACTGGCTGCCACCACCGTGCCGCCCGGGCACATGCAGAAACTGTAGACCGAACGGCCATTGGCGCAGTGATGTACCAGCTTGTAATCAGCCGCACCGAGAATTGGATGGCCAGCGCTGGGACCAAAACGGCATTGGTCGATCAGCGATTGCGGGTGCTCGGCGCGAAAACCAATCGAGAACGGCTTGGCTTCCATATAAACGCCACGGTCGTACAGCATCTGGAAGGTGTCGCGCGCACTGTGTCCAATTGCCAGCACCACATGCGCGGTGGCGATATGCTCGCCGCTGGCCAGCGTCACGCCGCGTACCTGGCCATCTTCGATGACAATGTCGTCGACCTTTTGCTCGAAGCGAAATTCACCGCCCAGCGCGACAATCTTTTCGCGCATCAATTGCACCATCTTGACCAGCCGGAAGGTGCCGATGTGCGGCTTGCTGACGTAGAGGATTTCTTCTGGCGCATCGGCGGCGACGAATTCGGTCAATACCTTGCGGCCGTAATGTTTGGGGTCCTTTACCTGGCTGTAGAGCTTGCCGTCGGAAAAGGTACCGGCACCGCCTTCGCCAAACTGCACATTCGATTCCGGCTTGAGCTCGCGCTGGCGCCACAGGCCCCAAGTATCCTTGGTGCGCTCGCGCACGGTCTTGCCGCGCTCCAGAATCAGCGGATTAAAGCCCATCTCGGCCAGCAGCAAGCCAGCGAAAATGCCACATGGTCCGGTGCCGATCACCACCGGGCGCTGGGACAAACCGGCCGGCGCCTTGGCCACGAAGTGGTAATTAGTGTCCGGCGTGGGCACGATCGGATTTTTGTCCTTGAGCGACTGACGGCGCAATACGGCGGCTTCGTCGCTGACGTCGACATCGACCGCGTAAGTGAGTATGACGGCCGACTTCTTGCGCGCATCGTAGCTACGCCGAAACAGCTTCACATTCAACAATTGCGCGTCCGGAATATCCAGCCGCGCCAGGATGGCCGCGCGCAGATCAGCTTCGGGATGGTTGAGAGGGAGTTGAATTTCAGCGATTCGCAGCATGTGCAGTGGTCCGGTCAAACAAAGAGGCCATACGGGCCGGGTTTGGTGAAAATGCACGCCAGCAATACTGTTGTCGCGCCGAACGCCCGTATGCAAAAGGCGCCATTTTACTCTACCGCAGACCGGATCCGCCGCGATTGCAGCGCCGGCACTTGTGGCTACTTTGTCTGACGCTGACAATAAACTGACAACGAATTTGTTTCACGCTATTTCCAGATGACCGCAATGTCAGTTTCAGGAAACACATCCTTACAGTTGTCTCGTACTAACTGATCTAAAGTGATGGCATTGCTTAACCGTTTTTTACACCGACTTAATGTAAGTCATGCCAGGGAGCACAATATGCAACACAAAAAGATCATCCTAGCCGTTTTGCTTGCGACCAGCAGTGCCGCAACGCTGTTGACCACGCCAATGGCCGAGGCGCAAATGCGCGATTCGGTCGATATCCGTATCGGCCAGGCACCGCCGCCACCGCGCTACGAAGCAGCACCACCGCCACGCCGTGGCTATGTCTGGGCACCGGGCTATTGGGCCTGGGATGGTCATCGTCACGTCTGGGTCGGCGGTCACTGGGAACGCGTGCGCCGTGGCTATCACCACTATGCGCCACCGGGCTGGCAACAGGGCCCGGGCGGTTGGCGGTTCGACCACGGCGGCTGGCAACGCTAAGCCGGCGACCATCGGCGCAGCAAAAAAGCCTGCATGTTTGCGCATGCAGGCTTTTTGCTTTTTCATGATCTTGCTTAGTGGCGCCGATGCGCCTTCAGAGCAAAGCGTGCCGGGTCGAGCAGTGCTTGCGCATCCTTGCCCAGCGGTGCTGGTTCACCATTGAGCTGACACGCCAGCAACTCGGCTGCCAATGGCGCCCAGATCAAACCGCGCGAGGCATAACCGAGCAAGCCAAACAACTGCGCATGGCGCGGCAACGCACGCAATTGCACTTCGCCAGCGCCAGCCAATGCGGCCAGGTCCGGCAATTCACCCACCAGCGGCAAGCGGTCGGCGGCGACGCAGCGAAAACCGACGCGTCCCTTCCACCCCTCAGGATTGAGGCTAACCTGCCATTGCGGCAGCATCTGCCGCAACTTGGCCAGATTACCAAGGTGACTGTCCAGGCGCAGACTGGTGTCATCGTCTTGATCGTAACTAGCTCCCAGGCTGACCAAACCATCGACGGCGCCAGTCAGATAACCATCGCCGCACAAAGCCACCGGTAACACCGGCAACTGTGCCACCGGCACATGGCTGACCTGGCCCCGAATGGCCTGTAACGGCAACCCCTGCGCCTGTTCAAAATGCAGCGCCTGCAAGCCGTTGGCCAATATCAGCACCGGCGCCTGTGCAATCAGCGCGCCCGCGTCATCGAAGACTTGCCATTGTTCGGCACGCCGCCGCAGTTGCACGGCGCGCTGATGAAAATGCCGTTGCAACTGGCTGCCGCAGGCCTGCAACATGGCTTCACAGACCGCACCAGGGCGTAACCAGCCACCCGACGGAAACCACCAGCCGCTGCCCGCAGCCATACCGAGCAAGGCGCTGGCCGCCGCTGCCGACAACCACTGCGCATACTCGGGTGGATACTGCCAATGCTGCGCAGCCTGTTCAAATACCTCGGCCTGCGCCGCATCGCGCGCTAGCTGCAGCACGCCGCAGGCCAGCCCGATATGGCGTGCCGGATCGAAGATGCCGAGCCGCTGCCATACCTGCTGAGCAAATAAAAAGGCGCTACGACTCAGGCGCGCAGTGGGATTGTCATCGCGTGAAATTGCCGGCATATACACACCGGCCAGATTGCCAGAGGCTTCCTGTGCCGCTTGTCCATGCTGCTCCAGCAGGGTGATCTGCCAGCCGCGTGCCGCCAGCCGTTCGCAGATAGCGCTGCCAGCCAGACCGGCACCGATCACGATGGCCTGCCGTGCTGATGATGGCGCGGCAACCGGCATCGGCCAGCGTGGCGCAAACTGTGCCTTGGTGCCGGACACCACGAATCCGGCCGCAGCCAATGCAGCAATCTGTGACGCCAGCGCCTCCATGCACAAATACGCTTGCGGCGCCGCCAAGCGCGCCAGCCGCTTGAACAAAGGCGGCGTCCACAGGGCATCCTCGTGCAACAGAAAACAATCAATGCTGGCATCGAGCTGCTGCAGTGCCGCCGTTACCTCGCCGATGATCAGGGTCAACACCACCTGCCCTTGCGCCAGCAACAAGCGGTGATAGCCAGGTGTCAGCGGCGGCCAGGCAGCATCCAGTTGTGCCGCCAGACTGCCGCCATCGGTGACGGACGGTCGCCGTATGGCCTGCTGCGGCGCCATGATCAGGAAATGCAGCGTGGCAGGCGCACCGGTACGCTCACTGCGCTCCTGCCAAGCCGCCCCACTGTGCAGCAATTGACGGCAGTCATCGAAGCCGGTCTGCAACACGGTATAGCACGCCCCCTCGTGCGCCTGCCAGGACGCGCGCAAATCATGCACGGCAGCGACAGCAGGAGCAGAAGAAATAGGCAGCATGGAATCAGGAAAGAAACGCGATAAAAATAATTGCTGCAATTAGCAGCCCAGTCGTCATGATACGCCGGCCGCGCACAGCCGATCAGCGCCAATGCAGTGCAACAAAAACCTCCAACGCAAAAACCATTAGAATCGTTAAGCCTACCGCCCCCCACTGCCGCTCATGCTCGCCATTTTCAATGTTGTCTTTCCGGTCTTTGCGCTGATCTTTCTCGGCTTCCTGTGCCGCAAGCGCAACATTCTCAGCGTCAACGCGGCCAGCGAACTGAACCGTTTCGTGATTTACCTGGGCCTGCCGGCCTTGCTGTTCGATTCGATTGCAAGGCTCACGCCGGCCGACTTCAGCAACCTGCGCTTCATCGCCGTATTTGCCATCGGCATCGTGGCGGTGTTCCTGTTGACAGCCTGGATCAAGTGGCGCCAAGGCGCAGTTGCGGGCGACATCATCATCGACAGCCTCAGCGCCTCGTATGCCAATGTCGGCTTTCTCGGCATTCCACTGTGCCTGCTCAGCTTCGGCCACGACAGCATGCCACCGGCGGTGATCGCCATGATCATGACCGCCTGCCTGCTGTTTGCAGTCGCCATTGTCTTGCTGGAAATCTGTCTGCATGCCGACAAGCATATCGGCCGCAGCCTGCTCAATACCGGCAATTCGCTGATCCGCAATCCAATACTGATTGCCCCCATCCTCGGTGCCATCGTGGCCGCTAGCGGCTACGCGTTGCCCAGCGGCGTGCAGCAATTATTCAAATTATTGGGCGCTGCCGCCAGTCCGTGTGCGCTGGTGTCGCTCGGCCTGTTCCTGGCGCAGCCGATTGCACGCAAGGATGGCAATGGTTCAGTGGCCATGCTGGTCGGCTTTAAACTATTGCTGCATCCGGCGCTCACGGCACTGCTGGCGTACTGGATCTTGCCGCTGCCCAAGCTGTGGGCCGATACCGCGCTGCTGCTGGCGGCCACGCCGATTGGCACCGGGCCATTCATGCTGGCCGAGCTGTACCAGCGCGAGGCCGCACTGATGTCGCGCGCCATCTTGATTTCGACCTGCTTGTCGTTGATCAGTATTTCACTGATCCTGGCCTGGATTGCACGCTAACGCACATTTCATCCACAGGCGTGCTTACGAGCAGTGCCAGCCTCAACATGCACTGCTAAGCAATGCCGCTGCGCTCGGGATATTCTGTTGTTGCAGTAATTGTTCGAAACGAGCGGGCGGTACTGGTGGACTGAACAGATAGCCTTGCATGGCATCGCAACCATGCAGCCGCAGATAATCCAATTGTTCGACCGTTTCCACGCCTTCGGCAATCACATGCAGCTTGAGGCTGTGCGCCAGCGAGATAATGGAAGCAGTAATGGCGGCATCGTCGACGTCTAGCGTGATATCGCGCACGAAGGATTGATCAATCTTGAGCACGTCAATCGGGAAACGCTTGAGATACGACAAGCTGGAATAGCCAGTGCCAAAATCGTCAATCGACAAGTGCACGCCCAGGTCTTTGAGCTGGCGCAGGATATTGATGGCTTGATCGACATCGGTCATCACCAAGCTCTCGGTCAGTTCCAGTTCCAGACTGTCTGCTGGTAACCCGGTTTGCCTGAGCACGCTAGCGATCGACGAGACCAGATCCTTTTGCACGAACTGCCGCACCGACAGATTGACGGCCACGCGCAAATTGCCCCAACCAGCATCTTGCCAAGCCTTGGCTTGCTGGCAGGCGGTACGGATGACCCAACTGCCGATCGGCAGAATCAGGCCGGTTTCTTCGGCCAGACTGATGAAGCGCAGCGGCGAAACCATGCCCAGTTCCGGGTGATTCCAGCGAATCAGCGCTTCCATGCCAACGATCAAGCCGCTGGCCAGATCGACCTTGGGTTGATAGTGCAACAGGAATTCATTGCGCTCCAGCGCGCTGCGCAAATCACCTTCAATGCGCAAACGTTCCAGCGCCTGTTCATTCATTGCCGGCGTATAGAACTGGTAGTCGTCACGACCGCTCTGTTTGGCACGGAACATCGCAATGTCGGCATATTTGACCAGTGTTTCGGCATCGCTGCCATCTTCGGGATACGCCGCCACACCGAGACTGCAGGTTGGGAAGAAAGTATGTCCTTCGATCGTCATGGGTGCCGCAATCGCTTCCTGTATCCGACGCAAACGGCGCGTATCGAGACCAGCATCGGTGTAGTCGGACATGACGATCACAAACTCGTCGCTGCCCAGTCGTGCCACCGTATCGGTATCGCGCACAGCGCCGCGCAAGCGCCCGGCCACGGTTTTGAGCAGCAAGTCACCGGCCTTGTGGCCGAGCGTGTCGTTGACGAACTTAAAGCGATCCAGATCGACGAACACCACCCACAGGGAACGGTGATAACGCGCCGCATAGGTAATCGCCTGGGTCAGTTCATTGCGCAAAGTATTGCGATTGACCAGACCGGTCAAGACATCGCGGTTGGCCTGGAATTCCAGTTCTGCCTCATAGCGCTTCATCGAGGTGATGTCGTACAGTGCCGCGACGAAGTGCGTAGGCTCGCCGCCCTCGCCCTTGACGGGCGCAATATAGAAGTCGTTCCACATTTGCTCGCCAGCCTTGTTACGGGTGACCAGCACGACATTGCCTTCGCGCCGCTCGGCCATGGCGCTCCAGATGTCATCGAAGCCCTGCGTGCTGCCGCCGTCATTTTCCAGCAAACGGATGCTGCGACCGCTGACCTCGGCGGCGCTATAACCGGTGATACGCTCAAACGCCGGATTGACATAGTCGATGGGATATTCCGGCGCCACGGCCTGCAGGATGATGATGGCATTAGCGCTGGCATCGATGGCACGCTGGCGCAATTGCAGCGCGCGTTCGGCCAATTGGCGCGCATGGATATCTTCCTTGAGCAAGACATTGGTCAGCCGCAGTTCCGCGGTGCGCTCCTCGACCGTACGTTGAATGCGCCGCGAACGCATCGACAACGCATACAGATAAGCCGCCGTGAGCAAGGTCAACAAGGTGCCGGCAGCCAGAATCAGCAGCGAATTGGCGTGATTGGCGGTCAACGGTATTGGCGCCGATTTAACTTCCAGATGCCAGGCTTGACCGGCGATATCGAAAGTGCGTTGCACGCGCACCGGCTTGCGGTAGCCGAAAGTGACCGGCAGCAACGCCTGGCGCTGCGCTGCCGGGATATCGTTGGTGCGATAGACCAGGTCGGCTGGTGCGGCGCTGGTGCCGATATAGACACTGACATCGACATCGTCGGCGCGGATCGGCTGTACTTTGTTGAAAATCTTTTGCAACAGCACCCGCGCATGGAACACGGCAGTGGTGTCGCCGACCACGGCCGCACGTCTTTGCTGCACGGTCTCAAGCGGTGCGCCGACACGATAGACCGGCATCAATACCAGCAGGCCGCGCTCGCTGGTGGCCGTTTGTGCCAACTGCAAGGCGCCGGTCGAGACCGGCTTACCGGTTTCGATGGCTTGCTGCAAAGTCGTCATGACCACTTGATTAGCTGACAGGTCGAGTCCCAGCGCGGCGCGATTGCCCTGCATCGGCGCCAGATAATCAACCACCAGATAGCGCTCGCGCAGTGGCGCCGGTTGGCTCACCCCTGCGCTCAAAGTCGTGATGCCAACAAATCCAGGAAAACGTTTTCGCATGCCAACTTCAAACGCCTCGCGCTCGTCATGCGCCACAAAACGCTGAAAACTGAAGGCCTGCACATACGGATACTTTTGCAGCAGCGGCTCGGTAAAGGTGTTGAATTGCGCACGCGTTGGATTGTCGACGGCCACGAACAAACGGTTGATCACCGTAAGCACCTGCACCGCCTCTTCCAGACCATGCTGCAGGGTTGTCATGCGCAAGCTGGCGCGCCGCGCGAAGTCGATATTGAAAGCATCATCTTCGAGCTTGCACGTACCCAGGAACAACAAAGCCGTTGCGCCGAATCCAATAAGCAGAGTCATCGATACCGAGATCGATGTCCCCAAGCGTTTGATCGTTTTGTACATGCAGGGATGGCGTTTTACGTGATCAATTGAAGATCATCATAAACGCGGCTACGGCTGCGCAGGATGTTTCTTTATTAATTTTTTCGGCTTGATTAGCGGCAATAAAGTGGCCCGCCACTAACGTTATACCGCTGCACTTAAATGGCCGCATTGTCCTACAACGACAAACATCGGCGGTAGCAGGGTATGCCCCAATTAAGAGCATGCGCACCGGAAATTTGTTGTCCGGCGGCAGTGGCAATTCATTTCAGCAGGGAAATAACTTGCGGCGAAGAAATGCGCCGCGGTGCAGCTTTTTTACCACGCACCTGTCGGCTTGGCAGGGCGCGTACGTTGCTCTGCTTCAATTGCCTGCGCCTGCATGAAGGCGGTGAAGGAGCGCTCGATGGTGGCGCGCTCGACATCCTTGGTAATAAACACAATGCGCGTGCGATGGTCCTCGGATGGCCAAGCCGGCAAGGTCACCGTCGGGTGAAAAATATGTTGCACGCCATGGATGACCACCGGTTTATCCTCGCCGGCCAGATTGATGATGCCCTTGATGCGCAGGATATTCGGCCCCTTGAAGCCGACCAGCAGACTCAACCATTCATCAAACAGATGCGGTTCGATCGGCTGATCGAAACTGAAACAGAAGGCGCGGATATGATCGTCATGACGGTTGATATCATGAGCGTGCGAATCATGGTGCTGATGATCGTCGTGCTTGTGATGCCCATGATTGTGGTCGTGATGCGCGTGATGGTCATGCCCATGGTCTGTGCCATAGGCTTCTTCACTGAGCCAGCGCGCGACATCGGCATTTTTTCCGGCGCTGTCGAACAAGCCGGCTTCGAGCAATTGCTGGGGCGCTACCTGTCCTTGCTGCGAGAGGATTTGTTTTGCTGCCGGATTGATCTGGCGCAGGCGCGCCTGCAATGCCTGCAATTGCGCCGCATCGGCCAGATCGCTCTTGGTCAGTAACAGGCGGTCAGCCACCGCCGCCTGCTGTACCGCTTCCAGATGCTGGTCCAGGGTATGCGCGCCATTGACCGCGTCAATGGTGACGATGACGCCATCGAGCCGGTATTTCGAGGCGATGAAACTGTCCGTCATCAAGGTATGCAGAATCGGAATCGGCGACGCCAGCCCCGTGGTTTCGATAATGACACGATCAAACTTGCGCTTGCCGCCTTCGGCGAAACGCCAGGTGATGTCCTTGAGCGTCTTCTTCAGATCGCCGCGGATCGTGCAGCACAAGCAGCCGCTGCTCATTTCCACTACGACGTCTTCCTGGCTGTGCGCCACCAGCAGATGGTCCAGACCGATCTCGCCGAATTCATTGATGATGACCAGCGTGTCTTTCAACTCCGGCTGGGCCACCAGATAATTGAGCAAGGTAGTCTTGCCGCTGCCGAGAAAACCGGTCAACAGCGATATCGGAATCAGGGGAGTGGTTTCTGCTGTCATGGTCGTAAAGAGAAGTTAAGGTCGGCGAGGACACCGCATGCCGCAGTTTGCCTGTGCAAGACGTCTTATCGTATTGCCTATCATCGCTTGCGGCAATTGCGGCTCAATCATTGTCGTGCCCAGGTAGCAGGTGTCCCAGTTTGGTCGCTTTGGTACGCAAATAACGCAGATTGAAGGGATTGCGGTTTTCCACCAGCGGCATGCGTTCGACCACATCAATGCCGCATTCCTGCAAGGCCGAAACCTTGCGCGGATTATTGGTCATCAGCCGTAATGCCTTGATGCCAAGATGCTTGAGCATCGGTTCGACGATGGTGTAACGACGCATGTCGGCTGGAAAACCAAGTTGCTGATTGGCTTCCACGGTGTCGGCACCGCCATCCTGCAAATGGTAGGCGCGCACTTTGTTGAGAAAACCAATGCCGCGCCCTTCCTGGCGCAGATAAAACACCACGCCGCGCTTTTCCTTGGCGATCCGTTTGAGTGCGGCTTCCAGCTGTGCACCGCAGTCGCAACGCTGACTGAACAGCGCATCGCCGGTCAGACATTCAGAATGCACGCGCGCCAGCACCGGCTCGCCGCCGCTGACATCGCCCAATACCAGCGCCAGATGTTCCTTGCCAGAAACATGATCAACAAAGGCATACAGTTGAAACGTCGCCCAGGGCATGGGCAAGGCGCAGGAACTAACGAATTCCAGGTTTTCTTCTGGAATCACGACATCAACTTCGATTTTTTCTGGAGACGACATGAGTGACCTATCTAAGCGCCCGAACGCGGCGCAGCCCTCTATCTTACAACGCCGCTCCTTTTATTTCAGGCCGCCTGCTGCTTTCTTCAAAAGCCACTGTCGTGAAACCATCTGATCATGGTGATTTTTGATCAGGTGCCATCGGTTAATGGCCTCGCGACAGATCGTGAACAAGTTCTTAAGGCCTTGACTGACGGCTCGGCCACAAACGTACTACCAAGGCGCTCAAGGACATCGCCACGGCCAGCGTCACGACACCTATCCAGCCCCACTGTGCCAGCAGCACACTGCCAAGTGCCGCGCCGCTGGCCATGCCAATGAACATGCCGACGAACAAGACGGCATTGAGACGGCTGCGGGCACCCGGCTCGATGCTGTAGACAATGGTCTGGTGCGCCACCAGGGTTGCCTGCACGCCCAGATCGAAGCCGATTGCCGCCAAGGCCAGCAGAACCAACTGCCCATTGATCGCAAACATCGGCGCCAGCGCCATGGCGGCAAACGACAGCGCCGCCAGGCTAATACCCAGGCGCGTCACCAATTCCGGCCCCTTGCTATCAGAGATGCGACCCGCCAGCGGTGCAGCCAGGGCGCCAGCGGCACCGGCCAAACCGAATGCACCGGCGGCAGCGCTGCCGAGGTGAAACGGTGCACCATGCAACATCACCGCCAGCGTCGACCAAAACGCGCTAAAGCCGACCGACAGCAAACCCTGCGCCAGCGCAGCACGGCGCAAGGCCGGATGCTTTCCAACCAGCTTGCCCAGCGAACCCAGCAAGGCGCCATAGCCCAGATGGGTGGTCGCTTTGAAGCGCGGCAGACCACGCCAGGCAGCAACCCCGACCAGCGCGATACTGACCGCCGCCCCGACGAACATGCTGCGCCAGCCAAAATGCTCAGCCACAAAACCACTGACCACGCGCGACAACAGGATGCCCATCAACAGCCCCGTCATCACCGTGCCGACCACTTTGCCGCGATGCTGCTCAGACGCCAGGCTCGCCGCTGCCGGCACAATGTCCTGCGCCAATGTGGCCGACAAGCCAATGGCCAGACTGGCCAGCAGCAACAGACTGATGCCGGGCGCAGCACCGGCCACCAGTAGCGCCGCCGTCAGCACCGCCGCCTTGAGCAGGATGATGCGGCGCCGATCAAAGCGATCACCGAGCGGTGCCAGCAACAGGATGCCCAGCGCATAACCGAGCTGGGTCGCCATCGGCACCATGCCAACGGCACGGTCGGATGCGCCAATGTCGGCACCGAGCACGCCCAGCATCGGCTGCGAGTAATAAATCGACGCCACGCCAAAACCGGCCCCGGCGGCCAGCAGCCACATCAGCGACGCTGGCAGATTGCCATTGACCGTCGTTACCGCCGCCGGTTGCGCAGCGTTTATATGCGTTTTTTGAATGGAAGACATCTGCTTCACCTCAGGGATAATGATTAATGGAGCGGAGTTTGCGCGGTTTTGCTGCGCTACGGTAGTGGCAAAATACGCAGAACTGATATACGCTCAACGTATGACCAAACCAAGTTCCGCCACCAATCCGCGTAACAATGCCAGCAGCAACGCCAGCGCCTCCGACCGCATCGAGCTGATCCAGACCTTCGTGCGCATCGTCCAGGCCGGCAGCCTGTCGGCCGCGGCAGCGCAACTGGGCACCACGCAACCGACCATCAGCCGCCGCCTGCAACTGCTGGAACGTTCGCTGGGCTTGCGCCTGCTGCAACGCTCTACGCATGCGATGAAGCTGACCGAAGATGGCGAACGCTGTTACGAACGCGCGCTCGACTTGCTGGCCGGCTGGGAGTCATTCGAATTTGATTTACGCGGCGCAGCGCACCAGGCCGAGGGCTCCTTGCGGGTTGTCGTGCCGCATGCCTTCGGACAAAAGCAGTTGATCGCCGCGCTGGCGGAATTCATGCGACGTCATCCCGGCATCACGCTGGAATGGCTGCTCTATGACCGCGGCGCTGATTTCATTGAACACGGCATCGATTGCGCCATCCAGGTCGGCGAAGTCACCGATCCATCGATGGTGGCCATCCATCTGGCCGAGGTGCCGCGCACGCTGGTGGCGGCGCCCGCGTTGCTGGCGCAATTCCCGCCGCCGACGCATCCGCGCGATCTGGCTGCGATGCCATGGCTGGCCATCCCCCACTATTACCGCCGCAGCATCACGCTGACCCATCGCAGCAGCGGCGAAGTGTGCGAGTTGAATTTTCAGCCACGCCTCATTTCCGACAGCCTATATGCCTTGAGCAATGCCGCCGTTGAAGGCATCGGCGTCTTTCTCGGTTCGACCTGGCTGCAAAACGAACATCTCGACAGCGGCCGCCTGGTGCAGTTGTTTCCCGATTGGGAGGCGGCGACCTTGCCGGTGTCGATCATCTATCCGCATGCGCGCTTTTATCCGGCGCGGCTGCGCCATTTCATCGAAACCATGCGCGAAGCGATGCCAGCAGCGGTGGGCAGCGATGCACGCTGGCGCAGTCCCGCCTGATATTGCGACAAGTGTAAGGACGCCAACCAGGCCTGGAGCAGCAACGTCGGAACAGACTACAATTCCGGTCTGCATTTTTTGAAAGGAAACTCACATGGCCATCACCCTCGACAAACCCGACCGCGACGAAGCGATCAACTCCCTGCAACGCTATTTCCGTACCGAGATGGACCAGGAAATCGGCAACCTGCAAGCCGGTGCACTGTTGCACTACTTTCTGGAAGACATCGCCCCGCTGGTCTACAACATCGCCATCCGCCAGGCCCAGGAAACACTGCAAAGCCGCGTCACCGAACTCGATATCGACTGTCACGAAGCGCCATTCTCGTATTGGTCAAAACAAAACAAGCGCCGCTGAGAGTGCGCCAGAAAAACTTCCAACCCCGCCATAGGGGTTTGGATGTCAGTGCTTTCCTACACAAAATTACCACTTTCTCCCAGTCAACTTTCGTATTCAATCCAGTATAATTTTTGCCGCTTCGCGGAATAAATTTTGCAGGCTGTTTGCGTGCCACCATCGTCAGCACGCCCCCATCGCACCACCCACATAAGAATACGGAGCTCGCCGTGCCTGTTTCCCTGCAAGCAGAAGAACGGATCCATTCCCATGCATCGCGCAGCAAACGCGCCTTCAGCATCGCGCCGTTGCCGCCTGGGCCGCTGATCGGTTTCGGCTTTGCCATACTGGCGGTGCTGCTGATTGCCTTGTTTTCCTACCGTTCATTGCAGGCCCGCGCCAGCACCGAAGCGCTGGTGTCGCATACCATCGAAGTGCGAGAACAACTGCAAGCGGTACTGTCGGCGCTCAAGGATGGTGAGACCGGGCAGCGCGGTTATCTGTTGACCGGCATCGAAACCTATCTGCTCCCCTACAACAATGCCAAGGCAGCGCTGCCGGGTGAAATAGCCAACCTGCGCCGGCTGGTCAGCGACAGCCCGGAGCAGTTGAAGCGGCTCGACGCTATCGCCGGGCTGACCAATGACAAGCTGAACGAGCTGGCCGAAACCATCGGCTTGTATCGCGACCATCATGTTGACGACTCCTTGTCGGTGGTGCGCTCGGATCGCGGCAAGCTGGCCATGGACAGACTGCGCGCCTTGCTTACCGAGATGAGCAATCACGAGCGCGACCTGCTGGCGGACCGTCAGACCGACTGGCAAGCTGCGGTCAACTTTTCCTCGGCAATTACCTGGGGTGGCTCGACGCTGCTACTGGTCTTGATCGTGGCGGCGGCCATCACCACCTCGCGCGACTACCGTGTGCGCGAACGCCAGGTATGGATACGCGCCGGCCAGATCGGCTTGTCCAAGCAACTGCAGGGCGAGCAACGGTTGGCGGTGCTCGGTGAACAGGCACTGACCTTCCTGGCCGATTATCTGGGTGCACAGATCGGCGCCATCTATATACAAACCGATGGCGCCACCTTCCAGCGCTTCGGCACCTATGCCCTTGGCACCGACAGCAGCCACGCCGAAGTGCAGCCCGGCGATGGTTTGTTGGGGCAAGCGGTCAAGCTGAACCGGCCGTTGCACGTCCTAGAGGTCCCGCCAAACTACTTGCCGGTGTCCTCGGGACTGGGGCAAGCAACGCCGCGCGAACTGTTGATTGTGCCGGCCAGCATCGATGGTGCC
Organism: Duganella sp.; assembly: GCA_026225475.1. Lineage (GTDB taxonomy): Bacteria > Pseudomonadota > Gammaproteobacteria > Burkholderiales > Burkholderiaceae_D > Herbaspirillum. The sequence continues at coordinate 13,920 of JAMFSU010000024.1, forward strand.
GTGCAAGCAGTGGTGGAGCTGGGCTTCTTCCGTCACGTCAGCGACGCCGAAGAAGAACTGCTCATGCGCATCACCGATCTGATCGCCATTGCCGTACGTTCCTCCAAGGACCGCTCGCGGCTGGAAGAAGTGTTGGAAGAAACCCAGCGCCAGGCGGAAGAATTGCAGGCCCAGGAAGAAGAATTGCGCGTCAATAACGAAGAGCTGGAAGAACAGGGACAAGCGCTCAAGAATTCGCAATTGCGGCTGGAAACGCAGCAAAGCGAGCTGGAAGAAACCAATGCCCAGCTCGAAGAACAGGCACAGATGCTGGAAGCGCAAAAAGACGATTTGTCCAAGGCCCAGGTCGTGTTGCAGGAAAAAGCCGACGAATTGCAGCGTTCCAACCAGTACAAGAGCGAATTCCTGGCCAATATGAGCCATGAACTGCGCACTCCGCTGAACTCCACCCTGATCCTGGCCAAACTGCTGGCCGACAACAAGGATGGCAACCTCAGCACCGAACAGGTACGCTTCGCCCAAACCATTTCCTCGGCCGGCAACGACCTGCTGGCCTTAATCAACGACATTCTCGATCTGTCCAAAATGGAAGCCGGCAAGATCGACATCCATGCGGAACCGCTGGTCATCGCCAAACTGAGCGATCAGATGCAAGCCACCTTCCGTCAACAAGCGCAGCAAAAAGGCCTGGCTTTGCGTATCGTGATTGAAGACGGCACGCCACAGCGCATCGACACCGACGCGCAACGACTAGGCCAGATTCTCAAGAACCTGCTGTCGAATGCCTTGAAGTTCACCGACCGCGGTGAAGTCACGCTGACCATCTACGCCGCCGCGGCCGATCGCGTGGCGTTTTCGGTGCGCGATACCGGCATCGGTATCGCTGTCGATCAGCAGCACTTCATTTTTGAGGCGTTTCGCCAGGCCGATGGCAGCACCCATCGCAAGTATGGTGGCACCGGCCTGGGCCTGTCGATTTCACGCGATCTGGCGCGCTTGCTGGGTGGCGATATCCAGGTGCAAAGCCAACCCGATGAAGGCAGTATTTTCACACTCACGCTGCCCGCCACTTACACTGCGGCAGACGCCGGCAACACCGCGCTCGGACAAGACCTCAGCGAGGCCGTTGGCAGCCTGCCGCATGCGCTGACGACCACCGACATCGTCAATTATCCCGCCACGGCAACACCGCCCAAGTTGCGCCCGATTGCGCTCGACGACGACCGCAATCGTCTGGATACCGGCAAACGCCTGATCCTGGTGATCGAGGATGACACCTCGTTTGCCGCCATCCTGCGCGATCTAGCGCATGAAATGGGCTTCCAGTGCATCGTCACGCATTCCGCCAACGAAGGCGTAGCGGCCACGGTATTGCACAAGCCCAGTGCCATCCTGCTGGACATGAACCTGCCCGACTTTTCCGGCCTGGGTGTGCTCGACCAGATCAAGCGCAATCCCAAGACGCGCCATATCCCGGTCCACGTCGTTTCGGTCGCCGACTATGCCCAGGAAGCAATGGAACGCGGCGCCATCGGCTATGCGCTCAAGCCGGTACAACGACTGCAACTGGTAGAAGCGTTCCAGAAACTGGAAGCCAAGTTCTCGCAAAGCCTGCACCATGTACTGGTGGTCGAAGACGACCGCCGCCAGCTTGACAGCATCGGCCAATTGCTCGGCAGCGACGATATCAACATCGTCGGCGTCGACACCGCTGCCGCTGCGCTGGAACAGTTGCGCAGCACCACCTTCGATTGCATGGTAATGGATCTGAACCTGCCCGACCTGAGCGGCTATGAACTATTGCAACGCATGGCCGAGCAAGAGCATGTGGCCTTCCCGCCGGTCATTGTCTACACCGGCCGCTCGCTGTCGGCGGAAGAAGAACAGCGCCTGCGCCGCTTCTCACGCTCCATCATCATCAAGGATGCGCGCTCGCCTGAGCGCCTGCTCGATGAAGTCACGTTGTTCCTGCATCAGGTTGAAACCACCTTGCCAGCGGAAAGCCAGCGGCTGCTGAAAGTCGCGCGAGATCGTGAATCGGTATTCGAAGGCCGCTGTGTGCTGGTAGTCGAAGATGACGTGCGCAACATCTTCGCGCTATCGAGTGTGCTCGAACCCAAGGGCATCAAGGTCGAGATTGCACGCAACGGCCTGGAAGCGCTAGCGGCGCTGCAACAGCAACAGCAGGCAGGCGTCCAGCAGATCGATCTGGTCTTGATGGACATCATGATGCCGGAAATGGATGGCATCACCGCCATGCGCGAGATCCGCAAGCAGCCGGCCTGGAAAAAACTGCCGATCATTGCGTTGACCGCCAAGGCCATGAAGGACGATCAAGAAAAATGCCTGGCTGCCGGCGCCAACGACTACATCGCCAAACCACTGGATGTGGAGAAGCTGTTATCGCTGGTGCGCGTATGGATGCCGAAATAAGCCCGCAGCGTTGTGCCCAGTGACAGGAATACGATGCCTCACCGCCACTTCGACATCGAAATGCATCTGCTGCTCGATGCCATCTATCTCAAATATCACTGCGATTTTCGCGGCTATGCCGGCGCGTCGCTCAAACGCCGTTTGACGGTGGCAATGTCGCGCTTCAACTGCGCCACGCTGTCGCAGTTGCAGGATCAGGTGCTGCACGATCCTGCCGTGTTTCCGGCGCTGATGGACTACCTGACGGTACAGGTCAGCGACATGTTCCGCGATCCGGCCTACTTTCGCTCCTTGCGCGAGAAGGTAGTGCCGCTGCTGCGCACTTATCCTTCGCTCAAGATCTGGGTGGCCGGCTGCAGTGCCGGTGAAGAAGTTTATTCACTGGCGATTCTGCTGCGCGAAGAAGGCTTGCTGGACCGCACCCTGATCTATGCCACCGACATCAACCACAGCGCGCTCAAAAAAGCCGAGACCGGGGTCTATCAACTCGACCGCATCGCCGGCTTCACCAGCAATCACCAGAAATCAGGCGCATTAACCTCGCTGTCGGATTACTACACCGCCGCCTATGGTCATGCCGTATTCGACAAAAGCCTGCGCCAGCATATTGTGTTCTCCGACCACAGCCTAGCCACCGATAGTGTGTTTGCCGAAATGCAGTTGGTGTCATGCCGCAATGTATTGATTTATTTCAACCGCCAGTTGCAGGAGCGCGCGCTCGGTCTGTTCCGTGATTCACTGTGCCGCAAGGGGTTTTTGGGACTTGGCTCGAAGGAATCGCTGCGCTTTTCCAGCCATGCCGGCGGCTTTGACGAGCTGGTACGGGAAGATCGCCTCTTCCAGAAAAAGAGTGACGCATGAATACCCCGATTGCCGAACTACCTGCCATCGCGGCAGCCATCACGGGCCCCTTCGACGCCATCGTCATCGGCGCCTCCGCGGGCGGTGTCGAAGCGCTGTCGTTGCTGCTGCCATCGCTGCCGGCACAGGCACCGGCGGTACTGGTAGTGCTGCATTTGCCACGCGACCGGCCCAGCCTGCTGGTCAATGTATTTGCGCCGAAATGCGCCATGCACGTATGCGAAGCGCAAGACAAAGAGCCCATCCTGCCGGGCACCATTTATTTTGCACCGCCGGACTATCATCTGCTGGTCGATGACGGACCACAAGTGGCCTTATCGGCCGATGAACCGGTGAATTTTTCGCGGCCGGCGATTGACGTCCTGTTTGAAACCGCCGCCGACTATTACCGCGAGCGCCTGCTCGGCATCGTGCTGACCGGCGGCAACCACGACGGCGCGGCTGGCTTGCAGGCAATCCGTGCTACCGGCGGCACCTCCCTGGTACAACAACCCGACGATGCACAATCGTCTTACATGCCGGAACAGGCAATCAAGCTGGGCGCCGTCGATGGCATCCTGCCGCTGCACGAGATGGCGGCGCTGTTGCACGCAGTAACGAGGAGAAAATAAAATGAACAATCTACCCGGACTACTCAATCACGCGCAGGACACAAAGCTACCGCGGGTGAAATTCCTGCTGGTCGACGATCTCGACGAAAACCTGCTGGCCTTGTCAGCCTTGCTGCAACGAGACGACGTCGAGCTGCTGCAAGCGCGCTCCGGTTTTGAAGCGCTGGAACATCTGTTGTTGCACGATGTCGCGCTGGCCTTCATCGACGTACAGATGCCCGACATGGACGGCTTCGAACTGGCTGAACTGATCCGCGGCAGTGAGCGTACGCGCCATGTCCCGCTCATTTTCGTCACCGCCGGTGCGCGTGATGAACGCCGCCTGTTCAAGGGCTATGAAACTGGTGCGGTAGACTTCCTGTACAAGCCGATCGAGCCACATATCCTACGCAACAAGGCCGAAGTATTTTTTCAGCTATACCGGCAAAAACAGCAACTGGCACTGGAATTGCGCGAACGCACCGAAACCCTGCGGCTCAACGAAATGTTCGTGGCCATGCTCGGCCACGATCTGCGCAATCCGCTCGGCGTAATTCTGACTGGCGCGGCGCTAATCCAGCGCAGTCAACGCGACGATTTGGCGCAAAAAGCCACCGGGCAAATTCTCAGCAGCGGCAAACGCATGAGCCGGCTGATTGACGACATGCTGGATCTGGCGCGTGCACGACTGGGCGGCGGTATTGCCGTGCTACCGACCGAAGTACGGCTCGATGACGTAGTGCAACGCGTGGTCGGCGAATGCCAAACCGTATTTCCGCAATGCCTGATCGATATCGACGTGGCCGGCGATCCGGCCGGCAATTGGGATGGCGAACGCTTAGCCCAGGTCGCCGCCAATCTGATTGGCAACGCCGCGCGCCACGGCGAACCTGGTGGTCAGGTACGCGTCTGTATCGATGGCACGCGACCGGAACAGGTCAATCTGTCAGTCGCCAATGCCGGCATCATTCCAGCGCAATTGCTACCCAACATCTTTGATCCGTTTCGCAGTGGCGGCGACAACAAACGACTGGCTGGACAGGTCAACGGACTGGGACTAGGCCTGTATATCGTGCATCAGATTGTCGCCGCGCATCGCGGCAAGATCTCGGTGCAATCATCACCAGAAACCAATACCGTCTTCACCGTCTGCATGCCGCGTGATGCCAGCAGCCGTGCCGGCAATGACTGAAGCCAATAAAAATGCCGACGTCGCTATGGCGACGCCGGCGCAACGCGGAGGACCGCGAGGAGACGCTCGGGAGATCTGGGTAGATCGAAATCAGTAAGTCAGGGTAACCGTCACAGTGTCGGTATAGACGCCAGCCAGTGGTGTTTGTGCGCTGGCAATACGGCCATAGACAGTCAAGTTCTGAACCAGACCGTTACCGGTGCCGGCTTGGGTATCAGTACCGATGGTCGAACCCCAGTTGGTAGTCCGGCCAGAATCGCGATACAGCGCGTAGTTCAAGGTGCCGCCCAGGGAACCGCTCAACTTCCGCACGCTGGTGGTAGCGCCAGTGCCGGCACCAGCATCCAGACCGATGGTGTAAGAAGTACCGTTGGTGCACACCACCGCGATGTTGCCGGTTTGATCGACTTGCGACGAAGTGTAGTTGCCGAAGGCGATTGTGGAACCCACCACGGTGCAGGAAGCCAGCACCGTCGCAGTGTTGATCAGTGAACCAGTAGCAGTTGACGACGCCAATACCGGTGCGCTCGACACCAGGATAACAGTGGCGAGAACGGCGCTAAGGGCACGATTGGTTTTGGTGATGTTCAACATGGTCATTCTCCTGAAAGTTGGCGGCTGCTTATTCGTCTTTCCGGTTTGATCGTTTCGTTCTCGCCGGGCACAGATGAACTTTACGTTTTTGACATACCGTTGCGTATCGGGAGTTTCCTGAAACTTGTCTTTTGTGCCTCAGGAAAAACCTGAGTAGCGACATTCTTTGTGGTTTTTGCAACGGAATTGAGAAAAATACAGCGGGTTTCATTTCTGCCTGGTAATGAATCAAGGCTTTGGGTGGGGAGGTAGTTTTCAGGCAGTGCCGTTCGGCTCGGTTCCGCTCCGTTCCATTCCACTCAAAAAACGGCGGTCTCTTTTCTTGGTTGCTGATGCTTTGTTTTCTTCGGACAACCTTGCCGAGAGCGGCCCGGCAGCCGCTTACTTTTCTTGTCTCGCCAAGAAAAGCTAAGCAAAAGAAGGCGACCCCGCGATCCCGGCCCCTACGGGGTTCCCAGCGATGCACTGCTGGCGCAGAACCTAGGTTTGGTGATGATGCTTGATCATTACAGGTAGATAAAGTGATGACGTGATGGCGCGAACATTTACCACGCTTCTTGCTTACTGATGCTGGGTTTCTTCGGACGACCTAACCGGTTACCTCAGTGCGTCGTTGAGTCTTTGTTTTCTTCGGACGACCTAGCCGGGTGCGGCCCGGCAGCCGCTTACTTTTCTTGTCTCGCCAAGAAAAGCTAAGCAAAAGAAGGCGACCGCGCGATCCGGTCCCCTACGG
>JAMFSU010000145.1 GCA_026225475.1 Duganella sp.
GCGCGGTCGCCTTCTTTTGCTTAGCTTTTCTTGGCGAGACAAGAAAAGTAAGCGGCTGCCGGGCCGCTCCCGGCTAGGTAGTCCGAAGAAAACAAAGATTCAACGACACACTGAGGTAAGCGGCTGCCGGGCCGCTCCCGGCTAGGCAGTCCGAAGAAAACAAAGATTCAACTACGCACTGAGGTAAGCGGCTGCCAGCCCGCACCAGGCTAGGTCCAGAGCAACGCCAACCCACACCCTCGCCAGCTCAACCAATCAAACGCGCATACCCGCTGGCATCCAGAAAAGCCGCTCCATCGAACGCGACATCCGGACGCAATTTGAAGATCCATTGCTCGTAAGGTGCCGCGTTAACCGCTTCCGGTGTTTCGCTCAGGCTGTCATTGATGGCAATCACTTCGCCATCGACCGGCGCATGCACATCCGACGCAGTCTTGTTGGATTCCACCACACCGGCGTCACTGCCGCGTTGCAAACGTGCACCAACGGCCGGCGTTTGCACATACACCAGCGGTCCGAGCTGATCCTGACCAAAGTCGGTGATGCCAATGGTCAGGCTGCCGTCGTCTTCCAGTTTGATCCACTCATGAGTCTCGGCATAAGCCAAATGATCGGGTAGCAACATATTATTCTCCGTCTTGGTAGCGTTACGCTGCGGCCGGAAATACCGGTTCGCCGAGATTGAGCATCAAGCGGTTGGCCCAGGCAAAAATCGCCACCGAATGAATCAGGTCAAGAATCTCCTGCTCGTTCAAACCGACATCCTTGAGCGCGTCAATACTGGCAGCATTGATGTCACCGGGCGCTTTGGTCAGTTCGATGGAAAACTGCGTGATGGCTTTTTCACGTGCATCGGTTCCCGCCGTATATGGATCGTCGAACACTTGCTGCACGACGTCGTTGCGCTTGGCCAGTTGTTCGAAACGTTGCGCATGCACCGACGCGCAATAGACACAGCCATTGATCCGCGACACCACCAGCGAACCCAGTTCACGCTCCGCACGCGACATGCCGCCCGGGGCATACATGATGGCGTTGAAGGCGGCCGAACGTTGCCGCAAGATGGCCGGCTGATGCGCCAGGAACAAATAGTAATCCGAGGTCTTGGCCTTGGGATTGCTCTCTTCCAGCACCTTGATCTGGTCTTCGCTGGCTTGATCGAGGGCGATCACGTCAAGCCAGGCATCCCATTCCAATGACTCATTGGTAAAACCGTGCGATTTGATGAAATTGCTCATTGTGTGTGCTCCGATGCATTGCTGGCCAGCTTCATCGCCTGCAGACCGGCCACCACACGGATCTGATACGAGATGAACGCGATTAACTGCGACAACGCCACTACGGCTGGCGTGCTGATGCCCGCTGCGGGCAGTGTTTCCAGCACCGCCTTGTCGCCTTCTACCGGCCGCTCGGTCAACGCACGGGTGAAGCTGAGCATGGCGCGCAAGCGTCCTGCTGGCAATTGCTCCGGCGTGCCGCTGTCGGCCGCCGCCAATTGCGCGGCATCGGCCGGCAATGCCTGCAGGCGTTCGCGGTAATGCGCTGCGACATCTTGTGATCCGGCCAGTCGGCAGGCATAGAGCGCCACCAGCAGGCGTTCATCCTGGCCGATATCGGCCAGCGTCGGATCAAACAAAGTGTCGTAGCTGCCTTGGGTGGCGGCGGCGACTTTTTCGCGTTGGTGACGCAAGCCATGCAGGCTGCTGCCTGCTGGCAGGCCGACCAGTTGGTCGACGATATCGGTGCCGGCCAGCGTTGATGCTGTCGTCATGAAGTTTCCTTTCGGGAGAGATGTGCTGTCAAAGCATGCTGTAAAAAAACCTGGGCGTGTTGCCAGGCATGGCGGTCGGCATGGGCATTGGCAGCCGGAATGCCACCGCCGGTACTGATACGGCCCGAGACCGGGTGGGCATAGGTAATCTGGGTGGTCGGCACATGCGGAAACAGGATCGCGTGACCGGCCTCCTGATAATCGTGCCACTCGACCGGCCAGGCATGCGTGACTTCGGCCAGCTTGTCGCTGACCATCTGGCAATACCTGCTGGACGGCCAGGAACCGTCATCGCTGGCCGACAATAGCAAGACCGGCGCGGTGATGTTTTCAACCTGGATGCGCGCGCGCGCCACTGCCTCCTTGTCCTGCAAGGCCGTGAGCATGGCCAGCGCATGCCGATGCGGTGGCGGCCCCTGGTCGAACGGTGCCCAACTGGCATGGCGATTGTTTTGCCATTGATGCGTCAACGGCTGACCATCCAACAACCAGGTCGGACCTTCGCGACCAATTGCCGGATCGGCCGCGTTCTGGCCGCTGTGCACCAGTGCGCTGGGAACATAGGCTAACACCGCAGAGACTTTTTGCGGAAACGTCGCCCCCAGCAGCAACACCAGTTCACCACCGCGCGACTGACCGCTGATGGCAACAAAATCGCCCAGCGGCTTGACCGTATCGCGTAACCAGTCGAGACCGCGCGCAAAGTATTCCAGCGGCGTATTGGAAATATAGGCAGATAACCCCGGCGCCTTGAAATACGCCAGTGCAAAGGCAGCATAACCGCGTGAAGCATATAAAGCCGCGCGTGGCTCATTGATGCCGCCGCCGGAACCGTTGACAATCATCACGGCCGGATGCGGACCTGCGCCAGCGGGCAGAAACAGCGTCCCGACCAAGCCCGCTTCACGTACTTCGCGCCGTGTCACGCCGGTCCCGCACAGCCGCTGCACCAGCGTGGCAGTGGCAGCAGCAGCCTCACTGGCGGCACCGTCGGCCACTGCATAGGCCTGTAAACGGGTCGTCAGCGGCTGCTGCACATCACGATGAAACAGCTCGCGCTGACCCGGCTGCTGTGGTTGCTGCGCCCACCACAAGCCCATTGCCGCAATACCGGTATAGTCACCGGCCACCGCTGGTGCCAGCGACAGATCGACATGACCGGCAGCATCGGCGACGAACTGCGCGCTGCTGTGCCATGGCACGCCGGCACGCTCAGTGTTGGCGGCCACCTGCACCAGTTCGCCCGGCACCGCACCCGTGACAACGATACGGCGCGGCACGTCGATCAAGTCATCGGCGGGGCTGATGGTGATGTTGAGCGTGCTCATCGATGCCCGCTTACTTCTTGTCCTGCGTGACCATCATGGCCGTGGTGCGGTCGCTGCTGGCTGGCGTCACTTTCAGGCCCTTCTTGGCAGCCCAGATGTTTTGATAGTGATACAGCGGAATGATGCCGGCATCGTCGGAGACGATCTTGGCCGCATTGCGCAGGATCGCTTCGCGCTTGGCCGGATCGAACTCTTCGGTCGAATCGGTCAAGGCCTTGTCGATTGCCGGATTGCTATAGTGATTCCAGTTCGATGCGCCCAGGCCCTTCTTGGCATCCACCGTGGCCAGCACATTGACCAGCGCATAGCTGGCTTCGCCGGTGCCATTGCCCCAGGCCAGCACGCTCACCGCAAACTCGTTCTTGTTGGCGCGGGCTGAATAGGATGCCCATGGCAACACTTCCACCTGTGTCTTGACGCCGATACGGGTCCAGAATTGCGCCACTGCCTGCATGGTTTCCGGCGCTTGCGGGTAACGGTCGTTCGGCACGTGGATGGTCAGCTTGAAGCCTTGCGGGAAACCGGCGTCGGCCAGCAGCTTCTTGGCTTGATTGACATCATTCGGGATATTCTTGATATCCGGGTTGTAGCCGAAGGTACCGGCTGGCATCCACTGATTGGCTTCGGTCGCCGCGCCTTGCAGGATGCGATCAATGATGGCCTTACGGTTGATGGCCAACGACAAGGCCTTGCGTACGCGCGGATCGAGCAAGGGATTCTTGTCGAGCGGCTTGCCGTTGTTGTCGGTGATGTACTGGTTCGGCCCCTCATGGAAAGTCGGTTGCAGCAGCAGCACGCGCAAACCGTTATACGGGAAGACCTTGACGCTGGGCGACTGCTTGAGCTTGCTCAGGTCTGACACCGATACCTTGTCGATCACGTCGACATCGCCCGACAGCAAGGCCGCAGTACGCGCAGCGGCATTGTTGATATAGCGATAGTTGACCTTTGCCCAAAGTTGCTTGGTGCCCCAATAGTCGTTGTTGCGCTCCATCACGACCTGCTCGCCCGGCACATACGAAATCCACTTGTAGGGACCGGTACCGATCATCGCCGCGCCGCTGTTGTAGTTCTCGGTCGTGGCTTTTTCGCCGATATGTTTGCTGACGATATGCACCGACGCCAGGTTCAGCGGCAAGTCCGGATTCGGAATAGTAGTCTTGATCACCAGTGTCAACGGGTCCTTGGCGGTGACCGATTCCACCGTCCGCAGGTAACCGGCAAACGTGGCCACGCTACCCGGCACATTACGCGCACGCTGGTAAGAGAAGATCACATCATCAGCCGAAAACGGCTTGCCGTCCTGCCACTTGACGTTGGGACGCAGCTTGAACTCCCAGGTCTTCGGATCAATGTTCTTCCAGCTCAGGGCCAGGCCAGGCTGCAACTTGTTGTAGTTGTTTTCCACCAGCAGATCCCAGAAATGCAGATCGACCGAACGGTCGCCGGCATGATTGTTGAGCTGTGGATCGATCGATGACAATGGATCGGCGAAGGCGATATTGAGCGTCTGCGCCTGCGCGCCGACACTGCTCAGCAGCGCCACGGCCATCAGACTGGAAAGGAGCGTTTTCTTCATATTCATGATCCTTGGTTGCGGTGAAATAACGGAAATGACTAATCGTTCAAATGACATGCACTCAAATGACCTGGAGCGACTTCTTTCAACTCAGGTACCTGCTCGCGGCAGCGCGCCATCGCATGCGGACAACGCGGGTGAAAATGACAACCGGACGGCGGATCGAGCGGGCTGGGAATTTCCCCCTTGATCGCCGCAAACGCTTTGTTGCGCGTCTGCATGCGCGGCACCTCGGCCAGCAAGGCCTGGGTATAGGGATGGTTGGCGTGGGCAAACAATTCCTCGACCGACGCGCTCTCGACAATGCGGCCCAGATACATGATGACGACGCGGTCCGAAACATGCTCGACCACGCCCAGATCATGACTGATGAACAGATAGGTCAAGCCCAGTTGTTCACGCAGATCGGCAAACAAATTCAGAATTTGCGCCTGGATCGACACATCCAGAGCGGCGACCGCCTCATCGCACACCAGCATCTGCGGCTGCACCGCCAAGGCGCGTGCAATGCCAATACGCTGGCGCTGGCCACCACTGAACTGATGCGGATAACGGTCGCGCAAGGCCGGATCGAGACCGGCGCGTAGCAACTGTGCACTGACATAATCGTCCAATCCGGCACGCTCGCTCATGCCATGGATCAAGGCCGCTTCACCGACGATCTGATCGACGCGCAGGCGCGGATTCAGGCTGGCATAGGGATTCTGAAAAATCATCTGCACCTGGCGCCGTGCAGCATGCTGTTCGGCCGACGACAATTGATTGCGATCAACACCGTTGACCGTCACCTGTCCCGACGAGGGCGACAACAAACCGCTGACAATACGGCCCAGCGTTGATTTGCCACAACCCGACTCGCCTACCAGACCGACTACTTCGCCCGGCATCACCTGCAGATCGACGGCATCGAGTGCCTGCGTCACTGCGTTTGGACGCATCCAGCCGCGCGCCAGCAATTGACGGTCAAGCCAGCCATGACGACGCTCGCCGAAACGCTTGCCGACCTGCTGTGCGGCCACCAGCGGAATTACTTTATCCATGCTGCACCTCTGCATGACCGCTCATGACCGGATGAAAACAACGTACCAGATGGCCCGCCACCGGCTCGGTAATCTCTGGCCGCTCCAGGCAGGCTTGCGCGACCCGCTCGCAGCGGGCAGCAAACGCACAGGTCGGCGGCAAGTGCAGCACATTCGGCGTCAAGCCGGGAATCTGGCGCAAGCGCTGACCACGCCGGTTGTTACTCGGCAGACTGCCGATCAAGCCTTGGGTATAGGGATGCAAAGAGTGGTCGAGTACTGCGTCGACGCTACCCTGCTCGACAATCCGACCGGAATACATGACGGCAATCTCATCGGCCAGTCCGGCCACGATCGACAGATCGTGCGTAATCCAGATCAATGCCGTGCCGTGTTGGCGCGCCAGCTTTTGCACTTCCGACAAAATCTGCGCCTGAATCGTCACATCGAGTGCCGTGGTCGGCTCATCGGCAATGATCAGGTCCGGCTTGTGCAACATTGCAATCGCAATCGCCACGCGCTGACGCATGCCGCCCGACAATTGATGCGGATAGGCGCGCAGGCGCTCGTCCGGACTGGCAATCCCCATCATGCCCAGAGTATCGCGGGCCTGCTCACGGGCCTGTTGACGACTGACCTTGCTGTGCGCCAGCACGGCGTCGATCATCTGCGCCTCGACCCGCAGCACCGGATTCAAGGTCATCATCGGGTCCTGGAAAATCATGGCAATGCGATTGCCCTGCAGCTTGCGCAATGACTGCCGGTCCAGCGTCACCAGATCCTGGCCCTGAAACAGCACCTGACCACCAACAATGCGGCCCGGCGCATCAAGCAAACCGAGAATCGAAAACCCAGTCACGCTCTTGCCGGAGCCAGACTCGCCCACCAGCCCGAGGATGCGGCCGCGCTCCAGCCGCAGCGACACATCGTCGACCGCCGGCAGCACACCGTCCGGGGTGAAGAATTGCGTGCGCAGATTGCGTACTTCCAGCGTGGGTACTGACATCGACGTACTCATTTCTGCCACCTTGGATTCATGACATCACGCAAACGGTCGCCCACCAGATTGATCGCCACAATCACCACCAGCAAGGCGATGCCGGGATAGAAGCTGATCCAGTATTGGCCGGACAACATGTATTGATAGCCATTGGAAATGAGCAAGCCCAGCGACGGTTCGGTAATCGGCACACCCAGACCGAGAAAGCTCAAGGTCGCCTCCAGCGTAATCGCACGGGCGATCTGCAAAGTGCCGATGACGATCAGCGGCGGCAGGCAATTGGGCAGAATGTGCCGCACCATGATGTGCCAGGCAGACACCCCCAGACCGCGCGCGGCTTCGACATACTCCTTCTGCCGTTCGACCAGCGCCTGTGCGCGCGCAGTGCGTGCGTAATAAGCCCATTCCAGCACCACCAGCGTCGCCATCACATTGAAGATACCTTTGCCGAGATAGGCCAGAATCAGCATCGACACCAGAATCGATGGAAACGACAGCACCAGATCGGCCAGCCGCATCAGCAATGCATCGACCTTGCCACCGACATAAGCGGCTAGCAAACCGATCAAGGTACCAATGACACCGGCCAACAGCGCCGAACCAATACCGATGCCGATACTGATGCGCAAGCCGTACAGAATGCCGGAATACAGATCGCGGCCCTGACCGTCAGTGCCCAGCCAATAGGTAAAGGTGCCCAAGCCATTGGCACTGCCCGGTGGCAGACGAGCGTCGAGGACATCGAGCTGCATCAGATCATAGGGATTTTGCGGCGTCAGCCAGGGCGCTGCCAAGGCCGCAAGCATCAGGATCAAGGCGACTGTCAGGCCAAACATGGCCGTCCGGGACGCGACGAAACTGCGCAATACCCGCCGCCATGGCGATTCGCGGCGCGGCGCGGCAAACGCCGACAAGGCTGCCACGCGAGCGCGCACCTGTTCCTGCGTCATAGGTGTTATGGGTGACACGGGCGTCGCGATCATGTCCGGCGTATTGATATCGTTCATGCCTTCACCTCCCCGCGCACCCGTGGATCGAGCACCTTATACAAGACATCGACGATCAGGTTGATGGTCACGAACAGACAGACGATGACCATCATATAAGCCACGATCACTGGCCGGTCGAGCGCGTTGATGCTATCGAGGATCAACTTGCCGGCACCGGGCCAGGCAAAAATACTTTCCGTCACCACGGCAAACGCGATGGTCGAGCCGAACTCCAGGCCGAGTACCGTCACCAGTGGAATCATGGTATTGCGCAACACATACATCAGCACCACCCGCAATGGTGCCAAGCCTTTGGCGCGGGCAAACTTGACGTAATCCATCGGCAATACTTCGCGTACATTGGCGCGTGTGAGCCGCATCACCAGCGAAATCTTGAACAGCGACAAATTGATTGCCGGCAGGATCAGGTGGCGCAAACCGTCAATCGTCAGCCACGACCATTCCACCCCGAACAGGCTGGCAGTCGCTCCGCGCCCGCCCGATGGCAACCAGCCCAGCGAAACACTGAAAGCCATGATCAGCATCAGACCGATCCAGAAGGTCGGCAGCGAAAAACCCAGGATACTGCCGGTCATGGCCAGCCGCGACAAGGGATGTTGTGGAAACAAGCCCGCCAGCAAACCAAGCGGAATGCCGATCAGCACCGACATGATCAAGGCAGCAACCGCCAGCTCCAGCGTCGCCGGCAGGCGCTGAAAAATCAATTGAATGGCCGGTGTGTTGTAGACAAAACTGTTACCCAGATTGCCGTGCAGAGCACCGTTGAGAAACGCCAGATACTGGCGCCAGATCGGCTGATCCAAGCCCAGTTCCTTGATGATGCGCAGGCGATCAATCTGGTCCACGTCCTGACCGATCAAAATATCGACCGGATTGCCGATCATGTGCAAGCCGAAGAAGACGATCACCGTCATCAGCAACAACACCGCCAGCGCCTGCAAAACGCTGCGCAGAATCGCCCCGCTCACCGCCCCACCTCGTGCAATGCCGCTCGCTCTGCTTCGGTCGGTTCTGCCGGTTGCCATTCATCACCAACCAGCTCCGGTTCGGCATAGGCCTGGGTATTGCGATAGTGGAATTCGATATCTTCACCGTAGAACAAGGAAGCAATTCCCTGCGCCAGTCGTTGCGCGCCATCGCTGATGGCCGGAATATCACCCGACAAGGTGCCGTGTGTCAGCACCGCGGCATGGCAGAAACAATGGACACGCTCCAGGCCCGGCAAGCTGCCCGGCTGCTTTTGCTGAAACTCGAAGGCCGCGCCCAGATCCGGACTATCGGACAGCTCGGCGTCTTCCGCTCCCGGTGGCGGCATATAGCGCGCACGCCAGCTGCGGACGTGCGGCGCAATCGCGGCAAACTCGGGACGCTGGTTCCAGTCGATCCGAAAGCCAGTGGAAAAAATCAGGAAATCGTAATGGAACACACCACGCGGCGTAATCACGCGCAAGCCGTCCGGCAAGACGTCGATACGCTCAATGGGCGCACCGAACAGAAAACGGGCATTGGCAAACTTGGACACCCGCCGGGTGCTGCCGGTCGGCGGCGGCGTCTGTTGCACATTGACGTAATGGCGGATGCGCCACTTCCATTCGTCGGGAAGATGCAGATGGCCATTGGTCAATCCAGGGTTACCCGAACCCTTGCCTTTATTGATACGCGGCAACTCCTGCCGACGTATCAGCAGATCGACACGCTCGGCCCCCGACTCCAAGGCGGTCGCCGCGCTGTCCATGGCAGACGATCCAGCGCCGATGACGCCAATGCGCTTGCCGGCCAGCGTACCGTAATCCATGGCATCCGAAGAATGCGCCCAAGAGTGGCGCGGCAACGATTGCGCAATCGCCGGCACTTGCGCACCGCCCAGGCCATCACGACCTGTGGCCAGCACCACACGCCGCGCCAGCACGGTCTGTTCACCGGTCGGTGTCTGCAACTGCAACGCCACCACACCATCGGCACGCGGCGACACCGCTTGCAGCCGATGCAGATTACGCACATCCAGTTGCATCACCCGACCATACCAGCGTAGATATTGCATCCATTGCAGACGCGGGATCTTGTCCAGCGCATCCCAGGCCGCCAAGCCGAACTGCGCCTCAAACCAGGCGCGAAAGGTCAATGCAGCAAAACCCAACGCCGGACCGGTCAGCTTCTTCGGTGAACGCAGTGTTTCCATGCGCGCCGTGGTCGCCCAGGGGCCTTCGAAGCCGGCGGGCGACTGATCGAAGATGACCGCCTTGATGCCCAAATGCTGAAGCGATACCGCCGCTGCCATGCCCGCCTGACCGCCGCCGATAATGGCCACGTCCAGCACCGCAACACCGTCAACCAGCGTCTGCGGCATCCAGTCCTTGCCGGGCAACTCCAGCCAGTCCAGATCCTGTTGCAGACGGGCTTCCAAAGCAGCCAGTCCCATCGGCGTCGCCGCTGCGGCGTTGATCATGCTTGTATCGCTCACGAAGACTTTCCTTCCCCTAAATTCCTGAATTGTTCTGCGATCACTGCTGTGCCAGACGAAGAGGCTTACAGCAAATCGTCATGGTCGCCGGCATCGCGCTTGACGAAGCCATGCAGGATGTTCTGCGCGGCTGTTTCAATTGCCGCAATCAACGCCTGGGTAAGCCCAGCGACCGGTTTGCCGAACGGGGTCACCACCCCAAAATAAAAGGGAATATTGATCTCCAGCGGCCGTACCGTCAGCCCTTCTATCGGCATACCCAGGGCCGTGATCGGCTCCACCAGCGCCACCCCGAGTCCGGCATGGGCGGCCATGATGGCATTGAACGAGGTATTGGTTTCGATCGCCACGGCCAGCGGCTTGTCCTGCCCGAGCGCCATATCAATCCGCTGACGCAGACGATAACGATTGGACATGGTGATGAGCCGTTGTTGATCCAGACAGGCGGTACTGACCGTCTCGCACGCGGCCAGTGGATGATCGCTGCGCATCACCGCCACGCAAGGTGCCTGGCCGATCCAGTGCAGCTCAAGGCCGCGATGCGCGACCGGCAAACTGGTCAGCCCCAGGCTGACAGTACGGTGCAAGACCGAATGCACTACCTGCTCGGCCGAGGCGCTGCGCAAATGGATATGCTCGGGCAAGCCTTGTGGCTCTAGCAATTTCAGCGCCGCCGGAGCAATCGTCGAGGCCAGCGCCGGGGTCGCCACCAAATAGATTGGCTGCGACTCTTCGCGGCCGATTTCTTCGGCGCGCTGGCGTATCGTGCGCAAACCGACCAGCGAACGTTCAACCTCCTCATACAGGAGGAAGGCCTTATCGGTGGGCGTCACGCGCGGGCCGTTGCGATCAAACAACGCATAGCCAAGCTCGGCTTCCAGATCCTGGATCGCCTTGCTCACGGCCGGCTGCGAACGGCCCAGGCTGCGCCCGGCACCAGTGACGCTACCGATGGTCAAGACCGCCGAAAAGGCTTCCAATTGGTTTAAGTCCATATGCTGATGATCTATATGATTTACGGATTATAGACATATATTTATTCTGATTAAGTATAATCATTTCACATAAGTAAATGCGAAATATCAATACTGGATCAATATCTGATCCATATTTAATCAATATTTAGACGAGTAATTTTATAAATAAATACTATTTATAAACCGAAATTCAACTATAGAACTGATTTTATAATCGTTTTCGAGCAATGGATTTGCTGTAAAGTCGTCCCCTACCAAGCTACTGATGACCATTTTGGATTGACACCATGAACGCACCCGCTGACTGTACTTCGGCGCCTGACCAGGCTGCCCTGCAATTACCGATTTATCTGGACTACTCGGCGACAACGCCGGTTGATCCGGCGGTGGCAGCCAAGATGTGTGCCTATCTGACGGAGAAGTTTGGCAATCCTGCCAGCACCTCGCACACTTTCGGCTGGGAAGCCAAAGCGGCAGTGGAAAAGGCGCGCAAGCAAGTTGCTGGCCTGGTTGGCGCGCAGAGCGCTGAAATCGTCTGGACCTCGGGCGCCACCGAATCGAACAATCTGGCACTCAAAGGTGCGGCGACTGCCTTGCGCGAGCTTGGTCGCGGCAAACACCTGATCACCGTCGCCACCGAACACAAGGCAGTGCTCGATACCATGCACACGCTGGAACGGGCCGGTTTTGAAGTCACCTTTCTGCAACCGCAGGAAGATGGCCTGATTACCACGGCACAGTTCGAAGCCGCCCTGCGCCCGGACACCATCCTGGCATCGGTGATGATGGTCAACAATGAAATCGGTGTCATCCAGCCAATTGCTGCCCTCGGCGACATCTGCGCCGCACGCGGCATTGTGTTCCATGTCGACGCCGTGCAGGCCGCAGGCAAGATCGCCATTGATCTGCGCAGCCTGAAGGTGGACCTGATGTCCTTCAGCGCCCACAAGATCTATGGCCCCAAGGGCATCGGTGCCTTGTTCGTGCGCCACAATCCGGCGCTGAAGCTGGAAGCGCAGATCGATGGCGGCGGCCATGAAAACGGCATGCGTTCCGGCACACTGGCGACGCACCAGATCGTCGGCATGGGCGAAGCATTTGCGTTGGCGGCCCGCGTGCAGGACGAAGAAAGCGCACGCATTCGCCTCTTGCGCGACCGTTTGTGGGAAGGTTTGCGGGAGTTGCCGGGCGTGGTATTGAACGGTAACGCCGAACAGCGCATTGCGCACAATCTCAATCTCAGCTTCAATCTGGCAGGCAATGTCTCGGTCGCAGGTCAACTGCTCGACATCGCCGTATCGGCTGGCTCGGCCTGTAATTCGGCCAATGCAGCACCATCCTATGTACTGACGGCACTGGGTCGCTCCGATGCCCTGGCGCGCAGTGCGATCCGCTTTTCGCTGGGACGCTATACCAATGCCGCCGAAATCGACTACACCATTGCGACCTTAAGGCAGTTGCTGCAAAGTCAGACCGCCGCCTGAGCGGCGCCGCTTCAGCGTTCCCCTGTGGGGGCGTCCGACATGGCGGTGACTGGAGCAGTGCCAGCGTCACGCTTGGCCGCCGCAAAATGTTCGGCATATTCGGCGCGGCGCGCCTGGTCGGTTTCGATCAACATCTGATAACGGGTTTCCGACACCCGTTGCTGCAGCACCGCCGCATAGCGTTCACGCTGCAACCACTCGATGATGAGTGAAGCCAGCATCACAATCGAACCATAGACCACAATCAGGAAAACATCCTGGTGACCCAGGCTATCCATCATCAAAAACGGTTTGCGGAAGAAAAACAAGGCCGTCGGTATGCTCACCGCCAGCAAGCCCAATGCATATATATAACCAAAGAAATAACTCATGATGATGCAGTTACAGGCAAACAGCAGCATCGACATGGCCTCGTCGACAAACGGGCTCAGGACATAACGCAGCAGAAACGCCACCATGAAACCGCAGGCGCAGGTAAACAACGGCGGGGTACTTGTCCCTTTCCAGCGTTTGGCGTTCCTGAGTTTGATGACGCTCATCGCGTCTCCCCGTTCAATTGATGACATTCGTGACATGAAGTGCGCTTTTCTTTCGGCCTAGCGGCGATCTCTAAGTGGAGCGTTGTGCAACAGATATTTCAATGACAAGTCGCTGCTATGTGCATCGATATTGCGCTTGATGAACTGGACGGTTTCATTGGTGACCAGTTCGCGTTCGTTGTCGACGGTAATAATGTGGTAGCAGTCGCCCAGCCAGACTGCCTTACGCACCTCCGAGCGAATGTTTTGCAGGATCATTTCGGCATTTTGCGGCGCGGCAGTCTCATCATCGATCGAATGCACCACCAGTGTGCTGGAGCGTACCAATGGCAACGACTGACGCACATAGCGCATCAAATGCTGGGCCGCGCGCAACTGACGCGCCGGAATGGCCGCAGCCCCCACCGCCGCCACGCCATCTTTCATCAAGGCAGCGGCCACACGGCGCCGCATTTCGAAATTCTTGATGCCGTAAGGATCGGACTCCTTGTAGGTCCAGTTGCGATAACCGAGACCATAAGGAATCGCCATCAGTTTGTGATACCAAGGCACCGACCAACCGTCATAACGCAACACCGGCGACAACAGCACCACGCACAGTACCTCGCGGCTCATCGACGCCACCGCCAGTGCCAGCGTCGCGCCCATGCTCAAGCCGCACAGCGAGACGGTCTTGTGCTCTTCCTTGAGCTTGACCACCTTGCTCTCGACCTGGGCACACCAGTCCATCCAGTTCGGTGTCACGCCACGCTCGACCAGTGCTGCCGAATAATGCGGAATCTGCATTTCAACCACAGTACAGTTGGCGCGCTTGAGCGCCTTGGGAATGGTCCCCAGTTCCAAACTGGAGCCGCACAGGCCATGCAACATGATCACAGCATGATCCTTATGCCGCTCCTGCTGTCGTTCCAATTGATGTTCTGCGCGTGCGGTCTGGTCCATGCGGATGGGTGAAATGATATCGAATGGGCTACATTGTAAGCTTCTCTAAGATTTTCTTCAGTGGATTAGCAAAAATCTCACAGAATACGCACATTTTTTTTAGCCCAGCAACTTCGGGCAGGCTTAACCTGCTATGGGGATAACAGCCTCAGCTTGCACATCGACGGGCAAGGCGTTATCCGTAAAGATCATTAATACGATAGTCATCGACTTGCAACTTTCTGTGAGCAGAGAGTCCTGCGATCTGGTGCCGCTCCGTGAGCGCTGATTTGTATTCATTTTTTTTTGCAGGTCGTCCGCATGCAAATAGTTTTCCACTACCGCACGCAGTGTTTCGTCGACCGCTTTTAGTTTGACTAATGCCATGCTGTATCGGTTCGAGCAGGCATCGTTGATCATCGCGCAATTGGATTGCTTTGTTCTATCGAGAGTATTTTCTTGGTTGCTGATTCTGTGTGTTCTTCGGACTACCTTGCCGGGTGCGGCCCGGCAGCCGCTTACTTTTCTTGTCTCGCCAAGAAAAGCTAAGCAAAAGAAGGCGACCGCGCGATCCCGGCCCCTACGGGGTTCCCAGCGATGTGCCGCAGAAAATGGGA
>JAMFSU010000025.1 GCA_026225475.1 Duganella sp.
AGTTTGCGACCCTCCCATTTTCTGCGGCACATCGCTGGGAACCCCGCAGGGGCCAGGATCGCGCGGTCGCCTTCTTTTGCTTAGCTTTTCTTGGCGAGACAAGAAAAGTAAGCGGCTGCCGGGCCGCTCCCGGCAAGCTCGTCCGAAGAAAACACAGCATCAGCAGCTAAGAACCGACTGGTGTTTCTTAACTGAGCAGCATTACCGCACACAGCGAGCCTTCTCTGACAGACCAGACTTGATGCTAGCGTGCGAGCGGCTTAACCGCCTCCTCACTGACTTCCGGTCGACGCCCATAACGCTGCGCCAGCACTGCGCATACCATCAGTTGTATCTGGTGAAACAACATCAACGGCAGCAGCACCATTCCCACGGTCTGGCTGGCAAACAATACCTTGGCCATCGGCACGCCGCTGGCCAGACTTTTCTTTGAGCCGCAAAAGACAATGGTGATTTCATCTTCCTTGTTGAAGCCGAGTCGGCGGCTGCCGTAGGTAGTCAGCAGCATGATCAGCGCCAGCAACAGTGCGCTGATGATGATCAGGCTGAGCAACATGAACATCGGCACCTGGCGCCACAAGCCTTGATTGACGGCTTCGCTGAATGCCACATAAACCACCAGCAACACTGAGCTTTGATCAACCCAGCGCAGCCAGGACTTGTTGCGATCCATCCAGGCACCGATCCAGGGACGTGCAATCTGGCCGGCCACAAAAGGTAGCAACAGTTGATAGACGATCTTGAGAATCGCATCGAGCGAGGAATGCTGGGCATTGTGCGCGACCACAATGACGCTGACCATCAGCGGTGTCAGGAAGATGCCCAACAGATTCGAAGCCGAGGCGCTGCAAATTGCCGCCGGTACATTGCCGCGCGCCACCGAGGTGAAGGCAATCGACGATTGTACAGTCGACGGCAACACACACAGGAACAGGATGCCTAAATACAGGTCAGGCGTGATTACCAGCAGCAAGGCTGGCTTCAACAGCAAACCGAGCAACGGGAACACCGCAAAGGTGCAAAGCAGCACCGTTACATGCAAACGCCAATGCACCATGCCAGCGACCACCGCCTGGCGCGACAACTTGGCACCATGCATGAAGAACAGCAGGCCGATCATGAAGGTGGTGAGCCAGTCGAAGGCAACGGCGGCCTGGCCGGTACAGGGCAGAAAGCTGGCGGTGAGCACCACGGCCAGCAGCATCAGAGTGAGATTGTCGGGCAGGAAACGAGGACGAGCCATGGTGTAATAGTGAAGTTGCGAGGTTTGAAGGTAGCGTGCCGGTAAAGCCGTCAATGCGGTGCAAATACGGCGGGCGAAACCGGCTATTTTACGCGACTACGCCGTTCTGCCGCAGCGCCGGCAACCTTGCACTATTTGCCTACCAGATCCAGAACATCAACAACCAGGCGAAATTGACCAGGCCCAGGCCCGCCAATATTGGCAACATGGCCAGCAAGCGCCGACCAATTGCGCTGGTATGCTGACCAACCACTTTCCAGGCCAGCAATACGCTCCACAAGGTCATGACGGTCAACAGCGCGGCCCGCACGTCATTGGCCCAATCGACTTGCCAGTGTTCAGCACGCAGTAAGCTGATGGTAGTGGCCGACAAACCGACGAACACACCGCAACCTGCCAGCGGAATCGCGGATTGCACCAGATGGTTGAAACGCCCCCGATTCCATTTGCCGAGCATCAGATTGCTGAGCGAGAACAGCAAGCTCAGCGACGTTCCCAATACCAGGCCAGTGGTGAGGATATAGCCGACCACCAAGCTGCCATCAAGCCAGGTGAACACATCGCTCTGGGCCGGATAATTGGTCAGCAGCCACCAGGGGGCGTTGGTACCGAACGGCCACATGATGTCGCGCTCGATCAACCAGGTTGCGATCACTTGCTTGACTTGCACAAACCAGGGGCTGGCGCTCCAGTGGAAGGCGCCGATGGCAATGCCAAACAAGCCGTACAGGGTCAGCGCGCTTTCCCACAGATTGTTGCTCTTTTGACCGATGACGACAATTTCTTCGGTCGGGGCACGCCAGGTCAGCGCAATCGCATTGCGATGGTTGCTGCAACGGCCGCACATGTGGCAATCGGCGGCGCCCTTCATATTGCGCAGCGGCACCAGCGGCGCACAATTGATAGCGATAGTTTTCTTGCCATGGGTGTCGTAGGAAGCGCGCCAGGCGTCTTCATTGACCTTGTAATGGAAGGGTGCGAGCTTGGCCAGCAGACCGAATACGCCATTAACCGGGCATAGGTATTTGCACCAGACGCGTTTTTCGCGACCATACAGATAACCGACGATCATCGCGCCCAGCGTGGACCCGCCGAGCACCAACAAGACTGCCTTGGGGTATTGATAGACGCTGACCATCTGACCGTACACGGTGGTCAGTGCAAATGCCACGAAAGGCCAGCCGCCCCAGCGCATCCAACGGGGGATGGCCCAGCCTCTGCCGAACTTGCTGGCAAATTCAGTCAGCGCACCTTCCGGGCACAGGACGCCACACCACACGCGCCCCATCAACACCATGCTGACCAATACGAACGGCCACCAGATGCCCCAGAAGCAGAACTGCGCAATCAGGGTCAGATTGGACCAGAGATGAGCCGTCTCGTCCGGCAACGGCAAAAAGATTGGCACCAGAATCAGGACGGCATAAACCAGCACGATGATCCATTGAATGCCACGGATCAAGGTGCCGTTGCGGCGCATCCAGTCGCCTGTACGCGCCAGTCTGGTGGTAGGAAGCGTACAGCTACTCATATCGCCTTGCTAACTCGGTTGTTACTGGGGAAATACCTGGCCGAAATCAAGCTGCTTTTTGGACCGGTGCCTTGCTCGATTTGCCAAGCGCGAAGAATACCACAAGCCAATAGATCACATAGATGGCGACGCTCATGAGCGGCGGATGGGCGCGATAGCCGGTCAACGTGGCCACCAGGCTGCCCACAGTGCTGGAATCATCGAGTACACCGCTGGTATCCCAGAGCGGCGCCATCAGGCTGGACATGATGTCGAGCGAACCAAACCAGTCCGAGCTTTCCATCAATAGATCGACCAGTTTCTCGACACCGGTCAACATCAGACCGGAGGCCAGCAGCAATAGAATGATTTCAGTTACCTGAAAGAAACGCCGCCACGAAAACACCTTGCCGCCCAATTGCAGCAGATAGAAAGTCAGGAATGCCAGTGCGAAACCCAACACGCCGGCAAACACCAGCGCGCCAGTGCTGGCATCCTGCTGACCCATGCCGATGCCGTACAGAAACACGGCAGTTTCGCTACCCTCACGCGCAATCGCCAGCGCCACCAGCAGGAACACGCCCCACCAGTTGCCCGATTGGGTATTGGCTTGCAGCGACGATTCCATGTCTTTCTTGAGGGTACGGCCGTGTTTGCGCATCCAGAACACCATTTGCACAATCAGCACCGCCGCAATCAAGACCATCGCAATCTGAAAATAGGTTTGCGCATCTCCCGACAACAGCTCGCTGAAGCCCAGCAACGCAGCGCCCAGCGCCAGTGCCATCACGATACCGGCGGCCACACCCGCCCACAGGTACGGCAGACCACGGCGCGCGGCGGCGTCGCCATTATTCAGCCACGCATATAAAATGCCGACCACCAGCAAAGCCTCGACGCTTTCACGCCAGACGATAAATAACACCTGACCCATTCACTTCCCTTTCGATTGCATTTGGCACGGCAATGGCGCTGCCATCGTGCCGAACATTGTCCTTACTTGGCGACGATCACGCCTTGCGGCATATTCAGATGAAAGTCATCGAAGAATTTATATTCTCCGGGACGCAGCGGCGCGATCACGACAAAGGATTGGGCGCCTGGCGCCAACACTTTTTCCTTGCGTAATTCAACGCTTTCAAATTCTGCGGCAGTCTTGCCGATGTTGTGGACTTCAATCTTGATGCGTTGGCCAGCCGGGACTTCTATCCGTGGTGGAATGAACTTGCCATCCTGCATTTCCAGTTTAAATGTCAGCAGATCCGAACCGAACGAGACGGTGGCTGACAGTGCGCACAGCAGACCAAACAGTCCGGCTGCACATTTTGCTTGATACGTTTGACGCAAGGACATTGATTTTCCCTTCACTACCTCGTTCCGATGGCCGTATTTGGCGCACCAGCAGAACGACTCAGCGTCACCGGCAAGCCAGGCTTGCACGGGACGCCAGATGATGCCCCCAGAGGGGCGACACGCTCAGTTACCAAGCAACGCTTAGTAACCGCCCTTCTTGCCGACGCCAGCAAAAGTGAAATCGTAAGTCAGCACGAATGGTTTGAACCAAGGACCGACACCGGTTTCCTTGTCGACGTGACGACCAAAATGGGCGCCAGGTGGCGAAATGATCATCTTCAGGGTGTATTTACCCGGGCCTTCCAGTTTGACGTTGTCGCCGTAGTGCGGACCATCGCTGGCCACCATCGGCATCATGTCGCCCTTGACGACCTTGGCCGAACCGACCTTATTGACTTCATACTTGATTTGCAGATAAGGCATCCAGTCGCCTTCGGCGAACCCGTTCGGGTTCTTGGCCATGGCATGGATGTCGGCTTCCAGATGGACATCCGACTCTTCCGCCTTGCGCATCATGCCATCCGGTTCCATCTTGATCGGTTGCAGATAAACCGCGCTCACTTCCATACCATTCTGGATCTGTGGTTTGCCAATCGGATATTCAGCAGCATTGGCAGCTGAAAACGCGGCGAACAGGGCGGCGGCAACTGCGATTTTTTTGATACCAATCATAGGATTTTTCTCCGGCTTGTTAGATGATAATGATTACCATTAAAGTATAGCATCATCTGCAAGAATCGGTATTGGATTCCCCGCGAACTGTCATTGCCGACAACGATGCATGGCAGGCAAGCTAATACGCGTTGAACCAATAAAAAACCCGCACCTTGCGGCGCGGGTTGAAATCTAATTCAGGGGATGAATTAGAGGGGGGAATCCGTAAGATATACCTCGCAGTAGGTCTGCCCTATTGCTCTTACAAACTGTTACGGGTCTATTACAGCACAACGAACAGTACCGCCAGAATTGACCGCAACAGCCCTGCTTATGCGCCTCTCCAATGCTGTCAATAAGCTGACCAAGATGCCAAAAAAGAAATAACCCATCCGGTTTCGATATTGATCGTCGGATATTTTTCATTATTCCGGATCGCACGCCGATGCTAGCATCCTCGATAAGCAAAAATCGCCAGTACCGTTCATGGTAGCGGCATAAAAAACGAGAGACGCATGAAAAACTGGAAAGTAGCAACCCGCTTCGCGGCGGGTTTCGGCATTGTTTTGGCCTTAATGATCGTTGTCACTGCCATGGGTATCTGGCGCTTGCAGACGGTGGCCGACGCAACCAACGCGATGATGAAAATGCCACTGGCCAAGGAACGCCTGATCAGCGACTGGTACTCCAACATTGCTACCTCAATCACTCGCACCACTGCCATTGCACGCAGCACCGATCTGAGCCTGGCAACTTATTTTGACAGTGCCATCAGCAACGCCGCCAAACAGGCCCTGACGCTGCAAAATCAAGTCCGGCTCATGTTGACCACAGCCGACGAGCAAAAACTGTATGCCGACATCGACACCAGCCGCAAAGCCTATCTAGCCGCTGGCGCCAACATCCTGACGCTACGCGCCGACGGCAAGCTGTTTCAGGCCAAGAATGCCTTTGAAAGCAGCTACCTGCCCAGCGCTGCCAATTATCAAAGCGCCATCGACAAGCTGCTGCGCCTGCAACGCCACAACATTGATGGTGTTGCGGCCGACATCGATGCCACTTATCGCTCCAGTCGCACTACTCTGCTGTTGCTGAGCGCGTTGGCGCTGTTGTGCGGCGTGGCCGCTGCTACCATGCTCACGCGCAGCCTGTTGCGCCAGCTCGGTGGCGAACCGGCCTATGCCGTACGCGTGGCCGACCGCATCGCCGCCGGCGACCTGACCGAAACCATCCGTATTACCGCGCGCGACAGCCATAGCTTGATGCATGCGATGAAAACCATGCAAACCAATCTGGCGCACTCGGTCGACCATATCAAGCAATCGGCCGAAACCATTGGCACCGCATCGAAGGAAATTTCGGTCGGCAATCTGAATCTGTCCGCGCGCACTGAACGTCAGGCCGGCTCGCTACAGGAAACTGCCTCAGTGATGCAACAACTGACTTCCGCCGTGAAGAAAAATGCTGCGACCGCGCAGCACGCCAATCAACTGGCCTTGAATGCCTCGCAGGTAGCGATCGCCGGCGGCAATGCGGTCAATCAGATGGTCGGCACCATGGCGACCATCAATGAGTCATCCAAAAAGATCGTCGACATCATTGCCGTGATCAATGGCATTGCCTTCCAGACCAATATCCTGGCACTCAATGCCGCCGTAGAAGCGGCCCGCGCCGGCGAACAGGGCCGCGGTTTTGCTGTGGTAGCCACCGAAGTGCGCGCGCTGGCACAACGATCGGCCAGTGCTGCCAAGGAAATCAAGAGTCTGATCGATGATTCAGTCGGCAAGATCGACTCTGGCCGCACCTTGGTTGAGCAGGCCGGCACCACCATCGGCGAAGTAGTAGCCAGCATCAAGACCTTGAGCAACTTTGTGGCCGACATCAACCATGCCAGCCAGGAACAAAGCACCGGCATTGCCCAGGTCAATCAGGCCATCATGCAGATGGATGACGTCACGCAGTCCAATGCGGCGCTGGTCGAACAAGCAGCCGCAGCTGCCCAGTCACTGCTGGATCAAGCTGGCTCGCTGGTCAATGTGGTCAATACTTTCAAATTATTGCCAACCCATGAGATGGTGCTGATCGGCTGAGCCACCATCTGCGCGGCAGGCTTACAGTGGATTCTGTTCGACCCAATCGGCACAGAAATCGAGGATATAGGCAATCGCCTCATCTTCGGTGTCGAACTCGGTGGTCGGCGCCTCACGGGTGTAGCGCACACCACCACTGCCGTCATAACCGGCATGGATGGTGAAGCAGGCGGCAAACTGGCCGTTGTCCTGTTGCGCGACCTGCGGAAAGATCGCGTAGCCTTTGTAGGGGAATTTATGCGGTGTATTCATGGGCAATCTCCCGGTCAGCGTCAGCCTGTGCCACGCCAAGCAGCGCCACGACAGGAAATAATTTAATCAATATAGGCCAAGTTCATCATACGCGGCCTGAAAAGACAAAAGGGCCCATCTTCCGATGGACCCTTTATATCTGGTGCGGCTGGCAGGAATCGAACCCACGACCCCTTGGTTCGTAGCCAAGTACTCTATCCAGCTGAGCTACAGCCGCGAAGAGCCGGAATTATATAGAGATTTTCAGATCCTGCAAATGTTTTTTTGCGCAGTGCCATTACATCGCCTTGCGCGGCGATCACGCGAGCGCGCGCAAGCAGCGCCAGAACGCCCTACAATCGCGGTTTTAGTGACGCATGCAGAACCATCACGATGAGCCGCCCTTCCATTGCTGTCCCCCTCGAACAAGCTCGCACCATCTGGCTGCATGCCCAACGCCTCGATGAAGCCGCACCATTTGGCGCAGGTCCGGATGCGGTACGGCTAGCCACAGCACATTTGGGCTATGTACAAATCGATACCATCAATGTCATCGAGCGCAGCCACCATCACATCCTGCATACGCGCATCCCCGACTATCAACTCGGCGACCTGGAACAGGCCCAATCGGTAGACAAATCAGTATTCGAATACTGGACCCATGCCCTGGCTTATATTCCGACTGCCGATTTTCGCTATTTCCTGAGCGCCATGCAGCAACGCGCTGCCAATCCGCATGCCTCCTTTGCGAATGTCGACGCCGATGATTACACCGCCTTGCTGGCTCGCATCCACAAGGAAGGTGCACTATCGATTCGCGACATCGATGACGATGTACTGGAAGACAAGACCCATCCCTGGGGCAGCCGCAAGCCATCCAAACGCGCATTACGGCTAGGCTTTTTCAATGGCGACCTGGTCATCAGCAAGCGCAGCGGCATGCTCAAGAGCTACGAATTGGCGGCACGCCATTTCGGCTGGAAACGACGGCCCCAACCAGTCAAGGAAACAGCATTCAGCCAATATCTGCTGCGTCGTGCGCTGCAATCACAAGGCATGGTCAGTCTGGAATCGATTTGTTATGGCAACAACGCTGCCAAGCCGGGCGTGAGCGCATTGCTCGCGGTGGCAGTCAAGCGCCGGCAATTGATTGAGGTCCATCTCGACCATGCGCCACGCGTGCAACATTGGATCGCACCATCAACACTGGAACAGGCAGCCAGCTTGCCGCCCGCGCAACGGCTGCACATTCTGTCGCCGTTCGATCCACTGGTGATCCAGCGCAAGCGCCTGGACATGTTCTTCGACTACAACCATCGCTTTGAAGCCTACTTGCCGGCCGACAAACGCGTGCTGGGTTATTTCGCGTTACCGGTGCTGGCAGGCGATCGCATCGTGGCGGCATTGGACTTGAAGATGGACCGGCAAGCCGGCGCACTGCTGATACAGAAATGGACCTGGATTAGCAAAAAGAACGCGGCACTGAAAAGCGGTATCGAACAGGAGTTACATCACTTCGAGCGATTTCAACAGCAATCGATGCGGGCCAAACTGGGCTAACGAACATAAGCGGACTTGAAGCGGGCCAACTTGCGATGGCCCGTCGTGCCCAATGACATTAATCTTCAATTTTTTCATGCGCACCGGCAATACCGGCACGCCAGTAACCGGCGGCCTTGACCCGCTTGCCATGCATGCCGCGCTGCTCCACCAAATGCGTACGCAACTGACGCGCCATGCCGGTTTCACAAGCGACCCAGGCATAACCATCACCCTGCGGCCACGCCAATTGCTGTAACGCAGTCAGCAAAACATCGCTGCTACCCGGCCGGGCGATGCCGCGATGACACCACTGCAATTGCAATTGTGCTGCCGATTGCAGGGCAATTTCATCAGCGGCCTCCGCGACTTCGATCAGCACCAGCGCACGCGTGCTGGAAGGTAGTTCTTTGAGTCGACGCGAGATTGCCGGAAGCGCGGTTTCGTCACCAACCAGCAAATGCCAATCGAAATCGGTCGGCAAAATGAAGGAGCCACGCGGCCCGCCGACACCGAGCCAGTCGCCTGGCTTGGCCTTGGTAGCCCACTCGGTGGCGGGACCCGATTCGTGCAAGGCAAAATCGATGGCCAGTGTCTGCGCCTTGCTATCGTAGTGCTGCGGCGTGTAGTCGCGCATCACTGGTCGGCCATTGTCCGGCCAGATTGGCCCTTCCGGCCCAACTTCGGGCAATGCCAATTCACCGGTAAGCGGGTCCGGGAAAAACAGTTTGACGTGATCATCGAAGCCCGGACTGGTAAAACCGTCGAGCTGCTCGCCGGCGAGCGTGACTCTGACGAAACGTGGCGACAACCAATCCACGGCCTGCACCTGCAAGTGCCGAAAGCGCAACGCATGGCGCACGCGCTGTGGCATTTTTTGCAGGTCAATGCCTGCCGTAGAAATGTCATGACTCATAAAGCACTCCTTGTGTTTCCAGTTGGAATAAAAGATCGAACTGACATACCCACGCGCGGATGCGGCACGAAAGGCTGGCTGGAATCGCAGATGATTCGGACTGGCAGGCACGGAACGATATTGAGGACATTGCCGAGGATATCAGGCACGGCAATTTGCGGAACACTGACATGGGCCCGCACACGCACAGAAGCTTGTGCTGCGAAGCCCATGACCGGGCCGTGCTTTGAGTATAAGACAATCGCAATTTCGCCGCTGGACGTGCGCGGGACGAAAAATGACGAAGCGGAAAAGGAAGTTTTTCGGCAGAAATATTGCAGCAGAAAAGAAAAAAGGGCCCATCTTGCGATGGACCCTTTATATCTGGTGCGGCTGGCAGGAATCGAACCCACGACCCCTTGGTTCGTAGCCAAGTACTCTATCCAGCTGAGCTACAGCCGCGAAAAATGAAATTATAGCACCACATTCTGGAGCATGGGAAGAGCTACGACCAAAAAAACTTCTACCAGTTTTTATTCCACTTAACTTTGTTGCATTTCAATGTGCCAACTTTAAGGGCGCACAGCACGATCTGCTTTATGATGGCCGCATTGATTCTTGATTCCAACGTGCCAACAATTCCATGAGCGACCCTATCGACGCCGAACGCATCCGGGAAGAAGAACGCCGACGCATTGCATGCGATTTGCACGATGAACTGGGCAGCCATCTGACCGCGCTCAAAATGGCGCTGGCGCAATTGCAACAACAATTGCCGACGTCAGCCGCAATTGTTGATGACGCTACCCCTTTGCAGGCACAGGTGAGCTACGCCGATCAACTGGTCGACGGCGCGCTCGAGGCCATGCACAACATCATCGACGACTTGCACCCGGCGGTACTCGCACTGGGCTTGCCAGCGACGCTGGAATGGCTGACCAAGTCATTTGCACGGCAGACCGGCCTGCCGCACGACTTGTTGGTGGCACCGGCAGCGGCCAAGCTGCAACTCGATACCTTCACTACCGCCAGCTTGTACCGGATTGCGCGCGAAGCCTTGCACAATGCAGCGCGCCATGCGCACGCCAGGAAAATGAGCATCGCCCTGCTACTGGAGGGCACGCAATTATTGCTGGAAATCAGCGACGACGGCATCGGTTTGCCGCAACATGCGGCCGCAGATGCGCAAGCCTCCGGCATACGCGGCATGCAGACGCGCGCCGCAGCCATCGGTGCGACCTTGCAGTTGGCCGCAAATGCTGGTGGCGGCACACGATGGCAAGTTAGCAGGCCAATGACTGTCTTATCCGCGCCTAAACTTATAAAATAGACACTTTCCAGTCCGCATTCAGCCCAATCATCCATGCCAACGACGAAAAAAAACAGTGCTGCCATCAAGGTAGTGATCGCCGATGATCACGCCATCGTCCGCGAAGGACTCAAGCAAATCTGCGTCAGCACCAGGGATATCGTGGTCGTCGGCAACGCTGACAATGGACTGGAAGCGATCAAGTTCTGCCGGCTCGGCAATTGTGATGTGCTGCTGCTCGACATTGTGTTACCGGACCGCAGTGGCATCGAGATCCTCAAGCAAATCAAGAAGGAAATGCCGAAAATGCCGATCCTGATGCTGTCCATCCATCGCGAAGATCAGTATGCAATCCGTGCACTCAAGGCAGGCGCGGCAGGATTTCTCAATAAGCAGGCAGCGCCAGCAGAGCTGATCAACGCCATCCGCCAAGCAGCCACGGGCAGAAAATACATCAGTCCATCGTTGGCACAGGAATTGGCCAATCAGATCGGCTTCGACCATGAAACGCCAGCGCACGAAACCTTGTCCGACCGCGAATATCAGACCTTGGTCATGATTGCCTCGGGCAAGACAGTCAGCGATATTGCTGCCGAATTATTACTCTCGGTCAAAACCATCAGCATGTACCGCTCACGTGTGCTGGTCAAAATGAAAATGCGCCACAATGCTGAACTGACGCACTATGCGTTGAAGAACCATTTAGTTGAATAAAGACG
Organism: Duganella sp.; assembly: GCA_026225475.1. Taxonomy (GTDB): domain Bacteria; phylum Pseudomonadota; class Gammaproteobacteria; order Burkholderiales; family Burkholderiaceae_D; genus Herbaspirillum. The sequence goes on from JAMFSU010000025.1 coordinate 11,544, forward strand.
ACAAAGCGCCGCCTGTGTGCACCAGCTGACGGTAGAATGCGTTAAGTCATATGTCTGCAATCCGATTGAATAAGAAGCCGCACACAAGGCATGTCAAAAAAGCCCGCCCAAAGTCCCGTCGATATCGCGCGTGAAGCGTTCCAGCAGCTGGCGACGCGTCGCGTTGCCCCTACTCCCGAAGCCTATCGGGCTGCCTACGATGAAATCGCTGGCACCCCCAACGAAGTCAAACCCGAAAGCGTGCTGGCGACGTTCGCCGTACAGTTGACACAACAACCGGGCGACATTGGCAAGTTGGGACAACGGCTGTCCAAGATCATGGAAAGCAGCAATTGGAGCGACTACAGCACTGAACTCGATGGCTTCGTTGGTCAATATTTTCCTTCACGCAACATGGTGCCGCATGGCGAACTGGTGCCGATTGATCTGGAGCGTGAATTCATCCGCGACAGCAAGAAAGAAAAAATGCTGCGCGAAGTACTGGCGCGCGTATTGGTCTTCAATCTGGCCTCGTTGCTGGCTGAAGCGCCGGAGTTAGCCAATGAATCGAAGTCGATTGGCGCCGACCTGAAGGAGGCATTTTCAGAACAGGCAATGAACGATGTCACTGGGCGCATCAAGCAGATGAGCTTCCAGATTGAATTGAAGACTGAGGATATCGCTCAGCAGCAAGAATTGCTGATGCGGCTGTTTCAGCTGTTGCTGGAAAATATACACGGCTTGCTGGAAAAAGGATCATGGCTGAGCAGCCAGATCACCACGGTACAGCAACTGATCACCGGACCGATCAGCCGCACTTCGCTGGCCGATGCCACCAAGACGCTCAAGGAAGTCATTTTCAAACAAGGCCTGCTGAAAAATACCCTGAGCGAAGAAAAAGTCACCACCAAGAACCTGATGCTGACGTTTGTCGATCGGCTCAGCGCGATGGTGTCGACTACTGACAACTATCACAAGACGATCACCAGCTTCTCGCAACAGATCAGCCAGGCATCCGACATCAGCGATCTCAATTCGGTGCTCAACGGCATCATGAATGCGACCAAGAATGCGCAAGATGAGGCCTTGCGCTCACGCGATGAAATGATCAATGCCCGCCAGGAAATGCAAAAGGCTGAAGCGCGTATTCTGACGCTGGAGTCGCAACTGGTGCACATGGGCGAACTGGTGCGCGAAGACCAATTGACCGGCAGCCTCAACCGCCGTGGCATGGATGAATCGCTGGAGCGCGAAATCACCAATGCCGATCGGCGTAGCACACCACTATGTGTGGCCCTGCTCGACCTCGATGATTTCAAACGCATCAACGACACCCACGGCCATGCTACCGGCGACGAAGTGCTGGTGCATCTGGTCAGCGTGGTCAAGGATACCTTGCGCAAGCTGGACGTGATTGCCCGTTTTGGCGGCGAGGAATTCCTAGTGCTGTTGCCGGAAACCGAACCTGCCGATGCCATGCTGATCATTACCCGCGTGCAGCGCGAGCTGACTAAGCGCATCTTCATGCACAACAGTCAGCGACTGCTGATCACCTTCAGCGCCGGTGTCGCATTCCGCAGCGCCGGCGAAAATCAAGCCGATTTGATCAAGCGTGCCGACGTGGCCTTGTACCGCGCCAAAAATGCCGGCAAGAACCGCGTGATCATGGCCGACTAAGCACGCCTGTATGCATTGCCTTGCGCCATGCACGCCAGCCGGCGATGGCCAGCAAGACGAACAAGCCATACAAGACTGCCGTCAGGTGCAAGTCCTTGTAGAGATATAAACCGACATACAGCACATCGACTACGATCCAGACCAGCCAGTTTTCAATTTTCTTGCGCGACAGCAGAAACTGTCCGACCAGACTGCCAGCGGTCAGGAAGCCATCCATGTGCGGGACATCAGTGTCCGTGAAGCGGTGCAGAAACAATGCCAGCAGCAAGAAGCCGAACAGCCAGGCCAAAGCTGACACACCGTAGCCGCGCCGGGTCAATGTCGATGCCGACAATGGCCGTTGCGCCTCACCACCGCGCAACCACTGATACCACCCCCAGATCGATACGATGACAAATACACCTTGCAAGCCAGCATCGCCGTAGAGACGGGAATTGACGAACACCACGCCATACAGCGCTGAAGCCAGGATGGAAAACAGCCAGGCCCAATGATTCTGACGAATATTGAGCGCCACGGTGAGCAGCGACAACAGGAAGGAAATCAGTTCCAGCGGCGTTGTCACCAAGCCGTGAAAACCGAAGATGCCAAACAGCGGCAGACTATCGTTAAGCGACATGCAAATGCCTAGCGCCCAGACGGTGATGTGGTGGGAGGAAGATTGATGGCCGGCACGGCAGGCAGCACCATATTGCCGCTGACCGCTACGGTCGAACCAGTCGGCGTCGGTTCACTACGGACATGGGCTGAATTACCGTCAAGCACCTGAATGAAGACTTCATTCTGCTTGATCATGCCGAGCTCGTAGCGAGCCCGTTCTTCCACTGCGCCGGTGCCCTGCTTCAAATCGTCGACTTCGGAAGCCAGCTTGGCATTGCGCTCTTTGAGCTCGTCATTCTTCTTTTGCGCTTGCTGGACCTGCTTGTCGAGGTCCCATACGCGCAACCATCCACCCTTGCCCAGCCAAAGCGGATATTGAATCAGCACCAGCAGCGCTGACAGACAGAGAATGATCAAGCGCATTGAGCAAAGACCAAGCAAAGGCCCGGCAAACCGAAGTCGCCGGACACCTTGCTTACTTCAAGTTATAGAACGCCGAACGACCAGGATAGCTGGCGATGTCGCCGAGGTCTTCCTCGATGCGCAGCAACTGGTTGTACTTGGCCATGCGATCCGAACGCGACATCGAGCCGGTCTTGATCTGCAAGGCATTGGTACCGACGGCGATATCAGCAATGGTCGAGTCTTCGGTTTCACCGGAGCGATGCGAAATCACAGCGGTATAACCAGCGCGCTTGGCCATTTCAATGGCAGCGAAGGTTTCGGTCAGGGTGCCAATCTGGTTGATCTTGATCAGGATGGAATTGGCGATGTCCTTGTCAATGCCTTCTTTGAGGATCTTGGTATTGGTGACGAACAAATCGTCGCCGACCAATTGCACCTTCTTGCCCAAAGTTTCGGTGAGCAATTTCCAGCCATCCCAGTCGTTTTCGGCCATGCCGTCTTCGATGCTGATGATGGGGTACTTGTCGCACCACGATGCCAGCAGGCCGACCTTCTGGCCCGCTGTGAGCACCATGTTCTCGCCTTCGAGGTGGTAATTGCCACCCTTGTAATATTCGCTGGCCGCACAATCGAGACCCAGCGCAATCTGTGTACCTGGCTCGTAGCCGGCTTCTTCGATTGCTTGCAGAATCAATTGGATCGCCGCTTCGTGGCTGGCCACCGACGGCGCAAAGCCGCCTTCGTCGCCGACCGAAGTCGCCAGACCCTTGCTGTGCAAAATCTTCTTCAGCGTGTGGAACACTTCGGCGCCATAACGGATCGCTTCACGGAAGCTCGGTGCGCCGATCGGGATGATCATGAATTCTTGCAGATCGAGATTATTGTCAGCGTGCGCGCCACCGTTGATGACGTTCATCATCGGCACCGGCATTTGCATCGCACCGCTGCCACCGAAATAACGATACAGCGGCAAGCCTGCCTCTTCCGCCGCTGCCTTGGCCACTGCCATCGAGACTGCCAGGGTTGCATTGGCACCCAGACGTGCCTTGTTTTCGGTACCGTCGAGGTCGATCAGGGTACGATCCAGGAATGCTTGTTCGTTGGCATCCAGGCCCATGATCGCTTCAGAAATCTCGGTATTGATATTTTCGCAGGCTTGCAACACGCCCTTGCCGAAATAACGGCTCTTGTCGCCGTCACGCAGTTCAATCGCTTCACGCGAACCGGTCGAGGCACCCGACGGCACAGACGCACGGCCCAGCACGCCGGATTCCAGCAAGACGTCACATTCGACGGTGGGATTGCCGCGCGAGTCGATTATTTCGCGGCCGATAATATCAACGATTGCACTCATTCCATATCTCCAAGCAAAGTTTTAAGCAAATTTTTTATCAGGAAGACCCGGCCTCTCATGCCGCGCCAGAACGACTGGCGGGCAGCATGCAATCTAGTGTGACCAGGGTCTGTGCTGGTGTTTCAGGAAAAGTCACTTTCCAGGAAGCGCATCTTCTTCACTACGCGATCAAGCTCGACCATGGTACTCAACAGCTCCTTCATGCGCGCCAATGGCACGGCATTAGGGCCATCGGATTTGGCTTCGGCCGGATTGGGATGGGTTTCCATAAAGACACCGGCAATCCCTGCTGCGATCGCAGCACGCGCGAGCACAGGAACAAATTCGCGCTGACCGCCAGACGACGTACCCTGGCCGCCCGGCAACTGCACCGAATGCGTCGCATCAAACACCACCGGCGCGCCGGTTTCACGCATGATGGCCAGACTGCGCATGTCGGACACCAGATTGTTGTAGCCGAACGAAACACCGCGTTCGCAGGCCATGAAGATATCTTCCGGCAAGCCGACTTCCTTGGCCGCAGCACGCGCCTTGTCGATCACGTTGACCATGTCATGCGGCGCCAGGAACTGGCCCTTCTTGATATTGACCGGTTTGCCCGACTGCGCACAAGCACGGATGAAATCGGTCTGACGGCACAGGAACGCAGGTGTCTGCAACACATCCACCACCGCTGCTACTGGCTTGATTTCATCAATCTCGTGGATGTCGGTCAGCACCGGCACACCAATCTGCTGCCTGACCTTGGCCAGGATTTCCAGCCCCTTGTCCATGCCGAGGCCACGGAACGAAGTACCGGACGAACGATTCGCCTTGTCGAACGACGACTTGTAAATGAACGGGATACCCAGTTCTGTCGTGATTTCCTTCAACGTGCCCGCAGTATCGAGTGCCATTTGCTCGGACTCGATGACACAGGTGCCGGCGATCAAAAAGAAGGGCTGATCGAGGCCGATATCAAAACCGCACAGTTTCATGCTTGTCCTTTCGCGACTGCGTCATGATGCGCCAGCGCCGCCTTGATGTAGGAGATGAACAATGGATGGCCATCGCGTGGTGTCGATTTGAACTCTGGGTGATATTGCACGCCCAGATACCATGGATGCATATTGGCATCGCCGCTGCGCGGCAGTTCCATGATTTCGCACAAATCTTCGGTCGGAGTACGCGCCGAGACGATCAAACCCGCCTGCTCGATGCGTTCCAGGTAAAAATTATTGGCTTCATAACGATGGCGATGACGCTCGGTGACCTGCGTGCCATAGATTTCGGCCGCCAGGGTTCCTGGCTTGACGTTACAGGTTTGCGCACCGAGGCGCATGGTGCCACCCAGATCGGAATTGGCGTCGCGCCTTTCAACCTTGCCGTCGTGGTTTTGCCACTCGTCGATCAAGGCCACCACCGGTTGCTCCGTTTCCGGATCAAATTCGGTCGAATTGGCTTGCGGCAGACCTGCCTTGTTACGTGCATATTCGAGCAAGGCCACTTGCATGCCCAGGCAGATGCCCAGATACGGGATCTTGTTTTCGCGCGCAAACCGGGCCGCAGCAATCTTGCCTTCCACACCGCGCTTGCCGAAGCCGCCCGGCACCAGGATCGCATCGTACTTGGCGAGGTTTGCCGTACCGGTGGTTTCGATCTCTTCCGAATCGAGGTATTCGATATTGACGCGGCTTCCGGTATGGATACCAGCGTGACGCAGCGCTTCGGTGAGCGATTTGTACGATTCGGTCAGATCGACATATTTGCCGACCATGCCGACGGTGACTTCGTGCGAAGGATTATCCTGCGCATGGATCAGTTTGTCCCACACTGTCAGATCGGCCGGACTAGGCGACAGGCCGAGCTTTTCGCAGATGATGTCGTCGAGCCCTTGGTCATGCAACATTTGCGGAATTTTGTAGATGCTATCGGCATCCCATACCGAAATGACCGCATCGACCTCCACGTTCGAGAACAGCGAAATCTTGTCGCGCTCATCGTCTGGAATGCGACGGTCGGCACGGCACAACAAAGCGTCCGGCGAAATACCGATTTCGCGCAGTTTTTGCACGCTGTGCTGGGTTGGCTTGGTCTTGAGCTCACCGGCCGAAGCCAGGTAAGGCACCAGCGTCAGATGCACAAACGCCGCCGCATTGCGACCGGCGCGCAGACTCAGTTGACGTGCTGCTTCGAGGAACGGCAGCGATTCGATATCGCCGACGGTGCCACCGATTTCCACCAGTGCCACGTCGAAACCTTCGGCGCCGCGATGAATGAAGTCCTGAATCTCGTTGGTGATGTGCGGAATCACCTGCACGGTCTTGCCGAGGTATTCACCACGACGTTCTTTGCGGATCACCGATTCATAAATCTGGCCAGTGGTGAAATTATTCACCTTGCGCATCTTGGCGGAAATGAAGCGCTCATAGTGACCCAGATCCAGATCGGTCTCGGCACCATCGTCGGTGACGAACACTTCACCATGCTGCATAGGGCTCATGGTTCCTGGATCCACATTGATGTAGGGATCGAGCTTCAGGAGGGTGACTTTGAGGCCGCGCGATTCGAGGATCGCAGCGAGAGAGGCGGCGGCAATCCCTTTACCCAGGGAAGACACAACGCCACCAGTGACAAATACAAACTTGGTCATTACAGATGAGTGCCGAACGGCACGTGCGGGAAATTCAAATTATACCCCAATCCGTCCGCTTTTTCATCTCCTGTTTGGCCCGCATGGAGATTTCCGACGCCGCGTTAATTCCCGTGCAGCAAGCTCTGGATCATTTCATGCGTGGCCGTCGCAGCCAGCTCAGGCGACTCCATCGGAAACAGGTGACCACCAGGAATCTGGCGAAAATGCGACCCCACCAAACGCTTGGTGGCTTGCAGCCCGGCCAGTCGGCACTCCACCGAATCGATGCCGCCGACAAAACCGATCGGTACTGGATATTGACGTTTTATCAATGCACCCAGATGGTGAGGAATGGTGCGATAGACGGCGGTCTCGGTTTCGCGCGTGAACCGCAAACGCACGCCGCCGCTCTGGGCCGGCTCGACGCCGTGGGCAATATAGTCGCGCAATACCCGCTCCGGCCACACTGCGAACATCGGTTTAGTGACGTAATGCTGGTATACCGCCTCCTGGTCTGGCCAGGCATTGCGCCGCTTGACCGACGCTTGCGCAGGTGAGCGCTTGCTTTCGTAGCGCAGCAGCTTACTCAGCCGCAAGGCCGATGCGCGCCAGCCTGCCACGATCGGCGAATCAAGCAAGACTACGCAACGCACCAGATCGGGCCGCTTGCGCGCTGCCAGCAGACTGAGAATGCCACCCATCGAATGGCCCACCAGGATGACCGGCTCCTGATAGCGTTGCGCCAGCTCCACACCCAACTCCTTGCCCAGCTTGCGCCAGCCATCATCGACCGGATACTCAGGATTGTGCGCATGCAGCGGCA
>JAMFSU010000026.1 GCA_026225475.1 Duganella sp.
AGTCAACGGAAATGAAAACCCGCTGCCCTCGGCTGACGAAGGTGGCGGGCACAAGACAGGGTTGACAGACCGGCAACAACTGACCCGGTATACCCGAAGGTATCCCTATCCAGGCCCACCATAGAGACGTACAAGGATAGACGAAAAAACCGCGTGAACAATAACCGCGGTTTTTTCACCAGCTGTTGAACGAGCTGTCAAACTCGGTTCCCTCTTTATTCAGGAACGTCGAAAAGAATAACGTTGCCGTATTGCAAGGTCAACACTTCTTTTGACTTCGGTACGGGTCCCACTTTGCGATCATCAGCAAGATCAGACCACGCCGCGCAAGGTCCTGGCAGCAGCCACCATATTACGTAATGCCGGCATCACCTCAGCCCATTGACGCGTCTTCAGTCCACAGTCCGGATTGACCCACAGACGCTCAGCCGGCACCCGTTCTGCCGCCTTGCGCATCAGTTGCACAATATGCTCCTGCGTCGGAATATTGGGCGAATGAATGTCATACACCCCAGGACCGATCTCGTTCGGATAGTTGAAGTTGTCGAAGGCATCGAGCAATTCCATATCCGAGCGCGACGTCTCGATCGTGATTACATCGGCATCCATATCGGCAATCGACCCGATGATGTCATTGAACTCCGAATAGCACATATGGGTATGGATCTGGGTTTCATCTTCGACACCATTGGCGGTAATGCGGAATGACTCCACCGCCCAGTCGAGATAATCCTGCCATTGCGACTTGCGCAGCGGCAGACCTTCGCGCAACGCTGCTTCATCAATCTGAATCACGCGCACACCGGCTTTTTCCAGATCCAGCACTTCGTCACGAATGGCCAGAGCCAATTGCTTGCACGACACCGCGCGCGGTTGATCGTCACGCACGAACGACCAATTCAAGATCGTCACCGGACCAGTGAGCATGCCCTTCATGGGTTTGCTGGTCAGCGATTGCGCATAGGTGATCCACTCCACCGTCATCGCTTGCGGCCGGCTGATGTCGCCGAACAGGATCGGCGGTTTCACGCAACGCGAGCCGTAAGATTGCACCCAACCAAACTGGCTGAAGGCGTAGCCCTGCAACTGCTCGCCGAAATATTCCACCATGTCGTTGCGCTCGGCTTCGCCGTGCACCAACACATCCAGACCCAAAGCTTCCTGCTCGCGCACGCTGCGTTCGATTTCCTTCTGCATGGCGCGCTTGTAGGCGGAAACATCCAGACGTGCGGCCTTGAACTCGCTGCGGGCATGGCGGATCTCTGCGGTTTGCGGGAAGGAACCAATGGTCGTGGTTGGATACGCCGGCAGTTTCAGCAAGGCCGCCTGTTTGCTGGCGCGCAGCGGATAGGCATGGCTCCGTTGACCAAGCTTGGTATCGATCTTGGCCACCGCTGCCTGTACCGCCGGATTGTTCACCCGAGGCGAAGCGCGACGGGCAGCCAGTGCGGCCTGATTGGCCGCCAGTTCAGATTGCACCGAGGCTCGGCCGTCACGCAAGGCCTTGCCCAGCAGACGCAATTCGTCGAGTTTTTGTTGCGCATAGGCCAGCCAGGACTTGATCTCGCCATCGAGCTTTTGCTCGCTGTTCAGATCCACCGGTACGTGCAGCAAGGAGCACGAAGGCGCCACCCACAGACGTTCGCCGAGGTGCTTGGCAAGCGGTTCGAGCCAGTCCAGCACGGCGGTGAGATCGGTCTTCCAGATGTTGCGACCGTTGATGACTCCCAGCGACAACACCTTGTCGGCTGGCAGCAGTTCGATCAATGGCAACACGTCGTTGCGGCCATTGATGGCATCAATATGCAGACCGGCGACGGGCAGCTTGGCTACCAGTGCCTGGTTTTCCTGCAATTGGCCGAAGTAAGTCGCCAGCAGCAGTTTGACGCGGCTGTTCTGCAGTTGGCCATAGGCAGTATTGAAGGCATTTTGCCAGGCGGCATCGAGTTCGGTGACCAGCACCGGCTCATCAATCTGCACCCATTCCACACCTTGTGCAGCGAGGGCTTCGAGCAATTCTAGATAGATCGGCAACAAGCGCGGCAGCAAGGCAAGTTTGTCGGAATCATCCTTGGCTTTGCCCAGGGCCAGATAAGTGATCGGGCCGACGATCACCGGCTTGGCCTTGATACCTTGCGCCTTGGCTTCGGCCAATTGCTCCTGCAGACGCGAGGTATCGAGCTTGAATTCACTGGCAGCGGTGAACTCGGGCACGATGTAGTGATAGTTGGTATCAAACCACTTGGTCATTTCACCGGCAGCGACACCGCCACAGCAAGCGCCGTGGTCGTCGGCATTCTGCGCCGAGCGGCCCCGCGCCACGCGGAAATAGTTATCCAGCGGATCGCCGTGAAAATCGCGCACGCGCTCCGGCAGGTTGCCCAAAGTGAAGCTCATGTCCAGCACCTGATCGTAGAAAGCAAAGTCACCGACCGGCACCAGATCGAGACCGGCTTGATTGTGCCAGTGCAGCCTGCGCAATTGTGCGCCCAGGTCCTTGAGCGCATCACGCGAGGATCCGCCCTTCCAATAGGACTCCAGCGCAAACTTCAGTTCGCGCTTGGCGCCGATGCGGGGAAATCCCAGGTTGTGAATTGTGGTCATCAAACACTCCATTGAAAAACAAGAATGAGCGGAGTGTAGAGGCCATAATCGATGACGTATAATGGTATTAACTCAGCAATCCATGAATTTAACTCATACATCATGTTGGAACGCATCCACTTAGCCGTCGTCCAGGAAGTCGAAAAGCAAGGCTCCTTAACCGCCGCCGCGCAGGTGCTGTGCGTGACGCAATCGGCCTTGAGCCACAGCATGAAGAAGCTGGAACAGCAACTGGGCACCGATATCTGGCTGCGTGAAGGACGCAATTTGCGCCTCACCCAGGCTGGACAGTATCTGCTGGCCGTGGCCAATCGGGTACTGCCGCAGTTGACGCAAGCGGAGGTGCGCTTGCGTCAATTTGCGCAAGGCGAACGTGGCGCACTGCGTATCGGCATGGAGTGCCACCCATGTTATCAATGGCTGCTCAAGATTGTGTCGCCTTATCTGGCGGCCTGCCCGGATGTGGATGTGGACGTCAAACAGAAATTCCAGTTCGGCGGCATCGGTGCCCTGTTTGGCTATGAAATTGATTTACTGGTCACGCCCGATCCGCTGTATAAACCGGGGCTCAAATTTGAACCGGTATTTGACTATGAACAAGTCTTGGTGGTGGCGCGCAACCATCCCTTGGCCAACGCTGATTACGTCAGGCCGGAACAGTTGACGCCAGAAGTCTTGATCACCTATCCGGTGGCCACCGATCGTCTCGACATCTACAATCAGTTCCTGCTACCGGCCGGGGTGACACCCAAGCGCCACAAGACCATCGAAACCACCGACATCATGCTGCAAATGGTCGCCAGCGGGCGCGGTGTTGCCGCGCTGCCGCGCTGGCTGGTGCAGGAATACGCCAGCAAGGTCGAGGTCGTGCCGGTGCGCTTGGGGCCGGATGGCATCGCCAAACAGATTTTTCTCGGTGCGCGCGAGGCCGACCTGGAGATTGATTATCTACAAGCCTTCATTGCCTTTGCGCGCATGCCGCAGGTCGATGATCAGCGGTAAATATGTTCATACACAATCGCCGCACCGACACCGATCAACACCACGCCGCCGATGATTTCGGCGCGCTTGCCGATCAGGCTGCCGAGCAGACGCCCCAGCAAAATCCCAATGGTCACCATGGTGGTCGTAGCCAACCCAATCATCAGCGATGCTTCGATGATGTTCACGTTCACGAATGCCAGGCCAACGCCAACGGCCATCGCATCAATACTGGTGGCAACGGCAGTCAAGGCCAGCATCAGCACCGATTGATTCTGCGGTGAGGCTTCGGCGTCCTCTGCCTCATCGTTTTGCAAACCAGCCCAGATCATGTGGCTGCCCAGCACCAGCAGCAACCCAAACGCAATCCAGTGATCCCAGTCTGCGACCCATTTGGCCGCCAGCGAGCCGATGGCCCAGCCGAGAATAGGCGTGATTGCCTCAATGACACCAAATAACAGGCCAATACGCAGTGCTTGGAAAAAACGGGGTTTTTGCATCGCTGCGCCTTTGCCAATGGCAGCGGCAAAAGCGTCGGTCGACATGGCGAGCGCGAGGAGAACGAGAGCGGCGAAATTCATGGAAGCGAGTATCCCAGTCAGGCACGATCAACGACAAACCCGCGCGCCTGACCGTATCCGCGGGTAAATCGTTGGTCTCGCCTACCAAGTTGGCTACCCGTGCCACGACTGTATGTCGAGAATGTTGACACGGGCTCTTCCGAATTGTTCAGAAGCTGGCTACTCCCCAAAGAGAGTGCGCATTGTAACTGTTTTTTTGCCCGGTTTATCTCGGCATTGTTTTTTTTTGAGCGGCATTGTCATTGCCAACTTTATGGCAAGGGATTGCCGCCGGCCTGGATGCCAGAAGTTACTGCCACTCGCATGCCATTGGTCTTGGTCTCGCAGATCGGATCCAGTCCACTTTTTATGCTTTGCTCCAGCATCTGACGCAAACCCAACAGCTCGTCGCGCTGTGCCACCAGTTGCGCCTCCAACTGTTGCACCTCGTCGAGTCGGATGTCGATTTGCTCCAGCGTTCTGATTTTGGAACAGCGCCCGTCATGCAAGAACAAGCCGCGAATTGCCTCCAGGGAAAAGCCCAGTTTTTGCACCGTCATTACGATAGACAGGCGCTGCACCGCAGCCTCGTCGTAATCGCGATAGCCATTGGTGCCGCGCACCGGTGGCAACAACACCCCTTGCTCTTCGTAGAACCGGATCGCCGACGCCGCCAGACCGGTTTTCTCGGCCAATTCACCTATTTTCATTTTTGCTTGACCTTCAAGTTAACTTGAAGGCTAGTATATCTGCAGACACAACACCATGCTCGACCGGCCCATCCGTCTCGTCATCGATTGCGTTCAGCACCCAATGTCACTTTACTTATTTTCGTTATCTGGAGTATCACCATGTCCGCAGTCATCAGCCATTTGAACTGGCGCTATGCCACCAAGAAGTTCGACGCCAGCAAAACCGTTCCTGCCGATGCGCTCGAACGCATTCTCGAAGCAATCCGCCTGACGGCCTCGTCGAGCGGTTTGCAGCCATTCGAAGTCCTGGTCGTCGCCAATCCAGACATCCGCGAAAAAATCAAGGCAGTCGGCTGGAATCAAGCGCAAATCACCGATTGCTCGCACCTGCTGGTGTTTGCAGCCTGGGATGACATCACACCGGAACGCGTCAACATGATGTTCGACCTGACCAATCAGGTGCGCGGCAATACCAACGAAGCTTGGGAAAACTACCGGCAAATGCTGCTTGGCATCGTCGCCCAACGCGGCAAGGAAGGCAACTACCAGAGCGCCGCACGGCAAGCCTATATCGCTCTCGGATCAGCCCTCATTGCAGCTGCATTCGAGAAGGTCGACGCCACCCCGATGGAAGGTTTTGATCCGGCTGCCGTCGATGAAATCCTCGGTCTGCCAGCCAAGGGTCTGCGCAGCGTGGTGATCTTGCCACTGGGCTATCGTGCCGACGAAGGCGATTGGCTGGTCAATCTGCAAAAGGTACGCCGTTCGCGCGAGAACTTCATTACCGAAGTCAAGTAGGCGGTTAGGCCGAGGTCGGCGCGCAATGCAGGTTTGCGCCCGACCCGTTGACCTGACCGCCCCCCTAAGCAACTCCATCAACTGAAAGCCCCTGATTCAAGCGCGAGCGGAAATGGTCACCAAGGCGGCATAGCCGATCGGCCCGCAAGAAGCGGTGATTCTTTTTCCTACGCCGATGCCGGATTTGCTTAACCCAACCGCACAAGCCACCTAAGGCGATTTATTTTTTCAAATACAAACCGACTAGATGGTTTGTAAATGAGCATTTAATGCTATGCTCACGCTAATTCAAGGAGCGCCGGTGTCTTCCGGCGCAAACTTGGTGATGCTTAAAATGGGAAAGGGAAACCATGCTGGCCAAAAATACAACCGTTCTGATCATTTCACACCTGGCCGCGATGGTCTTCGGTGCCTATTTGGTGATCGCCATTTTCATCTTGCCACTTTAAGCCATTCCGTCACAAACGCCGGTAAAACTGGCCGCCGATGGCGGCATTGGTGACTTCATCGACACCTTCATGCTGACCCTGAGGGAAAAGTCAGCCACCAACAAACACGTGCATCAACGCGTGTTCCGGTCGATGGAAATCGTGCGCAGCAAATAATTCGCCGCAACATCATGGTGTTAAATCTGCCACGGCTTCGCGCAGCAGCACAATGTCACGACGCGGCGACGAGCCGAACATGCGGAAATATTCACGGCTGAATTGCGAGGCACTTTCATAGCCCACCTGATACGCCGCTGTCTCGGCATTGGCCACGCCACTGATCATCAGATGGCGTGCTTCCAGCAAGCGTAACCGCTTCTGATATTGCAGCGGCGTCATCGATGTCAACTCCTTGAACTGCCGGTGGAATGCCGACAGACTCAATTGCGCGATGGCCGCCAGTTCTTCGATCCTTACCGATTTGGTGAACTGGTCGCGCAAGGCATAAATCGCATTGATGACACGCGGCACATGGCCTTTGGCCAGCACGATCTGCGCCACTTCATGACCATGCGGTCCGGTCAGCAGCCAGTAGCACATCTCCCGCATGATCAGCGGTGCCAACACAGCTACCGCCTGCGGCGTTTCCAGCAAGCGCACCATGCGCAAGATGCAGTCCGACAATGGCCCGTCGATCTCCGTCACCAGTACCCCCTGACCATTGCTACTAGCGCGGGCTGCAGGTATGTCGATACCCACCATGACCTCGCGCATGGCCGCCAGATCCAGCTCGATGACCACCGACAGATACGGTTCTTCGGGACTGGCGTCGACCACCTTGCTCAGTGCCGGCATCTCAATGCTCACCAGCAGCGCCTGACCAGCCTTGTAGTCAAACCGACGATCACCAAACGTGCTCCACTTGGAACCCTGCACCACCACGCACAAAGCTGGTTTAAAGATACGGTGACTGGCCGGCTTGTCATGGTCCGCGCGCAGTATCCACATGCCGTCGATGTCAGTGAAAAACGGACTACCGCCCGACTGTCTCTCGGTGTAATCCCGCACCACTTGCACCAGACTATTGGCCATCAACAACTCCTTCAGATTCGCATGCTGGCATGGTACCGCCGTCCCGGTGATTGCGCACGGCAGCAGCAGGAATAGGCAAGAAGCGGCTAGATTCTGGCATTCAAGCGGCGCGTCTAGCTCGCTAAGCTGGTGGCCGTCACTACTCACCTTGGAGAACACCACATGACCGCCACATTCCCCAACAGCGCCATTGCCGGCAAGAAAACCGCCATCATCACAGGCGGCAGCCGCGGCCTCGGTCGCAGTACCGTGCTACATCTGGCGCGGCGTGGCGTCGATAGCATCTTCACCTATCACAGCAACGCCAGCGAAGCACAACAGGTCGTCAACCTGGCCGCCGAAGCGGGTGCCAAGGCAATTTCCCTGCAACTCGACACTGGCAACAGCAGCAGCTTCGCCGCTTTTGTCACTACCGTGCAGCAAGCACTGACCCAACTAGGTGCTGCGCACTTTGATTATCTGGTCAACAACGCTGGCACCTCGCACCACAATGCCTTCGACCAGACCACGGAAGCGGAATTAGACAGCCTGTATCAAGTCCATTTCAAAGGCGTGTTCTTCCTGACCCAACAACTACTGCCATTGATCAACGATGGTGGTCGTATTGTCAATATCTCGTCCGGGCTGACGCGGGTGGCGTTTCCTGGCAGTGCCTCGTATGCGGCCATGAAAGGTGCCGTCGAAGTACTGAGCCGCTACCTGGCCAAAGAACTCGGACCGCGCCGTATCGCGGTTAATACCGTGGCGCCGGGTGCTGTGGCTACTGACTTCAGCGGTGGCATGGTGCGCGACAATCCAGTCGTCAACAAGATGGTCGCTGACAACACCGCACTCGGGCGCGTTGGTCAGCCCGACGATATCGGGGCGATGATTGCCGCGCTGTTGAGCGAAGACAATCGCTGGATTAATGCGCAACGGATTGAAGTCGCTGGCGGCATGTTGATCTGACCTGTGGTGATCTGATTTGCGCCCTCTTCTTGGATGCTGATGGCTGGTTTTCTTCGGTCGACCTTGCCGGGTACCTCAGTGTGTAGTGGAATCTTTGTTTTCTTCGGACGACCTAGCCGGGGGCGGCTCGGCAGCCGCTCACCTCAGTGCGTAATTGAATCTTTGTTTTCTTCGGACAACCTAGCCGGGGGCGGCCCGGCAGCCGCTCACTTTCTTTGGTCTCGCCCAAAGATAAGTAAGCAAAGAAAGGCGACCGCTACTACGTCG
>JAMFSU010000027.1 GCA_026225475.1 Duganella sp.
CAAGAAAAGTAAGCGGCTGCCGGGCCGCACCCGGCTAGGTCGTCCGAAGAAAACCCAGCATCAGCAACTAAGCAACTAAGCAACTAAGCAACTAAGCAACCAAGCAACCAAGCAACCAAGCAACCAAGCAACCAAGCAACCAAGAAACGACCGATGGATGTTTCTTAACTGAACAGCATTATGGCGACCGAGCTGCTTGCGCGCGGTCGCCGTAGTTTATTTTTGGGTCAGAGGACTTTGCCAGGATTCATCAGGCCGAGGGGATCGAGTGCCTGTTTGATGCTGCGCATCAGTTGCAATTCGACCGGTGATTTGTAGCGCAGGATTTCTTCTCGTTTGAGTGCGCCGAGGCCATGTTCGGCTGAGATCGAACCTTGGAACTGGTCGACGCTGTCATGCACCACGCGGTTGATACGCGCCTGTTGTGCAATGAAGTCGTTGTCGGCCACGCCGTGCGGCGCCGAAACGTTATAGTGCAGATTGCCATCGCCAAGATGGCCGAAGGTGACCATGCGGCAACCGGGCGCCGCCTGTTGTAGCAGCACGTCGGTGACGCGGATGAATTCGCCGATGCGCGAAATCGGGATGGAAATATCATGTTTGATGTTCTTGCCTTCATGCGCCTGCGCCATCGAGATGTTCTCGCGCAATTGCCATAAGGCCTTGGATTGTGCAATTGAGCTGGCGATCACGGCGTCCTTGATCAAGCCCTGCTCAAGCGCTTCACCGATCAAGGCTTCAAACAGGGTTTCGGCATGGACGGCCGATTCGTTGTCCGACATTTCCAGCAACACATATTGCGGATGCGGCTCGCTGAACGGTGCGCGTTGCGGCGGGAAGTGCTTGGCCACCAAATCGAGACAGACTGCCGACATCAGTTCAAAACCGGTCAGCGCGGCACCGCAATGCTGTTGCGCCAGGCTCAGCAACTGCAAGGCCTGGTCGGGCGTGTCCAGCGCCGCCAGCGCCGTGACCTGCGCGCGCGGTTGAGGAAACAACTTGAGCACGGCAGCGGTGATGATGCCGAGCGTGCCTTCGGCGCCAATGAACAGATCGCGCAAGTCGTAGCCGGTGTTGTCCTTGCGCAAGCCGCGCAGGCTGCTCATGATCTCGCCCTGGGCCGTGACAACTTCGACACCGAGGCACAGTTCGCGTGTGTTGCCATAGCGCAGCACACCGGTGCCACCGGCATTGGTCGACAGATTGCCGCCGATGGTGCAACTGCCTTCGGCTGCCAGCGACAGCGGGAACAAGCGATCAGCAGCAGCAGCGGCCTGTTGCACATGCTGCAGGATGCAGCCGGCTTCGACCGTCATGGTGTTGTTGAGCGGATCAACGGCGCGGATATGCTTGAGCCGGGTCAGTGACAGCAGCACGGCACGACCGCTGGTGTCCGGGACGCTGCCCAGCACCAGGCCGGTATTGCCCCCTTGCGGCACTATCGGCACCTGATATTGTTGGCAAAGTTTGACCAGGGCGGCAACTTCATCGGTGTTGCCCGGTTTGAGTACGGCCAATGCCGCTCCGGTGTAACGACCGCGTTGATCGGTCAGATAGCCAGCAGTATCGTGGGCGGCGGTGAGCACATAGGCGTCGCCAATGGCAGCACGGCAGGCTTGTAGGAAATCATTCATGAACCACCTTGTTGGTTTTTTGAGGGCGCGTACTGAGGCCTTATTGCGAGGCTTTCTGGATGGCGCGTCGGGCCAGTTCCTTGGCCGCTTTCTTGTAGGGATTGAGATACATGAGGGCGCACAGGAAGTAAATGCTGCTCAGCGCGACCTCGACCCAACCCAGCCGGATCGCCATGGACATATGATCGCTGGTGGCGCGCACGATGCCTTCAGCAAAATACAACAGGATCAGCATGGCCGACCATTGCATGGTGTAGACATCGCGTTTGAATACGCCGCGCAAGGGCAGTAGCAAGGGGATGACCTTGAGCACCAGCCACGATCCGCCCGGCCGCAACGGCGCCAGCGCCAATTCCCAGGCAACGCACAGGATGATCAGGGCGACTAGGCTGATGGCAGCGCCGAGATGGAAGAAGCGGAAGCGGGTGGTCGTCATTTAGACACCTTGCAGTTTGATGGCGTTTTGCGCGAGTCGTCGTCCCAACGCAATGGCCAGCGCACGGGTATCGTCGGAGATCGCTTGATTGCCGTTGACACCGGCCCAGTGGCTGGCGCCATACGGGGTGCCGCCAGTGCTGGTGCTCATCAGCTCTGGCTGGGTGTAGGGCAGGCCCAACAGCAGCATACCGTGGTGCAGCAAAGGTAGCATCATCGACAGCAGGGTCGATTCTTGGCCGCCATGCATGCTGCCGGTGGAAGTGAAAACACAACCCGGTTTGCCGGCTAGCGCGCCTGACAGCCATTGCGGCGCGGTGCCGTCCCAGAAGTATTTCATGGCGGCTGCCATATTGCCGAAGCGGGTTGGCGAGCCCAGCGCCAGGCCGGCACATTGTTCCAGGTCTTGCAATTCGACATAGGGCGCGCCTTCGCTCGGAATATCCGGCGCACTCGCCTCGGTCACGGTGGATACGGCTGGCACCGTGCGCAAGCGTGCATCGCAGCCGGGCACGCTGTCGACACCCTGGCCGATCAGCTCGGCCAGTTTGCGTGTGGCGCCATGGCGCGAGTAGTAAAGGATGAGGATCGTCGTAGTTGTCTGTGCCATGTTGGTATTATAGGGGCCTTTATTTATTCGTCGCTATGCTTCTGCGACTCGCATTTGAGACAAGATGCGGTGTTGCGAGCGAGCGTTTGGCGGCTTGGCATGAAGCCATGGTCGCGCTGCTTTTCGGTTAATCGATGTCACCTAATTTTTTCAAACCCATGCAGGGCCTGTCGCGCAGCCAGTTGCGCGACCTGTTGCGTTTCGCCATGCGCCGGCTGGGTGAAGACCGCTTGCCGCAGGTGGCCGGCAGCCTGACCTTCACGACGATCTTGTCGCTGGTGCCGGTGTTGACGATTGCATTGGCGATCTTCACGGTATTTCCCTTGTTCAGTACGGTGCGCGCCGGGCTGGAAGCCTATTTCGTTCAAAATCTGATGCCCAAGGGGGTGGCCAACACCATTCTTGGCTATCTTAATCAGTTCGCGTCCAAGTCGGCGCGCCTGTCGGTCGTTGGTGGTATTGCTCTGGTGCTGACCTCGGTATTGACCATGGCGACGATAGACCGGGTCTTCAACCAGATTTGGCGGGTCAAGAAATCGCGCCCCTTGTTGCAGCGCATTCTGGTGTACTGGGCCATTATCACGCTCGGGCCACTGCTCATTGGTGTGTCGATCAGCGTGACCTCTTATCTGTATTCTGCCACCAATGGCGTAGTGACCAGCGTGCCGTTGATCGGTGCCAGCTTTTACACGTTGATTTCGGTGCTGCTGACCACTGGTGCGTTCACGCTGCTGTATATCGCCGTGCCCAATCAATGGGTGGATTGGCGCGATGCGGTATGGGGTGGTTTGCTGGCCGGGATCGCGGTGGAAATTTCCAAGCGCCTGTTTGCGGCCTACATCATCAAGTTCCCAACCTATACGATGGTCTATGGCGCGGTGGCGGCCTTGCCGATTTTCCTGCTATGGATTTACATGTTGTGGATGATCACGCTGGTTGGCGCCTTGCTGACGGCGGCATTGCCGATCGTGCGCTATGAGCGCTGGTGGCATGTGGCATTGCCAGGCAGTGAATTTATCGATGCCATGAACGTGCTCAAGATCCTGCATGATGCCCGCGCCAATGCTGAAACCGCCACGGTCGACATCGGCTGGTTGCGTGCGCATACGCATTTGGGCTTGGAGGAATTGCAGAACTTGCTGCAAAAGATGCTGGACGCCGGCTGGGTCGGTTCGCTCAAGGCCGATGCACCGAAGAAATCGCCGTGGAACAAACGCCTGGTCGATGGTCTTGACCGCTGGACCTTGCTGATCAATCCCGAGATGTTGACGCTGGTCGATGTGTATCGGCTATTTGTGTTTGATGCAGTCGCACATGCGCCGGCAGATCAAGCCTTGGTCGACAAGGTACAAACTGCGGTTGCGACTGTACTCGATCAAACGCTGGCGGCTTATTTTGCAGAGCAACATAAAGTGAATTTGTTTGAAGTGGTCGCTGCCAGCTAAAGGTTCAGAAGAATAATTGTCCGGTCAGCCTCTGCCAATACATCACCCCATTTGCCAGTTGCGCTGTGTTGCTGAAACGATCAATAAACTCTAACCATGCAGTTAGCGTCACTGCTTGGTAGATTTTTACGCAGGCATGGGCTACATTCCGGATACGAGCTACTGAGAAAATGTCGTCAACCAGTCCAGCCAGGCTGGGTATTACTTTGCAGGTAGTATTTTGTCAGTAGCTTCACGGCCACAATAAACGAGGATGACACCATGAAAGTCTCTGAAATTCTGAAAGTCAAAGGCAGCATTTTATTCACTGTGACGCCGGACATGCCGATTGCCGAGGCAGTCAGCATCATGGCAGAAAAAGATATCGGTTCGCTGGTGATTATGGAGTTTGGCGAACTGGTCGGCATGCTGACCTTCCGCGAAATCCTTAATACGCTCAAGGAAAACCAGGGCGCAGTCGGCACCAATACCGTGCGCAAGCATATGGATGATCATCCGATCACGGTCACGCCCGATACCGATCTCAATGAAGTGCGCCGTATCATGCTGGAAAAGCATGCGCGTTATGTGCCGGTGATGGATGCCAAGACCGTGCTCGGCGTGATGTCGTTCTATGACGTCGCCAAGGCCGTGCTTGATGCGCAAGGTTTTGAAAACAAGATGCTCAAGGCTTACATCCGCGATTGGCCGACCGAAGAAGAAAGTAGTTGATATTTTTGCAACTTTAAGTTGGTTCGCGCATACTTCGGTCACTGCTATTTGATGTGGTGTTGAACCAGAGTAATGTCGTCGGTGAAAACCGTTCATGTTCTCATGAACGGTTTTTTGCTATATGAAGCTTGCTCTGCATTGCCGTAATTGACCGCAGTTGTATCAATTTTCCTTTCCAATATTCGCCTACTGCCTGCCTACATGAGTCAATCGAATCAGTTTTCCCTGCTGGGGCAACGCCGCTTTGCCCCATTCTTCTGGACCCAGTTTCTGGGTGCGCTCAATGACAATGTCTTCAAGACTGCGCTGTTGACGATCCTGACCTATGACGCCCTGAACTGGACCACTCTGGATACCGGGCTGCTCAATAATCTGATTCCGGGTTTGTTCATCCTGCCGTTCTTCCTGTTTTCCGCCACAGCAGGGCAATTGGCAGACAAGATGGAAAAAGCGCGGCTGTCGCGCTATGTCAAATTGCTGGAAATCGTCATCATGTGCATCGCCGCCTATGGCTGGATGACGCATCATCTGTGGTTGCTGGTGGCAGCGGTGGCCGGCATGGGCATCCACTCAACCTTGTTCGGGCCGGTCAAATACGCGTATTTGCCGCAACAACTGAAACCGCAGGAATTGGTTGGCGGCAACGGCGTCATCGAAATGGGCACCTTCGTCGGTATCCTGCTCGGTGAAATCCTCGGTGCGGTGCTGGTGGTCAACAAGCCTTACGGGTTGGAAATCATTGCTGCCATCACCATCGGCTTCGCCGTGTTGGGCTGGTTGGCGAGTCTGTCGATTCCGCTGTCGCCGGCGCCGGCGCCGGACCTCAAGGTCAACTGGAATCCGTTCTCGGAAACCGTGCGCAATCTGCGTTTTTCGCGTGGCAACCGGCCGGTGTTTTTATCGATGTTGGGCAATTCCTGGTTCTGGTTTTATGGCGCGATCATGCTGGCGCAGTTTCCGCTCTATGCGAAAAATTATCTGCATGGCGATCATAGTGTCTTCGTCTTGCTCTTGGCCATCTTTTCGATTGGCATCGGCGCCGGTTCGCTGTTGTGCGAACGCCTGTCCGGCCACAAGGTGGAAATCGGTCTGGTGCCATTTGGCGCGATTGGCCTGTCGGTGTTCGGGTTGGATCTGTACTTTGCCAGCGTGGCCTACACGGCGACGGTGGCTGTCGACATGAACGGTTTTCTGGCTCAGCACGGTAGTCTGCGCATCTTGTTCGATTGCTTGTTCATCGGCATCTTTGGCGGCCTGTATATCGTGCCCCTGTTTGCGCTAATCCAGACCCGTTGCGACCCGCAGCACATCTCGCGCACGATTGCCGGCATGAACATCCTTAATTCGCTGTTCATGGTGGTGGCCGCCTTGCTGGCGATGGTGTTGTTGCGCGCTGGTCTGAGCATCCCGCAAATTTTCCTCACCACGGCGATATTGAATGCACTGGTGGCGGCCTATATTTTTGCGCTGGTGCCGGAATTCCTGATGCGCTTCCTGGCATGGATGTTGATCCACACCATACATCGCGTGCGCACCATCAATGCCGAACTGATCCCCAAGCAGGGTGCCGCGGTGCTGGTGTGCAATCATGTTAGCTATGTCGATGCCATTGTGATCATGGCTGCCAGCCCGCGCCCGATCCGTTTTGTCATGGATCACCGGATTTTCAAGATCCCGCTGCTGTCCTGGATTTTCCGCACGGCCAAGGCGATTCCGATCGCGCCGGGCAAGGAGGATCCATGGCTGATGGAAAAAGCCTATGTCGATATTGCACAGGCGCTGCATGAAGGCGATCTGGTTTGTATCTTCCCGGAGGGCAAGCTCACCCGCGACGGCGAAATCAACGAATTCAAGGGCGGCGTCATGAAGATTCTTGAGCGTTCACCGGTGCCGGTATTGCCGATGGCCTTGCGCGGCTTGTGGGGCAGCCTGCTTACGCGCGGCAGCGGTAATCCGTTTCACCGTTCATTCAAGCGCGGGTTGTTCTCGCGGCTGGAGTTGGCGGTTGGCACGCCGATGGCGGCGCAGGATGCCAGTCCGGAAAGCCTGCAACAGCGTGTGGCTGACTTGCGCGGCGCCTGGAAGTAGCTGTCGGCGCCGGGTGGTTGCAGTAGTGTTCCACCCGGCACGCTGGTAAAATCGTGTTTTAGAACCTATTCACTGAGCAGAGCTTTCCTATGTCCGGCAATACCTTCGGCACCCTGTTTACCGTCACCACTTTTGGAGAATCCCATGGTCCCGCCATTGGTTGCGTGATCGATGGCTGCCCGCCGGGCATGACCTTGTCCGAAGCCGATATCCAGCCCGAGCTGGATCGCCGCAAGCCCGGTACCTCGCGCCATGTGACGCAGCGCCAGGAACCGGATACAGTGGAAATCCTGTCCGGCGTGTTCGAAGGCAAGACCACCGGCACGCCGATTGCCTTGCTGATCCGCAACCAGGATCAGCGCAGCAAGGACTACGGCAATCTGCTCGATACCTTCCGTCCCGGTCACGCCGATTACACCTATTGGCATAAGTACGGCATCCGTGATCCGCGTGGTGGCGGTCGTTCGTCGGCGCGTCTGACCGCGCCGGTGGTGGGGGCGGCGGCTGTGGCCAAGAAATGGCTGTTCGAAAAATACGGCACCACTTTCAAAGGCTGCATGAGCCAGTTGGGCGATATCGCGATTCCATTTGAATCCTGGGAGCATGTGCGCGAAAACCCATTCTTCGCTGCCAATGCCAGCATCATTGGTCAACTCGAAGATTACATGGATGGCTTGCGCAAGGATGGCGATTCCTGCGGTGCGCGCATTGATGTGGTGGCGCAGAATGTGCCGGTCGGGCTGGGCGAGCCGCTGTACGACAAGCTCGATGCCGAGATCGCCTATGCCCTCATGGGCATCAATGCCGTCAAAGGTGTCGAGATCGGCGCCGGCTTCCGTTCGGTAGCGCAAAAGGGTACCGAACATGGTGATGCGCTGACGCCGCAAGGTTTTGTTGGCAACAATGCCGGCGGCATCCTCGGTGGCATTTCCACCGGTCAGGACATCACGGCATCGATTGCGATCAAGCCGACGTCGAGCATCCGTTCGCCACGGCCTTCGATCGACAAGTCCGGTCAGGCGACCGAAGTCGAAACCTTCGGTCGTCATGATCCCTGTGTTGGCATTCGCGCCACACCGATTGCCGAAGCCATGCTGGCACTGGTCTTGATGGATCACGCCTTGCGTCACCGTGCGCAGTGCGGCGACGTTCACGTCGATACGCCACAGATTGCCGTGCACCGTTGATGGGCTGGTACAACAAACGCTTGTACGGTATCGTTGCAAGCGTTTGTTTCTTTGTGGAAATACTTCCATTTCATGCCAGCTGCGGGCCCGCAGCGGAGCAAATCTGACTAGCATTGCAATTGCTTGAGTGCACTGTGGCGAAAACCACATTAGCGGCTCGGGAAAGGCATGTTTATGGCATAATCAAAGGTCATTTCAACGACCTGCGTAGCTTTGACACGCCAGCATCATGCTTAAAACGCTTTATGACAAACTTTGGGAATCTCACGTCGTCCATACAGAACAAGATGGCACGGCTATCCTGTATATCGATCGGCACCTATTGCATGAGGTAACCAGTCCGCAGGCGTTCGAGGGACTCAAGCTGGCGCATCGTCAGCCATGGCGCAATGCCGCCAATCTGGTGGTGGCTGACCACAATGTGCCGACCACCAATCGCGCTGATGGCATTGCCGATCCGATTTCGCGCTTGCAGGTCGAAACATTGGATGCCAACGCCAAGGAATTTGGTCTGACCTATTTTGGCATGAACGACAAGCGCCAAGGCATCGTCCACGTGATCGGCCCTGAGCAGGGTGCGACTTTGCCCGGTATGACCGTGGTCTGCGGCGATTCGCACACCTCCACGCACGGCGCATTTGCCTGCCTGGCGCATGGTATCGGCACTTCCGAAGTGGAGCACGTGCTGGCTACGCAAACGCTGTTGGCCAAGAAATCCAAATCCATGCTAGTCCAGATCGATGGCGCGATGCCTTTCGGCGTGACTGCCAAGGATATCGTGCTGGCCGTGATCGGCAAGATCGGCACCGCAGGTGGCACCGGTTATGCGATTGAATTTGCCGGTTCGACCATGCGCTTGCTGACCATGGAAGGCCGTATGACGGTCTGCAACATGGCCATTGAAGCCGGCGCACGCGCTGGCATGGTGGCAGTCGACGACACTACGATCAATTATCTGAAAGGTCGCCCATTGGCGCCGTCGGGCCCGCACTGGGACCGCGCTGTCAGTTATTGGCGCACATTGCATTCCGATCCCGGCGCCAAGTTCGATATGGTAGTGACGCTCAATGCCACCGAAATCAAGCCGCAAGTGACCTGGGGTACCTCGCCTGAAATGGTGGTCTCGATCGATAGCCGTGTGCCTGATCCTGACAAAGAAAAAGATCCAACCAAGCGTGATGGTATGGAAAAGGCGCTGGCGTACATGGCGCTCAAGCCCAACACGCCGATCGAAGATATCCGCATCGACAAGGTATTCATCGGTTCCTGTACCAATTCGCGCATCGAAGATTTGCGCGAGGCAGCCGCCGTGGTGCGCGGTAAATTCCGTGCTTCCAATGTCAAGCTGGCGATGGTGGTGGCAGGTTCCGGTCTGGTCAAGGAACAGGCCGAACGCGAAGGTCTGGACAAGATTTTCCGTGATGCCGGCTTTGAATGGCGCGATCCTGGCTGCTCGATGTGTCTGGCGATGAATGCCGACCGCCTGGAGCCGGGCGAGCGTTGCGCTTCGACCTCGAACCGCAACTTTGAAGGGCGTCAGGGCGCCGGTGGTCGCACCCATCTGGTCAGTCCTGCAATGGCAGCGGCAGCGGGTATTGCCGGTCATTTTGTCGATATTCGTTCTTTATAAACATTCCAGGTGAAATCTATGAAAAAAGCAATCGCACTGATCTTGTTGGCGACCTCGATGTTGGCATTGACTGCCTGTAATACGGTTCAGGGTTTCGGCAAGGACGTCCAGACCGTCGGCGAAAAAATGCAGGATGCCGGCACCAAGAAATAAGCAGTCAGTCGCTTGGGGATCGGTGCCGTTAAGGGCTGACCCGACAAACATTATGGGATTGTCTGCATTGTGCCGCGATCCATTACCACACAAGTACCATGAATAAATTTATTGTCCATGATGGTCTGGTTGCTCCGCTCGATCGTGCCAACGTCGATACCGATGCCATCATTCCCAAGCAATTCCTGAAGTCGATCCAGCGCAGCGGCTTCGGCCCCAACCTGTTCGATGAATGGCGTTATCTGGACCATGGCGAGCCAGGCATGGATAATTCCCGGCGCCCGCTGAACCCTGATTTCGTGCTCAATCAGCCGCGCTATCAAGGCGCGTCGATTCTGCTGGCGCGCAAGAACTTCGGCTGCGGCTCCTCGCGTGAACATGCGCCGTGGGCGCTCGACCAATATGGTTTCCGCGCGGTGATTGCACCGAGCTTCGCCGATATCTTCTTTAATAACTGCTTCAAGAATGGCTTGTTGCCGATCACGCTGTCGGAACTGCAGATCGACCATCTGTTCAATGAAGTGAAGGCATTTCCTGGTTTTCGGCTGATCATTGATCTGGATAAACAGATCATCACTACCGCCAGTGGTAGTCAGACTTACCCGTTTGAGATCGGCGAATTCCGCAAATATTGCTTGATCAATGGCCTGGACGACATCGGTCTGACACTGCGCCAAGCGGACAAAATCCGCGCATTTGAAGAGCGTCACCTGTACGAGCAGCCCTGGTTGGCCAACACCATCTAAGCCAGCGCGCAGGTCCCGGTAGGCCGGCGGATGTCAACTTGTGTTGGTGTCGGCGCCGGCACCCTCATTTTCCAGATTGAAAAGACGAACGACATGAAGATTGCCATTTTGCCCGGCGACGGCATCGGTCCCGAGATCATCGACCAAGCTGTACGCGTATTGAACAGCATCGACGAAAAATTTGAAATGGAAACCGCACCAGTCGGTGGCGCTGGTTACGAAGCGCATGGCCATCCGTTGCCGGACGGTACGCTGCAACTGGCCAAGGATGCCGATGCCATCCTGTTTGGTGCGGTCGGCGACTGGAAGTACGATACGCTCGATCGCCCGCTGCGTCCCGAGCAAGCGATTCTGGGTCTGCGCAAGCATTTACAATTGTTCGCCAATTTCCGTCCTGCGATCTGCTATCCGGAATTGACCGGTGCATCCTCGCTCAAGCCGGAACTGGTGGCTGGTCTGGACATTCTGATCGTGCGCGAATTGAATGGCGACATCTATTTCGGCCAGCCGCGCGGCATGCGCGAAGCGCCCGACGGTCCGTTCAAGGGCGCGCGTGAAGGTTTCGACACCATGCGCTATAGCGAACCTGAAATCCGTCGCATTGCGCACGTCGCCTTCCAGGCTGCAGCCAAGCGCGGCAGACGTCTGTGCAGCGTGGATAAAGCCAATGTGCTGGAAACCTTCCAGTTTTGGAAAGACATCGTCACCGACGTCCACAAAGAATATGCCGATGTCGAACTGACCCACATGTACGTCGACAATGCCGCCATGCAACTGGTCAAGGCGCCGAAGAACTTCGACGTCATCGTTACCGGCAACATGTTCGGTGACATCCTTTCGGATGCTGCTGCCATGCTGACCGGTTCGATCGGCATGTTGCCATCGGCATCGCTGGACGCCAACAACAAGGGCTTGTATGAGCCATCGCATGGTTCGGCACCGGATATCGCCGGCAAGGGCATTGCCAATCCGTTGGCGACTATCCTCTCGGCTGCAATGATGTTGCGTTTCTCGCTGAACAAGGCGGAGCAGGCCGACCGTATCGAAAACGCGGTCAAGAAAGTGCTTGCACAAGGCCTGCGCACCAGCGATATTTACGAAACTGGTACGACCAAGGTCAGTACCAAGGAAATGGGCGACGCTGTCGTCAAGGCCTTGGGGTAATTGTTGGTGTTGTTAAACGTTGTTTTTATAATCATGAGACTTCTTAGGGAAAGATGATGAAACTGGTTGGTTTAGTTGGCTGGCGTGGAATGGTGGGTTCGGTCCTGATGCAACGCATGCAGGATGAAAGTGATTTCGATCACATCGAACCGGTATTTTTTTCGACCTCGAATGCTGGCGGTAAAGCACCGTCGTTCGCCAAAACGGCAACGACGCTGAAAGACGCCAATGATATTGCCGAGTTGAAAAAATGCGACATCATTATTACCGCACAAGGCGGCGACTACACCACCGACGTCTTCCCCAAATTGCGTGCTGCGGGCTGGGACGGCTACTGGATTGATGCCGCCTCGACTTTGCGCATGAAGGATGATGCCGTGATCGTGCTTGATCCGGTCAACGACAATGTGATTCGCGATGCGCTGAGCAAGGGTGTCAAGAATTACATCGGTGGCAATTGCACCAACTCGATTCTGCTCATGGGCGTCGGTGGTCTGTTCAAGCAAGGTCTGGTGGAGTGGGTCAGTTCGATGACTTACCAGGCAGCTTCCGGCGGCGGCGCCAATCATATGCGCGAACTGCTCAAGGGCATGGGCGTGATCAATGCTGCCGTGGCAGAAGAGTTGGCGACACCGTCGTCAGCGATTCTGGACATCGACCGCAAGGTTGCCAAGACCATCCGCGAAGAAGTGCCGACCGAATACTTCGGCGCGCCCTTGGCTGGTGGTCTGATCCCATGGATCGATGCGCAGCTGGAAAATGGTCAGTCCAAGGAAGAGTGGAAGGGCCAGGCCGAAGTCAACAAGATCCTCGGCAATGAAAGCATCATCCCGGTCGACGGCCTGTGCGTGCGTATCGGTGCGATGCGGTGCCACAGCCTGGCGCTGACCATCAAGCTCAAACGTGACCTGCCATTGGCCGAGATCGAGGCGATCATCAAGTCGGGCAATCAATGGGTCAAATGGGTGCCGAATGATCGCGCGATCACGGTCAAGGAATTGACCCCGGCATCGATCACCGGCAGTCTGGAAATTGGTGTCGGCCGCGTGCGCAAACTCAATCAGGGGCCAGAGTATATTTCGGCCTTTGTGATTGGTGATCAGTTGCTGTGGGGCGCTGCGGAACCGTTGCGCCGTATGTTGCGCATTATTCTGGACAAATAAGTGGTCTGATGGCCGCGCATTTTGGCGGTCAGACTTGCTTGTTTTTCAAGTTGCATTGTTGTCAATTTGCAACATTAACCCGCCAAACATTCTTTTGTCAGAATGGTGGCGGGTTTTGTCTATCTTGAGAACTTGGTTACACTTGCAGGCCTAAGTTCTTGATGATATGTTGAAAAGTCAGAATTTATTTCATCAATATCAGTAGCTGGACGCTTGTCAATGGAATCGCGTCCGAATGCATAGCATAATGACAATCGTTGTTTATTGCGCCGCGGCAGTCTGGACGCCGCTGGCATAGCCTGTATGTCATTGATGAAATAACTTTTGGTCCCAGGCTTTCTTCGCCGGAACGTCTATCTAACCATACAAACATGCCTCTATATACTGATTCCAAGTTGCCGCTGTCCCGCCTGAAACGACTGAGTATTGCAGTGAGCCTGGCCTTGGCTTTGCCGATCGGGGCGCAGGCTGCCAATTTTGGCAAGTTGACCGTGTTGTCATCGTTGGGGCAGCCATTGCGGGCGGAAATCGAGCTGACCTCAGTGTCCAAGGATGAAGAGGGCAAACTAGTGGCGCGGCTGGCCAAGGGCGATGCGTTTCGCAAGGCCAATATCGATGTCAATCCTATCCTGTCTTCACTGCGATTTTATGTAGAGCAACGCCAGGGCAAGCACTTCATTCGTATTGTCTCGGGCGACCCAATCAATGAACCGTTTGTCGATTTATTGCTGGAACTGATGAGTCCGGCGTCTCGTCAGGTCCGCGAATTTACCTTCCTGCTCGACCCACCGGAAATGCGCAAGCCGCAAACCGCGCAAGCAGCGCCAGCAGCACCTGCGATAGTAGCGCCGATGGTGTCGACACCTGCGACTGCTGCTCGTACCACGCCGACAGCGCCTGCAATGGAAGCCAAGCCGGTAGTAGCAGTGTCAAAGCCTGCTCCAGTCGCCGCGCCAACACTACCTGTTGCGGCAGCGACACCAGAAGAATTGCCAACGCCAGCAGCACCGGCCATGGCACCAGTGGCTGACGAAGAGCCGGTCACGACCATCGAGACCAAGGACGCACCATCCAAATTGGCGGAACAATTGATTCGCGATGGTCGCAGTGAGCAAAGCGACGCCACTAACGCCCCGGTGCCAAGCGCGGTGGCAGAAAAGACCACAGATGCGCCGGCTGCTGGCAAATCAGCCGTAGCACCAGCGAGCAGAACTAGCGGCAGGCGCGGCAAGGCGGATGCGGCTAAGGCCGATGGCGAAACCTATCGCGTCAAGGATGGCGATACGCTGGCAGCCATCGCTGCCCACACCAAGGACAACACAGTCTCGCTTGATCAAATGCTGGTGGCGCTGTATCGCGCCAACCCGGATGCTTTCATCGGCAAGAATATCAATCGCCTGCGTTCCGGTCGTGTGTTGTCGGTTCCAGATGCAGAGGCGGCGGCGGCCGTCGACAAGGGTGAAGCGCGCACGACGGTTGTAGCCCAGGCGCAGGATTTCAACGCTTATCGCAACAAGCTGGCTGGCCAGGTCGCCAGCGGTGCCGCCCGTCAGGCGAGTGAATCCAAGCAGAGTGGCAGTGGCAAGGTGACCGCACGCGTCGAGGAAAAATCGTCCAGCGGCGACGCCAAGGACAAGCTGCAATTGTCCAAGGCCGGTGCTGGCGGTGCCGACCGGGCGGCGGCAGAAAAAGCGGCAGCGGAAGACAAGATCGCCGCCGACAAGGCGATTGCGGAAGCCAACGAACGCGTCAAGGAGCTGGAAAAGAACGTCAGTGACCTGCAAAAGCTGTTGGAGATCAAGAACAAGACACTGGCAGAAATGAGCGAGCAGCAAAAGCGCGCCGCCCAACCCGAAACACCAGCGCCAGCGCCGACCCCTGCGCCGGCCGCAGCCGAAGTCAAACCAGCCGAAGCACCAGTCGTGGCTGAAGCTCCCAAGAGCGAACCAACTGCTGCGCCTGCGATGGCCGCAGCAGCGGCACCGAAGGCGGCAATGTTGCCGGCACCGAAGCCAGTTGCCAAAGCCAACTTCTTTGATCACATCCAGGACAATCCCTTCGCCATTCCTGCTGGTGGGCTGCTGTTAGCCTTACTGGCATCATGGGGCTTCGTGCGTATGCGCAACAATCGCCCGGCGGCACCTGCGGCTAAGGGAAAACCGGTAGAGCCGTCGCCGGTGCCGGCTCCCGTGGCTGAGCCAGAGCCGTTAGTGGCAGTGCCTGCTGCCGTGCCTGAGCCAGCACCAGAGGTGTTGCATGAACCGGAACCGGTCGACCCGATTGCCGAAGCCGATATGTACATTTCTTACGGCCGTGACGAGCAAGCCGAAGATATCCTGCGCCTGGCCTTGAAGACCGAGCCAAATCGCCAGGCAATTCGTCTCAAATTACTGGAAATCTATTCCACACGCCGGGATGTGCTTGGTTTCAACGAAGTCGCGCGCGAATTGCACGGCGCCACCGGTGGTATCGGTGCCGATTGGGAGAAAGCCAGCACCATGGGGCTGGCGCTTGATCCGACCAATCCTTTGTATGGCGGTACGCCTGAGGAGGAAGAAGACCTCAGGCAAGACCTCGAGCCAACGCTGGAAGAGCCGCCAGTCGTCGCGGAACCTGTGCTTGAAGAACCGGCTGGCCTGGAATTCGATCTGAGCGATTTCAAGGGGGCAGAAGTTCAACCGAGCAGCACGCCAGCGGCCGATATTGGCAGTAAGATCGATTTCGACCTCGAACTTGATGGTGATGCCAAGGAAGCTGCAGCTGATCCGCGCGAGAATTTGCCAGCGGTGACATCAGCAGCCCCGGCAGCGGCGCCGATTGAGCTTGATTTGCCTGAGCCGGTTGCGCCACCTGTGCCGGACGTGCTGGAAGATGAAGAATCGGCATTCGCCGCGGAGATGTCGACCAAGCTGGATCTGGCCGCCGCCTATCAAGAAATTGGTGACCGCGAAGGCGCGCGCGAATTGCTCGACGAAGTCATTCGTGGCGGCAGTGATAGTCAGATCGAGCGGGCCAAGGATATGTTGTCTAAATTATCCTGAGTCCGGCTGGCACCGCGCCAGCCACCCACTCCCTTCGGGCGCCACAGCTGGCGCCCGTTTGCTTTTTGGTCTGCAATTGCGGGTGGTATTTTTTAACCACTTTTTTAATCTGCTTCTTTATTCGGTGCCATGGCAGTGACTCAACCATCGTCTTCAATTGTTTCCCTTTCTTCCGACGCTACGGTAGTGCGGCGGCTGCGCCGCATTGTGCTGGGCATACAGTACGACGGCGCTTCCTGGCAAGGCTGGCAGACTCAGCGCCATGGCCTGACGGTGCAAGATAGACTGGAAGCCGCACTGCGCCAGTTCACGCGGCTTGACATCGGCACGACTTGTGCTGGTCGTACCGATTCCGGCGTGCATGCGCTGGAACAGGTGGTGCATTTCGATACCGAGATCGAGCGCGATAAATTTTCCTGGGTGCGTGGCGTCAATGCCTTTTTGCCGGCATCGATTGCGGTGCGCTGGGCTTGCGAACTCGATGTTGGCGATCTTGCCGGGGCAGATGTGGTGCCGCAACGCGAAGGTGGTTTCCATGCGCGCTTCAGCGCCACTGCGCGCACTTATCATTATTTGCTTTATAACCACGCAGTGCGTTCACCCCTGTTGACGGGCAAGGTCGGCTGGACGTTTCGCCCGCTAGATGCGGTATTGATGCAGCAGGGCGCCGATTATCTGCTTGGTGAACATGATTTTTCTGCATTCCGGGCAGTCGAATGCCAGGCCAAATCGCCGGTACGGGTGATGGAAACGCTGCAAGTGCAGCGCCATGGCGACATGATCGTGTTTACCCTCAAGGCCAATGCCTTTTTGCATCACATGGTGCGCAATATCGTTGGTTCTCTGATTTTTGTTGGCAACGGCAGGCAGCCGCCAGCCTGGATCGGCCAGTTGTTAGCGCAACAGGATCGCAGCCAAGCGGCACCGACCTTCATGCCGGATGGCTTGTATCTGGCCAAGGTCGATTATCCGGCGCATTGGGCGCTGCCACAGGAAAACGCCATGCCGCCCTGGTTTTGATATTGCGCGGCTGGTTTGATGGCGTGCATCGGTTAGACTAGGCGTCTTATTTGCACTTCCATGTTTGCCTCATCATGTCCAGGACCAGAATCAAAATTTGCGGCTTGACCCGTGCCGAAGATGTCGCTGCCGTCGTGGCCGCCGGCGCCGATGCGATCGGCTTTGTACTTTATCCGCAAAGTCCCCGTTATGTCACGGCCAGCCAGGCTGCCAGCCTGGTCGCGACAGTGCCGCCGTTCACCACCACCGTGGGTTTGTTCGTCAATGCCAGTGTGCAAGAGGTGGCAGCGGTGCTGGATCAGGTGCCGTTGTCGTTGTTGCAATTTCATGGCGATGAAACGCCCGAACAATGCGCTGCCATCGCCGCGGCGGTCAAGCGGCCTTTCTTGCGGGCGGCACGTATTGGCAGTGCTACGACGGCAGCAGATTTGTTAAAATACGAATCGGATTATCGTTCTGCCAGTCCCTGGTTCACGGGACTGTTGCTCGACACCCTGGTGGAGCAATATGGCGGCAGTGGAAAGGTTTTCGATTGGTCTCTCATTCCAGAAGAACTCGCGCCTCGGGTCGTTTTAAGTGGTGGCTTGAGCGTACACAACGCGACTGACGCGGTGCAGCGCGTGCGCCCGTACGCGGTCGACATCAGCAGTGGTGTCGAAGCCGCCAAGGGCATCAAGGATGCCGCCAAGATCAGCGCTTTCATCAGCGCGGTTCGCCAGGCGGACGACGTCTAGGCAGATTGGCCAGATAGTCG
The DNA here is from genome assembly GCA_026225475.1 of Duganella sp. GTDB lineage: Bacteria > Pseudomonadota > Gammaproteobacteria > Burkholderiales > Burkholderiaceae_D > Herbaspirillum. The sequence goes on from JAMFSU010000027.1 coordinate 17,782, forward strand.
TTACACCCGATCATCAGTATCAGCAGAGGAATTCCAATGAAAGAATTGAACCCGCTCGGCAATTTCGCGGAACGCCAGCCCGTTGCCGCCGCTGTCTTGCAGCAAGCAGCCCATTACAACCTGCCGGATGCACGCGGCCATTTTGGCCAGTATGGTGGCAGTTTTGTGTCAGAAACCTTGACCCATGCGTTGACCGAGTTGCGCAACGCCTATGCACACTATCAGCATGATGAACAGTTTCTGGCTGAATTTCATAGCGAACTGAAACATTTTGTCGGTCGCCCGAGCCCGGTGTATCACGCCAAGCGCTGGTCAGAGCTAGCTGGTGGCGCGCAAATCTATTTCAAGCGCGAAGACCTCAACCACACCGGTGCGCACAAGATCAACAATGTCATTGGTCAGGCCTTGCTGGCCAAGCGCATGGGCAAGAAACGCATCATCGCCGAAACCGGTGCGGGTCAGCATGGCGTGGCTACGGCGACGATCTGTGCGCGCTTCGGCATGGAGTGCATCGTCTACATGGGCAGTGAAGACGTCAAACGGCAATTGCAGAACGTGTATCGCATGAATTTGCTGGGCGCCAAAGTGGTGCCTGTGGAATCGGGCTCGAAGACGCTCAAGGATGCCTTGAACGAAGCCATGCGTGACTGGGTCACCAATGTCGAAAGTACGTTCTACATCATCGGTACGGTCGCCGGTCCGCATCCTTATCCGATGATGGTGCGCGACTTTCAGTCAGTGATCGGCAATGAATGCCTGGTGCAGATGCCAGAGATTGCCAGCCGTCAGCCGGACTATGTGGTGGCTGCCGTCGGTGGTGGCTCCAATGCCATGGGGATTTTTTATCCTTATATCGATCATCACGAGGTCAAGCTGGTCGGTGTCGAAGCCGCTGGCGACGGGCTTGACAGTGGTCGTCATTCGGCTTCGCTGACGCTGGGTTCGCCAGGTGTGTTGCATGGCAATCGCACCTATCTGTTGCAGGATGAAAACGGTCAGATTATCGAAACCCACTCCGTCTCGGCCGGTCTTGATTATCCCGGCGTTGGTCCCGAACATGCATGGTTGAAAGACAGTGGTCGGGCTACCTACGCTTGCATCACCGATGACGAAGCATTGGCCGCATTCAATACCTGCTGCCGCATCGAAGGCATCATCCCGGCGCTGGAGTCGAGCCATGCACTGGCCTATGCTGCCAAGCTGGCCGCCACTTTACCCAAGGATCAAATCATCCTGGCCAACCTGTCCGGTCGTGGCGACAAAGATATGCATACGGTGCAACAGCGCCAAGGCTGAATAGGCCAGGCCAGCATGCAGGGGAACCATCCGGCCGCGCCGGATGGCCGCATCGACGAATATTACAATTGACCATCATGTCTCGTATCCAATCTACTTTTGCCGCACTGGCGGCGACTAAAAAAACCGCGCTGATCACTTTCATCACGGCCGGCGACCCAGCACCCGAATTGACCGTGCCCTTGCTGCATGCACTGGTGGCCGGCGGTGTCGACATTCTTGAGCTGGGCGTGCCGTTTTCCGATCCGATGGCCGAGGGTCCGGTGATTCAGCGCGCTTGTGAACGGGCGCTCAAGTTTGGTATCAGCACGCGCGATGTGCTCGCGTACGTGCATGAATTTCGCAAGACCAACACCAGCACGCCAGTGGTATTGATGGGTTATGCCAATCCGATCGAGCGTTTCGGCGTCGACGCGTTCATTGCCGCCGCCAAGGAAGCCGGTGTTGATGGCACCATCGTGGTTGATTATCCGCCGGAAGAATGCGAAGAATTTGCGCAAAAGATGCAAGCCCAAGGACTGGACCCGATCTTCCTGCTGGCGCCGACATCGACCGAAGAACGCATTGAGCAGGTGGCCAAGGTCAGCAGCGGCTTCAGCTATTATGTTTCGCTCAAGGGCGTCACTGGTGCCGGCAATATCGACATCGAAGAAGTGGCGGCACGTATCGCTGCAATCCGCAAACATGTCAAATTACCAATTGGCGTCGGTTTTGGCATCCGTGACGGTGCTACAGCCAAGGCTGTCAGCCAGGTTGCCGACGCCGTGGTGATCGGCAGTCGCATCATCCAGGAACTGGAAAATACACCGCAGGAACGCGCCGTGGAAGCGGTGCAGGCGTTTGTCAGCGGTATTCGCCAGGCACTCGATAGCTGAGTCATTCTGTGCCGCTGGCGATGAAATTTTCCGCCAGGAAATTGTCGATAGGTAATCAAACTGTCATAAGCGCGTGCAAGCGTTCGGCTCTGGTACAATGCGCCACCGGAAATTAGAAAGAGGTTTCTATGAGCTGGCTAGAGAAATTACTCCCGCCTCAAATTCAACGTAGCGATTCCGCAAGCCGGAAGTCGGTACCAGAAGGTCTGTGGGTCAAGTGCCCGTCGTGCGAAGCAGTGCTGTATCGCACCGATCTTGAATCCAATCTCCATGTTTGCCCGAAGTGCAGCCATCACATGCGTATCCGTGCGCGTGCGCGTCTGGATGCCTTGCTGGACGAAGGTGGTCGTTATGAAATCGGCCAGGAAGCATTGCCGGTGGATACGCTCAAATTCAAGGACAGCAAGAAGTACCCTGATCGTCTGAAAGACGCCATGGAAGCCACCGGTGAAACCGATGCCATGGTGGTCCTGGGCGGCGCCATCATGACTTTGCCGGTCGTGGTTGCCTGCTTCGAATTCGAATTCATGGGCGGTTCCATGGGGTCGGTGGTCGGCGAGCGTTTTGCCCGGGGAGCGCAAATGGCGCTGGAGCAAAAGGTTCCATTCATCTGCATCACTGCCACTGGCGGTGCACGTATGCAAGAAGGCTTGTTGTCATTGATGCAAATGGCCAAGACTACTTCCATGCTGACCAAACTGGCTGAAAAGAAACTGCCCTTCATCAGCGTGCTGACCGATCCCACCATGGGTGGCGTGTCGGCTTCGTTTGCCTTCATGGGCGACGTTGTCATGGCCGAGCCAAAAGCACTGATCGGCTTTGCCGGTCCGCGCGTGATCGAAAACACCGTACGCGAAAAACTGCCGGAAGGCTTCCAACGTTCGGAATTCCTGGTCACCAAGGGCGCGATTGACATGATCGTTGATCGTCGCAAGATGCGCGAAGAAATCGCCCGTTTGCTGGCGTTGCTGCAAAATCAGCCGGCTGAAACCGTTTCCTGATTTTGCCGGCATGTTGTTGCCATGACAGCAGGCTGACCCGAACTTGAGGAGCATCGCAAGTTCGGGTTTTTGCTTTTAAGTCGTTTTTGATGCATTGACGGGACTCATCGTCAATGGGTCGCTTTACTTTCAGGCCGGTGTTGCGGCCGATCCGGGTTCACCTCATGCAAGCGCAAGCAAACACCCCGACCACCCTGGCCGAATGGCTGGCCGTTCTGGAAAACCGTCATAGCAAAACCATCGACATGGGGCTGGAACGGGTCACTCAAGTTCAGCAAAAGCTCGATATCCGTTTTGACTGCCCGGTCATCACCGTGGCCGGTACCAATGGCAAAGGCTCGACCTGCTCAATGCTGGAATCGATACTGATGCGCGCCGGTTATCGCGTCGGTCTTTACATCAAACCGCATTTCCTGCATTTCAACGAACGCGCCCGGTTGGAAGGCACGCCTGCTTCCGATGCCGCGCTGCTGGCCGCCTTTGCCGCAGTGGAAGCGCAGCGCGGCGAGATTTCGCTAAGCTATTTTGAATTCACCACGCTGGCCATTATGAAGTTGCTGGCCGATGCCAAGCTCGATGTGGTGATCCTCGAAGTCGGTCTCGGTGGCCGTCTCGATGCGGTCAATGTGATCGATGCCGATGTCGCCATCGTCACCAGCATCGACATTGATCACACCGAATACCTGGGGAACACGCGCGAAGCGATCGGTTTTGAAAAAGCCGGTATTTTTCGCGCCGGCAAAACTGCCATCTGTGGCGACCCGCTGCCGCCCAAGTCCTTGATTGCACATGCCGAAGCGATCGGCGCCGACCTGTGGCTGATGGGACGCGATTTCAATTACACCGGCGACAAGCAGCAATGGGCCTACGGCGGCCGCGGCCAGCGGCGCAATTCGCTGGCCTATCCTAGCCTGCGTGGCGCCAATCAATTGCTCAATGCCTCGGCTGCACTGGCTGCGCTGGAAGCTTTGCGTAACCGCTTGCCGGTCGGTGCCCAGGAAGTGCGCACCGGCCTGGCTACGGTCGAGTTGCCGGGACGTTTTCAGGTCATGCCGGGACAGCCGTTGGTGATCCTGGATGTGGCGCACAACCCGCATGCGGCTGCCACGCTGGCACAAAATCTCGACAACATGGGGTTTCATCCCTATACCTATGCTGTGTTTGGTTCCATGCTTGACAAAGATATTGAGGGTGTGATTTCGCAACTCAAGGGCAAGATTGATCATTGGTGTGTGACCGATTTGCCACTGCCGCGCGCGGCCAGCGCGCAACAACTGAAAGATAAATTGTTGGAAGCGGGCGTCGAGCCGGAATTCAAGCCGGATGCGGCTTGTACCATTGAAACCTTTGAATCTCCTGCGGCGGCCTATGCAAATGCGCAGAGCCGTGCTGGCGAGAATGATAGAATTGTGGTTTTCGGTTCCTTCCTTACCGTCGGCGGTGTTATTGAAGCCCGCAAGCCAGAGTTGCATTGAGTCATCGCTGTCTTATCTCTTGGTCGATGCACCGTGATGTTGCAGTGACTGTTTCGCCGTTTTTTCAGACTACCTAACTTAAATCAGCATGGGCTTGTTCTCGTTGTTTCGTAAAAACAAGCAGGAATCTGCTTCCGGTCAGGGCGAATTCCTTTCTCGTTCCGCCGGTGAATCGGCGACCACGCGCAGCCGCAATAGTCGCAGTGACAATGCCCGCAAGTCGTCCAGAGCAGGCAAGGACGATGGCGTCGATCCGGTATTGCCAGAAAAGAAGCGTGCGCGCCGGCGTTTGATCGGCGCAATAGCGCTGGTGCTGGCGGTGGTGATCGTACTGCCGATGATTCTGGATTCCGAGCCACGTCCACTGGTTGACGACATTGCTATTCAAATTCCATCCAAGGATGGCAAGGACAGCGCACCAAGTGCTGCAACGGCAGCGCCTGTTGCTGCCACCAAGGATGACAAGCTGGCCGCCGCCGCCAAGGAAGAGTTCGTCGATCCGGCTACGCTGGCGCCAAGCAATGATAAACCTGCGATTGCACCGGGCATGACTGCGATGCCGTCGGGCCCTTCCAATGTCGCGCCATCTGCGCCGGCACAGGTTGACAAGAGTGACGCGCCGAAGCCGGAGGTGAAAGAGTCTAAGCCAGAGCCGAAACCAGCTGCCAAGACCAGCGAACACAAGGACGAGCACAAGAAAGAAGTCAGCAAGGAAGTCGCCAAGCCTAAGACCGCAGAAAAAAGCGACAAGGCAGACAAGAGCGGCGACAATGCGCGCGCGCTGGCGATTCTGGAAGGCAAGTCGGCTAGTGCTGACAAAAAAGCTACCGCTGCAGGCGGCAAGTTCGTCATTCAGGTAGCGGCCTTGGCAACCCAGGATAAGATTGACGAATTGCGTAGCAAACTGAGCAGCGCCGGCATCAAATCATTTACGCAAAAAGTGGCAACGCAGGCGGGGGAACGCACGCGGATCCGGGTTGGGCCCTTCGCCAATCGTGATGAAGCGGACAAGATGCGTGTCAAAATCAACAAGCTGGGTCTCAATGCCACCATCGTACCCGCTTGAATTTAAGTGTTCGGGGTCGCATATGGGACCTATAGCAGATAGTATATTGTGACGATATTCGATTATCTGGTGTTGTTTGTGCTGGTTTGTTCTGTGCTCATCAGCATGTTGCGCGGTTTGGTCAAGGAAGTGTTGTCGCTAGCGAGCTGGATAATTGCATTCGTGGTTGCCAACGCCTATGGTGAAGCATTGGCGACGATGTTGCCCGATGCCATTCCGGGCGCGTCGACAAAATTGATTGTGGCTTATTTTGCCCTGTTCATTGGCACGCGCCTGTTGATGGCGCTGCTGAGCCGGGCAGTGCAAGAGCTGGTCAAGGCCTCTGGCCTGACGCTGGTCAATCGCAGCCTGGGTGCTGTTTTTGGGCTGGTGCGCGGTATCGTGATCGTGCTTGTGGTGGTGTTGTTGTGCGGAACGACGTCGATTCCGCAACAGCCATTCTGGCAGGAAGCCCTGTTGAGTCCGCAGGCAGTACGCGCCGCGGAGACTGTGAAACCCTATTTGCCAGATCAGTTCGCGCAGCACGTCCATTTTTAATTTCGTTCTTGTTTAGGAGTCCACCATGTGTGGCATTGTCGGCGTCGTCTCTCATAGTCCAGTCAATCAGTTGCTCTACGATGCGCTGCTGCTGTTGCAGCATCGCGGGCAAGATGCGGCCGGTATTGCAACCAATCATGCCAACGGCTTCTCGATGCACAAGGCCAATGGTCTGGTGCGCGATGTGTTCCGCACGCGCAACATGCGTTCGTTGCCGGGCAATACCGGTCTGGGCCAGGTGCGCTATCCTACCGCCGGTTCATCGAGCGAGGAAGAAGCGCAGCCGTTCTACGTCAATGCGCCGTTCGGCATCATTCTGGTGCATAACGGCAACCTGACTAATACCGAACAGCTCAAGATCGAGATGTTCAAGAACGATCGCCGCCATCTCAATACCGATTCCGATACCGAAGTGCTGGTCAATGTGTTTGCGCATGAACTGCAGCAGGCAACGACCGGTTATTCGCTCGACCCGGCCGCTGTGTTCAAGGCCGTGGCCATGGTGCACAAGCGCGTGCGTGGTTCCTATGCCGTGGTGGCGCAGATCGCCGGTTACGGTTTGCTGGGTTTTCGCGATCCTTACGGTATTCGTCCGATGTGCCTCGGTTTCAATGAAACCGACAAGGGGTCCGAATACATGCTGGCCAGTGAGTCGGTGGCGCTGGAAGGCCTCGGTTTCCGTTTCCTACGCGATGTCATGCCGGGCGAAGCGATTTTCATCGACAACGATGGCAAGCTCTACAACCAGCAATGTGCCGACAATCCGTCGCTGAACCCTTGCGCATTTGAGTTCGTCTACCTGGCCCGTCCTGACTCGGTCATGGACGGCGCGTCGGTGTATGCGACCCGCCTGAAGATGGGTGAATACCTGGCAGAAAAAGTGCGTCGCGAAATCTCCAGCGGCGAGATCGACGTGGTCATGCCTATCCCTGATTCATCGCGTCCTGCAGCAATGGAGCTGGCGCTCAAGCTGAACCTCGATTACCGCGAAGGTTTCATCAAGAATCGCTATATTGGCCGGACCTTCATCATGCCTGGTCAGGGTCTGCGCAAGAAATCGGTACGCCAGAAGCTCAATGCGATCGGCTCCGAGTTCAAGGGCAAGACCGTGTTGCTGGTGGACGACTCGATCGTGCGCGGTACCACCAGCCGTGAAATCGTGCAAATGGCACGCGAAGCCGGCGCCAAGCGCGTCATTTTCGCCTCCGCTGCGCCACCGGTGAAATTCCCCAACGTGTACGGCATTGACATGCCGACCCGTGACGAGTTGATCGCCTATGGTCGTACCGACGAAGAAGTGTGCCGCGAAATCACCGCCGATGCGCTGGTTTATCAGGATGTGGAGGCACTAAATCGCTCGATTTCCGATATCAATCCATTGTTGAAGAACTTCGAAGCATCATGCTTCGACGGCAATTACATCACTGGCGACATTTCGCGCGACTATCTCGATCGCATCGAGTTTGCCCGCAAGAATCCGAAACCGGCACTGGAAGATATGGTGCGTTCCCAGCTCAATCTGAATCTGGCGCGGGTGGATTAAGTCAGCAAGCTTGCCGCAAGCAAGCACATAAGCAAGCAAACGCCGGACGCTATTACAGCGGATCCGGCGTTTTTTATTGTGCTGCAGCAGTTATCGAACTGGCTTATCATCATTGTTCTCGTTTTTTCAGCGACACATTGCGACCTCTCACCATGAACGATAAAAAGAACTACGGTTTCACCACTACCATTTTGCACAGCGACCGCCAAAAGCCGATTGAACATGGCTCGTTGCACAAGCCCATTCACACCTCGGTCGCCTACGGCTACAAGGATGCACGCCAACTGGCGGAAGTATTCCAGGGCAAGCAGGGCGGTTATCGTTACGGCCGTCAGGGCAATCCGACTGTGTCGGCGCTGGAAGAGAAGATCACCAAGATGGAAGGCGGTTTGTCGACCATTTGTTTCGCCACCGGCATGGCGGCCATCGGTGCAGTGGTGCAAGCGTTGTTGCGCGAAGGTGACCATGTGGTGTCGTCGGCCTTCCTGTTCGGTAACACCAATAGCATGTGGAATACAGTCAATGCCCAGGGCGCACGCGTGAGCATGGTCGATGCCACCGACGTGGCGCAGGTGGAGCAGGCGTTGACGCCGCAAACGCGTGTCGTGTTCGTCGAAACAATTGCCAATCCGCGCACTCAGATCGCTGACCTGAAAAAGATCGGTGCGCTGTGCCGCGCGCGCGGCATTCTGTACATCGTCGATAACACCATGACTTCGCCCTATCTGTTCCAGCCCAAGGCGGTTGATGCCGGGCTGGTGGTCAATTCGCTGACCAAATCGATCGGTGGCCACGGTATCGCACTGGGCGGTGCCTTGACTGATACAGGCCTGTACGACTGGACGCGTTATCCGCACATTGCCGACAATTACAAGAAGAACCCGCAAGCGCAATGGGGCATGGCGCAGATTCGCGCCAAGGCCTTGCGTGATTTCGGCGCTTCGCTGGGGCCGGAAGCCGCGCACCACATTGCCGTCGGTGCCGAAACCATGGCATTGCGTCTGGATCGTGAATGTGTCAATGCGCTGGCCGTGGCGCAGATGCTGGAAGCCGATACGCGCGTAGCAGCAGTGCATTATCCAGGTTTGCCATCGCATCCGCAGCACGCGCTGGCGACGGAATTATTCCGTTCTTATGGCAGCTTGCTAAGTTTCGAACTCAAGGATGGCATTGATTGCTTCGATTACCTCAATCGCATGCAACTGGCGATACCCGCCAGCAACCTCGGCGATACGCGCACGCTGGTGATTCCGGTGGCGCATACGATTTTCTATGAAATGGGTGCCGAGCGCCGCGCCAGCATGGGAATTGCTGAATCGCTGATTCGCGTCTCGATCGGCCTGGAAGACACCGTTGATCTGGTCGAAGATTTTCGTCAGGCGCTCGATAGCTGAGGTGCTGATTGCAGCGTCAGGTCGACTGCCTGACGCTGCGAACGCTGTTTAGGGACGCAACGCCGATGGTGCGCTTTTATCGGCCCACTTATTGATATAGCTGGGCTTGAAGGTCTTGAAACGTTGCACCAGCTCGGCCGGATCGGCTTCATGCATCATCAGCAAAGCCTGTTCGGCGGTCAGAAAACGCTGCGACACCAAGTGGTCGATGAAGGCAATCAGGTTGTCGTAGAAGCCAGAAACATTGAGCAGGCCGATCGGCTTGTAATGAAACCCAAGCTGCGCCCAGGTCAGTACTTCAAACAATTCTTCCAGCGTGCCCATGCCGCCTGGCATGGCAATGAAACCATCGGACAGTTCTGCCATCATGGCCTTGCGCTCATGCATGTCCTTGACAATATGCAGGCGGGTCAGGCCGTGATGGCCCAGTTCCTTGTCGAGCAAAGCCTTGGGAATCACGCCGGTAGCTTCGCCGCCGAGCCGCATGACTTCGCTGGCGATAATGCCCATCAAACCGACGTTGCCGCCGCCATACACCAGGGCGATATTGTCTTCGACCATTTGTTGCGCCAACGCGCGGGCGCCTGCGGCATAGACTTCAGATGCACCGACCGATGAGCCGCAATAGACACAGATGGATTTCATGCTGGTTTCCTCTTTCCTGCAAATTGATTGACACTGGCATGTTATAACATGCTCTGCGCGGTGCAACAAAGTTACCTAGACTGCCGTGCAAAAAGCCGTTCAACCAAGGCAAGGAACAGCATGCAAAACAAGATCGTGACGTTAGCATTGCAAGGCGGCGGCTCGCACGGCGCATTTACCTGGGGTGTGCTGGATCGCTTGCTGGAGGACGCGCGTATTGACGTCGAAGGCATTAGCGGCGCCAGTGCCGGCGCCATGAATGCCGCGGTGTTGGCACATGGCTATAACAGCGGCGGTCGCGATGGCGCGCGCGAGGCATTGGCCGCGTTCTGGGGTCGCATCGCGGTTAAGGAGCCGTTCAGTTTTTTTCCTCCCGAAATGTTGCCGGGCGGTGCCAGTCTGCTCAACCAGCCAGCGCCAGCAGGCATGAAGGCGCTGATGGCGATGACGCGCTTCTTTTCGCCGACGCAGTTGAATCCGCTCGACATCAATCCCTTGCGCGATATCTTGCAGGAACAGATCGATTTCGAGCGCCTGCGCCGCACGGGCAATATCAAACTGTTTATTGCGGCGACCAAGGTCAGCAGTGGCACGCTGAAGATATTCCGTAATCGCGATCTGACGCTGGACGCCTTGCTGGCATCGGCCTGTCTGCCTTCCATGCATCGGCCGGTGGAAATCGATGGTGAAGCATACTGGGATGGCGGCTTGACTGCTAATCCACCGATTTTTCCGTTACTGCACCTGTGTTCGGCGCGTGACTTGATGGTGGTGCTGCTGCATCCGTGCAGTCGGCCGGGAACGCCAACCTCGATTACCGAAATCGGCCAGCGTTTGAGCGAAATCAGTTTCAGCTCCGCCTTTTTCACCGAACTGGGCGGGCTGGCGCTGGCCAAGCGCGAAGCGGAAGGTTCCATGTTCGCGTTCGGTACGCTGGAGCGCCGTCTCAAGCGACTCAATATGCACATGGTGGAAGCTCCTGACTTGATGAACCAGCTCGATGTGAGCAGCAAGCTCAATACCAGCACCTCGTTCATTCATGCCATGCAGGAGGAAGGGCGCGCCGTTGCTGAAGCCTGGCTGGAGCGGCATTTCTATACGCTGGGGGTGAAGTCGTCATTTGATCTCGGGCATTACCTGCAATAACGCCATCCGGCGCTTTATACTATGCGGTTTTTGCCGGAAATTCTGCCATGAAGCCATCCCGATCCGAATTCCTCGACATCCGCGGCCTGCGCTACCACGTCCGGCATTGGGGCGAGCCAGGTGCGCCCAAGTTGTTCATGCTGCATGGCTGGATGGATATCTCGGCTTCATTCCAGTTTGTGGTCGACAATCTGCAACAGGATTGGCATGTGATCGCGCCCGACTGGCGCGGTTTTGGCCTGACGCAACGCTCACCTGCCGACACTTACTGGTATCCCGACTATCTGGCTGATCTTGATGCGCTGTTGCTGCATTTCGCGCCCGAGGAAGCGATCAATCTGCTGGGCCACAGCATGGGTGCCAATATTGTCAGCATCTATGCTGGCGTGCGCCCGGAGCGAATTGCCAAGCTGATCAATCTGGAAGGCTTCGGCTTGCCCAGCACACGGCCGGAACAGGCGCCGGCACGTTTTGCCAGTTGGCTCGATCAATTGCGCGAAAAATCAGACCTGCGTCCCTATGACTCGCTAGCGGGGGTGGCCGCGCGTCTGCAAAAAACCAATCCGCGCCTCAGTGACGAACGTGCCGCCTTTCTGGCTGCGCATTGGGCCGGTCAGCGCGACGACGGCAGTTGGGAAATCCTCGGCGATCCGGCCCACAAACGGATCAATCCCTTGTTGTATCGGGTCGATGAAGCGACCGCTTGCTGGCACCAGATCACTGCTCCGGTATTGTGGGTGGAAGCGGCCCAGACCGACGTCTGGCGTTGGTTTGGCGAAAATGCCCTGACACGTGAGGAAATCAACCGGCGCATCGGATTTTTGCGTCATGTCCACACGCAAGTCATCCCTGATGCGGGCCACATGTTGCATCATGATCAGCCAGAATTGCTGGCCGCCAGCATCGAAACTTTCTTGATGGCATAAACCTTGTTGCCGTTGGTGCCATGCAGCACAGCGCATTGATGCGGCGTACAATGAAGCTATCTCAATGACCTGCAACAAGCGCAATTTTCCATGCTCAATGTCGATATGCACTGCCATTCCAACGTCTCCGACGGCTTGCTGCTGCCGGAACAGGTGGCTGCGCGCGCGCACGCTAACGGCGTCGACGTCTGGGCCTTGACCGATCACGATGAAATTAGCGGCGTTGCCGCTGCCCGTGAAGCGGCCGAGGCGCTCGGTATGCGCCATGTGGCCGGTGTGGAAATTTCGGTAACCTGGGCCAACCAGACCGTGCATATCGTCGGTTTGCGCATCGATGAAACCAATGCCGCGCTGGTGCAAGGGCTGGCGGCTACGCGCAACGGCCGCGAACGGCGCGCGCGCGATATTGCGGCGGCACTGGGCAAGATCGGCATCGCCGGTGCCTATGAAGGCGCGCTCAAGCACGTCGGCAATCCGGATTTGATGTCGCGTACCCACTTTGCGCGCTTTCTGGTCGAAAGCGGGCATTGCGTCGATACCAAGCAAGTGTTTCGCGATTTCCTCTGTGAAGGCAAGCCGGGCTTTGTGCCGCATCGGTGGGCCACGCTGAGCGAAGCGGTGTCCTGGATCCGTGGCGCAGGTGGGGTGGCAGTGATTGCGCACCCAGGCCGTTATCAATACAGCGAGCTTGAATTCGGCGCCTTGTTCGATGAATTCAAGCAACTTGGCGGACTGGCCATTGAAGTAACAACTGGCAGCCACACGCCCGATCAGTACCAAGAATATGCCCGCGTGGCAAAGCGCTTTGGTTTTCTGGCCTCGATTGGCTCCGATTTCCATGGTCCGGGCGAATCGCGCGTTGACCTTGGTCGCTTACCGCCGCTGCCGAGCGGTTTGACGCCGGTCTGGCACGACTGGGTTTTCTAAGAACCAGGCGGCGCGGCGCGTGTTATTTGTCGCGGACTTGAATTTTCTCGGCTCAATCCTATCTAATAGCCACTTTCACGATAGGAGTATTTTCCATGAAGCGCATCTTCCTCTTCCTCGCGACCAATATCGCCGTGCTGGTGGTGATGAGCGTGATCCTGTCGCTGCTCGGCGTTGACCGATTCCTCACCAGCGCCGGCCTGAATCTGCCGATGCTGCTGGTGTTTTCGCTGGTGGTTGGTTTCACTGGCTCGATCATTTCCTTGCTGATGAGTAAGTCGATGGCCAAATGGAGCACGGGCGCGCGCGTCATCGACACACCCGTCAATGCCACCGAAGTCTGGCTGGTCAATACCGTGAGCAAACTGGCGCAACGCGCTGGCATTGGCATGCCCGAAGTGGCGGTCTATGAAGGCGAACCGAATGCCTTCGCTACCGGCGCGTTCAAGGATTCAGCGCTGGTGGCCGTGTCCACCGGCCTGCTGCAAGGCATGACCAAGGAAGAAGTGGAAGCCGTGCTCGGCCACGAAGTGGCGCATATCGCCAATGGCGACATGGTCACGATGACCTTGGTGCAGGGCGTGCTCAATACGTTTGTGGTGTTCCTCTCGCGGGTGGTCGGCTACTTTGTCGATTCTGCACTGAGGCGCAACGACAACAGTTCCGGTCCAGGCATTGGTTACATGGTGACGGTGATTGTTTGCCAGATCGTCTTCGGTATTGGTGCCTCGATCATTGTGGCCTGGTTCTCGCGGCATCGCGAATTTCGCGCCGATGCCGGTTCTGCGCGCCTGTTAGGTAATCCGCAACCGATGATCAATGCCTTGGCGCGTCTGGGCGGCATCCATGCTAGCGGCTTGCCGCAATCGATGGCGGCCATGGGTATCAATGACAAGCCCGGTTTCATGGCATTGTTTTCCAGTCATCCGCCGATGGAGCAGCGAATCGCTGCACTGCGCGGTCAGCGCTGAGGCGGTAGCGCAGGGACAAAGCGGCGGGCAACCGCCGCTTTGTCATTGTCGGCGGCATTTTTGTGCTATTTTTCGGCCCTGAACACGGCCTATTTCATCAAGACACTAAAAAGAACGCATGAGCCAGTTTTTTCAAATTCATCCCGACAATCCACAGTTGCGGCTGATCAAGCAAGCCGCGCAAATCATCCTCAGTGGCGGCATTGTCGCCTTGCCGACTGATTCCTGCTATGCGTTGGTTTGTCAGCTTGATAACAAGGAGGCGGTGGAACGCGTACGCCGCATTCGCGGCGTCGATGACAAACATCATCTGACCTTGCTGTGCCGCGATCTGAGCGAAATTGCACTGTACGCCAAGGTCGACAATCGGCAATACCGCTTGCTCAAGGCCGCTACACCAGGCCCGTACACCTTCATTCTGGAAGCCACCAAGGAAGTGCCGCGCCGGCTCAGTCATCCTTCACGCAAGACCATCGGCCTGCGCGTGCCGGAAAATCAGATCGCCCATGCATTGCTGGCTGAACTAGGGCAACCCTTGCTCGGTACCACCTTGATTTTGCCCGATCAGGACGATGCGCTGACCAATGCCGATGATATCCGCGACCGGCTTGAAAAACAGATTGAGCTGATCATCGACAGCGGTGCCTGCAGCCTGGAGCCGACCACTGTGATCGATTTGAGCGGCGACGACCAGCCGGTGCTGGTACGCCAGGGACGTGGCGCCGCCGCCTTGTTTGGTTTGTAATTGCTAAGCGCCGTTGCTATCAAGGATGTTGCTGCTGCGGCGACGTTTATTTGTCAAATTGACATTGATATTATCTGTTTGGCAAATTTCCTGGATGGAGATTCTTCACTTGCCTTACCCCTCTGCTAAAATTCGCACCCATGAATGATCTTATCCAGACTGTCGCTGTGTATGCGCTCCCGGTACTTTTCGCGATCACGCTACACGAAGCAGCACACGCCTACGCGGCCAAGTATTTTGGCGACAATACCGCTTACGCGATGGGGCGCATGAGCCTCAATCCGCTCAAGCATATCGACCCGTTCGGCACGATCCTAATCCCCATCCTGCTGTATTTCGCCACCAGCGGCGCTTTCCTGTTCGGCTATGCCAAGCCGGTGCCGCTCGATTTCGGCAAATTGCGCAAGCCCAAACGCGACATGGCATGGGTGGCGCTAGCCGGGCCTGCTGCCAATTTCTTGATGGCATTGATCTGGACACTAGTGATTTATGCCCTCGCAATCGGCCAGGTTGAAGAAGAATTCTTCATGCTGATGGCCAAAGCTGGCGTGCTGACCAATCTGGTCATGTTTGCCTTCAATCTGTTTCCGATTCCCCCATTGGACGGTGGCCGCATTTTGACAAGTTTACTGCCGCATCGGTATGCGTATAAATTTGCACAGATCGAGCCTTATGGCTTTTTCATTGTCATGGCACTGGTCTTGCTCAAGGTAATTTATACCTGGTGGATGGCACCGGTCATGTACCTGGCAGCAACTTTGTTGCAATGGATTACTTCGCCAATACTCTTATTTTTTAACTAAAGCACATCATGTATCCCGACCGCGTTGTCTCCGGTATGCGCCCGACAGGTGCGCTGCATCTGGGCCATTATCACGGTGCCCTGAAGAACTGGGTCAAACTGCAATCCGAACTGCCTTGCCTGTTCTTTGTGGCCGACTGGCATGCCTTGACGACGCATTACGACGATCCCAGCGTGATCGAGCACAGCACCTGGGAAATGGTGATCGACTGGCTCGCCGCCGGCGTTGATCCTTCGCAATGCACCTTGTTCATCCAGTCGCGCGTGCCCGAGCATGCGGAACTGCATCTGTTGTTGTCGATGGCCACGCCACTGGGATGGCTGGAGCGAGTACCGACCTACAAGGATCAGCAGGAAAAACTGTCCGACCGCGATCTGGCAACCTATGGTTTTCTCGGTTATCCCTTGTTGCAAGCGGCCGATGTCCTGATCTACCGCGCCAGCCAGGTGCCGGTCGGCGAAGACCAGATTCCCCATATCGAAATGATGCGCGAGATTTCGCGCCGCTTTAATCATCTTTATGGCAAGGAAAAGGGATTCGAGGAAAAGGCCCGCGATGCCGTCAAAAAGCTTGGCAGCAAGCGTTCCAAGCTGTATCAGGAGTTGCGCACGCAGTTTCAAGAGCAGGGCGATGACGAAGCACTGGAGCAGGCTAAGGCCATGCTCGATGATGCCCAGAACCTGTCCATGATTGATCGCGAGCGCCTGTTCGGTTATCTCGAAGGCAGTCGTAAATTGATCTTGACCGAGCCGCAAGCCTTGTTGACCTCAGCTTCGCGTCTGCCGGGCTTGGACGGCGCCAAAATGTCCAAGAGCTACGGCAACGCGATTGCGCTGCGTGAGGATGCAGATTCGGTGACAAAGAAGGTCCGCACCATGCCGACCGATCCGCAACGCGTGCGCCGCACCGATGTTGGTGACCCGGGCAAGTGTCCGGTCTGGCAATTTCATCTGGTGTATTCCGATGATGCAACGCGACAATGGGCTGAGCAGGGCTGCCGTTCGGCCGGTATTGGTTGTCTGGAATGCAAGCAGCCAGTAATCGATGCCATCCTCAAAGAGCAGCAACCGATGCTGGAACGGGCCCAGCAATATCTCGATGATCCTTCGCTGGTGCGGGCGATTATCGCCGACGGTTGCGACCATGCGCGCAAGCTGGCGCAGGACACCATGCGTGATGTCCGCGAAGCCATGGGCCTGGGCTACTAGCGTGCCTTGCCAGCGGCCTGTTGGTTGGTGCGCTGGCAGGCAGTACCTACGGCATGTAGGGGCAATGTAAGCAAATTTGAACAAATTGACCGATCATTGCGGCGATCCGCTACAATCGGTCTTTTCCTATCCACCGTAGCATCTTTTCTACGCACTAACATCATGATCAAGGGCAGCATAGTCGCCATCGTCACGCCGATGCATCCGGATGGCAGTCTCGATTTTCCGGGCCTGCGCAAGTTGATTGACTGGCATATCGCCGAAGGCACCGACGCCATTGTGATCGTCGGCACCACTGGCGAATCGCCGACCGTTTCGGTCGAAGAGCACTCGGAGCTGATCAAGGTCGCGGTTGAACATACGGCCAAACGCATTCCTGTGATTGCCGGTACCGGCGGAAATTCGACTTCGGAAGCGATCGAATTGACCGAGTTCGCCAAGAAAGTCGGCGCCGACGCTTCGCTGCAAGTGGTGCCTTACTACAATCGGCCGACCCAAGAAGGCATGTATTTGCACTTCAAGAAGATCGCTGAATCGGTCGATCTGCCAGTGATCCTCTATAACGTGCCAGGCCGCACTGTCGCCGACATGAGTAACGACACCGTGCTGCGTCTGGCGCAAGTGCCGGGTATTGTCGGCGTCAAGGATGCGACCGGCAATATCGCCCGTGGCACCGATCTGATCCGCCTGGCGCCAAAGTCGTTTGCGGTCTATTCGGGTGATGATGCTGTGGCGATCGCCTTGATGCTCTACGGCGGCCAAGGCAATATTTCGGTCACTGCCAACGTCGCGCCGCGCGATATGCATGAGCTGTGCGTCGCGGCCATGAGCGGCAATGTCGCCCGTGCCATCGAACTCAATAACAAGATGTTGCCGCTGCATAACAATCTGTTTGTCGAGCCCAATCCGGTTCCGGTCAAATGGGCCATGATCGAAATGGGCTTGATAGAATCCGGTATGCGTTTGCCGTTGGCTCCGCTTGGCGCTGCTTACCACGAGACTGTGCGTGCCGCGCTGCGTGAATCCGGCGTATTAAAATAAACAATTAAACCTAAACGGCAGTGTCGTTTTCCCTTGAACCTGAACCCGCTTCTCATTGCAACGATATGACAATTCGCAAGAACGTTCACTCTGCTTCACGCTTGGTCCCACAACGTGGTCTCATTATTGCGCTGGTGCTCACCAGTCTGGCTGGATGCAGCTCAATGAGCAACATGATGGAAGGTGATCGTATCGATTACAAGAGCGCTGAAAAAGCACAAAAGGGCCCGCGCCTTGACGTCCCTCCTGATCTGACCCAGTTGCAACGCGACAATCGCTATGCAATTCCTGAGTCGACCAAAGGTGTGGCGACTGCTTCCGGTTACACACTGGAACAAACCACGCGTCCAGCGACCGAAGCTGCGGCCGCCGCCGCTGCGGTGGCACCAGTGGCCAAGGGCGATATTCGCATCGAACGCGACGGCAGCCAGCGCTGGCTGGTGGTGAGCAAGTCACCAGAAGTGCTGTGGCCACAAATCAAGGATTTCTGGCAAGACTCTGGTTTCCTGATCAATGTCGAATCGCCTGATACCGGCGTGATGGAAACTGATTGGGCAGAAAACCGCGCCAAGATCCCGCAAGACTTTGTGCGCAACACGTTGGGCAAGGTGTTTGATTCGCTGTATTCGACCGGTGAGCGCGACAAGTTCCGCACACGTCTGGAACGCGGCGCCAATGGCACCACCGAAATCTTTATCAGCCATCGTGGCGCCGAAGAAGTCTTGACCGGCAGTGCCAAGGAAACTTCGGTGTGGACTGCACGTCCGTCCGATCCGGGTCTGGAAGCGGAATTTCTGGCGCGTCTGATGGTGCGTCTGGGTGCCGAAGAAACCAAGGCCAAGGCTGCCGTGGCCAATGCCCCGACCTTGCAGGCCCGCTCCAAGCTGCTCAAGAGCGCCAACGGTTCCACTGTGCAAGTCGATGAGAGCTTCGACCGCGCCTGGCGTCGTGTCGGCCTGGCACTGGATCGTGTCGGCTTCACTGTGGAAGATCGTGATCGTACCAAGGGTATTTACTTCGTGCGCTATGTCGATCAGAGTCAGGATGCCAAGGGCAAGGACACTGGCGGCTTCTTCTCGAATCTGTTCTCCAGCAAGGACAAGGACAAGCAGGCTGCGCGTTACCAGATCGTCGTCAAGGGTAGCGGCGACGTCAGCAGCATCGTGGTCCAGAACAGCGATGGCAAAGTGGAAGTTTCTCCAATTGCCGACAAGATTCTTGATTTGCTCAACGAGCAACTGAAGTAAGTTATTTGTCGTACCGGTAGCGCTAGTAGACCTTCGCGAGGCCTCTGTTGAAATTCACCAGTCTAGGCAGCGGCAGCGAAGGTAATGCACTGATCATCTCGACCAGTGCAGCTAGCGCTACCGCCTCCGCAGTCGCCACCACGGTCATGCTTGATTGTGGTTTCAGTATCAAAGAAACCGAGCGTCGTCTGACGCGTATCGGCAAGCTTCCCCAAGATATCTCCGGCATTGTGGTCACGCATGAGCATGGCGATCATGTCGCAGGTGTGTTCAAGTTCGCGCGTCGTTACCACATTCCAGTTTGGCTCACCTATGGTACCTATCAGGCGATCGGTGAGCAGGCCTGCAAGGATGTGGTCGTGCATTTTTGCCGTGACAATGAGGAGCTGGTCATCGGTGACCTGGCGCTATTGCCCTATACCGTGCCGCATGATGCGCGTGAGCCGGTGCAATATGTGATCAATGATGGTCGTTGCAAGCTCGGCGTGCTGACCGATGCCGGTCAATCGACCAGTCATTTGCTGCAGGCGCTGGCTGGCTGTGATGCCTTGCTGCTAGAGTGCAATCACGATCGCCAGATGCTGGCAGATTCGCGTTATCCGCCATCCTTGAAGCAGCGCATTGGTGGTCCTTTGGGCCATCTGGCCAATGACACTAGCGCACAAATTCTGGCGGCACTCGACAAGCACCGCCTAAGGACCGTGGTAGGTGCGCATCTGAGTCTGAAGAACAATACCCCTGAACTGGCGCGCGAGGCCTTGTGTGGCGCCCTGGAGGCGCACCCCGGCGATATCCTGATCGCTGATCAGGAGCAGGGCAGTCAATGGATTGCGGTCGGCTAGGCGTTGCCAGGGCATTCTCTGGATGCGCTTCGCGGCAAAGCTGAGAAACCTGTAGACGTAAAAAAAGCCGACCAAGGTCGGCTTTTTCAATAATCAGTTGATTATTTTGCTGGTGCTGCGTCAGCTGGCTTAGCGTCAGCTGCTGGTGCTGCTGCTGGAGCTGCTGCATCGGCTGCTGGAGCTGCTGCTGGAGCTGCTGCATCAGCTGCTGGAGCTGCTGCTGCTGGAGCTGCTGCTGGAGCTTCAACTGCTGGAGCTGGTGCTGGTGCTGGTGCTTCTTCTTTCTTACCGCAAGCTGCCAGAGCAATAGCCAACAACGATGCGATCAACAGAGTCTTTTTCATGAATATTCCTTCAATAGATATCAAAATTTTGCGATGAATAATTACCGGTAATTATCGCTCTATAGGACGTTTTCGTCGCTTTGTAGCATCACTTTACAACGAGAACTTTCCAGCCCAATATTATAGCTACTTTTTAGGAAAATCACATTGGATTTATTCTTCGCTGTAAGAATTTGTAAGATTGTCGCGAATTCTGTCAGCTTAGCGTCAGTCCTTTATTTATAACGGTTTGCGGCCGCCAATAAACTTCGGGAATGGACAAGTTTAATCACTTTTTGGCTTGTCAAGAGAGCATCAGCCAGCCGTCCTGATACCACTGATGAAATGCTTCTGTCACATCCTCTGAAGCATGTTGCAGCGCGCTTTTTTCCAGTTGGCGCTGGTCTGCAAGCGCGCACAACAAGGTTTTGTCGGCACGGCCAACGGCAAACGATTCGCCATTGATGAAGATATGTTTGCCGCGATACAGCATCTGGGTCTTGCGCGCCAGCTTGATGCCGCGCTTATTGGCTGCCAGGCTGAAGCGTGCCAGTGTCAACGGTTTTTCTAATGGGTCGAAGAACACCGAGGCCTTGGGCTCGGACAGATATTCACCGAGGAAGATGGTGATATCTTCTTCGGTAAAACGCATCTTGTTGATCTCATCGGTGACGCTGGCCAGCAGTTCGGCAGGTAATTCGGCCGGGTGTTTGGCAGGTTTCAGTTCAGGATCGGCATAGCGTCCAGGCAGGTCGATCGTATCGGCCATGAATTGCAAAAATGCTTCGCCCAGTTCCTGAAATGCCGGCGCCCGAAAACCGATTGAATACGTCATGCACTCGCCGATGGCAACGCCATCATGCGCATATTGCGGCGGCAGATAAAGCATGTCGCCTGGTTCCAGTACAAACTCTTGCTCAGCCTTGAAATTCTTCAAAATCTTCAACGGCATGCCGTCAATCAGCGTCAGATCGGTTTGCGCGCCAATGCGCCACTGGCGCTTGCCATGCGCTTGCAACAGGAACACGTCATACGAATCGAAATGTGGGCCGACACCGCCACCATCGCTGGCGTAGCTGATCATTAAATCATCCAGGCGGGCATCGGGAATGAAGCGGAACTGGCGCAGCAAGTCGTCTGCCTGGTCATCGTGCAGATTGACGCCCTGTACCAGCATGGTCCACTGCTTTTGCTTGAGCGGCGGCAGCTTGTTCAGCGGCCCGTGGTTCATGCGCCAGTCGCTGCCGTTTTGCTCAATCAGGCGCGATTCGACATCGTCGCGTGTGGCCAGATCGAACAAGGCTTGTCGTGACAGTAGCGGTTGCATGCCTGGAATCGCCTGGCGGATCAGCAAAGGTTTCTTGTGCCAGTAATCGCGCAGGAAAGTGGCGGGACTGATGTCGCCGAGCAGAGTCAGAATATTTTTCATGGCGACATTATAGAACCCTCGCCGGCAACATGGATAAAGCCTTGAACAGGTATAATGCGCAGGCAGATTGCAGCGCATTTACCATGTCATGCCTTCTTGAAGCCGGTTGCCACGCCAGCATGTCGGCTTTGCACTCCAGGCGCAGGTGGTCGCTGGCTGTGGCCGGCGCTTCAAAACCTGCAATAATTGATGAACCAAATACCAGAAAAGAAGGGGCATACATGAAGATTGCCAAAAACACCGTAGTTTCCGTGAACTACAAACTGTCGGACGCACAGGGCGAGCTGATCGAAGCGAGCCGCGAGCCGATGGTCTATCTGCATGGTGGTTATGAAAACACCTTGCCGAAAATCGAAGAAGCATTGGACGGTCAAGAAAACGGTTACCAGGTCACGATTCAGGTCGAGCCGGTTGATGCGTTTGGCGAATACGATGCCGAGTTGGTCAAGATCGAACCAAAGAACCGTTTGCCATCGCCGCTGGAAGTCGGCATGCAGTTTGAAGGTTCGCCTGACGACGACACCCAGTCAGCGGTCGTGTTTACCGTCACCGAGATCGCAGAAGACAAGGTAGTGCTTGATGGCAATCATCCGCTGGCTGGCATGGCCTTGCGTTTTGAGTTGAACGTGGTCGAAGTGCGTGCTGCCACCGAAGAAGAAATACAGCATCAACACGTGCATGGTCCGCATGGCCATGGCCATGATCATGGTCATGATCACGGTGATGATCAAGGCGAGGCGGGCGACCACTTCCGCAGCCATCCGATTCATTGATGTACCGCTGCGCTTGAGCGAAGCGCAGCAATAATAACGCAGCCTCGGCTGTCATGCCGTTCAGCTAAGAAACAACGTTCGGTCGTTTCTTGGCTGCTGATGGTTTGTTCTCTTCGGACTACCTAGCCGGGAGCGGCCCGGCAGCCGCTTACTTTTCTTGTCTCGCCAAGAAAAGCTAAGCAAAAGAAGGCGACCGCGCGATCCCGGCCCCTGCGGGGTTCCCAGCGATGGGCCGCAGAAAATGGGAGGGTCGCAAACTCGCTGCGCTCAAACATGCGCCCCTCTTATCCATTTTCCACAGCACATCACTGGCCCGGCTCGAAGCGGATCAAACCAAAACCGCTCGCTGCGCATTGCG
>JAMFSU010000146.1 GCA_026225475.1 Duganella sp.
AGAGGGACGCATGTTTGAGCGCAGCGAGTTTGCGGCTCTCCCGATGCTTCGCCACAGCGCCGGGAACCCCGCAGGGGCGATGCAGTAGCGGTCGCCTTTCTTTGCTTACTTATCTTTGGGCGAGACCAAAGAAAGTGAGCGGCTGCCGGGCCGCCCCCGGCAAGCTTGTCCGAAGAAAACACAGCATCAGCAACCAAGAAAGCCAAGAAAGCATTTTCTTAACTGAACGGCATTACACCGCAAGGTGGCTTTTTTATTGTGCTTGACCTGATGTCATCGTAGTTTGGTGAGGCATAAAAAAAGCCACCTTGCGGTGGCTTTTGATATGGTCAACGCCGGTTCAGATTATTTAAACAGCAAACGCATCGAATCCCAGGCACGGCCAAAGATACCGGCAGGGCCAACCGACTCCAGTGCCACTAGTGGCATTTCGGTGATGGCCTTGTCATCGATCATGATCTTCAAGGTACCGACCTTGGCGTTTTCAGAGATCGGTGCAATCAGTGGATCGTTACGTTCCACGCGTGGCTTGATCTTGTCGGCGCTGCCCTTGGGCACAGTCACATAGACATCGTGGGTGAAGCCGATCTTGATCTTGCCTTGCGAACCCTTCCAGACATCCGGTGTATCGACCGCTTGGCCCTTGCTGTAGAGCTTGACCGCATCGAAGTTCTGGAAGCCCCAGTTCAACAGCTTTTGGCTTTCCTGTGTGCGCACCTGATCGGAAACGGTACCGATGACCACCGAAATCAGACGGCGCTCGCCATTGGGAACCGGGCGCTTGGCTGAGGTGATCAGCGAGAAACCGGCGCTCTCTGTGTGGCCGGTCTTCATGCCGTCGACGGTCGGATCAAGCCACAGCAGGCGGTTGCGATTCGGCTGGGTAATATTGTTATAGGTAAACTTCTTGACCGAGTAGTAAGTCTTGTAAAAGTCGGGGAAGTCATTGATCAAGTTGCGGCACAGGATCGCCAGGTCACGTGCAGTGGTATAGGTTTCCGGGCTGGGCAAGCCATGCGGGTTACTGAAATGCGTGCCGGTCAGGCCTTGGCGTTGTGCTTCACGATTCATCAACACGACGAACGCATCGGTAGTGCCGGAAACCGCTTCCGACAGTGCCACCGCAGCGTCGTTGCCGGACACAGAAATCAGGCCGAATAACAGGTTGTTGACCGAGACCGGCTTGTTCGGCTCGATGAACATCTTGGAGCTGCTTGGATCGACTTTCCAGGCGTTCACGGAAACATGGATTTCCTGGTTCAGGTCGAGGCGTTTATCGCGCACGGCAGCAAAAGCCAGATAGGCGGTCATCAGTTTGACCAGTGACGCCGGTTCGACCCGCGTATCGGCATCTTGTGAGGCCATGATCTGATTGCTGGACGCATCGAGCAGCAGCCAGGATTTGGCGGCGACGCTAGGCGGCGGCAAGGATTGGGCACTGACGGCCGTGAAAGTCAGTAATGATGCGGCAAGCGCCGCGAGGTATTTTTTCATCTTCAGGTGTGGGAAAAGTGCCCCGCGCAAGAGCATGCGGGTCGGTCGTTTGAAAAGCGGGAATTGAAACATAAGCGGTAAGCAACATGAAAACAGGGCGCCGTCAGCAACGCCAGGGTCCGATTATAAACGCCGCTGGTTGCGCCGAACCGGCGCACTACCTAGCGATGCCACATTTCGACCACGAGGTTCTTGATATGTTGCAACTTGCGGTGAAAAAAATGGTCGGCGCCCGGAATCACGACCACCGGCAGCTCTTGCGGGCGTGCCCAGTCGAGTACCGCCGATAACGGGATGGTGTCATCGAGCTCGCCATGTATCAGGATGGTATTGGCTGGCGCATCGGGCATCGGCCATTTGCCGGCGGCTGTGCCGACCAGTGCCAGCCGTTCGGCGGCGACATTGTGCGGATCGTTTTGCTCGGTCAGGCGTCGTTGCAACTGGGCCTGGACGAAGGTGCCGAACGAGAATCCACCCAATGCCAGCGGCAGCGCAGGATATTGCTGGCGCATGTGCACCAGCAACAAGGCCATGTCATCGGTTTCGCCCTGGCCGTGGTCATGGACGCCTTCGGACTTGCCGACACCGCGAAAATTCATGCGCACCGTGACATAGCCGAGTGCCAGGAACGCGCGTGCCAGTGTCTGTGCCACCTTGTTGTCCATGGTACCGCCGAACAGCGGGTGTGGATGTGCCACCAGCGCCAGTCCGCGCGGCGCGGCAAATTGTTCGGGATCGGGGAGATCAAGTGCACACTCGAGCTGGCCGACGGCACCGTTGATCAGAAATGCTTGGGTTTGGGCGTTCATGACAAAAATTTACAATGTTTTCAAAGCTTCAGTCGGTCAACGATCTTGCCGCCGACGATATGGGTATCGATGATTTCATCGATATCTTCATTGTCGACATAGGTGTACCAGGTGCCTTGCGGGTAAATCACCACCACTGGACCTTCCTCGCAGCGCTCCAGGCAACCGGCCTTGTTGATGCGCACCTTGCCGTCGCCAGCCAGGCCGAGTTGCTTGATGCGTTTCTTGGCATGTTCCTGCGCCGCCTGCGCACCTTTGTCGGCGCAGCAGGTGCGTTCGCCGGGTTTGCGCTGGTTAAGGCAGAAGAAGACGTGATGTTGGTAAAAAGGGGTGTCTGTCATGATCGACGAGGGGAAAGGCAAAGCCGTAATGATACACCGCGCAGCCGCTTACTTCTGGCCGCTAACCTTGCGGTGCACGGGGTGGTACAGAAACCACAGTGCCAGGAATGGCCATAGCACTGACAGGAATTGCGCGGCGCCGTCGAAGTTCAGGAATTTGCCCTGTACCCAGGTTTGCAGCGTCGAGACAAAATAGGGGTTGGCCGGTACCGCGTTGGTGACCAGCAGGCTGACAATCAATGCCAGCGCCGCGATGCGTCGTTGTGCCGTGGGCGGAGCCATGGCCAGGCCGGCCAGCATCAGGGCGGCGATCAGGATGCCGCCGGCAGCACCCGGGGTGATCCAGACCAGGGCATTGTCCGGGGCAAAGAGCAAGGCGCTGGCCAAAGATTTGATGGCGATGGCACCGAGCAGATAACCGGCGGTCAAGAGTTTGCGCGGCGCTTGCTGACGCAACAGCAGCATCATCATGAGCACGGCACCGGTGAGGCCACAGGCCGACACAATGATTTCCGACAGCCAGTATTGTTCTGCGCTCAACTGGGCGTGATTGGTCCACCAGGTAGCCAGATCGATCGGGGTATCGAGCAGATCGGATAACAGGCTCGACAGCGGTGGCACCAGATGGCCCAGCCCAAACAGGTGGTTTTGCGGGTAGATCAAGGCCAGTGGCCATAGGCCAACCACCACCAGGCCGCGGCTGGCTTCGCGCGAGAACCAGCGTCGCCGTAGCGCCAACAACCGGCTTTCGCGCAGGAAGTAGGTGCTGCTGGCGACCCCGATTAAGGCGCCAAGCAGCGTGCCGCAGCTATTGGTGATCAGATCGAGATTGGACGGTATGCGGGTGGGCAGATAGGTTTGCACCGCTTCCATGACTGCCGACAAGGCGATGCCGGCGAGCGTGCTCAGCAGCAGTGCCGGCAGTGAGCGCAGGCGTGGGTAAAGGGCATACACCACCAGTGCGCCGAAGGGAGCATAGCCGACGATGTTGGTCCACAGGTCGAAGCCGGTCCAATAATAGGGCAGTCGCGCCCATAGGTAGTCGAATGGTTGCAGGCCCATATCGCGCCAGCCGGACAGCGGATACCAACTGGCATAGACGATCAATAGCGTATAGATCAGCAGGCTCACCCGCGCAAACGACGATGCGGCTGGTTTGAGCGGGTTTGCTGCAGGTGGCGAATGAGTGGCTGCCGGCGATTGCGGAGCGGAGCGGTGAGAGGCATCCATGCTAGCGAGGGTAACCGATTTCCTGGTCGCTTGCATCTTGGACAACCGTTACAATGTGCGCCATGCACGATACCGACTCTTCTTCGCAAGCCCCTGTGGCGACCGCGCTGGCGGCGGCCCGCATCGCCGCGTTCATTGCGGCTTCCAGTAATACACATGCCAAAGCGGTAGCCATTGAAGTGGTTGCCGAGACGGGCTCGACCAATATCGATCTGCTGGCACGCGCAGCGACACTGACGGCACCGGTAATGCTAGTGGCACAGTCGCAAACGGCGGCGCGCGGGCGGGCCGGGCGTACCTGGCACACCGCCCCGGCGGCATCGCTGACGTTTTCACTGGCATGGAAATTCGCACGGCCCTTGCATGCGCTGATCGGCTTGCCGCTGGCCATCGGCGTGGCGCTGGCCGAGGCTCTGGCAGTGTTCGGCGTCAAGGTCGATTTGAAATGGCCCAACGATATCTTGCGTAATGACGCCAAGTTGGCAGGCATATTGATTGAAACTGCGCCGACCCGCGCCGGTTCAGCCGAGGGGATCTGGACGGTGATTGGTGTCGGCATGAATCTGAGCATGCCGCCGGCATTGCAGAGTCGCATCGGCCGTGCCGTGGCTGAGGTCTCCGAATTGCTGCAGCAGGATCGGGAACGCTTGCTGGCAATACTGTTGAGTGCCTTGTCCGATGCGCTGGCAGAGTTCGATGCGCAGGGTTTTACTGCCTTTGTGGCGCGCTGGAATCGCTTGCATGCCTATGCCGGACGCGCCGTACGTATTATCGACCACGACCGGATAGTGCATGAAGGGATTGCGATTGGGGTCGACGATAGTGGTTGTTTGCTGATGGATACCGCGCAGGGGCGTATCGCCGTGCTGGCTGGCGACGTATCGTTACGGCTGCAGGAGTAGGCCATGCAATTGCTGATCGATGCCGGAAACACACGCGTCAAATGGGGTATTGCCGACGCCGCGATGACGTTACCGCTGGCCGCCGATCGCTTGCATTGGCATCGACTGGGTGCAGTCGAGCGCAGTGAGCTTGAACAATTGGCTAGCGCCTGGCATGGTTTGCCGGTGCAGCGCGTGCTGGTGTCCAATGTCGCCGGGGCGGCCTTGCGCGAGCGCTTGCAAACGTTACTGCAAGCAGCGTTCAGCTCGCAGGTCGAGATCGAGTGGTTTGCCGCACAGGCCGATCTGGCCGGCGTGCACAATGCTTATCGTCAGCCGCAGCAACTGGGCTGCGATCGCTTCGCTTCGGCCATCGGTGCACATGCGCTGTTTCCGCAGCGGGCGCTGATTGTGGCGACTTGCGGCACGGCCACGACGGTCGATGCCGTGACCAGCAATGGCGTCTTCATCGGCGGCATGATTTTGCCTGGCCTGGGTGTGATGGCGACGTCATTGGCATTGAATACCGCGCAACTACCGCAGATTCATGAAATCAGCGCGTTACCGCAACTGTTCGCCGATAACACCAACGATGCCATCGTTGCTGGCTGTATCGCGGCGCAGGTGGGGGCAATCGAACGCGCGGTGGCAGCGCATCGTCAGCGGCAAGGCGAGGTGTTGTGTGTCCTGGCCGGTGGCGCTGGCAAGTTGCTGACGCCGTATCTGGCGGTTGCCTGCGAAAACGTCGATAATCTTGTGTTGATCGGCTTGCATGTGGTGGCCACCGGCCGCTCCTAGTGCTCGGCGAAATCCGACGGCCGGCAGCCGCATCGAACCAACTTGTGAGCGTCTTGAACCTATGCTGAAATTGTTTTTTTGGCTACTGTTGATCGGCAACGGCGTCTTGTTCGCCATGCAGCGTGGTTACCTCGGCAGCGCCACACCGGAGCGCCATGAGCCCCAGCGTCTGGCGCTGCAATTGCAGCCACAGACGCTGCGCATTTTGCCCGCCAATAGTGAAAAATTGCTGGCGCCAGCCAAAACCGCGGCGGACGATGCCAATAAGAATGCCGACGCCGCCAAGAGCAATGCCGCCCCGCCCGTGGCCGTCGATGCCAAACCGGTACCGGCACCCGCACTGGCAGTAGCGCCGACAGTGGCCGCTGTGGTGCCACCCAAAGCGGAGGTGAAATTGCTTGCCTGTACTGAAATTGGCAATTTCAACAGCGTCGAGTTGCGTCGCTTTGATGCCCAATTGGCGGTCTTGAGTCTACCGCTCAAGCCGACCTTGCGCAGTGTGCTGGAGGCGGGCAGCTATATGGTGTTCATCCCGTCACAGGATGGCCACGATGGTGCTGACCGCAAAGTGGCCGAATTGCGCCGGTTGGGCATACAGGATTTCTATGTGATGCCAGAATCGCAAGCAAATCCGTCATTGCGCTGGGCCATTTCGCTGGGGGTGTTCAAGACCGAAGAGGCGGCCAAGGCGTATATCGGCCAATTGATTCCCAAGGGAGTGCGTAGTGCGCGCATCCTGGCGCGCAATGTCAGTACCAACAAACAGGCCTATCAATGGCGTAATATTGACCCGGCCTCCAAGACGGCACTCGATGCGCTGGTGGAAAAATTCCCTGCTCAAGAGCAACGCGCCTGCGGTACTTGATACCGCCCGCGTTTGCGAGGTGCAAGCCGATTCGGTATCACGCTTCAAAAACGCAACATGGGATGTAATATCGGCCACAATGGCCGCGCGCTTTCCATGTAAAATCGCGGACATTCCGAACATCTCTCCTGCTCAGGATTTGCGCTATGACCGAATTGACCGATCTGACCGAAGTTGCTCCCCAAATCAAGGCTGAAATCCTGGCCGAAGCGCTGCCTTATATTCGTAAATTTCACGGCAAGACCATTGTCGTCAAATACGGCGGCAATGCCATGACTGAAGAACGTCTCAAGCACGGCTTTGCCCGTGATGTGATTCTGTTGAAACTGGTCGGCATGAATCCGGTGGTGGTACATGGCGGCGGCCCGCAAATCGATAATGCCTTGAAGAAAATCGGCAAGCAAGGCACGTTCGTGCAAGGTATGCGCATCACCGACGAAGAAACCATGGAAGTGGTGGAGTGGGTGCTGGGCGGCGAAGTACAGCAAGACATCGTGATGTTGATCAATCATTACGGTGGCCAGGCGGTCGGTTTGACCGGCAAGGATGGCGGCTTGATCCGTGCGCGCAAGATGCGCATGCCGGACAAGGAAAATCCAGGGCAATTCCTCGATATCGGTTTTGTCGGTGAGATCGAGGCGATCAATCCGGCAGTGGTCAAGGCGCTGCAGGATGATGCTTTCATTCCCATCATTTCGCCGATTGGTTTTGGTGATGATGGTCAGGCTTACAACATCAATGCTGACGTGGTGGCCGGCAAGATCGCCGAAATTCTGCACGCCGAAAAATTGATCATGATGACCAATATTGCTGGTGTGCAAGACAAGAAGGGCAATTTGCTGACTGACTTGTCGGCGCGCGAAATTGACGAGATGTTTGAAGACGGCACGATCTCCGGCGGCATGTTGCCGAAGATATCGTCGGCACTCGATGCTGCCAAGTCCGGTGTCAATACCGTGCACATCATCGATGGCCGCATCGAACATTCGTTGTTGCTGGAAGTGTTGACCGAGCAAGCGTTCGGCACCATGATCCGCTCGCACTGAGCGACCCGGCAACGGTGGTCAAAAAGCGTTACCGGGCAACCGGCGGCGCTTTTTTAACGCCCACATTAATAAATGCGTTCCACTTTCAGGCCGCGTTGCTGCAGTAAGGCTGGCACACTGCCGGCACCGGCCAGATGCAGAATGCCCATGGCCGCAAAGATGCCATCCTGCTGCTGTAGCAAGCTGGCGATCCGCGCGCTGAGTACCGGGTTGCGCTGGTCGACCAATACTTCCTTGGTGAAGCGGCCGACAAAGCTGTCATCGTGTGCCATCTCGTCGAGCAAGACTTGCAAATGATCAAGGTCGGCATCGCGCCAGCTTTGTGCCAGTTCGACAGTTTTGGCAGCGCTGTCCGGATCATTCAATTCCTTGATGGTATCTTGCAGCAGCAGGCTTTGTTGCTCGGGTGTGAGTGCGCCGAACAAGGCCAGTTGAGTGGCCGCGCTTTCCAATTCGATTACCGGCTTGTGGCGCTTGCGGATGAGATCGGCCAGATGGCTGTCGACCGACAGCTCGGCGTGAAAACCCTGGCTGTCGAATTCCTGTACCGTCAGCAGACTGGCGATCATCCAGGGACGCATGCGCGTAATCATGTCTGGCGGGATGTGGAATTTGTCGAGTGCCGTCAGCACTTGTTGCTGTAGTGTCGCGCTGAGCTCGTTGCGAAAGCTGCGGCCTTCAGGATACAGGCCATATTGCTGCACCGCAGCCTGCATTGCCACGAGGTTGGCGGGGTCGATTTCCAGCGCAATGGCGGGCGCCTGTTCCAGTGCGCGCATGACGCGTGGTGCCAGCGGATAAAAGTCAGCAGCGCCGACGTGGATAGTGCCGAACAGATAGAGTGTGTGATGGGCATCCTGCACCTTGAAGAGCACGCCGCCCGCATGTTTTTGCGCTGGCGCTGGTGTTGTGCCAGCGGCGCGGGCCACGGGCAGATAAAGGCAGAACAGCCCACTGAATATCACTATAATCAGGCGTCGCAACATCGCTTTCCTTATTTATCTCATCTCGTCTTACCGTGCCGAATACTACACCGCTCTGGCTTTTCGATCTCGACAACACGCTGCACAACGCCTCGCACGCGATTTTTCCGGCCATCAACGCCAACATGAATGTCTTCATGACGAAGGTCTTGCAAGAGCAGGGCTTGCCGGCCGACCAGGCGGCCGTCAACGAGATGCGCCAGCGCTATTGGCGTTTGTATGGTGCGACGTTGATGGGCATGGTGCAGCACCATCAGGTGCGGCCGGAAGACTTCTTGCGTGACGCCCATGATTTCAAGGATCTGGTCAACATGATCCGGGCCGAACGCGGTTTGTTGCAATTGCTGCGACGGCTACCGGGACGCAAGATCTTGTTGACCAATGCGCCGCTGCAATATTCGCGGGACGTAGTGCGCCATCTGGGTTTGCAGCGCCATTTCGACAAGCATATTTCGATTGAATCCATGCGCGTGCATGGCCAGCTCAGGCCAAAACCATCACGTCAGATGTTGCGCAAGCTGTTGGCGCGCGAGCG
The DNA here is from genome assembly GCA_026225475.1 of Duganella sp. Lineage (GTDB taxonomy): Bacteria > Pseudomonadota > Gammaproteobacteria > Burkholderiales > Burkholderiaceae_D > Herbaspirillum. The sequence goes on from JAMFSU010000146.1 coordinate 8,983, forward strand.
CGTGCCGGGGCGGCGCTGTATTCTGGTGGAAGACACGGTGATGAACTTGAAGTCGGCCAAGCAGTTGGGCCTGCGCACCGCCTGGGTGACCCAGTATCTGCGCGGCAATCCGCAGGTGTCGTCGGCAGACCAGCGGCGCCAGTTAACGATGCAGCCTGCTTATGTCGATGTGAAGGTGAAGTCGGTGCGGCGGTTGACTGCACACCTGGGCAAACTGGCGGGCTTGTAAAACAGTGTCTGAATCAGTCGGCGCAGTCGGCGCACCAGCCTTTGATGGTCAATTCGATTTCGTGGCTGCGGAAACCCTTGCCCAGCGATTTTTGAAGCGCGCTCTGTAGTTGTGCAGTGGTGCTTTGATGTTTGCCCGATGAAGGTAGCACGCTTTCCAGAAAACCAGCTTCGCCACTGCCGTCCAGACAAAATACCCGGGCACAGCGCGTGCATTTGAAATGGCCGTGTTGATGCTGGTGGCTATTGCCTGGACTGGCATGCGCGGCACCATGTTCATGGTGCTCGGCACCGGCACCGGCGTGATAGCGGAAGATGCGGTCATCGCTGGCAATCTTGTGTGCCAGACCGGCCTCGGTCAGACAATCGAGTGCTCGATACAGGGTGACCCGGTCCATCTGTGCCAGTTTATCTTGCAAATCCTGATGCGATACCGCACTGCGCGCTTGTAACAACGAAGCCATTACGCTCACGCGTGCCTGCGTCACACGCACGGCAGCATCGCGCAACTGTACTTCGGCCAATGCCTGTGCCTTGGCCGGATCATGGGCCAGGTTTTGCGGAGCGGCGGTATCGGCGGTTTTGGATTTCATGAAGTGTGACAAAAGTGAAAAATGTTGTGCAGCAATCAATGACAGGCACGGGCAGATCATCGTTGGCACAGCATGAATTATGCCGCAATTCGCGCACCACGGCTGTTTTGCTCAGGCGCTGTCGGGGGCAATCACTTTGGCGTCTGTTTCTTTGCGCGTGGATGGGCCGCATCATAAACCTGTGCCAGGCGCTGGAAGTCGAGCGAAGTGTAGACCTGGGTGGCACTGATGGAAGCATGGCCCAGCATTTCCTGCACTGCGCGCAGGTCGCCAGAGCTTTGCAGTACATGCGAGGCAAATGAATGGCGCAAGACGTGCGGATGCATATTGGTGGCCATGCCCAAGGCCTGGCCGTGTGCTTTGAGCCGCAACTGCGCTACCCGCGCCGACATGCGATTACCGCGTTCGCTCAGGAACAGGGCATGCTGATCGGCTTGGGCATGTTTGGCGACGAGCTCGGTGCGTGCCGGCAGCCATTCTGCCAGCGCGTTCATGGCTGGCTGGCCCACCGGCACGCTGCGCATTTTATTGCCTTTGCCGGTGACGGTGACTTCATTGCTGTCAAAGTCGATCCAGCCTAAGGATTGATGTGCGCCATCCTGGTGATAGCGCAGATCGAGTCCGACCAACTCCGATACGCGCAGGCCGCTGGAATAGAGCAGTTCGAACATGGCACGATTGCAGCGCTGTGCCGTCGCGGCAGTATCCTTCAGTGGATTGGCTTGCGAGACCAATTGCACGGCATCGTCGGCAGCCAATGCCTTGGGCAGTGGCTTGGATTTTTTCGGTGCTTTGACGCCATCGACCGGATTGGACTTGAGGTCGCCTTGTTCTGACAGCCAGTCGTAATAGCCGCGCCAGGCCGACAGCTTGCGTGCAATCGAGCGCGCATTGAGCCCTTTGGCATGCAATTGCGCTGCAAATTTACGAATTTGGAAATGGGTAACGGCGCCCAGCGCGATGTTGCCGGCCTGCGCCATGCTGTGCAATTCAGACAGATCGCGCGCGTAATTGCTCACTGTGTGAGGCGACAGCATGCGCTGGTGTCGCAGGTTATCGAGATAGGGCGCCAGTTCTGCCTGGCAGGTGTCCTGGGTTTCGATGGCGCTCACACAGGTATCCAGGAGTGAAGGTCGGGCGTCAGCGCAGCAGGCAAGCCAGCGCAGCGCTGGCAGTTTCGCCGATGCGCGAAAGAAAGTCGGTAGCCATCTCTGCCGAAAAGCGGCTGGCGTCCGATGAGCCCAGAACCAGCAGGCCAAAGGCTTCTGGTGCGGCACCGACACGCAGCGGCAACAATGCGACCGACTTGACCGTGCTGGCATCTTCGAGCCAGCCGGCTGCTTCAAAATCATTGTTGGCGCCACAGAACGGCGTGGTCAAGCCGTTGGCGAAGATGCGCGCATCTTCGGAAACCGGTGCGGTGAACCAGCTACCTTCGTGAGCAGCGGCAATGTTCCAGGTCCGCAGTGTGACTTGCGGTACGTGGAAGATGGCTTGCAACTGCGTGCTCAAGGTCTGCGGCAGATCGGCGCTGTCGCGCGCCAGCAGCAGTGCTCGTGTCCATGCCTGGAACTTGCTGGTAATTTCGTCATTTTCCTGAGCGATCCGCAGCAAATCAGCCATGTGCAATTCCTGCACCTTGATCTTTTCGCGCAGGATTTCCATCTGGCGCTCTTGCAGCGAGATTGCGCGACCTAGGAGCGGACTGGTCAGGCGGATTCTCCCCAACAATTCGGCATGCTCTTCAAAGAAGTGCGGATGGTCGATCAGGTAATCGGCAATGGAGGCGGAATCCAGTTGAGGGCTCATGTTGGCTAGTAGGTGCTTGTTCGGATGCTTGCTGATCGGAGCGAGTTCGTTCTGGCAGTCTGACAGGACCAGACGCAAGACTTGCAGTTTCGCAATATCGCGAGATTATCTCTGCTATCGCGGGCGCTGACAACTTGTAACTTGTATCTTGGCAGTCGCTGGAGCGTGTGCAATCAGGGGGAAGGAATAAAAACGGGCTTACATGATTGCTCATGTAAGCCCGAATTGTTCAATTTTAGTATCTGATTTTTCAGACGTTTGCACGCCTGATGGTCAGAGGCTTAAATTAGAACTTGTGGCGGATACCAACGGTAACTGCTGTTTGGCTAGCATCGTTACCAGTTGTGTCAACTGTGCCTGGATTCTTCATGTCTTTTGCGCGAATGTTCGACAAGAATGCATACAGGTCAGTACGCTTCGACAACCAGTAGTCAGTACCCAAGTTGAATTGGGTCAGCTTGCCCTTGCTGCTCAAGCCGTCGAAAGTTGCAGTGGTGTAATCAACTGCAGCCAACAGCTTCAACGATGGAGTCAGCGAGTAAGCTGTACCCAGTTCGAACATGTCAGCCTTCTTCGACAGGCCCAGAGTTGCATTTAACAAGTTGTTAGCAGTAGTCAGCCCTGTGAATGCTTGTGTGTTCAGATCTTGCTTGACGCGCGACCAGTTACCGTACACGCGTGCTGGACCAAACTGATAGCTGGCAACAACGTTCAGGACCTTAGCTGCAGAGCTACCGTAAGTAGCAGTGCTAGTGTAGGTAGCTGTAGCTGTGCCGCTCAGGGTAGTTGGAGTTGCGTACAAGCTAGTGTCGCTTGGGCTAGTACCTGCCTTGGCTTGGTAGTAGTTGATACCCAGGCCCAGAGGACCGTTATCATACTTACCTGCCAGACCAAATGCTTGGCCGCTAGAAACCGAACCAGCTTGTTCGCCGAAACCGTAGATCAGGTTACCAGTGAAGCCGCTCAGGTTAGCTGTAGTGTAGCTAACCGAGTTTTGTGTACGTGTACCTTGCAGACGGTTCAGAGCCGAACCCGAGTTCTGGGTAACGCCACCGAAATCGTTCACTGCAGTGTAAGCACTGATGGTGTCAGCGTAGTCAGTTTGACGACCAGCCAAGACGGTACCGAAACCACCGGACAGACCGACAACCGACTTACGGCGGAACAGATCGTTGCTGACCTTGGAGTCATCCAGAGCGCCAGTATCGTTCTTGAAGCCAGCTTCCAGGGTGAACACTGCGCTCAAACCGCCGCCCAGATCTTCAACGCCCTTGAAACCCAAACGCGAACCTTGGATCACGCCGGAGTTAACAGTGAACTTGCTACCAGTGTTAGTGCCGCCAGCTGCAGTCACAGCCTTGCTTTGGTATGTAACGCCGGTATCGATGATACCGTAGATAGTAACGGAGCTTTGTGCTTGGGCAGCACCTGCAAACGCGCCGAGAACGGCCAGTGCAAGCAGAGATTTTTTCATTTGACATCCTTCTATATAAATAGTCTTGAGGATCCGTACATCTAGTCGGATGGAGAGACATTAAGGGTTCTCATTAACCATGACCGGAGATTGGTCGTTTGGCGGACAAAGTTTTGGTTGAAATTCCGAAACACCTGCTGGAGTGTTGTTTTTTTCTAACGCTTTGGGACAAGTCAGGATAGCTAGGGGCATTTTCTCCTTTCAAACCACTGTCAGTTATTTTGTTGTCGTTGTGGTAATTGATATGTTGTTTAGGTGCGCTAATTGTTGTTTTAAGGTTTCAATTTGTAAGCGAAAACAGTGAATTTAAAAACTAGTGTGATTTATAGGCGATAATTTTTTCCTTCAAAAGCAGGCTTGGGTTGATTTATGGCGAGTCGAGAAGATCTGGCAACTATTCGTGCAGCGCGGGCTGGACAAGCTGAGGCGCAGTTGGCACTGGGTCGGCGGTACTTATTTGGCGGGAATGGTTTGCCGCAAAGTTTTGCGACGGCCTTGCACTGGCTTGACCGCGCTGCGCGGCAAGGGCAGGAGCAGGCGTGGTTATTGATTGGTGAACACATTTCCTATGAGGTTGTGGTGCAGGCACCGAAACCGTTTGACTATATAGTCTGGTTCGAGCGGGCGTTTGATGCCGGGCAGGGTGCCGCGGGTCTGGTCTTTGCAAAGCTGGCGCTGGGCTTCAAGACGCAGGCAGAGGCGCAAGGCATGCTTGGCAAGGCACTCAAGGCGCTGGAGGCAGAGGCGCATGCTGGCGTCGCACAGGCACAATGGTTGTTGTCGCAGCAGCAGAGCGGCGTAGCAATCGCCGGCCAGCAGCGTGTTGCGGGAGAAAATGCATCTACAGCGGCGAAAATCGATACCGTCAGTGCAGCCAATTGGGCGCAAAAGGCGGCTGATGCCGGCTTGGGACCTGCACAACTGGCGCTGGCCGATGCCGCTTGGCAACGTCATGACCGACAGGACTTCATGCAGCGGGCGCTGCCATTAGGGCGTGCGTTGCTGCTGCAATACGGTGCTGAATTGCAACAATTGAATGCGCCATCCGAAAATCTGGCGCGACGTCTAAGCGACGGTAATGTTGTTTTGCTGTCAAGATTGGCGCGCATGGCAGTTGAGCTCACGCAGGTTGATGCGGATGAAATGCAGCAGTTATTGGAGCTGGCGGCCTATGCCGACGACAAGGCTGCGCAACTTTCCGTGGGCCTGTTCTTTGCCCGCATGACCGAGGACGGCAATAAGGCCTTTGCCGGTTACGGTTCCGCCAATTACAAAAAAGCGATCCGTTGGCTCACCTATGCCGGCGAACAAGGGCTTGCTGCTGCCTGGTATGCCTTGTCACGTATTTATCTGAAGCCGGAATTCTCACAACGCAATATTGCCGATGTGCAGCATTATCTTGAGCGTGCCGCCGAAATGGGGCATGCACTGGCACAGTTGGAATGCGGCAGCAGTGCGTGGCGCAATCGCCGTGACGATCCGGCCAATGACGTGCGAGCGGTCTACTGGCTGCAAAAGGCGGCAGTGCAGGGTAATGACGATGCGCGCGAGTTGCTGGAAAAGATTGCTGATTTGCCCACGCCGGCGGGATGGGCGGTTGAGGCCAAGCGTCATATGACGCGTGAATTTTTGAGCGCCTATCCATTTTTGGCGGCGCGGCTTGAGCTGGCCATCCTGTTTGGCCTGACCCGTCCAGAAGCGTTGCTGATTGACCTCAAGCAGGCCGATTGTGGTCATTGTCTGGTAGTGGACATCCGCGAATATTATGCGCGCAGCAAGCGGCGTCTAATATTAGTAGAGACCGGTGACGAGCGACAGGTTCTTAATCGCATTGGTCGCTTGTTTGAAGACGTCGATTGCAGCCTCAACGGTCCGGAAGGTAACTATCGTCAACGCCTGTATCGATTGAGGACAGCGCTGCCGCAAGATATTGATGAGAATGAAGAAGAGGATTTTGCCGAGGAATCTTAAGTATGGATTGCTCTGGATAAAGAAAATGGCGCGTGATGCGCCATTTTCTTTGCAACGAAGCGCCGGTGCCGGTCGTGTATTGCCATATCCACGACCAGTTTCAAATATCGATTTCGCCTTCAAATACCGCTACCGCTGGCCCCGTCATCAGGACTGCCTGTTCTGGGCCTTGCCAATCGATGATCAATTCACCGCCATGGGTCTGGACCGCTACCGGCGTATCGAGCGCACCGCGCAAAATGCCTGCAACCACGGCAGCGCAGGCGCCAGTGCCGCATGCCAGTGTTTCGCCGGCGCCACGTTCGAATACGCGCAAATTGACATGGTGGCGGTCGACTACTTGCATGAAGCCGGCATTGACGCGTTTGGGAAAGCGCGGATGATGTTCGATGAGCGGTCCATCGGCCAGCACTGGTGCGGCTTCCGTATCGTCGACGATTTGCACCGCGTGCGGGTTGCCCATCGATACCACCGAGATCCAGGCAGTCTTGCCATTGATCTCCAATGGCCACAATGTGTCCTGGGCTTCTGCCTTGCCATGCAATCCACTTGGATCGAATGGCACTTGTGGTGGCGTTAGCACCGGTGCGCCCATGTCAACCGTGACGCGGCCGTCGTCAGCAATGCGTGGTTCGATAATGCCGGACATGGTTTCGACGCGAATGATGCGCTTGTCGGTCAGACCTTTGTCGCTGACAAAGCGGGCAAAGGCGCGCGCGCCGTTGCCGCACTGTTCGACTTCGCCGCCGTCAGCGTTATAGATGCGGTAGCGGAAGTCGATCTCGGGTGACGACGATTTTTCTACCACCAGCATTTGATCTGCGCCGATGCCGAAGCGACGATCGGCAATGAACTTCCACTGCGCCGGTGTCAGATCGATTTGTTGATGAATGGCATCGATGACGACGAAGTCATTGCCAGCACCGTGCATTTTGGTGAATTTGATTTTCATGCTGCCATTATAGAAGCAGCTAGTCGCCTTTGCTATAGACGCTGGCGACACCTTCTGGGCGTGTCTTGAAGCGCTTGTGTGCCCAAAAATATTCGGCCGGCGCTTCCAGCACGCGTTGTTCGATGAAGGCATTCATGTGCCGGGTGGCGGCAACGATATCATCGCCGGGATAATTGTCCCAGGCAGGATAAAACGTGGTCTTCCAGCCTTGGTAGTTGGGCAGGAACGTGGTGATGACCGGCACTACATTGGCATGGGTGGCGGCGGCGATACGCGCGGTAGCGGTCAGTGTCGCAGCAGGGACGCCAAAAAATGGCACGAACTCGGCATCGCGCAAACCAAAATCCATATCGGGCAGCATGATGAAGGGCAAGCCGTCACGCATGGCGCGGATGATGGGCTTGACCCCTTTTTCGCGCGACAGCAGCGTGACCGGACGAAAGCGTGAGCGACCGCGTAGAAGTGCCTGATCGACGATGGCATTTTGCTGTTTGGCGTAAATGGTACATACCGACAGTTCGGAATTGAGTACCAGCGCAATGCCGGGAATTTCCAGGCAGACAAAATGCGGGCATAACAAAATGGTCGGCCCCGACGTAATCACTTCCAGTGGCACCCTCGGTTCCACTTTAATCAAGCGTTTCAGGCGCGCTTCGGAAGCCCACCACAATATGCCGCGTTCCAGTGCGCTACGGGCATAGGCCTGGAAATGCTGGCGCGCTATCGTTGCGCGTTCTGCTTCGCTCTTGTCTGGGAAGCACAGCTGCAGATTAGTCAGCGTGATATGGCGGCGCGGCTTCATGATGATGAACAGCAATGAGCCCAGTGCTTCGCCTAGCCGGCCCAGTATCGGCAGCGGCAGCCAATGCAATAGCCACATCAAGGCAATCAATGCTCTCATTGGGCTTGCTCCGATGTGGCGCCTGCTGCGCTCACGCCTGGTGGCGTCTTATAGCGGTTATAGCTCCATATATATTGTTCGGGGCAGCGGGCAATCAGTTTTTCCATGGCCAGATTGATGGCGCGCGCCTGTTGTTCGGGGGTCTCGCCGAGCACTTCTTCAAACGCCACAAAACGGATAACAAAACCGCGTCCCCATGACCGCCGTTGCGCATAGGACAGGATAATTGGCGCGCCACTCATCTGCTGCATTTTTGCCGATAGCGTCATGGTATAGGCGGGTTTGCCAAAGAAATCTGCCCAGACACCTTCGCCATGTTGCGGCACCTGGTCAGGCAGTAAGCCGATTGCCTTGCCACTTTTCAATGCCTTGAGCAAGGCGCGCACCCCGGATAGGTTGGCCGGTGCTAGATGCAGATTTGGTCGCGAACGTGCGCCCTCGATCAGCGGTTTCAGTGCCGCCTTGCGCGGTGGGCGGTACAGGGCCGTCAATGAGGTCTTTTCGGCAATGGCCTGGGCGATGATTTCAAAGCACCCCAGATGCGGCGTCAGGAAAATCACGCCGGTTTTGGCATCCAGCGCCGCTTGCGCCAACTCCCAGTTCTCGATGCGCGCAGTACGCAGCACCCGTCGCGGTGCAGCGCACCAAACAAAGGGAAGTTCGAAGATGCCCTTGCCGGAGGCATTGATTGCCGCCAGCAAATGTTGACCGTAACCGGCGCGCGTCAGATTTTCCTTGAGGCGTTTCCGGTAGGATGGCGATGCCAGGTAAACCAGCCAGCCGATGACGATGCCAATTGCATGCAGCAGCGGGAGTGGCAAAAAAGAGAGCAGGCGGAATAAAGAAAAAAGCATACTTGCCGTTATAGCTGCATAGAAACAGTGTTGTGAATAAAACCTCGGAAATTGCTGAAAAAATTCAAGAGGCGTAAAATAGCATGAAAGCCGTCGAGTTAATGACAACTTGCGAGACGGGATATAAATTTCGCTAAAGCGTCGCAGGCTCGCAGATTTGGCCGCGACATGGTTAAATCTTTATTGCAGGAGCATGTGTATGTCCAACGAATTTCTCTTCACTTCCGAATCCGTCTCCGAAGGTCATCCAGACAAGGTCGCTGACCAAATTTCTGATGCCATTCTGGATGCCATCTTCACTCAGGATCCACTCTCTCGCGTCGCCGCAGAAACACTGTGCAACACCGGTCTGGTGGTGCTGGCGGGTGAAATCACCACACGCGCCAACGTGGATTATATCGATGTTGCGCGAGAGACCATCAAACGCATCGGTTACGACAATGCCGACTATGGCATCGACTACAAGAGCTGCGCCGTGCTAGTGGCCTATGACAAGCAATCGCCAGACATCGCCCAAGGCGTCGATGAAGGCAAAGGCCTGGACCTCGATCAAGGTGCCGGTGACCAGGGTCTGATGTTCGGTTATGCCTGCGATGAAACACCAGAATTGATGCCGGCCGCAATTTACTATGCGCACCGCATCGTCGAACGCCAATCGCAATTGCGCAAGGATGGCCGCCTGCCATGGCTGCGTCCGGATGCCAAGTCGCAAGTGACATTGAAATACGTCGACGGTCGTCCAGTCGCCATCGATACCATTGTGTTGTCGACCCAGCACGCGCCCGAGATGGAGCACAAGGCTATCGAAGAAGCGGCGATTGAAGAAATCATCCGTCCCGTGGTACCGGCTGAATGGATCAAGAACACCCGCTATCTGATCAACCCTACCGGTCGTTTTGTCATCGGCGGCCCGCAAGGCGATTGCGGTCTGACTGGCCGCAAGATCATTGTTGATACCTACGGCGGTGCTGCACCGCACGGCGGCGGCGCATTCTCAGGTAAAGACCCATCGAAGGTGGACCGCTCGGCTGCCTATGCTGGCCGCTATGTCGCCAAGAACATCGTCGCTGCCGGTCTGGCCACACGTTGCCAGATTCAGGTGTCCTACGCCATTGGTATTGCCAAGCCGACGTCGGTCATGGTGACCACGTTTGGCACTGGCAAGATCAGCGATGAAAAGCTGGCACAGCTGGTACTGGAACATTTTGACTTGCGCCCAAAGGGTATCGTGCAAATGCTCGACCTGCTGCGTCCGATCTATCAAAAGACCGCAGCCTACGGTCACTTCGGCCGCGAAGAGCCAGAGTTCTCGTGGGAGCGCACTGACAAGGCTGCGGCTCTGCGTGCTGCCGCTGGTCGGTAAGTATCGCCGAGGGGCGTGGCGCTAAGCCCGCCCTTCACTGGCAAGCTTTTTTTTCGGTTTGCCGTCATGCGCTGGCATTGCGCGCATGAAGTGTTTTACAATGCCTTGCCGTATCAAGGAGCGTTGCGACAAGATCAGATCTTGCCAGGCTTGATACGGTTACCAAGCAACCGCGCTCACGTTACTTTTTTTCTGATTTCTTGAAAGGAGGGCGTGAGAACGCCGTTGCCATGAATACCACTTCCAAAGATTATGTGATTGCCGATATCGGCCTGGCGCAATGGGGCCATAAGGAAATCCGTATCGCCGAAACCGAAATGCCCGGCCTGATGGCCATTCGTGAAGAATTTTCTGCCGCGCAACCGCTGAAGGGCGCGCGCATCACCGGTTCGATTCACATGACGATCCAGACGGCGGTGCTGATCCAGACGCTCGAAGCGCTGGGCGCCAAGGTACGTTGGGCTTCCTGCAATATTTACTCGACCCAGGATCATGCGGCCGCAGCGATTGCTGATGCCGGTACGCCAGTGTTCGCCTTCAAGGGTGAGTCACTCGACGATTACTGGGAATTCACCCACCGCATTTTTGAATGGTCAGGTGCTGACGATCAGCAAGCCAACATGATTCTCGATGATGGCGGCGATGCGACCTTGCTGTTGCATCTCGGCACCCGTGCCGAAAAAGATGCATCGGTGCTCGACAAGCCAGGTTCGGAAGAAGAAATCTGCCTGTTCAACTCGATCAAGAAACGTCTGGCCAGCCACAAGAACTGGTATTCCACGCGTCTGGCGCAAATCAAGGGCGTGACCGAAGAAACCACCACCGGCGTGCACCGCTTGTATCAGATGCACAAGGAAGGCAAGCTGGCATTCCCGGCGATCAACGTCAACGATTCGGTCACCAAGTCCAAATTCGACAACCTGTATGGTTGCCGTGAATCGCTGGTCGATGGCATCAAGCGTGCCACTGACGTGATGATTGCAGGCAAGGTCGCTGTCATCGCCGGTTACGGTGATGTCGGCAAGGGGTCGGCACAAGCCATGCGTGCACTGTCGGCACAAGTCTGGGTAACAGAAATCGATCCGATCTGCGCATTGCAGGCAGCCATGGAAGGCTATCGTGTGGTCACCATGGAATATGCGGCCGAACACGGCGATATTTTCGTGACCTGTACCGGTAATTATCATGTGATCACCCTCGACCATATGACGAAGATGAAAGACCAGGCCATCGTTTGCAACATCGGTCACTTCGACAATGAAATCGAAGTCGCCGCCCTGAAGCAATACACCTGGGAAAACATCAAGCCGCAAGTCGATCACGTGATCTTCCCTGATGGCAAGCGCATCATCCTGCTGGCCGAAGGCCGTCTGGTCAACCTCGGTTGCGGCACTGGTCACCCATCGTATGTGATGAGTTCGTCGTTTGCCAATCAAACCATTGCGCAGATCGAACTGTTCGTCAACACCACCAGCTATCCAGTGGGCGTCTATACGTTGCCTAAGCATCTGGACGAAAAGGTCGCGCGTTTGCAATTGAAGAAACTCAATGCGCAACTGTCGGAACTGACCACTGAGCAAGCAGACTATATCGGCGTGCAAAAAACTGGCCCTTACAAGCCAGAGCACTACCGTTATTAATCAATAGTGATCGAAGTCGCCTGAGCTGGCTGCGCTGTCATGGCGTATTCAGTTCAGGTGGCGCATTACCCGCAAGGAGTTTCCATGATATTGCTGTTGACCTGGCTGATCAACGCCCTGGCGTTGTTGGCAGTCCCCTACCTGATGCACTCGGTACAAGTCGATAGTTTCGGCGTGGCGCTGGTTGCCGCATTGATCCTCGGCTTTGTGAACACGCTGCTGCGTCCGGTGCTGGTGATTCTCACCCTGCCGGTCACGATGCTGACCTTGGGTTTGTTCATTCTGATCATCAATGGATTGATGTTCTGGGTTGTGGCGCAATTGGTGGGCGGCTTTCATGTTGCCGGTTTCTGGGCCGCAGTGGGTGGTGCCTTGTTGTACAGCATCGTGTCCTGGGCGCTGTCGACGTTGTTGCTCAAATCCAGCCGTAACTGATCGTCTTCGGACGGCGTTTTCATGACACCACATAATTTCAGTATCGAATTTTTCCCACCCAAGACGCCAGACGGCACAGAAAAGCTGCGCGCCACGCGCGCACGTCTGGCCGCATTGCATCCCAAGTATTTTTCGGTCACCTTTGGCGCTGGTGGCTCGACCCAGCAGGGCACGCTGTCGACCGTGCTCGAAATCCTGCAAGAAGGCCATGAAGCGGCACCGCATCTGTCTTGCATCGGCAGTTCACGCACTGCCTTGCGCAGCATTTTGAGCCAATACCAGGCACATGGCATCAAGCGCCTGGTGGCCTTGCGCGGTGATTTGCCCAGTGGTTATGGCGCGGTCGATGCAGCTTCGGGAGAGTTTCGCTACGCCAATGAATTGGTTGAGTTCATTCGTGCCGAGACGGGCGACTGGTTTCACATTGAAGTCGGTGCCTATCCTGAAATGCATCCACAGGCTAAATCGCCGCAAGACGACGTACAGCAGTTTGCGCGCAAAGTGAAGGCTGGTGCTGATGCTGCCATTACGCAGTATTTCTACAATGCCGATGCGTATTTTCACTTTGTCGATGAAAGCCGCAAACTGGGTGTCGACATTCCGATCGTGCCAGGGATCATGCCGATCACCAATTATTCGCAACTGATGCGTTTTTCTGACATGTGCGGTACGGAAATTCCGCGTTGGGTACGTCTCAAGCTGGCCAGCTACGGCGACGATACCGACTCCATCCGGGCCTTCGGTCTTGATGTCGTCACGCAATTGTGCGAAAAGTTATTGGCCGGTGGCGCACCGGGATTGCACTTCTATACGCTCAATCAAGCCAATGCCACCATGTCAATCTGGCAACGTCTGGTGGCTTGAGCCGATTCGCATTGCAACATCAGGCCGGCACACTTGCCGGCCTTTTTTATGGGCTGGTGATGATGACATCCAGAGCAATGTCATGGACTTCGCCGGCGAACTGCTGCAAGCCATGCGCATAGGCGACGCCGATGGCCAGCGGACGCGGTTGTTGCGCGAGTGTGCGGTCATAGAAGCCGCCACCATAGCCGAGCCGGATACGCGCTGTATTGAAGCCCAGGCAAGGAATCAGAAGGGCTTGCGGTTGCACGGCCTCTCCGTTGACAGGTACCGAAGTGCCCAGTGCATCCTTGACCAAGGTTTCGCCCGGTATCCAGCGCACAAAACCCAAGGCCTGATCCTGACCGTGAATAATTGGTAACGACAGGTGCACGCCTTGCTCACTCAAGACGTTATAGAGCGCAAGCAGATCGGGTTCCTGGCGAATCGGGTGATACACCCCCAGACTTTGCACCGGATGTGCCTGCAGCCAGTCGCGCAGGCGCTGGCATAGGATGGTTTCGGCAGCAACTTTTTGCGCGGCGCTCATGTCGTGCCTTGCCTGCATTAATTGCCGGCGTAAAAAGGCCTTCGTAAGGGGATCGTCGGCGCGCTCACTATCGCGTACTATTGTTGACGTCGTCATCTGTTTCAATCTAGGGTTGTCTAAGTATGCAATTAAAGAAATGCGCGCTTGTCGTCTCATGTGGTTTGGCCGTCGCACTCAGTCTGGCGCCACCAGCGCAGGCGCAAAAACGGCTGGCGGCCAATGCCAGCCAGGATGACATCTTCCTGGCCCTGCGCGATGCCACGCGCGCCGACGATGCTGCCACGGCACGCAGTCTGGCGGCGCGCTTGCCGAATTATGTCATTGCTTCGTATGTTGATTATTATCGACTCAAGCCGCGCGTGCGCGATTTCACCGCACCGCAGTCGGAAATCCGTGATTTCCTGAGTCGTTACGACGGCACTGCCATTGCCGACCGTTTGCGCAATGATTGGTTATTGGCTTTGGGCAAGAATGACGACTGGGCCACTTTCGATGAGCAATATCCGCTGTTCGTGCTCAATGACGACGTGCAGGTCAAATGCTTCGCGCTCAATTCGCGTGCGTTGAAGGGCCAGAATGTTGCCGACGAAGCGCGTGCACTATTGACCACGCCCAAGGACTATGGCCAAGGCTGTAGCGAATTGATCGGCACGTTGGCGCAAAATCACCAGTTCAGCGAAAACGATGTCTGGGTGCAGATTCGCCAGGCCGTTGAAGCCGGTGGTACGACCGTGGCGCACCGCGCCGCCATCTTTACCGACAATGGCGACGTCACGCTGCAACAGGCAATCGACAAGCCGGCCACGATTCTGGCACGCGGACCCGGGCGCAATCGAACCGCACATGAACTCTACATCATCGCCCTCGGTCGCGCCGCCAAGGTCAATCCGCAACAAGCGGCGGCCTTGCTCGGCAGCGCCACTGGCTTGAGTGCGCAAGAGCAGGCGATCGCCTGGGCGCAGATTGCCTTGCCGGCATCGATGAAACTGATGCCGGAAGCACTGGATTACTGGCGCAACACCAAGGATGCGCCGCTGTCATATGAAGCCTATCAATGGAAGGCGCGCATAGCCTTGCGCGCAGGCGACTGGAAATTACTGAAGACCAGCATCGAGGCGATGCCGGCATCGTTGCGCAATGACATTACCTGGATTTACTGGATGGCGCGCGCGCAAAAGCAAGATGGCCAGACCGAGGTAGCGCAGCGTTTGTTCCAGTCAATTGCCTCGAATGTCAGCTTTTACGGCCAGTTGGCCACCGAGGAGTTAGGCCAGAAAATCGTCGTGCCGCCAGGGCCAGTACCATCGACTGCCGCCGAGATTGCGCCAATGACACAGAATGCCGGATTTCAGCGTTCACTCAAGTTCTATGAGCTCGACATGCGCTTTGAAGGCATTCGCGAATGGAACTGGGAATTGCGCAAGATGAACGATCGCCAGTTGCTGGCTGCGGCCGAATTCGCGCGTCAGAGCGACGTGCTCGACCGGATGGTCAATACTTCCGACCGCACCCGTACCGAGATGGATTTCACGCAGCGTTTCCCCGCGCCGCATCTGGCTGAAATGAGCAGCAATACAAGGCCTTTGGGCCTGGAAAATGCCTGGGTCTACGGCCTGATCCGGCAGGAATCACGTTTCATCAGGAACGCTAAATCCTATGTCGGCGCATCAGGTCTGATGCAACTGATGCCATCGACCGCCAAATTTGTCGCCAAGAAAATAGGCATGACTGAGTTCCGTCAAGATTCGATCAACGATATCAATACCAATATACTGCTTGGCACCAGTTATCTGAACATGGTACTGGGTAATCTGGATGGTTCGCAGGCGCTGGCAACAGCTGCCTACAATGCCGGCCCGAGCCGTCCACGCAACTGGCGCTCGACGCTGAATCGTCCAGTGGAAGGGGCCATTTTTGCGGAGACGATTCCGTTCAATGAGACCCGCGGTTACGTCAAGAACGTCATGTCCAACGCGACGTACTATGCCGCCATGTTCGAGAACAAGCCGCAGTCGCTCAAGCAACGACTCGGCATGATCGCGCCCAAGACCAATACACCCACGGACTTACCATAATTGGTGTGAAACGTTCTGCAGCGCAGTTGGCGGTGATAGGAAGGAAGGAATAGTGGTCATGGTGGACAACAACATATTGATCATCGGCGGTTCGGGTTTCATCGGTAGCCAGTTGGTCGCGCAGCTGGTGCGTGCCGGCGTTGGCCAAATCACTGTAGCCTGCCGTCGTTACGAACGTAGCAAGCATCTGCAGGTGATGCCGACGGTGCGTGTCGTGACTGCCGATGTGCATGATGAAGCTGCGCTGGATCGCTTGTTTGCGGGGGTCGATGCGGTTGTCAATCTGGTCGGTATTCTGCAGTCACGGCGTGGCGCTGCCGGGAGTTCCTATGGCGCCGACTTTGCGCGCGCACATGTCGAACTGCCGCGCAAGATTGTCGCTGCTTGCGCCCGCCATGGAGTCAAACGCTATGTGCACTTCAGCGCGCTCGGCGCCGCGCTGCAAGCCCCCTCCATGTATTTACGCTCGAAGGCCGCTGGCGAGCTGGCGGCCTTGAGTGATCCGGGATTGGCAGTCACGGTGTTGCAACCCTCTGTGGTGTTTGGCGAGCACGATCATTTTCTGAATTTATTTGCCGTGCTGCAAAAATATGTTCCCGTGATGCTGCTTGGTGGCGCCGAAGCCCGCTTTCAACCGGTGTATGTCGGCGATGTTGCGCAGGCTGTGGTCACGGTCCTGCAGCAACGTATTGGTGCCGGCAAACGGTATGAACTGGCCGGGCCGCAGATCTATACCTTGCGCCAACTGGTGCAACTGGCAGGCCTGTATGCGGGACATGTGCGGCCGATTATCGGCTTGCCGCCGAGTCTGGCAGCAGTGCAGGCTTTTTTTCTGGAGCATTTGCCAGGGCAGCTACTCAGTCGCGATAATCTGGCTTCGATGCAGGTGGACAATATCGCCGCCGCACCAATGGCCGCAGAACTCGGTATTGTGCCGACTGCGCTGGAGGCGATTGCACCGCGCTATCTGGCCGGGGTGCATGAACAGCAACGATTGGCGGTGTATCGCCGCAACGCACGGCGCTGAGCGCAATTTCAGCGGACAGGATGGTGTGTCCGCACTACCTTTCAGGATGACGCATGCAAAATACTGAACTTGATCCGACACTGTCTGAAACCTTAGTCAAGGCCGGCAAAAATATGCTGACCTTGGTGATCGGCAACAAGAATTACTCGTCCTGGTCCATGCGTCCCTGGGTGGTGCTCACGGCGTTCGATATTCCGTTTCGTGAAGTGCGCATCTGTCTCGATCAGGACGATACCGCCAGCAGGATTGCCGAATATTCGGCGGCCGGTCGGGTACCGGTATTGCTCGATGATCTGACCAATATATGGGACTCACTCGCCATCTGCGAATATCTGGCCGAACAATTCCCCGAGCGCGGGCTGTGGCCAGCAGAAAGCTCGGCACGTGCTGTCGCGCGCAGCATTTGTGCGGAAATGCATTCCAGCTTTACCGGCTTGCGCAGCGCCATGGCGATGGATATTCGCGCCAGCTACCCGGGTCAAGGCCGCACGTCGGAAGCGCAGGGCGATATTGGCCGTGTCTGCGAAATTTGGGAAGACTGCCTGTCACAATTTGGCCACCATGAATTTCTGTTCGGCGATTTTTCGATTGCCGATGCCTTCTATGCACCGGTGGTGATGCGTTTCCGCACTTATCAGGTGTCGTTGGCCCCAGCATTACAAGCTTATTGCAACCGTGTCGCCGCGCATCCAGCCGTGGCCAGCTGGATCGCTGGCGCACGGGCGGAAATCGAAGTGCTGCCGGATCATTGAAGCAGTGAACAAGAACATGAACATCTATCGGGTCGGTGGCGCCGTGCGTGATGAATTGCTCGGTTTGCCCGTGCAGGATCGCGACTATGTGGTGGTTGGCGCTACTCCCGAGCAGATGCTGGCGCAGGGTTACCGCCCGGTCGGCAAGGATTTTCCGGTGTTTCTGCATCCGCAGACACAAGAGGAATATGCATTGGCGCGCACCGAGCGCAAGACTGCACCGGGTTACAAAGGTTTTGTGTTTCATACCGATAGTGCCGTCACGCTTGAGCAGGATCTGGCGCGCCGTGATCTGACCATCAATGCGATCGCCAAGGGCGATGACGGCGTACTGGTCGATCCGTTTCACGGACAGGATGATATTCGTGCGCGCGTGTTTCGCCATGTGTCCGATGCCTTTGTCGAAGACCCGGTACGGATTTTGCGGCTGGCACGCTTTGCCGCACGATTTCCTGCGTTCACCGTAGCGCCGGAAACCAATGCGCTGATGCAAACCATGGTGCGCGACGGCGAAGTCGACGCCCTGGTGCCGGAACGCGTCTGGCAGGAACTGGCGCGGGGCATGCAGGAGCAGCGCCCCTCGCGTATGTTCGATGTCTTGCGTGCCTGCGGCGCATTGGCACGCATTCTGCCCGAGCTGGAGGCGCTATGGGGCGTGCCGCAACCGGCCAAATACCATCCCGAAATTGACACCGGCGTACATGTGATGATGGTGCTGGATTACGCCGCGTCCTGCGATTATTCGCTGGGCGTGCGTTTTGCGGCGCTGATGCACGACCTGGGCAAAGGCACTACGCCAGCCGAGTTGTGGCCCAGTCATCACGGCCATGAAGGCCGCAGCGTGGAATTGGTCGAGGCCATCTGCGTGCGCCTCAAGGTACCGAATGATTGCCGCGATCTGGCCATCATCACGGCGCGTGAGCATGGCAATGTCGGCCGCGCGTTCGAGTTGCGTCCAGCGACCATTATCAACCTGTTGGCGCGTTGCGACGGTTTTCGCAAGCCGGAGCGTTTTCATGACATGTTGCGGGCATCCGAATGCGACCGCCGTGGTCGCACCGGCTTTGAATCGGTCGCGTTTCCCCAGCTTGACTATTTGATGGGGGCATTGCAGGCGGCGCAAGGCATCAATGCCGGTGCCATCGCTGCGCAGCATCAGGCACAACCCGCACGGATTCCCGAAGCTATTCTGACGGCGCGCACCGAAGCGGTTGCCGCCTATGTTGCGACGGCGTCAGCCGTGGCACGCTGAGCGGCCTGGCATGCACCATTTTTTCGATCAATTGCTGACGCGCACCGAGCGTATCAAACACGCCATCGTCGAGGCCTCCGGCAAACCGCTGATTCTGGTCAAGGAATTGTCGCCGCGGGCACGCCGCCATTTGCTGCGTCATTTCCTGGCGCTGGAAGACAAGGACAGACTGCTGCGCTTTGGCAGCAAACTGTCCGACGAACTGGTGACGCGCTATGTCGAAAGACTCGACTTCACGCGCGACACTATTTTTGGCGTGTACGACCGTAAGTTGCGCCTACTCGGGGTTGGCCATCTGGCCTTCGCACCGCGTGAAACATCGCGCATCAGCGGCGCCACCATCAAGGCGCGGGTGGCCGAGTTCGGCGTCTCGGTAGCGGCCGCCGCCCGTGGCATGGGGGTTGGCACCAAACTGTTCGAACGTGGCGCCATGCGTTGCCGCAACGTCGATGTTGATACGCTCTACATGCATTGTCTGTCGTCGAACAAGGTGATGATGCATATCGCCATCAAGGCCGGCATGGAAATTCATCGCGACTATAGTGAAGCCGATGCCTATCTCAAGCTCAAGCCGGCAAATTCGGTGACGGTGTTTCAGGAAGCCATGGAAGAGCAGATGGCCATGCTCGACTACATCATCAAAGCCAATTTGCGCGCCTTGTTCAAATGGATAGGCAACGTTACCGGCATTGGCAAGCCCAAGACCTAGCAGGCATCATCACGACGATAAATACGGTCAGTTCCAAGCCGGGTGATCCAAGCAGCGGCAGCAACCTGTGTGGCAAATCGGCGCATAATGTCGCCATCATCGTATCTTCAGCCTTCCTGACCATGGACACACACGCTAGCACCGACGACTTCTTTGCCAGCGTCGCCACCAAATCTGATAGTGGTGGATTGCGCGGCGATTACACGCACGCTGACCAACACTATGTCGTTGCGCAACAATGGGAACGCTATACGCCCGAGCAGCATGCGTTGTGGCGGCGTCTGTATGCGCGCCAGGCCAAGCTGATTCCGGGACGCGCCTGCGATGTCTTCATCGATAGTCTGAAAGCGCTCGATGTTTCGCAAGGCATTCCGCAATTCGAACGCACCACGGAAGCCTTGTTCAACGCCACTGGCTGGCAGTTGGTGGCGGTACCGGGTCTGGTACCCGACCATGTTTTCTTTGAACATCTCGCTAACCGGCGTTTCCCGGTCACGGTGTGGTTGCGCGAAGAACATGAGTTCGATTACATCGTCGAACCTGACGTATTCCATGATTTCTTTGGCCATGTTCCTTTGTTGTTCAACCCCATCTTTGCCGACCATTTGCAGGAATACGGCAAGGGCGGATTGAAGGCGCTCAAGCTCGATGGACTGGCGTCTCTGGCGCGGCTCTACTGGTACACGATTGAATTCGGCCTGATCCAAAGCCCCGAGGGTTTGCGCGTGTATGGTGCCGGTATCCTGTCCTCGGGAGGCGAACTTGAATATTGTCTGCGCGATCCTCAGCCACGACGCCTGCCATTTGATACCGAACGTGTCATGCGCACGCTCTACAAGATCGATTCCTATCAAGAAAGCTATTTCGTCATCCGTGACTTTGCGCAATTGTTCAGCGACACCGCACCCGATTTCACGCCGCTCTATGCGCGCCTGAAAACGCAGGAAGCCTTGCCTGCCAACAGCCTGCTACCGGGCGAGCAGGTGTTGTCAATTGACTAATGGCGCGGCCAGTGCCAGCACCTGAGGTACCAAGCCCCTGTCGCAAGACCGGGGCTTTTTATTAGTTTGCTGCGCCGTGCGTAGCGGCTTGAGCAGCATTGTGCTACTGTAACTCCATAAAAAAAGACGGTTTGCCCACAAGGTGAAGCAGTTTTAAATGGATTTTTAACGAATCCAAGTGCGAACAAAGACACGATTTTTGGCACGGAGACAAGCACATGAATGCCCCCCTTTCTACCAGTCAACGACTGTTGCTGGACGATATTTCCCTAGACGACAAATATGCACTGGAGCGCGGTCGCGTTTTCATGACCGGCATACAGGCATTGATACGGCTGCCAATATTGCAGCATCAATGCGATGTGCAGGCGGGCCGCAATACCGCCGGCTTTATCACCGGTTATCGCGGCTCGCCACTGGGTACCGTGGATCAGACCGCGGCCAAGGCCAAAAAATATCTTGACGCTGCCCACGTCAAATTCCATCCCGGCATGAACGAAGACCTGGCCGCGACCAGCGTCTGGGGCACGCAACAGGTCAACCTGTTTCCCGGTGCACAATATGACGGTGTATTTTCGCTGTGGTATGGCAAGGGGCCGGGCGTGGACCGCTGTGGCGATGTCTTCAAGCATGCCAACATGGCTGGCACCTCGCGTCACGGTGGCGTACTGGTGATTGCCGGTGACGACCATGCCGCCAAGTCATCAACCACTGCGCACCAGAGCGAACATATCCTCAAGGCCTGTGGCATTCCCGTGTTGTATCCATCGTCGGTACAGGAGTACCTCGATTACGGTTTGCACGGCTGGGCCATGAGTCGTTACACCGGCTTATGGGTGGCGATGAAATGCGTGACCGATATCGTCGAATCCGGCATGTCGGTGATGATCGATGCGCAACGCGTGCAACCGATACTGCCCGACGATTTTGCGCTGCCCGCCGGTGGGCTCAATATCCGCCAGCCGGATACCGTGCTGGAGCAAGAAGCGCGGATGAACGACTATAAATGGTATGCCGCCCTGGCTTACGCACGCGTGAACAAGCTCAATCAAATCATCTGGGACAGTCCGCGTGCACGCATCGGTATCATCACGGCTGGCAAGTCCTACCTCGATACGCGGCAGGCGCTCGACGATCTTGGCATCGATGAGCAAGTCGCCTGCGACATCGGCATCCGGCTATACAAAATAGGCATGACCTGGCCGCTGGAAGCCAGCGGCGTACGTGAATTCGCCCAGGGACTGGACGAAATTCTGGTGGTGGAAGAAAAGCGCCAAATCCTCGAATACCAGCTCAAGGAAGAACTGTACAACTGGCGCGACGATGTGCGTCCGCGTGTGGTCGGCAAGTTCGACGATACCGGTGAATGGAGCGGCTCACCGCGCGACGGACATGGCAATTGGCTGTTGCCAGCTACCTATGAGTTGAGTCCGGCGCAGATTGCGCGCGCGATTGCCACGCGCATTTCCAAGTACTTTGCCGGTCATCCTATCGAGCAACGCGTCAAGGCGCGCATCGCCTATCTGGAAGCCAAGGAAGCCACGCTCAACGTCAGCACCAAGGCAGATCCCAACAAGGACCGCATCCCACATTTCTGCTCTGGTTGCCCCCACAATACCTCGACCCGATTACCTGACGGCAGTCGCGCGCTGGCCGGCATCGGCTGTCACTATATGGTGACCTGGATGGATCGCGAATCGTCGATCTTCACGCACATGGGCGGCGAAGGCGTGACCTGGGTCGGCCAGGCGCCGTTCACCAGCGAGAAGCATGTCTTTGCCAATCTCGGTGACGGCACTTATTTCCACTCGGGTTTGCTGGCGGTACGGGCTGCGGTGGCTGCCAATGTCAACATGACCTACAAGATTCTGTACAACGATGCGGTGGCCATGACTGGTGGTCAGGAATTCGATGGCCCGCTTGATCCAGCCATGATTTCGCGTCAGCTTGCGGCGGAAAATGTACAACCCATTATTGTCGTGACCGATGAACCGGATAAATATCCGGCCGATATGCCATGGGCGGCGGGCGTGACAATACGTCATCGCAGTGAGCTTGATGCCGTTCAGCGTGAACTGCGCGAAGTCAGCGGCGTCTCGGCGATGATCTACGACCAGACCTGTGCCTCGGAGAAACGCCGACGCCGCAAACGCGATGCCTATCCTGATCCGGCCAAACGTGCGGTGATCAATGAAGCAGTATGCGAGGGCTGCGGCGATTGCAGTGTGCAATCGAATTGCCTGTCGGTGGAACCATTGGAAACCGAATTCGGCCGCAAGCGCCAGATCAATCAATCATCATGCAACAAGGACTACTCGTGCGTGACCGGATTTTGCCCCAGTTTTGTGACGGTCGAAGGGGGCAAGCTGAAGAAGACGCAGCGCGTCAGCGCCACCTCGGATAAAGCCCGCGTCCCCGTGTTGCCGCAACCGCAGTTGCCGCCGCTGGGACGCACTTACGGCATCATCGTCACCGGTATCGGTGGCACCGGTGTCATTACCATCGGCCAGATTCTGGCCATGGCAGCGCATGTGGAAGGCCGGGCCTGTTCGGTGCTGGACATGAGTGGCCTGGCGCAAAAGGGGGGGCCCGTGATGTCGCACGTACGGCTGTCGGCGCAGGCCGATGACTTGTATTCAACACGGGTTGGTACCGGTGCCGCCGATTTGGTGATTGGCTGCGACGTGATCGTGACGGCCAGTCGCGACGCCTTGTCGCGCATGGGCGAAGGGCATACGCATGCGGTCGTCAATACCACCCAGATGCCGACCGCTGCCTTTGTGCGCAATCCGGACTGGCAATTCCCGGCGGCCTCGGCCGAAGGCAGTATCGGAAGTGCATGCGGCAAGGGGCGAGTGGCCTTGGTCGATGCTGGCAACATCGCCATCGCATTGATGGGCGACGCGCTTGCTACTAACATGTTCATGCTCGGCTATGCCTGGCAACAAGGCTGGGTGCCGTTGTCGGAAGCCGCCTTGCTCAAGGCAATCGAACTCAATGCCTTGTCGGTCGAATTCAACAAACAAGCCTTCGGTTGGGGCCGCGCGGCCGCGCACGATACTGTTGCGGTAGTCGACGCAGCGCGCCATAACGGCATGACGGCGCAGGTGATCGATTTCAAACGTGCACCGGTATTGGAGGAAGTTATCGCGCGCCGTATTGAGGTGTTGACGGCTTATCAGAGCGTTGCTTATGCACGGCAATATCAAGATTTCGTCGAACAGGTACGTCTGCAAGAGGCTGCGCTGGGAGAGCCGGCCAAGGCTTTGAAGTTGACTACCGCGGTGGCCAATTATCTGTTCAAGCTGATGGCCTACAAGGATGAATATGAAGTGGCGCGGCTATACACAGCACCCGCCTTCCGCGAAAAAATCAGCGCCATGTTCGAAGGCGATTACCAGTTGAAATTTCATCTGGCACCACCGTTGCTGGCCAGGCACGATGCCAACGGCCATCTGATCAAGCAGCAGTACGGCGCATGGATGATGCGCGCCTTCGGGGTGCTGGCCCGCCTGCGTTTCGTGCGGGGCAGCTGGTTCGATCCATTCGGTCATACTGCCGAACGCAAACAGGAACGTCAGTTGATTGCGGCTTATCGCCAAACAATTGGCGGCTTGCTCGACCAGCTCAGTGTCGATAATCTGGCGCAAGCGGTCGCCATTGCCAGGATTCCTGAAGACATACGCGGCTATGGTCACGTCAAGCAGCGTTACCTGCACGCGGCGCAACAGAAACAAGCAGATTTGTTGCAGCAGTTTAACGCCGGGCAGCCGCTGCAGGTACCGGCTACGCCAGCGATGCCGGGTAGTGGCAAGCAAGCGGCTTGAGGCTTACCTGGTCGGCAGTTGAGCGCCGCTGACGCGTTCGATGCCGGCCAGGTCTTGCCAGCTTTGCACTTGCGTAAATCCTTGTGCCGTCAGCAGCGCACGTACTGCGGCGGCCTGGTCATAACCATGCTCCATCAGCAGCCAGCCATGGTTTTTCAAATACTGGTCAGCACCACTGACGATCTGACGTAGCGCCGATAAACCATCGGCATGATCGGTCAGCGCACCGACCGGCTCGAAGCGCAGATCGCCTTGTGACAAATGGGTATCGCCCGCAACGATATAGGGTGGATTGGAGACGATCACATCGTATCCATGCACATGCTGTGCGTCTGCGTTCAAGGCCTGGTACCAGTCGCTGCGCAGTAACTGTACGGCAGCGCCATGGCGTTGCGCATTGCGCGCGGCGACCTGCAAGGCGGCATCGCTGACATCGAGTGCGAACATGCTGACATCGGGGCGGCTATGGGCGATGGCCACGGCGATGGCACCTGAGCCGGTGCCGAGGTCAATTGCGCGGGCATTGAGCGGCAAACGGGCGAGTGCCAATTCCACCAGCAATTCGGTATCGGGGCGCGGAATCAATACATCCGGCGTGACATGCAACGCCAGGCCAAAGAATTCGCGTTCGCCGACGATATAGGCAATCGGCTCGCCCTGCAGACGGCGGTTAAACAGTGCCGACAGTTGTGCCGCCTGGCCTGCGTTAATCAAGCGTTCGGATTGGGTGATTAACTGGATGCGCGTCAATTGCAGCGCATGGCTGATCAGAATACGGTTTTCCAGTGCATCGAGCGGCGCGCTTTTGAGCGCTGCAGCCAGACTGATGTTCGGCTGCAACGAAAATGACTTACTTACCACGCTGAACGTCGCGCGCCGGCCTTGAGGGCGTGGTGCGCCAGTACCAATGTGATCAGCACAAAGCAGATCAATGACCACTGCGGAATCGCCAGACCGAGGAACGGATAATGGACCGAGCACAAGCCATCGGCCATGAACAGGGTCGGCAACAACTTGGCAGTGGGGATGGTGTTCAGTGTCGTTTCCAGCGGATCAATCACGCAAGCGGTACCGGGATGGGCTTGTACCCACAGATGCCAGCAAGCGGTACCGACGCCACCGAGCGCCACCAGCGCACCGAGTCCGGCGCCGGTTTTGGTGGTGCTGGCTGGCAGGAAGGCAAAGATGACGCAGATCAGTGCAATAGCGAGGAAAAGATAGCGCTGGATGATGCACAGCGGGCACGGCGCCATTTCTTCAACGATCTGCAAATAGAGGGCGACACCGAGCAAGGCGACACAAAATACAGCGACGGAGAGCAGCAGGAATTTGGACGATTTCATAGGAGTAATTGATGTTGTTGGAGTGATGCAGTACCTCAGAGATCGCCGCCCGCAATAGGTTCCGGCGCCGCTGCATTGTGCCATAGGCGGCAACAATCGGCATCATTGCTAGCGCCTGTGCTGACAAATGGACGCTGCTGCGAGAGGCCGCTTACATGTCGTCGCCCAACTGCGCCAGCAATTCCGCCTGATGCTCGGTAATCAAGGCATTGGTTAAATCCGTCAGATCGCCGTCCATGATGAAATCGAGCTTGTACAAGGTCAGGTTGATGCGGTGATCGGTCATGCGACCTTGTGGGAAATTGTAGGTGCGGATGCGTTCGCTGCGGTCGCCCGAACCGATCAGCGATTTTCGGGTGGCAGCTTCCTTCGATTGCTGTTCGCGCAATTGCACATCCTTGATGCGCGCGGCTAGCACTTTCAGGGCCGAGGCCTTGTTCTTGTGCTGGCTGCGGTCATCCTGGCATTCCACCACGATGCCGGTTGGCATATGGGTAATGCGGACGGCCGAATCGGTCTTGTTGATATGCTGGCCGCCAGCGCCGGAGGCACGGTAAGTGTCGATGCGAATATCGGCCGGATTGATGTCGACGTCCTCGACTTCATCGGCTTCCGGCATCACTGCCACGGTACAGGCCGAGGTATGAATGCGGCCCTGGGTTTCAGTGGCCGGCACGCGTTGCACGCGGTGGCCGCCCGATTCAAACTTCAGCCGCGAATAGGCACCAAAGCCGGCAATGCGCACAATAACTTCCTTGTAGCCGCCAATCTCCGACTCCGAGGCCGACATCATTTCCACCTGCCAGCGATTGCGCTCGGCGAAGCGCGTGTACATGCGCAACAGATCGCCGGCAAACAGCGCCGACTCGTCACCGCCGGTACCGGCACGGATTTCCAGGAAGATATTGCGTTCGTCGTTGGGGTCTTTCGGCAGCAGCATTTTCTGCAACTCGCCTTCGAGCGCTTCCATGCGCGCTTTGGCATCATTGATTTCGTCCTGGGCGAAATCCTTCATGTCAGGATCACTGAGCAAGTCTTGCGCCGTCGCGATGTCATCGGCGGCCAGGGTATAGCTCAGATAGAGCGTTACCAGCGGCCCCAGCTCGGCATGTTCGCGCGTCATCTTGCGGAAGGTATCCATATTGGTGGTGGCATCTTCCTGCGCCAGCAAACTATTGAGTTCTTCCAGCCGTTCGGCGAGCTGGTCGAGTTTGGCGAGCATGGATGGTTTCATGGAGGGCTAATTCTTTGAAGAGAGGGGGAGCTTGCAGGACAAGCAGGGAAGCAGCAAAGCTGGCACCGTCATGGACGCAGCCAGACAGACAGGCGCAGACGCTAACGCTTGGTGCGGAACAGTTGCGGCAGCAGTTGGACTAATTGCGCGCGCTCGTCGCCTTGTGCGTGATGCAAAGCTTGTTGCGGGCCGTGCAGGAATTTGGCGGTCAAGCCTTTTGATAAGGCTTCGAGTACCAGATCGATATCTTCACCTTTGGCCAGCAGCCGGCGGGCACGGTCGAGTTCGGCCAGACGCAGGTTTTCGCCGTTGTCGTGCAACTCTTGAATCACCGGCACCATGGCGCGGTTGTCGATCCAGTGCATGAACGACTGCACGCGGGTTTCGATGATGGCTTCGGCTTGCGCCACGGCCGCTTGACGGTTTTCGACGCCGCTTTGCACGACCGAAGCGAGATCGTCCACGGTGTACAGGAAGACGTCGTCGAGCCGGCCGACTTCGGGTTCGATGTCACGCGGCACGGCCAGATCAACCATGAAAATTGGTTTGTGGCGACGCGCCTTGATGGCACGTTCGACCAGGCCCAGGCCAATGATTGGCAACGACGATGCGGTGCAAGACACCACAATATCGAAGCGCGCCAATTGCGTCGGCAGATCGGCCAGTCGCAAGGCGGAACCGTTGAAACGATGCGCCAGCGCTTCGCCACGATCAAGGGTGCGATTGGCTACGGTCAATGACTTGGGATTTTGCGCCGCGAAGTGCGTAGCACAAAGTTCGATCATTTCGCCTGCGCCGATGAACAAGACGTTCTGACCGGCAATCGTATCGAAAATACGTTGCGACAAACGCACTGCAGCGGCCGCCATCGACACGCTATGCGCGCCAATTTCGGTCGTGCTGCGCACTTCCTTGGCGACGGCGAAGGTGCGCTGGAATAATTGATGCAGGTAGGTGCCAAGGCCGCCAGCCGCATCGGCTTGCCGGACGGCATCTTTCATCTGGCCGAGAATCTGTGGCTCGCCCAGCACCATCGAGTCAAGTCCGGAAGCGACGCGGAAGGCGTGACGCACGGCACTGTCTTGTGGCAAGGCATACAGGAACGGTCGCAAATCGGCATACGCCAGCTTGTGATAGTCGGCCAGGAAATGCGCAGTGCTATCGATGGCAGCATCAACACCGCCGGCCGCAGCAGTACTGGCGGCGTACAGCTCGGTGCGATTGCAGGTCGACAAAATGGCAGCCTCGCCGGTTTGCGCCAGTTCGGAGCTGGTATCGGCACGACCGAACCAGGCCCGCGCCGAAGCCACCGCCTGACCGATCTGGTCGGCCGGGAACGCCACTTTTTCGCGCAATGAAACGGGCGCGGTAGTGTGGTTGAGTCCGACGGCAAGCAAGTGCATGGAAGGTGGCGGCAGCGAAAATTGAGGGAATTTCAGCTTCGTATTATAACCGCTGTCAGAAAAGGGGATTTGAACTGTATCAATAATGGGTATTGCCAACGCCTATGATCGGTCAGTGTTGTAATTTCGTCATATGGGCCCTCAGCAGTGCGTCAGTACGGGCTGCTGTCATCAATTATTGGGCCGGTGCAGTTACTGCAGTTGGATTGAGTCGCTCCAACTGATAGCCATAGCCGTACACAGTACTAAGCCGGAAGCCGTTGTCGGGTTTGAGGTTCAATTTGTTGCGTATGCGCGAGATGTGGGTATCG
The DNA here is from genome assembly GCA_026225475.1 of Duganella sp. Taxonomy (GTDB): domain Bacteria; phylum Pseudomonadota; class Gammaproteobacteria; order Burkholderiales; family Burkholderiaceae_D; genus Herbaspirillum. Next base: position 37,530 of record JAMFSU010000146.1, read on the forward strand.
ATGGTGCGCATCGGCACTTCGCTCTCTTCTTCGTGCCCCCATACCACTTCCTGCAGATAGGCGCGCGATAGCGGTCGGTTGAGGTAATTGAACAATAATAATGCCAGCGCAAATTCCTTTTGGGTCAGCACGACTGAACGTTCGCCCTGATGCACTTGGTAGCTTGTGCGCTCGAAGCCGATGTCATCGAATTGTTGCCGCTGCTGCGGTTCCTGGCCTGGATAGGCGCGTTTCAGCAGCAAGCTTGCACGGGCAGCCACAGCCAGCCGTCGTAGCGGTTTGAATTCGACTTCCAACAGCCGAGCACTGGGCCATGCCGACAAACTTGCCAACTGGGCGGCGTTATTGGTGGCCAGCAGCAATACCGGCAACGGCGGCAGGTTGTTGGCTTGTTGCAAGAGATCCGTCAATCGCGCACCGACGGCCTCGACGTCAATGATCAACAACTGTTGTTCCGGCAGGTTTTCGGCACGACGCCATGGGCTTGCCGCTGGCAAGGCATGGCAATCATGCGCAGGCAGGCTGCGCTTGACCAGTTCAATATCGCTATCGGAGGAGCTGAAAATCGAAATATGCATGGCGCAGCGCGGCCGGTTGAGAATGCGCCGCAGCGATGGCCGGCGCAGCAGGACATTACGGCGCGGTAGGCGTGTCGGCGTCCGGCAGTACCACGTTGACATCAAGCACCTCCAGGTTGCCCTGGCGGTCGAGCGAGATCTTGATGTCGTCGGCGCTGACTTTGGTGTACTTGGAAATGACCTCGATCAATTCCTTGTGCAGGGCTGGCAGGAAGTCATACCCCTGGCCCTGACGGCCACCGCGCTCGCGTGCAATGATGATTTGCAGGCGTTCTTTGGCCGCCGTGGCGCTTTTTGCCTTGGGCGGAAACAGAAAGGAAAGCAAAGCCATGGTCACTTACCTCCAAAAATGCGCTGGAGCAGGCCCGGTTTTTCGTAGCTGGTGAAGCGCAGCGGCAGGTCTTCACCGAGGAAACGGCTGACCAGATCCTGATACGCTTCGGAGACGTCGGTCTCTTTCAGGTGAATTGCCGGGTTACCCTGGTTCGATGCATGCAATACCGATTCCGATTCGGGAATGATGCCGATGAGGGGAATGCGCAAGATTTCCTGCACATCGGTATAGGACAGCATTTCACCGGCTTCGACGCGCTTTGGCGAATAGCGTGTGATCAGCAGATGTTCCTTGACCGGCTCGCCGCCGCTGAGCGCACGGCGCGACTTGGCTTGAATGATCCCGAGGATGCGGTCGGAGTCGCGTACCGACGACACTTCAGGATTGGTCACAATAATCGCTTCGTAGGCGAAGGTCAGTGCCATCACGGCACCGTGTTCGATACCGGCTGGCGAATCGCAGATGATGTATTCGAAATCCATTTTCTGCAGATCGCCCAGGACGCGCTCGACACCTTCTTCGGACAAGGCGTCCTTGTCCCGTGTTTGCGAGGCCGGCAGGATGAACAGGTTGTCGCAGTGCTTGTCCTTGATCAGGGCCTGATTGAGCGTGGCTTCCTGATTGACGACATTGATCAGGTCGTACACCACGCGGCGCTCGCAGCCCATGATCAAATCCAGATTGCGCAGGCCGACGTCGAAATCGATGACGACCGTCTTGTGTCCGCGCAACGCCAGACCCGATGCGAAACTGGCGCTGGACGTCGTTTTGCCGACGCCGCCCTTACCGGATGTCACGACGATGATTTTTGCCACAAAAGACTCCTTAGAAAATCAAATATTTAATTGTTGGTGAAGCTGTTCAAGCTTTGCCGTTGATCGCCAGCACGTCGATGCGATCTCCGCTCAGACGTACCTGGACTTGTTGTTGCGCGAGTTCGGCCGGATGGCCATTCTCGAATGTACGATAGACGCCGGCAATCGAAACCAGTTCCGCTTCCAGGCTGGCCGCGAAGATACGGGCATTGGTATTGCCGCTGGCACCTGCCAATGCGCGTCCGCGCAGCGGCGCATAGACGTGGATGCTGCCGTCGGCGATGATTTCGGCGCCGTTGTTGACGGCCGCCATGATGACCAGATCGGCACCGCGTGCATAAATGCGCTGGCCGGCGCGTACCGGCGTGTCGATGATCATGGTGGTGGCTGCAGGTGGGCTCGGCGTTGCTGCCGCTGCTGCGACGGCAACGGGCTGCGGTGCTGGCGCTTCCACCGCCGGTACTGCTTCGGCCGCCGGCCGTGGCGCGCCGCCATCAATGGATAAACCTTGCGCGGCGATTTCCGCATGCAATGGTTCCGGGGCATTGCGTACCGCGACGGCATTGAGGCGATAACGTTTGAACAAGACCACCAGCGCGGCCCAGTCGATCTTGCCGGGGCTGGCATCGAGCGCGGCCACATCGATTACGGCGAATTCGTCTTCGAAGAAATCGGATACGCCGCCGGTCATGGCCAGCAAGGCCTGATCCAGCGCCGCCGGATCGGTTTCATGCAGGATCGCGGAAATGGCGACCACAGTAGATATCTTGATTTCGATCGGTTTACGAGCTTTTTGCATAAATTGTTCAGTGCCAGGATCTTCCGTCAGGAAAACCTCAGGTTCATTGCTGTTCGGGGGAGTGTTCTCAAACCGTTCTGCACCGGCGGGCAAGCCGCAGGCTCGTGCTGGTTTGGCATTATACAGTCAGCTTGGCGGCCTGATCGCTGCCATAGTCGGCAATTTTAGGCTTCTGACAAAGGCGGTAAGTTTTTGGGGTGCGCTGCACACAGGTACAGGTGGCAGGCGCATGGCGGTGGTGCCGACGCCGTAGCACCAGTGAAGCTGGCAGATAAAAAGAGGCGGGTAGAACCGGAAAATCGCAAAAAAAAACAGCAACTGCGACGGCCTAGAGCCGCCTGCAGTTGCTGGGTAGACAACACCTGAGTCAGCTGCCGACTCAGGATGCTCAGGTCAGGGATTAGCCCGGTACCTTGCCGACCACGCCTTCGACATAGAACTGCACCTTGTGCAGGAATTCGTCATCGGCGACGGCATCCTTGGCGATGACTTCCTTGCCGCTGTTGTCCTTGATCGGACCCTTCCAAATTGGCGCGGAACCGTCGACGATGCCCTTCTTGCGTTCTTCCACCAGGGCTTTGACGTCGGCTGGCAGGTCAGGACTGAACGCGGCCAGATCGATGCCGCCTTCTTTCAGACCAATCCAGCTGAAGCCGGTCTTCCAGGTGCCGTCCATGACAGCCTGTACGCGCTGGTTGTAATAGCCACCCCAGTCGATCATCGATGCGGCCAGATGCGCTTTGGGGCCGAAGGTGGTCATGTCGCTGTCCCAGCCGAATGCATAGACGCCTTTTTCTTGCGCTGTTTGTACCACGGCAGCGGAGTCGGTGTTTTGCATCAGCACATCGACGCCTTGACCGATCAGCGTGGTTGCCGCTTCACGTTCCTTGCCCGGATCGAACCACTTGTTGACCCAGACCACGCGGGTGGTCGCCTTGGCATTGACCGAACGTGCACCCATGGTGAAGGCGTCGATATTGCGCAGCACTTCAGGAATCGGTACCGAACCGACCACGCCCAGCTTGCCGGATTTGCTCATCTTGCCGGCGACGACGCCTGCCAGATACGCGCCTTCATAGGTACGCACGTCGTATTGCGCCATGTTGTCGGCAGTCTTGAAGCCGGTTGCATGTTCAAATTTGACGTCCGGGAATTCCTTGGCGACTTTCAACATCGCTTCCATGTAACCGAAAGTAGTACCGAAAATGAGCTTGTTGCCATCGGTGGCCAACTGGCGCATCACGCGTTCTGCATCGGCGGCCGACTCAGGAATGTTTTCCACAAACGTGGTCTTGACCTTGTCACCAAACTTGGCTTCGACCGCCTTGCGGCCCTTGTCGTGGGCGAAGGTCCAGCCAGCGTCACCGACTGGTCCAATATAGACGAAGGCAACCTTCAGCGGTTCGGCCTTGGCCGGCGCTGGTGCTGCTGTAGCAGCAGGCGCTGCCGCGGGAGCAGCTTCTTCTTTTTTACCGCAGCCGATCAAAGTGGCAGCAGCCAGTGTGGCGAGCATCGCAATCGAGGCTCTGCGCGAAATTCCCATGTATTTCTCCCTAAGCGTTGTTGGTAGATCAGCGTGACGAACAGAACATCGCGTCACTCTGTGGTGCAAAAATGAATGAAAACGAAAAACAAAAACAACTACAAAAACAAACTACAAAATCAGGACGATCCCGCGCGGAATGGCTTGCCCAGTGAGGCTGGCATGTTCAGCCTGATCCAGTCGGGATTGCGCGAAATCAGTGCCAGCACAACGATGGTGGCGAGGTAAGGCAGCATCGACAAGATCTGCGACGGTATCGTCACGCCGATACCCTGGAAATAAAACTGCAAAATAGTCACGCCACCGAACAGCAATGCACCAAGCAATACGCGTGCCGGACGCCAGGTGGCAAACGCGGTCAATGCCAATGCAATCCAGCCACGTCCCGATACCAGACCTTCGACCCACATCGGCGTATAGACCAGTGACAGATAAGCGCCTGCCAGTCCGCAACAGGCGCCACCGAACAGCAAGGCCATGAAGCGGATGCCATGCACCGAGTAGCCGAGGGCGTGCGCTGATTCGGGCGATTCGCCGACCGCACGCAGGATCAGACCGGCACGGGTGCGGTACAAAAACCAGGCAATCGCGGCGCACAGCACGATGGAGAAATAACTCATCCAATGTTGGCTGAACAAGGCAGTGCCGACAAAGGGAATATCGCGCAGCAAGGGAATGCCCGAACTGTGCGCCGGCAATGCCAGGCCGACGAAGTGCTGGCCGAGAAACGCCGATAAGCCAGTGCCGAAAATTGACAATGCCAGGCCGGTGGCAACCTGATTGGTCGCCAGCAGCAGGGCCAGCCAGGCGAACAAGGTGGACAACAGCATGCCAGAGATGGCGCCGGCAATAAAGCCCAGCAACGGGCTGCCCGTGGTATAGCCGACCGCGAAGCCGGTGATGGCCGCCACCAGCATCATGCCTTCGGCGCCCAGATTGAGTACCCCGGCGCGTTCATTGATCAACAGGCCGATGGCGGCCAGCAGTAAAGGCGTGCCAGCATTGATGGAGGCAGCGATGAGAGGAGCAAGTTGGTCCATGTGCTTATCCTTGTTGTTTCCAGCGCAGGCGGTATTCGATCAAAGTGTCGCAGGCCAGCAGCAAAAACAGCAGCATGCCCTGGAACACCCCGGTGATTGCCGACGGCAGTCCCAGGCGTGATTGCGCCAGCTCACCACCCAGATACAGCAGCGACATGATCACGCCGCCAAAGATGGCGCCGATCGGATGCAGGCGGCCAACGAAGGCGACGATGATGGCGGCAAAGCCGTAACCTGGCGAGACCGATGGCAGCAACTGGCCGATCGGGCCGGCCACTTCAAACGCCCCGGCAAGACCGGCGAATCCGCCGGAAATGAGCAGCGATACCCACAAGGCATTGCGGCTGGAAAAGCCGGCATAGCGTGCCGCATGCGGTGCCATGCCACCCACCATCAGCGAAAAACCACGGAAGCTGCGCATCATGAAGACACTCATCACCAGCGCCGCAATGATGGTGACCACGAAACCGATGTGCAAGCGTGTGCCAGCAATCAGGGCCGGCAGCATGAACTCGTCGGAGAACACTTTCGATTGCGGGAAGTTCATGCCGTTGGGGTCCTTCAGCGGCCCGTTGACGGCATACATCAACAACAGTTGCGCGACATAGGTCAGCATCAGGGACACCAGAATTTCATTGGCATTGAAGCGGTCACGTAACAACGCCGTGATGCTGGCCCAGAACGCCCCGCCCAGCACGCCGGCGAAAACCATCAATACCAGACCGGCACCGCCGGAGATGCCATGGTTGGGTACATCGAGCCACACCAGCATGGCGCCGGCACAGAGCGCGCCGATGGTGAACTGGCCTTCGGCACCGATGTTCCAGATGCTGGCGCGGAAACAGACGACCAGGCCCAGGGCACACAGGATCAGCGGAATCGACTTGAGCAGCAATTCGCTGATGGCGCGCTTGCTGCTGAAGGGATCGACCAGAAAGACTTTCAAGCCGGCAATCGGATCCTTGCCCAGGATCACGAACAGCAATGCACCGAACACTAGCGTGAGGGCGATGGCAATCACGGGCGACAAGTAGGTCATCGCTTTCGATGGCGTGCCGCGCAATTCCAGCCGCAACGGAAAGCTGTTGGCAAATCGATTAGCCATGTGTCGCCTCCGTAGTGGCGCCACCCTGAGTTGCCGCTTCGTGCCACAGACCGCTCATCCATAGGCCAACCTGCTCACGTGTGGCTTGTTCGATCGGGATCGAGGGTGACAACTGGCCTTTGGCAATGACATGCAGGCGGTCGCACAGGGCGAACAGTTCATCGAGTTCTTCAGAAATGACCAGCACGGCACAGCCTTCTTGTTTGAGCGCCAGAATTTCGGCATGAATTTGTGCAGCAGCGCCGACATCGACGCCCCAGGTCGGTTGCGCCACGATGAACACGCTGGGTTTGCGTTCCATTTCGCGGCCGACGATGAATTTTTGCAGATTGCCGCCCGACAGGCTCTTGGCCAGTGCATCGGGACCGCTGGCCTTGACCTTGAAGCGCTCAATGATGGTGGCAGCGATCTTGCGGGTGTAGGCGAAATTGATCATGCCGCGGTTGACATACGGGGCTTTTTGATGCGACAGCAGCATATTGGCGGCCAGACTCAAGGTCGGCACGGCACCCCGTCCGAGCCGTTCTTCTGGCACCAGACCGAGCCCGCGCGCGCGGCGTGGATTGGGGGCCAGATGACCGGCGGCAACGCCGGTGAGCATGATCATATTGGGTTCGGCGCGCTGGTCTTCACCCGACAAGGCGGCCAGCAATTCCTGTTGGCCATTGCCGGAGACGCCAGCGATGCCGACAATTTCACCGGCGCGCACTTCGCATTCGATGTCCTTGAGTTCGGTGGCGAACAAATGTGCTTTGGGCAGGCTGAGCCGATTGATATGCAGCTTGCGTTCCTGCCGTTGTGATTCTGAATTGCGGGCCCGATGCAGGCGGATCAGTTCCTCGCCGATCATCATGCGCGACAGACCGGCGCTGGTTTCGTTGCGTGGATCGCAAGTGCCGGTGACACGACCGCCGCGCATGACGGTGGCGCTATGACAGAGCGCGCGGATTTCGTCGAGCTTGTGGCTGATATAAACAATGCTGCAACCTTCGTCGGCCAGCTTGCGCAAGGTGACGAACAGCTTTTCCACCGCTTGCGGGGTCAGCACCGAGGTTGGTTCGTCGAGGATCAATAATTGGGGATTGGTCAGCAAGGCGCGCACGATTTCTACGCGCTGGCGTTCGCCCACCGACAAGGTGTGGACATGGCGGTTGGGCTCCAGCTCCAGACCGTATTTTTCACCGGTCTGACGGATGCGCGTGGTCAATTCCTGCATGTCGGTGTTGGCATCGAGGCCGAGTGCGATGTTTTCCGCCACGGTCAGGGTGTCGAACAGCGAGAAGTGCTGGAATACCATGGCAATGCCCAGCTTGCGCGCAATCTGCGGGTTGGCGATATGCACCAGTTCGCCGTTCCAGCGAATCTCGCCAGCGTCGGGTTTGACCGTGCCGAAGATGATTTTCATCAGCGTCGACTTGCCGGCGCCATTCTCGCCGAGCACGGCGTGAATTTCGCCGGGCGCCACGCTAAGATTGACGTCGTCGTTGGCCAAGACGCCAGGATAGGCCTTGCGGATGTGCGCTATTTCGAGACGGGCGGGCGTAGCGGTCACAGGTTCCCCTTTACGGCTGGCCGGCGCGATGGCGCACGGACCGTGGATTGTTTAAATGATTGTAGATAATGCGTCTGATAATATTCAGCGGAATTTACCATAGGCGAATTGTCAACAATCGAGAAATTGATGAAAAATCACTTATTTCCCACCGCGATGGGCCCAACTGGTCGTGCGCCGTTCAATGATGGCAAACAGTTCATACATCGCCATGGCCATGGCGCCGATGACCACCAGACCGGCAAACGCCAGCGGCATTTTCATCGACGAACCGGCCGACATCAACAGGTAGCCGATACCTTCATTCGACGCATTCATTTCCGACACGGTAGAGCCAACGAAGGCCAGCGTGATGGCGACCTTGAGTGAGGCAAAAAAGTAAGGCATCGAACGTGGCAAGCCAACCTTGAGCAGGATGTCGGTGCGTTTGGCGCCGAGTACGCGCAAGACATCTTCCAGTTCTGGTTCCAGCGTCGCCAGACCAGTGGCGATGTTGACCATGATAGGGAAGAAGGAAATCAGGAATGCAGTCAGGATCGCCGGGCCGGCACCAATGCCGAACCAGACCACCAGCACTGGCACAAAGGCCGCCTTGGGCAGCGCATTGAATGCCGTCATCAAGGGATAGGCGGCCGCGTATAGCAGTGGCGAGGAGCCGATCAGCAAACCCAAGGCAACGCCCACCACCACCGCCAGGCCGAAGCCGACCATGGTGACCCAGAAGGTGCTCAGCGCGTGATGCGTGATGGGACCGGAAAATTCGATCATGGCTTCGATGATGGCCATCGGGCTGGGAAAAATGAATTCCGATACTTCCAGGACGCTGCAGATGAATTGCCAGATCACCAGAATTGCCAGCAGTAATAACCAGGGCGCCAGGACTTTGGCGGCGTGGGTCAGGTGCGAAGGTTTTTTCATGTCATTGTGCCCGGTCAAGTGTTTCTGACCCGGCCGATATGCTCGCGCAATTCGTGCACCAGGGCGTTGAAGGGATCGGTGTAAGTCAGTTCCAGTTCGCGTGGACGCGGCAAGGGATTTTCCTTGCGCGCGACGATGCGACCCGGGCGCTTGCTCATCACATAAATCGTGTCGGCCAGAAACGCTGCTTCGCGCAAATCATGGGTGACCAGAATGACGTTGAAGCGGCGTTCAGTCCACAGGTCGCGCAATACGCACCACAGTTCTTCCCGCGTGAACGCGTCGAGTGCGCCAAACGGTTCGTCCAGCAACAGCATCTTGGGCTCATGAATCAACGCCCGGCAAATGGAGGCGCGCTGCTGCATGCCGCCCGACAATTGCCAGGGAAATTTGTCAGCGTAACCGTCGAGACCAACCGTCTTCAGCAGTTTCAGCGCACGTTCAACGTATTGCGCCTTGTTTTTTTTGAAGTCGCGGCGGTAGGGTTCGACGATTTCCAGCGGCAGCAGCACATTGTCGAGCGTCGTCCGCCATGGCAGCAAGGTCGGTGCCTGGAACGCCATGCCGACGATCTTCAATGGTCCGGTGACCTCGGCGCCATCAATGGCGATGCTGCCACGGGTCGGGCGTTTGAGGCCAGTGGCCAGTTTCATGAAGGTCGACTTGCCGCAACCGGACGGACCGACGATGGAGATGAACTCGCCCGGCTTGGTTTGCAGGGAGATATCTTCGACCGCAAATTCGTCGGAGCCGTCGTAGGACAGAAAGACGCGGCGGAAATCGACGAAAGTGTCGGTCATGGTGCTTGCAGTAGTGGCAAATTCGGCGTGCAATTTATTTCCCGAAAACGTTCAGTTCTTCTTTGGACGGCAGGAACGCCGAGGTCCAGATTTTGTCCGGATTGATACGGGTCTTGGTCACATAGGCATCCGAGACTTGCGAAGCCATCAGCGTCAGACGCGGCAGGAAGACCTGGCCGAAGCCTTCCGACTTGGCATGCGGCGTGGCGATGGCGCTGCTGATGGCCAGTTTCAGGCGACGCAGTTCGAGTTTTTCATCAATCAGACCGTCACGTTCCTTGAGTACCTTGATGGCGGCTTCGGGATTGGCCAACACATCCTTGGTGGCTTTGGCAAACGCGCGCAGGAAACCGCGCAGCGCTTCCGGATTGGTTTTCATCAGGCTGTCATTGGCGATGATGGCGTTGCCGTACAGCTTGACGCCATAGTCGGGGAACATCATGACGTTGATGTCCTGTTCCTTGATGCCGCGTGCGGTCAGGTTGAGCAGGGATGTGAAATAGAAGCCGGTGATGGCATCGACATCGCCGCGTGCCAGCATGGTTTCACGCAGCGGCGGATCCATGCTGATCCAGTTGATCTTGGCGGCGTCCAGGCCGTTGGCTTTGGCGAAGATCGGGAATGCGCGGCGACCGGCGTCAAACACCGGCGCTCCGAGCTTCTTGCCGACCAGATCGGCGGGTTTCTTGATGCCGCTCTGTTTGAGCGAGAAGACTGCCGATGGATTGTCGTTGTAGACCATCATCACGGCGGTTGGCTTGCCCGGGGTATTTGGGTTGTTGGCGGTGAATTCCATCAGCGCTGCCATGTCGGCAAAACCCATGTCATAGGTGCCGGACGCGACGCGATTGACCGCATTACCGGAACCACTGCCGGCATCAATTGTGACGTCGAGTTTTTCTTGTGCAAAATAACCTTTGGCCTTGGCCACCAGAAACAAGGCCGACGGCCCTTCAAAGCGCCAGTCGAGCTGGAACTTGATCTTAGTTTGCGCGAACGCAGACGACCATGCGGTGCAGAGCAACAAAGCGGCCGTGTATTTGAAGAGTTTCTTGGCTGGCATGAGTAGGTCCCGTAGTTGGTTGATTCCGCAGGAGGGGCGGCAGCATGCTGCAATCAGCTTCCCCCGCCGAATGTCGGCAAATGGCCGTGTTTTTGTGAAGCGCTTGCCTGAAATAGTAAAAACGCAGTGCTGTGAAAAGCATTTACTGTGCCATGCAACAGTCTTCCTGTGCGCTGACATGTTGCATGTGGCGTGGTAGGGGCATGCGACTCAGGCTGCGTCGCAGTAGGTTTCCATGGGGGATCTATTTTGTCGACAATATAAAAAATCATTTGCAACAATTTGGTGCCAATTTGCACCTCTCTAGAATATTTTTGCACTAAAAAAATATGCAGGTATTGCTACAGGCCCTGTATTTCGTGCGGTTATCACCTCTTATTTAAGGAGCAGTCGTTCTTTATATTGTTGACAATGAGATGGCTGAGAGTCGATGGCAGGCTCTGCTGTTTTGGGATTTCCTGCGCATTGGCGTTTGCTTGATGCTGCAGGGCGCGTGCGCGCAGGCGCTGCAAGATCGGTGCTGCATTTAGATGGCAATTGCCAACAATGCTGTCGACATCAGCGGATTCTCTATTTTTAATGCTGGCACGGGGTTTGCATTATCGAACCCGGCGGATTGCGCTACGGCGGTTGTCGTTAGCAATATGACCGGCCTTGTTTGACATGGGTGAGCAAATGAAGGTGCACGCAGCTGCGGGGAAAATGTTGGACGTCAGCTTGCGTGCAGGGAGCCGGATTTAATTTTTCGTTAAATGTAAAAAAGGGAGAAACGTATGAAGAAGAATGCAATGGGGAAGTGCCTGACAATGGCGGCGCTGGCGGCTGCGGCTTGTGGCGGTATGTCGGCACATGCGGCTGACTGGTCCGATACGTCGATCGGCTACCGTTACGGTACCCAGTTCGCCGAGCCGTACAACGGCAAAGACATCACCAAGAACATCATCAATTTCACACATGCCAGCGGTTATAAATATGGCACCAATTATCTGAACGTTGACTTGCTGCAATCGGATGCGACTGACGGCAATGCGCAAGAAGCCTACATCGTTTATCGCAATACCCTCGACATCGGTAAGATCACCGGCAAGGACTTGTCGTTCGGTCCTGCACGCGGCGCTGGCTTTACCCTCGGCTTTGACTGGAATACCAAGAATGACGCCGGCTACGGTTCGCGCAAGCGTATGTATGTTGCTGGTCCGACGCTGATGATGGATGTCCCAGGTTTTCTTAATTTGAGCGTACTGGCACTGTGGGAAAGCAACGACGCATTGCAGAGCGATGGCGTCACGCGTACTGGCCGTTATGAATATAAAACGCATCCAATGTTCAATGCCGCCTGGGGCATTCCATTTGGTACCAGCGGTTTTGCATTTGAAGGCTACCTGAACTGGATCGCAGCCAAGGGCACCAATGAATTTGGTGGAGGCACTGCGCCGGAAATCAATTTCGATGGTCAGATCATGTATGACCTGGGCAGCACTATCGGTATGGGCAAGAATACTTTCCGTGTCGGTCTGGAATATCAATACTGGCGCAACAAGTTCGGCAATCCATCGACTGTTCCTGGCTCGACTGCCAAGACACCGATGATCCGCGCTGAATATCACTTCTAAGTCGTTTCAGGCGCATCCGCGTGGCGTCCCTCCGGATGTGTCCTGACTGATGGCCCGCCATCAGCATTTATGTGCCGGGTCATTGACCCGGCATTTTTTATGGCAAGCGGGATGGCATTGGATTTCAATGTTCGGTATTGACGGGAAATGGGTAAATTTTTGTCAACAAAGTTCTTTGTGGTTTGTGATGATTTGGTGCTGTTCCTGCACCGATTCAGGCGGGCTGCACTAAAACAGGTTTGCCATTATCGCGTTGCAGGCCAGTTGGCGTAAGGCGTACATCGCTAGCGGGAAAAATGAAAGTTGGGTTACAGTGACAGAAAAATTGTCGACAATGTCAATCTAAAATCGGTCGGCGCAACTTGGTTGTGGCGACAATGGTATAAACAATTTATTCGTGAATTTATAAGCGGGGCGTAATGGAAGCATACCTCTTTGACTGGCTCAATCTCTTGTTGCGCTGGCTGCATGTGATCACCGCGATTGCCTGGATAGGCTCATCGTTTTACTTCGTCTGGCTTGATAACAGCCTGACCAAGCCAGAAGACCCCGAGTTGCTGCAAAAGGGCGTCGGCGGTGAGTTGTGGGCGGTGCATGGCGGCGGTTTTTACAATCCGCAAAAATACCTGCTGGCACCCAAGACCTTGCCGCAGAATCTGCACTGGTTCTTCTGGGAGTCGTATAGCACCTGGCTGTCGGGGTTTGCCTTGTTTTCGGTGCTGTATCTGTTCAACGCCGGTACCTTCCTGGTCGACAAGCATGTGCTGGACATGACCGCGACGACCGCTGTGTTTGCGGCACTGGCCTATCTGGTGGCCGGCTGGCTGGTCTATGACGGAATTTGCCGGGTGTTTGGCGACAAACCGGGCGGCGACCGGGTGGTTGGCGTGCTGGTGACCTTATATGTGATCGCGGCGGTGTGGGCGGCTTGTCATGTGTTTTCCGGACGCGCGGCGTTCTTGATGACCGGGGCATCGCTGGCCACCGTGATGAGTGCCAATGTCTTGTTCTGGATCATTCCCGGCCAACGCAAGATGGTAGCGTCGATGCGGGCCGGCCAGAGCCCGGATCCGATTCACGGCAAACGCGGCAAGCAGCGCAGCGTGCACAACACTTACTTCACCTTGCCGGTGATCTTTGCGATGCTGTCGAATCACTACAGCATGACTTACAGTGCCGGCAACAATTGGGTCGTGCTGTTGCTGATCATGTTTGCCGGTGTCTTGATCCGGCAATTCTTCGTGCTCAAGCACAAGGGCATCTTCAACTGGAAACTGCCGCTGGCGGCGGTGGTGATTTTGGCTGGGGTGGCCTTCTGGATCGTGCCGAAGTCCTTGTTGCAGCCAGCGCCTGCGGCGATTGCTGCAGCTCCGGAGGCGGTGAGCTTTACCCAGGTGCAGCAAGTGGTCGAAACCCGCTGCATACAATGTCACTCAGCCAAGCCGACACTGATGCCGGAGCCGGGCAAGGGCATTTTGCTCGACAGCAAGGAGGGCATTTTGCAGCATGCTCAATTGATCTATCAGCAAGCAGTCGTGCAAAAGGCCATGCCCTTGGGCAATATGACTAACATCACTGACGACGAGCGGGGATTGCTGGGAAAATGGTTTGTGCAAGGTGCCAAGGGCGAATAAACAAGGCGACGCAGGATGAAAAGCAAAAAAGGCTGAGTCGACTCAGCCTTTTTTCATGTCCTGCTCAAGCTTGCCGCTGTGTTCAGGGCCGTGCTTGATACGGATGTTGCTGGCGCCAGTGCTCGGCGATGTCGAGGCGGCGGCAGATCCAGACCCGTTCATGCGATTGGATATAGTCGAGGAAGCGCTGCAAGGCGATGAAGCGGCCGGGCCGGCCGAGCAGGCGGCAATGCATGCCGATCGACAGCATCTTGGGCGCCTCTTCGCCTTCCTGATACAGCACATCGAAGCTGTCCTTGAGGTACTGGAAGAATTGCTCGCCGGTATTGAAGCCTTGTGGCGAAGCAAAGCGCATGTCATTGCTGTCGAGTGTGTATGGCACGATCAGATGCGGCTGCTCGCTGCCATCGGCTAAGGCTACCTTGGTCCAGAATGGCAGATCGTCGCCGTAGTAATCGGAATCGTAAGTGAAGCCGCCGTGCTCAACCACCAATTGCCGTGTATTCGGCGAGTCGCGTCCGGTGTACCAGCCCTGCGGCGCCACGCCGGTCAGTTCGCGAAAAATCTGCACCGCCGCCTGCATGTGGGCGCGTTCGGTGTCGATGTCGACATTTTGATAATGAATCCAGCGCAAGCCGTGGCAGGCGATTTCGTGGCCCAGCTCCATAAACGCCTGGGTGACGTCAGGATTGCGCTGCAATGCCATGGCAACGCCGAACACGGTCAGCGGTAGTTGGCGGTTTTCAAACTCGCGCAGAATGCGCCAGACGCCGGCGCGCGAGCCGTATTCGTAGATCGATTCCATCGACAGATGGCGCGCCGGATAAGCCGCCGCACCGATGATCTCGGAGAGGAATTGCTCCGACGCCGGGTCGCCGTGCAGCACCGAATTTTCGCCGCCTTCCTCATAGTTGAGGACGAACTGGATGGCAATTTTGGCTCGTTCCGGCCAATTGGCATGTGGCACATTGCGGCCGTAGCCGATCAGGTCACGCGGGTATTGGTTTGCTTGTTGCATGTTTTTTTCTGTTTGTTGAATCAGCTGGCGCGCTGCTTATCCCTTCCCTAACACCGAACGTAAATCGAAGTGATCGGTGTCGTCCGGACGGACGCGATCTTCGCACAAGTGCAAATGGTGTGCCATGTGCTGTTGTGCCAAGGTAATGTCGCCGCTTTCCAGCGCGGCCAATACCGTATCGTGTTCGTCGAACGAACAGGCATTGTGCCCCGGCGCTTCGGTTTTGGCGATCATTAGTGTGGTGCGCGAGACCAGTTTGCGTAAGGTATCAACCAGCAGCGTGTTGCCGGTCAGGTCCGCCAGTGCCAGATGGAACTGCGCCGAAAGCCGGATCCAGCGCGGCCGATCGCCGGTCAGATAAGATTGCCGCTCTTCTTCAACCATCCTGCGCAGCCCGGCGATCTGGCGCGTGCTGGCTTCACGGCCGACCTTGTCGAGCACCGCATATTCGATGATGTTGCGCAGCTCGAACATGTCTTTCACCTCGGCATGCGAGGGGCTGGCAATGAAGGCGCCGCGATTGGCCTCGAGGTCAACCAGGCCTTCCGTGGCCAGGCGCGACAAGACTTTGCGCACGGTGTGGCGGGCAGTATCGTAAATTTGGCACAGGACCTGCTCAGTGAGCTTGGTACGCGGCGGCAGCCGGTGTTCCATGATGGCGTCGTAAATATCTTGATAGATACGTTCCTCGACGGCTGGTGATTGGTCGCGGACAGCTACCGGCGAGGCCGTGGAAATGCGGGAGGTCTTGGTGGTTTTGGTCATGGCGCGCAAGTGGAGGATGACAGTAAGTTGTTGGTTCGCAAAAACAGTGAGCACGAGTCATACCGAGCGCAAATATTGTCGACAATAGCAAAAACGATATGCGACAATTTGGTGAGATTTTGCACCAAAAATGACGCCGAATGCGCCACTTTGCAGCGTGTCATCAAGGTGCTCTCGCCTGTGTGAGGCAGTCCGCAGGGGGCGCCATCAAGCGCTCGCGGCGGCAAGCACGTTGGTATGCCTGGCTGCAATAAATTGTCGACAATAAGGAGAGTTTGTAGCATCAGTCATAGCGCCGCGAGTGTGAACATGGCTTTGCCATGCAAGAAGCGTACTTGGTCATGGGCGCACAATGGACTGTCAGGCGTAGACAAAGTTGCGGTTTGCTGTACCGATATTGTTGCCAGCGCCGCCGATGGCGTTTGGAGGTATGCCGGGCGCGCTTGTTGCTGTATATTTTCCAGCCGGTTGCCGGATTGTTTTTTCAAGCTTATTTTTACGGGTTATCTTATGTCGTCTTCTAGCGGTTCGCGCGTTGCGTTTTCTCAACTGGTCACATCCTTTCTGGACGCCGAGCATCCGGCGCAAATACGTTTCCTGCAAGAACTGGTACGTGTGCCATCCGATAATCCCTCCGGCGATTGCGCTGCGCACGGCGAACGCGCGCGTGCCTTGTTGACGCAATTGGGTTTTGAGGTGGAGGTGCATGTGGTGCCGGCCGAGCTGGTCAAGGCCTATGGCATGCTGTCGGCGACCAATCTGATCGTGCGCAAGCGCTTCGGCAGCGGCGGCCCGACGATTGCGATGAATGCGCATGGTGACGTGGTGCCACCTGGCCAGGGCTGGAGCAAGGACCCCTACGGCGGCGAAATCGTTGAGGATGCCGAACATGGTCCGGTCATGTACGGCCGTGGTGTCGCGGTTTCCAAATCCGACTTTGCGACCTACACCTGGGCACTGCTGGCCTTGATCGCCGCTGAGAAGCAAGGCCTGCCGCTGAACGGCACGATCGAATTGCAATTCACTTACGATGAAGAGGCTGGCGGCGATATTGGCCCCAAATGGATACTCGATCAAGGCTTGAGCAAGCCCGACTATGCCTTGTCAGCCGGCTTCGCCTACGGCATCACCTCGGCGCACAACGGTTGTTTGCATCTGGAAGTCACGGTCAAGGGCAAGCAGGCGCATGCCGCCATGCCGCACACGGGGGTCGATGCGATCGAAGCTGCCAGCGGCATTCTGCAAGCCTTGTACGCCTATCGCGGCGTATTGGCGCAGAAGAAGTCCAAGGTGGATGGTATCGATCACGCAACGATCAATGTCGGTTTGATCAAGGGCGGTATCAACACCAATGTGGTGCCTGATTTGGCGACCTTCCGCCTTGATCGGCGCATGATTCCGGAAGAGGCAGGCTTTGATGCAGAAGGTGAATTGCGCCAGATCATCAACGGTGCTGCATCGGCATTTCCTGGTATTGAGGTCAGTGTGCAGCGGATTTTGCTGGCAGAACCGTTGGCTGAGTTGCCAGGGGTGGAAAAACTGATTGATGCCTTCCGCCGCAATGCGGAAGCGGTACTGGGCGAACCGGTCAAGGCCCATGGCGTGCCGCTATATACCGATGCGCGTCATTACACCAAGCGTGGCATTCCAACGATTTTGTATGGAGCAGGTCCGCGTACCTTGATGGAAGCGCGCGGTCACAATTCAGATGAAAATCTGCGTCTGGACGATTTGCTCAAGGCCACCAAAGTGGTGACGCTGGCCTTGGGTGAGCTGTTGAACTAAACCGGCAAGCCAATAAACAATGCGGCCCTGATCCGACGATCAGGGCCGCATTGTTTTAGGCCGCAGCGGTTTAGTGGGTGGCGGCGAACTGTTCGAGTTCGTTGCTCAGGCGGGTCTTGTCATCCGCAGGCAGGAAGCTGGCATTGATGCCATTGCGCGCCAGTTGCAGCAATTCGTCGCGGGTCAGCGCCAGTGCGCCGGCCACGGCCAGATAATTATCGTTCATATAGCCGCCGAAATAGGCCGGATCGTCAGAATTGACGGTCACCGCCAGGCCGGCACGCAGCAAGCGCGCCAGATTGTGCTGCACCATCTCGTCGACCACGCATAATTTGAGATTCGATAATGGGCACACCGTCAGCGGCATCTGTTGCTGTATCAGCCGTTGCATCAGTTGCGGGTCTTCTTCACTGCGTACGCCGTGATCGATGCGTTCCACCTTGAGCACATCGAGTGCGCCCAAGATGTACGCTGGCGGGCCTTCTTCACCGGCGTGGGCGACCAAATGGAAGCCAAGCTCCTTGCAGCGGGCGAAGACACGTTCGAATTTCTCAGGCGGATTGCCGCGCTCGGCTGAGTCGAGGCCGATGCCATGCCACAGATCGGCATAGTGGCTGCGCAGGGGCAATGCGGCTTCCAGCGTCGCAAAGGCCTCTTCTTCCGACAGATGGCGCAGGAAAGACATGATCATGGCGCTTGAGAAACCGTGTTGCTCGCGTGCCGCGCGCAAGGCGCGGGCGATGCCGGCGAACACGATGCCAATGTCAATGCCGCGTTCGGTATGGGTTTGCGGGTCGAAAAAAATCTCGGCATGGCGCACATTGTCAGCGCGGGCGCGTTCGATGTAGGCCGCCGTCATGTCAAAGAAATCCTGCTCAGTGCGCAAAACGTTGGCGCCGGCATAGTAGAGGTCGAGAAACGATTGCAGGTCGCTGAATGCATAGGCGGCGCGCAAAGCTTCCACAGAGCTATAAGGCAGTGCGACTTGATTGCGTTGGGCCAGCGCAAACAGCAGTTCCGGCTCGAGTGTGCCTTCGATGTGCAAATGCAGCTCGGTCTTGGGCATGGCAGCAATGAAGGCCTGCATGGTGGAAGATAAGGGAGGTGACACCGAGGTGGCGGCGGAGGAACTCATGGCTGGCCTTTATGGACTAAAACAAGGGCGTATTTTCTCAGAAATGCGAGAAAATACCTGAAAACATGTTTAATGCAAAAACTAAACCAGATCCGTGCTGACTAAGTTCGATAAGATAGCAGGGCTTGTGGCAAGATGACGGAAAAGGGGAAATGCATGTGGGATAGGCAACAATGTAAAGATTTCTTGGAATCCATCGTCGTGTCATCAATGCATGCTCTAATGTTTTTCCAATAATGAGATCTGCGATGAAAAAGATAATTGCGACGACGGTGACATGTAGCCTGCTGGCGGGGGCCGGCACGATTCTCTCAGGCTGTTCGCTGATGTTTTGGAAGGCGAAGGAAGACAGCTCGGTGGTGCCATTTTCGACCATCCCCAGCGGTGCCTATCAAACCTTCGTAAAGAGTTGGAATGAAAAGGAACAGCCAGTACTGTGCGCGCTGATTCGTTCGCAAAGTGAATGGAGCTATTGGTTCCAGCCAGCGGTGGTCATGGGCCATGTTCCTCGTGCGCAAAGTGCGCTGGCGCCGTCGGCCGAATATTTCGACACCCGCCAGTTGCTGCTGGCCACGCGCGTGATCCAGGCGCCTGACAGTACTGAACGTGGTCGGGTATTCATGGCAGACAAGGTCACCATGAAGAACGGCATGCTCAAGCTAGCCTATACCTTCAACAAGCCGATGTCCGCTGCCACTTATACCGTCAAGGATTTCCTGTTGGTGGAAATCCCCAAGGATCGTTACACCACCGGTCCGGTGCAGTTCATTGAGAATAATGAAAAGGTCTGCGAGATCGCCCGCTAACGATTCAAAAAGCTGACCGCAAGATGACAAAAGCCTGACGCAGAATATGCGCCAGGCTTTTTTACGTCTGCATTGCCGTCCGTGCAGTCGTTAGTGCGTCATGCCGATGAATTGCTGCAACTCCGGGGTCTTCGGATGGGTGAACAATTCTTCTGGCGGGCCGATTTCATGGACCTTGCCTTGATGCATGAAGACCACGCGGTCGCAGACTTCGCGGGCGAAACGCATTTCATGTGTGACCATCAACAGCGTCATGCCGTCTTCGGCCAGGCTGCGCACCACGGCTAGCACTTCGTTGACCAGTTCCGGATCGAGTGCCGAGGTGATTTCATCGCACAGCAGTGCTTGCGGTTGCATGCTGAGTGCACGCGCGATGGCGACACGTTGCTGCTGACCGCCCGATAACTGGTCGGGAAAACTGTCGAATTTCTCCGCGAGGCCGACGCGTTCCAGATTCTTCTTGGCCAAGGCGCGTGCCTCTTCTTCCGACACGCCTTTGACGATCATCGGCGAAATCATGACATTGCGACCCACGCTCAGATGCGGGAAGAGATTGAACTGCTGGAAAATCATGCCGACCTTCAGGCGCAGCGTTTTGAGCTCCAGTTCACTCGTGCCGAGATAAGCGCCTGCGACACTAATGGAGCCTTCATTGATGGTTTCCAGGCCATTTATACAGCGCAGCAAGGTACTTTTTCCAGAGCCGCTCTTGCCGATGATGGCGATGACTTCCCCGGCATCGACGGAGAGACGAATGCCCTTGAGCACTTCGTTGTCACCGTAGCTTTTTTTGACATCCTCAATGGCGATGAGCGGCATTGAATTTCCTTTCCAAAAATTGGCTGTACTTGGACAGCGGCCAGCACAGAGCGAAGTAAAAGAGTCCAACAATGGCGAACACGGTAAATGGCATGAAGGTGGCGTTGGTGATCACGGTACCAGCCTTGGATAGTTCCACAAAGCCGATGATCGATGTCACCGCAGTTCCCTTGATGACCTGTACGCCAAAGCCGACCGTTGGTGGGATGGCGATGCGCAGTGCTTGCGGCAGGATGATGTGACGCATCTGCTGAAAATGGCCCATGGCCAGCACCGATGAAGCTTCCCATTGCCCGCGCGGAATCGCATCGACGCAGCCGCGCCAGATTTCCGCCAGGAATGAGGCGCTCCACAAGGTCAGTGCGATAGCGGCTGCCAGCCAGGCTGGCACTTCCAGTCCGAACAAGGCTAACCCGAAGAAGATCAGGAACAATTGCATCAGCAAGGGCGTGCCCTGAAATACTTCGATATACAGCTTGGCGCCTTGGCGCATGAAATTGCGTTTGGACATCCGTGCAAACAGGATCAGCATGCCGACCACGCCGCCGAGTACGAAAGTCGACAGCGACAACAACACAGTCCAGCGTCCTGCCAGCAGCAGATTACGCACGATGTCCCACAGCGAAAATGAAATCATGCTGCCCTCCGCGCAAAGATGAACTTGTCACCGATCAGGCGTAGCAGTTGCCGCAGCAGAATGGCCATGACCAGATAGATGGCAGTGGCAATCAGATAGGCTTCGAATGCACGGAAATTGCGGCCCTGGATGAAGTTGGCGGCAAATGATAATTCTTCCACTGCGATCTGCGAGCACACCGCCGAGCCGAGCATGACGATAACGATCTGGCTGGATAGCGCCGGCCAGATTTTCTGCAGGGCCGGACGCAAGATGATGTGGCAGAACGCCTGGCGACGCGACATCGACAGACTAAGTGCGGCTTCCATCTGGCCGCGTGCGATGGCATTGACGCCGGCGCGGATGATTTCGGTGCTGTAGGCGCCCAGATTGATCACCATAGTCAATATGGCGGCCTGCATTTCGGTAATCTGCACGCCGATACTGGGCAGGCCGAAGAAGATGAAGAATAGTTGTATCAGGAACGGGGTATTGCGGATCAGCTCGACGTAGCCGCTGACAATCGGCTTGAGCCAGTTGGGGCCTTGCGTGCGGGCCCAGGCGCCAAAGATGCCGACAGCGATGCCGATGACGCCACCGATGGCAATGAGCTCAATGGTGGTCAAGACCCCCTTGACCAGCACATCGGTGTAATCGAAGGTCGCGAGAAAATCAAAGTGATAGGCCATGGTTTTGCATTTTCTGGAAATGGTGGTTGGCGTTGTGAATCACTTCAGATGCAATTTTCACGCCACCAGCAGCCCAGTGCCGCTGGCTGCCTGTGGCGTGGTGCGGCAATTACAGGTTTGCCGGCAGCGGCAGACCCAGCCACTTCACGGTCAGGGCGCTCAGTTCGCCGTCTTTCTTGATCTCAGCCAGGATGGCGTTGACCTTGTCCTGCAACTTCTTCTCGTCCTTGTTGAGGCCGATGAAGCATGGCGAATCCTTGATCAGGAACTTGGTTTCCGGCTTTTTCGGCGGGTTCTTGGCAATGATAGCGGCGGCGATTACATTGCCGGTGGCCACCAGTTGCACCTGATTCGAGAGGAACGAACTGATGGTGCCGTTGTTGTCTTCATAGCGCTTGATGGTGGCGCTGCTTGGGGCGATCTTGCTCAATTCCAGATCTTCCACCGAACCACGGGTGACGCCGATGGTCTTGCCAGCCAGATCGGCCGGTGCGCTGACTTTTTGATCGGCAGGACCGAACACTCCATTGAAGAATGGTGCGTAAGCGGTGGTGAAGTCGATGACTTTTTCACGTTCGGCATTCTTGCCCATGCTGGAAATGACCAGATCGACTTTTTTTGTTTGCAGATAAGGCACGCGATTTGCGCTGCTAACCGGGATCAGTTCAACCTTGACGCCGAGTTTCTTGGCGATCAGCGTGGCGACGTCGATGTCCAGGCCTTGTGGCTTGAGATCGGCAGTGACAGAGCCGAAGGGCGGGAAATCCTGTGGCACGGCGACGCGTAGCACGCCATTTTTGTGGATATCGTCCAGGGTATCGGCACGCGCGACGGAAGCGGAAATCAGCAGGGCGCCGGTCATCAGACCAAGCAAAAGTTTCGACAGTTTCATCATGATTCTCCAGGTAGAGATGAAGTAAGAGGAGTGACCGTTACAGCTATTTTTTAACCACACGGGATACTGCTTGTTTGGATCTTGCGGGCGCGACAAAAACGTTCGCAACCGCCGATACCGGTGCCAGAGCCAGCCGCAGCGGCGCCAGCGGGTCGTTGAAACCAGCCTTGTTGAGGCCGGCTTCAACGTGTTGCAAATGGTCGTGCATCAATTGTTCGGCCGCCGCCAGATCGCCGCGCTCCAGCGCCGCGACGATATGCACGTGTTCAGCGCAGGAGTCTTCTGCCTGCTCCGACGACTGGTGCAGCATCGCGGTCAAGGTGGTGCGTGCGGTCAGGTCGCGCAAGGTATCCGACAAGAGCGTATTGCCCAGGCATTCGCACAGGCAGACGTGAAAATCACCGAGCAGATAACTGCGCGCGCCGATGTCGTCACCTTCGATGGCGGCCTGCTCGCGCGCGATGTGGTCGCGCAACTGGGCAATGGCACTATTGGTAATCGGGCGTGCATGACGCAGCAAACCAAGCTCGATCACGCGGCGGGCTTCAAACGCTTCGCGCGCGTCACTGGGCGTCGGCTCGATCACGAACCAGCCACGCCGCGCACTAACCGTGACGATGCCGCGTGTGACCAGTCGTGTCAGCGCTTCGCGTACCAGCGTGCGGCTGACGCCGAACAACTCGGATAGTTGTTGCTCGCCCAGGCGCGTGCCAGGTGCCAATTGCTTGGCAAGAATGGCTTCCATGATGCGGCTGGCGATCTGGATCGATGATTTGATGGCGTCGGTGCTCATATCTCGGATACAGCAATATGTATGCCAGTCTGATATACAAGATTGACGTACAGAAAGTCGCTGACTTGCTTGTCTAGCGCTAGGGCTTAGCCTGTGCGTCAGCCCGGTATTGAGGTGGGTTGTCGGCCGCTAACGCAAGCTGGCTGCGGTTGGGTGGCGCTGCATGGCGGCGCGAATGGCAATCACTTGAATGGTGCATCTTGTATATCAGTGTGCAATACAAGATGTGCGTGCTGCCCACAAACGGGGCGCTCATAAAAAACTACCAGTGCGTTAATGCTGTTCAGTTAAGAAAATGCTTGCTTGGTTTCTTGGTTGCTGATGCTGGGTTTTCTTCGGACGTGCTAGCCGGGGGCGGCTCGGCAGCCGCTCACCTCAGTGCGTCGTTGAATCTTTGTTTTCTTCGGACGACCTTGCCGGGTACCTCAGTGTGTAGTTGAGTCTTTGTTCTCTTCGGACAACCTAGCCGGGGGCGGCCCGGCAGCCGCTCACTTTCTTTGGTCTCGCCCAAAGATAAGTAAGCAAAGAAAGGCGA
>JAMFSU010000147.1 GCA_026225475.1 Duganella sp.
GTCAGCGCGGTCTATTTCAACGGGAAAAACTGGCAAGGCATTGGCATTACCGAAGACATTCGCAATAGGGACGATCCCATACAAAGTATCGATTTCTGTCTGTTCGGTGAGCACCAGGCATTGTGCGCATTCACCTCCGGAAAGTATTTGGATGATCCGAATGACAAATCCCAGGAAAGGCGTTTTGAACAATTAGGACGCATAGAATTCATTGATCCCGACAAATGACCAACACTTCATTTGGCGCTGAGGATTTGCCGGCGCTTTGGCAACAATGCTGGGACGGCTTCGGCTTGCGTCCTGCCTGGGTACCGGCGGCGCTGGCAGAATTGAATCATGCGCTCGACGAACTCAATGAATTGCATATGACCTTGGAGGCCTTGTATGAGCGTGCCAAGTTATTGCAGGAAGAAATCGCCTCGCAAATGTCGGAACAGATGAATCGCAATTTGATGGCGTTGTCGATCCTGACCGCATTGCTGATGCCGGCAACCATGGTGTCAGGAATTTTCGGGATGAATGTGGCGGGCTTGCGGGGCTTGCACGATGAGGCCTCGTTTGCGATGGTGATCTGGGTGATGCTGGGCTTGGGTGTGGCCACTGTGGCCTTCCTGAAGTGGCTGAAAATCTGGTGAGGCTTTGTTGCGCCCATAAAAAAACGCCCGGATGAAGGGCGTTTTTTTCGTGGGTACTAAGAGTCTATCTCGGTGTGCCGGATTACGCCGCTACGGTACCGATGTAATCGGCCTTGCCGATTTCGACGCCGTTGTGACGCAGAATGTCATAGGTGGTCGTGACGTGGAAGAAGAAGTGTTGCAGGCCATAGTGCAGCAGATAGGACTGGCCGCTGAAACGTTTTTCCTTTGGGGTGCCTGGGCGCAGCACGATTTCGCGTTCAGCAGCACCGTCAAACTGGGCCGGAGTCAGGGCTTCGATGAAAGCCAGCGTCTTGTCCAGGCGCGCTTGCAGATCGGCGAAGCTGGCTTCGTTGTCGTCGTAAGGAGGCACGTCAACACCAGCCAGACGCGCCGGCACACCTTTGGCAAAATCAGCGGCGATCTGCACCTGGCGGGTCAGCATCAGCATGTCGGGAAACAGGCGGGCCTTGAGCAGGGCATCGGCATCGATGTTTTTTGCGGTGGCATGGGCTTCGGCCTTGGCGAGAATGTCCTTGAGGGCCAGCAGGGCTTGCTTGAAAACCGGTACGGAAGCGGCATAGAAAGAAATGGTCATGATGTTCCTTGTAAGGTGGTGGGTGCAGCGTTGCTAACGCTGCTTATTTTTAGGGTGCTGTTTATTTCAGTACTTCCAGTTCCAGGGTGCTGAATTTGGAGTAGAACCACAGTCCGCAGGCGAACAGGGTGCCAAGAAAGCCGGTAAAGATCAGCGCCAGCATGAGGCCGACAAACGGCGAGGCGATCAAGCCCATCAGGCCGGTCAGATGCTGACCGTTCCAGACGATGGTTTCGGCGCCGAAGAAGGCAAACAAGCCCATGATGATGGACAATGGCACCATCGAAAAGCATGAAGCGATGGCGAGGATCTTGTAGACGGTGCCGAACGAGAAGCGTCGGATGGTGGTGGATTCAAACATCGTAGTTCCAGAGGTGGACCCGGCTGTGGACAGCCGGGAGATGACCGGTCAGTGATTTATTATTTGGCGACCCAACTGTCTTTCAGGGTCACGGCGCGGTTGAATACCGGTTTGTCCGCCATCGAATCGATGCGGTCGGCAACAAAGTAGCCATGGCGTTCAAACTGATAGATTGCGCCGGGTTCGGCGTTCTTGAGCGTTGGCTCCAGATAGGCACGAATGACTTCCTTTGAATGCGGATTCAGGGCCAGCTTGAAATCCTTGCCGCCAGCATCCGGATGGGCATCGTTGAACAGCCGGTCATACAGGCGTACTTCGGCTTCCAGCGCATGGTCGGCGCTGACCCAGTGCAGGTTGCCCTTGACCTTGTAGTTGGCGCTGCCCGGTGTGCCGCTCTTGCTGTCTTCGAAGTAATTGCAGTGCACGGCAATGACGTTGCCGTTTTCATCCTTGTCGCAGCCGGTGCATTCGACCACATAGCCGTAGCGCAGCCGCACCTTGTTGCCGGGGAACAGGCGAAAGTAGCCCTTGGTCGGCACTTCCATGAAGTCTTCCTGTTCGATCCACAGTTGCTTGGTGATCGGGAACAGCCGGTGTTGGCTGTCGTGCAGCGGATGCGCCGGCGGGTAGACCGGGGCGCTGCATTCGACGCTTTGGCCGTCCGGGAAATTGTCGATGATCAGCTTGAGCGGACGCAGTACTGCCACGGCGCGCGGTGCCTTGGGATCGAGGTCGTCACGCAGCGCACCTTCGAGGATGCTGTAGTCGATCCAGCTATTGTTCTTGGAGGCACCGGTGCGGTCGCACATCAGGCGGATCGCTTCCGGCGTGTAACCGCGTCGGCGCAAGCCGACGATGGTCGGCATGCGCGGATCATCCCAGCCAGACACGATATTTTCATCGACCAGTTGCCTGAGCTTGCGCTTGCTGGTGATGATGTAGGTCAGGTTGAGACGGGCGAATTCATATTGATGCGGCAGCGGCTTCTGGAAGAAGCCGGCCGTGGCCAGACGCTCCAGCACCCAGTCGTAGAATGGCCGCTGGTCTTCAAATTCGAGTGTGCAGATCGAGTGCGTGATGTTTTCCAGTGCATCTTCGATCGGATGGGCATAGCTGTACATCGGATAGACGCACCACTTGTCGCCGGTATTGTGATGGGTGGCGTGACGGATACGGTAGATGGCCGGATCACGCAGATTCATGTTGGGGCTGGCCATGTCGATCTTGGCGCGCAGGATCAGACTGCCATCGGCATGCTTGCCGTCGCGCATTTCTTCGAACAGGCGCAGCGACTCGTCGGCGGCGCGATTGCGCCATGGTGAATCGGTGCCGGGTTCGGTCAGCGTGCCGCGCGTTTCGCGCATCTGGTCAGCGCTTTGTTCGTCGACATACGCCAGGCCGTCACGGATGAGTGCCTGTGCACCGGCATACATGACGTCGAAATAATTGCTGGCGTAATACAGGTGCTGCTGGCCTTCATGTTGCCAATCAAAGCCCAGCCATTTGACCGAGTCGATGATGGTGTCGACGTATTCCTGATCTTCCTTTTCGGGATTGGTATCGTCGAAGCGCAAATGGCAGCGGCCGTTGTAGTCGCGCGCCAGACCAAAATTGAGACAGATCGATTTGGCATGGCCAATATGCAGATAGCCGTTCGGTTCGGGTGGGAAACGTGTCACCACTTGCGGCAGCGCCTGGCCCTGGCTGTCCTGGCGGGCTGCGTAAGCGCCCGCATTGAGGTCGGCTTCGATGATGCCGCGCAGGAAATTGGTGGAAGGAGCTGCAGTCTGACCGTTTTTCAGTTCGTTACTCATGGATGGCGAATAGTTACTTATTTGTATAGTCGGCCATTTTACCGCAGCAAGCCGCAGTTGACGGGGCTTTCGCGGCAATAGCATAGGCTCGGTCGGGTGCTGTGGTCGTGAAATAATTGATTACACATGATACTGGTGCGTATTACCTGCCTTGGCGCGGTACTGTCAATCTGGCTTCATCGTCAACAATAAGGAGGACGCGATGAAGAAGTTGATCAAATTAGCGCTGGCGGGGGTTTTGGTGGCGACCACGTTGTCTGCTTGTATTGTCGTGCCCTTGGGCCCTGGTCCCGGCTATTACCACAATCGCGGCGGCTACTACGGCCGCTGATGTAACGCGTTACATTTGTTTGAATTGATGCGCAAACAGGCGGCTGACGGCCAGTGTTTCTGGCCTTTGGTGCAGCGTCAGCGATAGTTTGCCGCTGTCATCGCGGCGCGCCGTTTGTACTGCATTGATCTGCACCACGGTGCCACGGTGGATTTGCCAGAATTGTTGCGGGTCCAGTTGCGGCAGTAATTCTTTGAGGCTGGTGCGGATCAAGGCCTGACTCTCAGCGGTGACAACATTGATATATTTGTCGGTTGCTTCAAAATACAGCACCTGGTTGATCGGGATTATCTTGATCTGATTGCCCACTGCCGCACGTATCGTTAGCAGGCGCGGTGCTGCTTGCGCCGGGGCTGACATGGCACTAACCGGTAGATGGCGCAATTGCACCAGCATCTGTTCCAGGCTGGATTCGGCAGCGGGTTGCAAGCGTTGTTGCAATCGGGTAATTGTGGCTTGCAGCCGGGCAGTATTGACGGGTTTGAGTAGGTAGTCGACCGCAGCCTGCTCGAACGCTTGTACCGCAAATTGATCGTAGGCAGTGACGAAGACCAGTAACGGAAACGGTGTACCGGTCGGCCATTCTTCAGCCAATTCACGCGCTGCTTCGAGACCGCTCTGGCCGGGCATCTTGATGTCGAAGAAGACGATATCGGGTTGCCAGGCCAAGGTTTGCTCGACCGCTGCAATGCCGTTGGCGGCGATGCCCAGCAGTTGCAGTTGCGGCCACAGCGCTTGCAGACTATCGGCCAGCGCTTGCGCCAGCAGTGCTTCGTCTTCGGCAATCAATGCGCGGATCGGCCTGGGCTGGTTCATCGACTCGGTTCCCCCGAAATGAAATATCGGTTTAGTGCTGCCGCAAGGCCTTCATTGGAATCGTGATCTGCGCCACGGCGCCGCTTGGGATGTTGTGCGTGAGTGTCAATTCAGCTAACGGTCCGTACAGGGCCGCCAGACGGGCGCGGATATTTTCCAGGCCCAAATGGCTGCTGGCGGGTTTGTTATAGGCGGCTTCGGTGCGCAGGCCGCGGCCGCTGTCGAAGACGCTGATGACCAGCATATCCAGATGTTTGGTCACGCGTACGGTGCAATCGCCGCCGTCGATCTTGGGTTCCAGGCCGTGCCGGATGGCGTTTTCTACCAAGGGTTGCAACAGCATCGGCGCAATCGGCAAACGGCGCAGCTCATCCGGTAGATGCAGCGCATAGGTCAGGCGCAAACCCATGCGCAGCGACATCAGGCCGAGGTATGCCTGAATCAGTTCAAACTCCTTGTCCAGCGTAGTTTGCGCCTCGCGTGAGGTGGACAGGGTAGCGCGCAGGTAATGGATCAACTGGTCCAGCATTTGTTGGGCGCGCAAGGGCTCGTGTGAAATCAGCGTTTGCAGGGTCGCTAGCGTATTGAACAGCATGTGCGGTTCGATTTGCGCTTGCAGCATCTGCAGTTGTGCCTGCAGGGCTTGTTTCTCGATGGCGCTGTTGCGGGCTTGCAGCGTCGCCAGTTTTTCGCGGTTCCAGTAAAACAGGGTGGCACTCACGCAGGCCAGCAAGGTCAGCACGATGACGGCAATGATATTGTTGCCTTGGACCAGCGTCCACAACGTTACCGGGCGACGCAGTGCATAGGTGGCCAGCAGATTGCCGAGCATGACCGATAACGGTGCCGCCAGCGCCAGCATCAGCAAAAAGCCGCCGCGATGCGGTTTTTCTTTGCCCCACAACAGCAAGCGGCTGCCGTCGATAAATAAGGTGGCCACCACGCCGATGCAGAGCGAAAACACCAGGTTTTCGGTGAAGCTGACACCGATACGCATGAGATAGGTCGCCGCCAGGGCGCACAGCAGGCAGATGACCGCAGTAGGCAGTAGATTGCGGACCTGACTGCGGGCCACCAGGCTTAAACGTGAAGCGGAGATCATCATCAATTCTTGTTTCTTAATTCCTGTTCAATCAGGCGTTGTTTCCAGCGTACCGGCAGCCGCACAAACACGCGCATACCATGAAACAGTAAGCCAATGCCCCAGCCTAACAGCGGTCCCAACAGCCAGTGGCGAGTGTGACCGTGCAACAAGCTAAGGATGATTAGGCCAGCATTGACCGCGAGGTAGACCGCAAGATGCGTGCAGAAGCCGATTTTTGCATCAACCCGGCGGCGTGCGGCAAGATAGTTGGCATCGTACATGACAATCCTCGTGATGGGGAAGCGGGAGCGCTGACTGCAGTGTGCATGCACCAGCAAGGCGGCTCCAGCAGATTGCGACGAAATGCCGTATTCTCACCGCAAAATGCAGTCAGGGCGCCGCCAGGGACTGTTATTGCATTGCTGTCCGGCATAGAATGTCGGCAATAAATTTTCGCAAAAGGAACAATATGTGGCCTTATCCAACAGTGGCAGCGCATCGTGGCGGTGGCACGCTGGCGCCGGAAAACACGCTGGCAGCATTTCGTTGTGGGTTGGAATACGGCTTCCGGGCGGTTGAGTTCGACGTCATGCTAACGGCTGATGAACAGCCGGTCCTGATGCATGACGCTAGTTTTGGCCGCACCTTGCCGGG
Source organism: Duganella sp. (assembly GCA_026225475.1). Classification (GTDB taxonomy): domain Bacteria; phylum Pseudomonadota; class Gammaproteobacteria; order Burkholderiales; family Burkholderiaceae_D; genus Herbaspirillum. The sequence goes on from JAMFSU010000147.1 coordinate 6,294, forward strand.
TGTCGGCAAGGTCGCCGAGCACAGTTTGGAGCAATTGCAGGCGCTCGATGCCGGCATCTGGCATAGCCCGCAATTTGCTGGCGAGCGCGTCTGTACGCTGGCGCAGGCACTCGATTTCTGCCGCGACAACGCAATCTGGATGAATGTCGAAATCAAGCCTGCCAGTGACGCCCACGCGGTGCTTACCGGTGAAGTGGCCGGCGCTGTGGTCGGCGACTATTTTGCCCCGGCCATTGCTGCGTATGTGCCGGGCCAGAATGACCGCAGTTTGCCGTTGTTTTCGTCGTTTTCGTTTGATGCCCTGATGGCGGCCAAACGGACTGCGCCTGGTATTGCGCGCGGTTTTCTGGTTGATGCGATCAAGGATGACTGGCTGCAGCGTTTGCAGGCGCTGGAGGCAGTGGCTTTGCATACCAATCACAAGAATTTGACGCCGGCGCTGGCAGCGGCAGTGAAGCAGGCCGGTTATGGTTTATTCTGCTACACCGTCAATGATCCGGCGCGCGCGGCAGAAATCCGTGGCTGGGGCGTCGATGGTTTTTGTACTGATCGTATCGATCTGATCGGCCCGGCACAATAATTCCATGCGGCAACAAAATATATTCATCAGGGAAATAGGGAAGCAAGGCATCATGAAAATCAATGGCATGCAGCGCATGCTTGGCGCGTTCCTCGCGGCCGCCATCATCACCGGTTTGACCATCGTCGTTCCGCCAGCTACGGCCCAGAATAGTCCGCATCACTATAGTGACGACGCCATCGTGCGCGATCTCAAGGCCGGCAAGCTGACGGTGCGTGAAGCGCAGATGCTGCGCGAACGACGGGATCATGTCGCCGCACCGGTAGCGCCAGTGCCCGTGCCGCATCCAGTAAAAGCGCCGCCGCATTTAATGCCACATCAGCATCACAAGGCTGGCAAAGAAGTCAAACACGGCAAGCAAGTGCATGCAGGCAAAGCTGCGCCGGCCAAGAAACCGGGTAAGGCACCAGTACATCATCTGACCGCTGCGCATCCCAAGCACAACGGCAAGCTCAAGGCGCATGCCAAAACGCTGCATGGCGAGCAGGACAAAACCGTGCACGGCAAGCACGGCAAAAAGCCCGTTAAAGCGATCAAGCCAGTCAAGGCGCATAAGGCCAAGGCGGGTGCTGATGATAGCGCGCCGGTGCGCCATCAGGCGGTCAAATACATCAGGTAATTCCTGGTGCGAATGTACGTTTGTGTCTTCAACTTGTGTCAACGCAATGCAAACTGCGGGCGTTAAATGAGCACAGGTCGTATGTCATAGCGGGTCCGCTGCAGACGTTGCGGACGCTGTTGTAAATAGTACCAACGAGCCGCAAAATACTTGCGAAGAGTCAACCAGAGAGGAAAAAGATGAAACTGAATAAATTATTGGCAGTTGTTCTTGTCGCCGCGTTTGCCCTGCCCGTGATGGCGCAAAATGGCCCAGGCCCGGCACCTGCCGGTGCGCATGGTCCAGTGCACAAGCCACATCATGCCAAGAAGCACGTGCGGCATAAAAAGCATCACCATGTCAAAAAACACCACATGTAATGCATACTGATTTACCGGAGGAGATGTTAGCCGCATCGACTGCAGCGGGACTGGTTTCACGAAAGTGAAGCTGGTTGTTCAGCGGAGCAGGCTGGCATTACCATTGACCCGTTAGGAGCAATCCGAACGGGTTTTTTTGCGTCTGCACAGCGCGATCGGCCTTGCAGCGCACGCGGACCGTGATTGCGGCAGGGCTTATCACGTATAATCACGCGCTTACAACGAAGTTTTGCAGCATTATTTTTTGCACCGTTTTCCTTACCGTCCTCGAACATGAACTCAGCCGAAATCCGCGACAAGTTTTTGAAATTCTTTGAATCCAAGGGACATACCATTGTCCGTTCGTCCAGCCTGGTGCCGGGCAACGACCCTACCTTGTTGTTTACCAATTCCGGCATGGTGCAGTTCAAGGACGTGTTCCTCGGCACCGATAAGCGCAATTACGTGCGCGCCACCTCGGTGCAGCGTTGCCTGCGCGCTGGCGGCAAGCACAACGATCTGGAAAACGTCGGTTACACCGCGCGTCACCATACTTTCTTCGAAATGCTGGGTAACTGGTCGTTCGGCGATTATTTCAAGCATGATTCGCTGGTCTGGGCCTGGGAATTGCTGACCAAGGTCTATGGCCTGCCCGCCGACAAGCTGTGGGCGACTGTCTACGAAACCGATGATGAAGCCTACGATATCTGGCATAAGGTGATCGGTCTGCCCGCCGAGCGTATCGTGCGTATTGGTGACAACAAGGGCGCGCCATACGCTTCCGACAACTTCTGGCAGATGGCCGATACCGGGCCTTGCGGTCCTTGCTCGGAAATCTTCTTCGACCACGGTCCCGATGTCTGGGGTGGTCCTCCAGGTAGCCCGGACGCCGATGGCGATCGCTATATCGAAATCTGGAATAACGTGTTCATGCAGTTCGATCGTCAGATCGATCCCAAGACCGGTGAAGCCACATTGACCCCGCTGCCGGCGCCATGCGTCGATACTGGCATGGGCCTGGAACGTTTGGCGGCAGTGTTGCAGCACGTCCATAGCAATTACGAAATCGATCTGTTCCAGCGCCTGATCAAGGCGGCGGCACGGGAAACCAAGATCGACGATCTGGAAAATAATTCACTGAAGGTGATTGCCGACCATATTCGCGCGACATCTTTCCTGATCGTTGATGGTGTGATTCCTGGCAACGAAGGCCGTGGCTATGTGCTGCGCCGTATCATCCGCCGCGCGCTGCGCCATGGTCACAAGCTGGGTCAGACCCAGCCGTTCTTCTACAAGTTGGTCAAGGATCTGGTGGCCGAAATGGGCGCAGCCTATCCCGAGTTACCAGAAGCGGCGTCGCGCGTCGAACAAGTGCTCAAGCAGGAAGAAGAGCGTTTCGGCGAAACGCTGGAACACGGCATGAAGATTCTCGAAGCCGCGCTGGCCAAGAATGCCAGCAAGCTCGATGGAGATACTGCCTTCACGCTGTATGACACTTACGGCTTTCCGCTTGATCTGACTGCTGATATTTGCCGCGAGCGCAAGGTTGAACTCGACGAAGCCGGCTTTACCAGCGCCATGGAACGACAAAAATCGACCGCACGCGCAGCCGGTAAATTCAAGATGGCCGCCGGTATCGAATACAGCGGTGCCAAGACTAAGTTTGTCGGCTACGACGCCTTGACCGAGCAGGGAAAGGTGATTGCTTTGTACGTCGATGGCAGTGCCGTCAACAAGATCGAGGCTGGCCAGGATGCCATCGTCGTGCTCGACAGCACGCCGTTCTATGCAGAGTCGGGCGGTCAGGCCGGCGATGCAGGCGTATTGGAAGGGACCAGTGTTTCGTTCGCCGTCGCCGATACGCAAAAGATCCAGCCCGACGTGTTCGGTCATCATGGTCATCTCACTAGCGGTGCACTGGCCGTGGGCGACACCGTGGCGGCCAAGGTTGATACCGAACAACGTGCACAAACCATGCGCAACCACTCGGCCACCCATTTGATGCACAAAGCCTTGCGCGAAGTGCTGGGTAGCCACGTGGCGCAAAAGGGCTCGTTGGTCGATGCCGACAAGACTCGTTTCGACTTTAGCCATAATGCTGCCGTGACTGCGGATGAAATTCGCCGCGTCGAAGAAATCGTCAATCGCGAAATTCTCGCCAATGCGGCGACCGAAGCTAAAGTGATGGGCTATGACGATGCGGTCAGCGCAGGCGCGATGGCCTTGTTCGGTGAAAAATACGGCGACGAAGTGCGGGTGCTGTCCATCGGGACTTCGCGTGAGCTGTGCGGAGGTACGCACGTGTCGCGCACTGGCGATATCGGTTTGTTCAAGATCGTCGCCGAAGGCGGCGTTGCTGCCGGTATTCGCCGCGTCGAAGCGGTCACTGGCGAAAATGCGCTGACGTTGGTGCAATCGCTGAGCAACCGCATCAATGAGGCTGCCGCAGCCCTCAAAGCGCAGCCGGAAGAGTTGACGCAACGGATCGCCCAGGTGCAGGAGCACGTCAAATCGCTGGAAAAGGAATTGTCGGCACTCAAGTCCAAGTTGGCGGCGAACCAGGGTGACGAATTGCTCACGCAAGCAGTCGATGTCAACGGCATCAAGGTGCTGGCGGCAACGCTGGAAGGTGCTGATGTCACTGCCTTGCGCGAAACCATGGACAAGCTCAAAGACAAGCTGAAGACGGCGGCCATCGTGCTGGCGTCAGTCAAGGATGGCAAGGTCAGCCTGATTGCTGGCGTGACTGCCGATGCTACCAGCAAGGTCAAGGCTGGTGAGCTGGTCAACTTTGTCGCCCAGCAGGTTGGCGGCAAGGGTGGTGGTCGTCCTGACATGGCGCAAGCCGGCGGTACCGATCCTAGTGGTTTGCCACAGGCATTGCAAGGCGTGGCAGCCTGGGTCGGCAGCAAGGTCTGAACGCGGTGAGCGACTTCAAGTTCTGCCCGGTCTGCGCTGCATCGTTGGTGATGCGCGCTGACGAAGGCGAAGCCAATAAGCTGCGGCTGGGTTGTCCCGAAGGGCATTGGACCCACTGGGATAATCCGTTGCCGGTGCTGGCAGGACTGGTCGAGATCGATGGCAGGATGTTGTTGGCACGCAATGCTGCTTGGGCTGAAGGGCGTTTTGCGCTGATTACCGGTTTCATGGAACGCGATGAAACACCGGAGCAGGGCATCGCCCGTGAAATCAAGGAAGAAACCAATCTTGACGCCGGCCAGATCACGCTGATTGGCGTCTATGAGTTCATACGCAAGAATGAGCTGATCATCGCCTATCATGTCAAGGCCAGCGGGACGATCAGTCTGTCACCGGAACTGCTTGAATATCGCCTGGTGGCGCCGGCTGATTTGCGGCCGTGGCCCGCCGGAACCGGTTACGCAGTCGCTGATTGGATGCGCCGCCATGATTTGCCTGTGCAGTTCGTTGAATTTGCCGGTTCGGATACGCCATTAGTTTCCACTGCACAACCATAGTGCGCTAAATACAACAGCGTATGTTGCAACGCACCAGCACGGGTCATGTTGGAGTAGAATTCGCAGACGATCACTAGGAATTTCTGATTCACAGTATGGTTATTGAATTTGACAGAGAGTTGGATGCGCGTGGCTTGAATTGCCCGCTGCCGATATTGAAGACCAAGAAGGCATTAGCCGATATGGTAAGTGGTCAGGTATTGCGGGTCACTGCTACTGATACTGGATCGGTGCGCGACTTTCAGGCGTTTGCCAAGCAGACCGGTAATGATTTGCTGTCGCTGTCGGAATTGAACAAAGAATTCACGTTTTTCATGAAGCGTAAATAAATTACGTTTTTTGCAAGTTCAGAATACAGATTAAGAAAACGCCCGCTACTGCGGGCGTTTTGCATGGTGCAGCCGTTGTCCAGGCGTCAGTGGAAGCTGCTGCCGACGTCAGGGTGGAAACTGGCGGCGCGCGCGATCGGCCAGTATTTTTCGTAGACCTGATAACGATAATTGCCGGTCAGTAAATCACCGGGTGCCAGGTATTTGAGCATCTCTGACAGTAGTTGAATTTCGTGATCGTTGATGCGATGAACGATATGAAACGGTCGCAGCGCCGAGGTATGCGGCAAGCCTGCTGCTTGTACCAGTTCTTGCAAGGCATGCAAGGTACTTTGATGAAAGCGGTGGACCCGTTCCGCCTTGTCCGGCACCACCAATGCGCGGGCACGCGTTGGATTCTGGGTCGCCACACCGGTCGGGCAACGGTCAGTGTGGCAGCTCTGTGACTGGATGCATCCCAATGCAAACATGAAGCCGCGCGCCGAGTTGCACCAGTCTGCGCCAAGTGCCAGCGTGCGCGCGACATCGAAGGCGGTAATGATCTTGCCGCTGGCGCCGATCTTGACGCGATCACGTACGCCGATGCCGACCAAGGTGTTGTGCACCATCAGCAAACCTTCCTGCAAGGGCATGCCGACGTGATCGGTAAATTCCAGTGGCGCCGCGCCGGTGCCACCTTCCGCACCGTCAACAGTAATGAAATCGGGCACGATACCGGTTTCCAGCATGGCCTTGGCGATGCCGAAAAATTCCCACGGATGGCCAATACACAGTTTGATACCAGTGGGTTTGCCACCTGACAGCGTGCGCAGTCGTTCAATGAATTGCAGCAGGCCCAGCGGCGTTGAGAAGGACGAGTGCACGGCCGGAGAAATGCAATCGACACCCATGGGAATGCCGCGGGTGGCGGAAATTTCCGGGGTGATCTTGGCCGCCGGCAAAACCCCGCCATGGCCGGGTTTAGCACCTTGGGATAGTTTGACTTCGATCATCTTCACTTGCGACGATTGCGCCTGGGCGACGAACTTGTCTTCGTTGAAACTACCGTCGGGATTGCGGCAGCCGAAGTAGCCGGAGGCAATCTGCCATACCAGATCACCGCCAAACTCGCGGTGATAGGCAGAGATCGAGCCTTCGCCGGTATCGTGGGCGAAGTTGCCTTTCTTTGCGCCTTGGTTGAGTGCGCGGATGGCATTGGCCGACAGCGAGCCGAAGCTCATTGCCGATACATTGAACACCGACATCGAATACGGTTGCGCCCGCTCGGCACCGACCGTGACGCGAAAATCGTGACTGGCCAGTTTGGTCGGCGACAGCGAATGGCCGATCCATTCATAACCGGCCAGCTTGACGTCGAGCTCGGTACCGAAGGGGCGGCTGTCGACTTCCGCCTTGGCGCGTTGATAGACAACGCTGCGCTTCTTGCGCGTGAACGGCGCGCCATCGTTTTCGCCTTCAAAGAAGTACTGGCGAATTTCGGGTCGTATTGCCTCAAAAAAGAAACGGAAATGGCCGATCAAGGGATAGTTGCGCAACACGGCATGGCGCCGTTGCACCACATCGCGCACGCCCAGCACGCTGAACGCCAGCGGAATAACGGCCCACCACCAACTGACATGTTGGCCAGCGGCAAGTATGCTCAGGGCCAGGGTGAGAAATACAACAGTCCAGAGTGTCAAATAACGTGTTGCCAACATAACTACATCCTCTTTAGGCGTTGCGCGAGTGTTGCGATTCTACTGCGACCATTTCAATGGCATAGTAGGAAAAGAGCGGTATTTGCGGCGATTCGCGCCAAATTGAGCGCCCCAGATTGGTGAGCGAAATGTGTGACAACGTCAACATCAGCTTCTTGTCGTTTTGCTCACGAACGATGCTGCCGCAAACCGGGTTGGGTTGGGCTGCTGCTGAAATGGCATTGTTATTGCTTATTACGGAAAAAAAGCACGACGGCTAACTGGTCGATAGTCAGTAGGCCTTTCCAAAGTTTTTCATTTTGCTATTATTGTCGCAGAGACAATCTTTAATCTACCTATGAAAATCGTAGCCTCCTCAATCCCATCTGACCAAGCTGCTGCAATCAGCTCGATTGCGCGGCCGCCACGTCTGCTGGAGACCTTGCTGGCAAATCTCGATGGCATGGTATACCGCTGTCGCGATGATGCGGAGTGGACCATGGAGTTTGTCAGTGACGGCTGTCTGGAGTTGACCGGCTACGAGCCGGAAGCGCTGTTATTCAATCACCGTATTTCGTATGAGGCGATTACCCATCCGGAGGATCGCGATGCGGTGCGTCTGACTATCAAGGACAGCCTGCTGGCCAAGCGTCGTTTCGAGATGGAGTATCGTATCGTGCGCGCCGATGGTGAAGTACGCTGGGTATGGGAGCGTGGAGTCGGTATCTACAATGCAACTGGCAGTCTTGATGCGCTGGAAGGCTATGTCCAGGATGTAACTGCGCGCAAGGAAGCTGATCAGGCCTTGCTGGAGGCCGAGCGGCGTTACCGTAGCATTTTTGAAAATGCCATCGAAGGCGTGTTTCAATCCACGCCCGATGGTCGCTATATTGCCGTTAATCCGGCGCTGGCGCGCATCTATGGCTATCGTTCGCCGGAAGATCTGATCGTCAGTCTGCGCGACATTAAGCATCAACTCTATGTTGAATCGGAACGCCGCAACGAATTCATGCACACCATGGCAGAAGTTGGTTCGGTGTCGAATTTTGAATCGCGGGTCTATCGCCGTGACGGCGAAATTATCTGGATCTCAGAAAATGCCCGTGCCGTGCGTGACGAAGCTGGTAGCTTGCTGTTTTATGAGGGAACGGTGGAGGCTATCACCGAACGCAAATTGTATGAGGCCGAAATCCGCCATCAAGCGACGCATGACGCCTTGACCGGCTTGCCCAACCGTACCATGTTGCACAACCATTTGCAGCGCGCGGTGCAGAGTTCGCGGCAAAAAGGCGGTTTGACCGCAGTGGTGTTTGTCGATCTCGATCAATTCAAGTTCATCAACGACAGTCTCGGTCATCAAATCGGCGACGAGTTGTTGAAAACGGTGGCGCAACGGCTGGTGTCATGCGTGCGCGAAACTGATATGGTGGCGCGTCAGGGGGGCGATGAATTCGTGCTGGTATTGCAGAATCAGGTCGATGAAATCAGTATTACCGAAGTCTTGCAGCGCATCCTGAGTGCCGTGTCGCGTCCCTGGGTAGCGGGCCAGCGCGAGTTTCACATCACCTGCAGCATCGGCGTGAGCCGCTGTCCATCTGACGGTCGTGATGTCGAGACCTTGCTCAAGAATGCTGATTCGGCCATGTACAAGGCCAAAGAATTGGGGCGGAACAACTTCCAGTATTTTGCTGGCTGGATGGATGCGCAGGTCAGCAATCGCTTGGAGATGCTGGTCAGCCTGCGGCGCGCGCTGGATCGCGGCGAATTCCAGTTGTTTTATCAGCCCAAGATCAGCTTGGCCAGTGGCCGCATGATCGGTGCCGAAGCCTTGATCCGATGGATGGCGCCGGAGCAGGGTATGGTGCCACCCGATCGCTTTATTCCTTTTGCCGAAGAAGCTGGCCTGATCGTGCCGATTGGCGAATGGGTGTTGCGTAGCGCCTGTGCGCAAAATCAGGCCTGGCAAGATGCCGGTCTGCCACCGATACCTGTGGCAGTGAACCTGTCGCCGCGTCAGCTTGATCAACAATTGCCGGATTTTGTACGCCAGGTGTTGGCTGAAACCTGCTTGGCCGCAAAGTGGCTGGAGCTGGAAATCACCGAAAATGTGGTCATGAAAGACGCAGAAAAGACCGTAGCCACACTAAACGCGCTCAAGCGTCTGGGTTTGCAGGTCTCGGTCGATGATTTCGGCACCGGCTATTCGAGCCTCAGTTATCTGCGCCGTTTTCCAGTCGATGCCTTGAAGATCGACAAATCGTTTGTACGTGACATCGCCAGTGACAGCGATAGTGCGGCGATCGTCAAGGCGGTGATTTCGCTGGGGCATATCCTCAACCTGCGCGTTATCGCCGAGGGCGTGGAGGATCAGGAGCAATATGACTTTCTGTTGCAAAACGGCTGCGACGAAGTGCAGGGTTATCTGCTTGGCAAGCCGATGCCGGTTGCCGACTTCACCCGCAGGCTGGAGCAGGAGAAGCTGGCCATAGCCGGAGTCTGACCGCACCGCCAATCCGGTGCCGGGATGTAAATTAGTGTCTGACGGCTGCAACGGGCAGACAATCCCGGCGGCCTTTGTGCTAAACTCCCCGCAGTATATTTTGCATTTTGTCTCAGGCCATCCGTAAATTCACCTCGGCGCCGCTGACAAGATCAATAGTTGAAATGGTGCGAGGATCTGGGAATTCAGGATTCTGCTTTCGCAACCAAGCCTTATTTTCCCGCTCATCTTCAACCTCCTATAAACGAGCGCCGGGAAGCAGCACCAACAGTATCAAAAGCTATTCCAGGTCAACAACCTGGCAGCACCGTTGGCGCTGTGACGGAACTCAACCCGTGCAGCCAGGCTTCGTATTGGTCAAGCTCCTAAAGCTTTTGTTAAACAGTCGCACAAGAGTCGTACATGAATACTATTGAGGCCAAGAAAGTCCTCGAAACTGCATTGCTATGTGCTCATGAGCCCTTATCAATCAACGATCTGAAGAAGCTCTATCTGTCCGGCGAAGATGTCGAGACTGAGATGACTGCGGATGTTATCCGGCAGATGCTTGTCGAGTTGCGTGAAGACTGGCAAGGCAAGGGGGTCGAAATTGTCAGTCTGTCGACAGGTTGGCGCTTCCAGAGCCGGGCTGAAATGAAGGTCTATCTGGATCGTCTGAATCCGGAAAAGCCGCCGAAGTACACGCGGGCAACATTGGAAACGTTGGCGATCATTGCTTATCGTCAGCCAGTCACGCGCGGTGATATCGAAGAGATTCGCGGTGTTACGGTCAGTACGCAAACGGTCAAACTGCTGGAAGACCGCAGCTGGATCGAAGCCATTGGTCATCGCGATGTGCCGGGCCGTCCGGCTTTGTTCGCGACGACCAAGCGGTTTCTTGATGATCTGGGGTTGACTTCGCTGGACCAGTTGCCGCCATTGCAAAAAGTGACCAAGGAGCTAGCCAGTCCCGGTGCGTTGCTGGAATTGCAGGCGCTGGAAGCCGAGTTGCAGGTCAGTCTGCTTGATAATGGCGGCAGCGAAGAAGCCGCGGCCACCTCGGTTGCTGTAGTGGAAGATGAAAATACGGTGCCAGTGACATCCCAAGAAACGGATGTTGCTGGTGCTGAAGTAGCACAAGATGCGCTGGCAGGGGAACTCCCGCCTGAGGCTGATATCCATCGCGATACAGTACTGGAAAGTTCGGACGAGCACATTGAGAACGACGTGGATGTCCTTGCACCAAGCGTCGCCAACCACGAAGAAGTGCCGGCCGCAAGCCCCGCTTCTGCTGAAGAAATTCACACCAAGGACCTCGCCTCCGGCCACGCAAATGCGGCCGCGCCCGGTCTGAATAACCACGATTCAAATAATGAAACCAACTAGTTCCAATGACGAGCAGCAACCTGAGTTGTTCAGTGCTGCTGCCGACAATGCCGATGCTGCTGCCACCAAGACAGTGCGCAAACGGGTCAAAAAAATAGCGCCTGAATCGGTTGTGGTCGACGCGCCGCCAGCCGACACTGCTCCAGTCAAGGTCGCCAAGGCCAGGGTGGTCAAGCCGGCCGCCCCTAAGGTGACCAAGGTCAAGTCGGTCAAGGCAGATGTCGAGCCGGTGGTAGCACTGGTTGCCGCACCTGTCATGGCAGTAGAGGCGGAGGTGACGGCGCCGAAGAAGCGTGCGCCGCGCGCCAAAAAGCCGGTGGCTGGTGAGGATGCTGTGGCAGTTGTTGTGCATGCTCCGGCGGCGCCAGCAGAGGCGCCCAAGGTCATTGTCACCATTGGGGAAGAAGTCACGGCTGCGCCAGTGCTGCTGGATGCGCCATCCGACAGCAATGTCCGCGCCAAGCCAGCGCGTCGTGGTGTGCGTGGCCCGCGTGCCTTGCGTAATAATCGTGCCGCCCAGCGTGCTGCGGAAAGCGGCGAAGTGCCACAAGTGGCTGCGCCAGCCGAAGAAGTGTCAATTGGTAATGTTGCCAATGCGCCGATTCCGGTGGCTGATCAAGCCATGGCGGAATCGCGTCGCGATGGTCAGGATCGTCATCGTCAGCAAAAAGGCAAGAAGCCATTCGTCAAAGGTGGCAGCAAGCCCAAGGCGCCGCAATTGGGTTTGCGCACCAATGATGTTGGCGACGATGTGTTTTCGTTCGTTACCTCTGATGCCTATGATAAGGACGATGGAGCGCGCGCTGGAGCGCGCGGTCATCAGATGCGCGGCAAGAATGGTCGACGCGACCTGACCTCGGACGATGATGCGCCGAAGCTGCATAAGGTGCTGGCGGAATCGGGTCTCGGTTCGCGCCGTGACATGGAAGAATTGATTGTTGCTGGCCGGGTGTCGGTCAATGGTGAGCCTGCGCATATTGGTCAGCGCATTTTGCCAACTGATCAGGTCCGCATCAACGGCAAGCTGCTGCAGCGTAAAGTCAGCAAGAAGCCGCCGCGCGTGCTGGTGTATCACAAGCCTGCAGGCGAAATTGTCAGTCACAACGACCCGGATGGCCGTCCTTCGGTATTCGATCGTTTGCCGAATATGAAGGCGGCGAAATGGTTGGCCGTTGGTCGTCTTGATTTCAATACCGAAGGTTTGCTGTTGTTTACAACCTCGGGTGATCTGGCCAACCGCTTGATGCATCCACGTTACAACATCGACCGCGAATATGCTGTACGTACGCTGGGCGAGTTGGAAGAGGGCATGCGTCAAAAGCTGTTGCATGGCGTTGAACTTGATGATGGTCTGGCGCAATTCTCCAAGATTGCTGACGGTGGTGGCGAAGGTGTTAATAAATGGTATCGCGTGACCATCGGCGAAGGCCGTAATCGCGAAGTGCGCCGCATGTTTGAAGCAATCGGCCTGACTGTGTCGCGCCTGATTCGTACGCGTTATGGCGCCATGACCTTGCCTCAAAACCTCAAGCGTGGCCGTTGGGAAGAAATGGAAGAAAATGCCGTGCGTAACATGCTGGCAGCCTGCGGTCTGGAAAAGCCGGGGGCTCAAGAGTCGTCCGTCAAGGGTAAGGGTAGTGGCAACAGTAATGGTAATAGCAGCAGTAATGGTCAGCCGCGCAGCAATGCCAATGCCAATCCGATGCTGCCGCGTGGTCCGCGCCGTGAGCCATGGCAAGGCCAGGGGCAAGGTCAGGGACAGGGGGCGCGTCAGGGCTCCGGGCAGGGTGGTGCTGGCAATGGCAATGGTGGGCGACCACAGAACAAGAGCCGTCAGCCAGATCCGCTGCAAACCGCTTTGGGGTTTCCTGATGCTGGGCAGCGCCGGCAAAACCGTCCGCAGCGCAGTGGTGCGGTGGGGCATGGACAAGGGCAAGGTGCCGGTTTTGGTGGCGCACCACGGCGTCGACGTGGATAAGTGATTGATTGTGCGGTTGTTTCCTGATTGGAAATCGACGTCGTTTGTGGTATGTCCAGCAATCTTGAATTGCCGGACATACCGTAATCAGTTATAATGCGCAAGTTAACAGAGGGCTTCACGGCGGTTTAGGCACCGTGTAGCTGCTTAAAGTTGAATAAACGATAAGAACGATGGGCGGATGCCCATTTTTTTTTTGCTGAACAAATTGACGTCATCACGTCGAAAGCGCGGAGAGTTTTCCTTGCAATTGCTGGAATTGATTGAAACCACCCTGTCTGGGATGGACTACGAACTGGTCGACTTTGAGCAAGCCGCACGTGGATTGGTGCGCGTTTATATCGATTTTCCGTTCGAGCACGCCGAAAAAGGTGCCATCACGGTCGAGGATTGCGAAAAAGTCACGCATCAGCTACTGCACGTGTTTACGGTGGAAAACGTCAATTACGAGCGACTGGAAGTGTCGTCGCCGGGACTCGATCGGCCCCTGAATAAACTGAGCGACTATGTGCGCTTTGTGGATCAGGAAGCCATCATCAAGTTGCGTCTGCCAATGTCGGGTGCTGCAAACCGCAAGTCCTTCCAAGGTATCTTGCGCGCCCCCGAAGGTGAGAACTTGAAACTCGAATTTGAAGCAAACGATGGGTCGGCTGCGGTGTTGGATTTCACACTCGCTGACGTGGACAAGGCACGCCTGGTGCCGAAAGTGGATTTTAGGAGTCGCAAAGCATGAGTCGCGAAGTTTTATTGTTGGTCGATGCGCTGGCGCGCGAAAAAAACGTCGATAAGGAAGTGGTCTTCGGAGCACTGGAGCATGCGCTCGCGCAAGCTACCAAGAAACGCTATGAAGGCGAAGTCGACATCCGTGTCTCGATCGATCGCGAAAGCGGCGAATTTGAATCGTTCCGTCGCTGGCACGTGGTGCCTGACGAAGCTGGTTTGCAACTGCCTGATCAGGAAGTGCTGCATTTCGAAGCATTGGAACAGATTCCAGATATTCTCGTCGACGAATACATCGAAGAGCCGATCGAATCAGTTGACTTTGGCCGCCGCTTTGCCCAGGACACCAAGCAAGTTGTGTTGCAACGTATTCGTGACGCCGAGCGCGAACAGATTCTGGCTGACTTCCTGGAGCGTGGCGATTCGCTGGTAACCGGTACCATCAAGCGCATGGAGCGCGGTGATGCCATCGTTGAATCGGGCAAGATCGAAGCGCGTCTACCGCGTGATCAAACGATTCCGAAGGAAAACCTGCGTATCGGTGACCGTGTGCGTGCTTATATTCTGCGCATTGATCGCAATGCCCGTGGCCCGCAAGTGATCCTGTCGCGTACCGCGCCAGAGTTCATCATGAAGCTGTTTGAGCTGGAAGTGCCAGAAATCGAACAGGGCTCACTGGAAATCAAGTCGGCTGCACGTGACCCTGGTGTACGCGCCAAGATTGCCGTGTTCACCAGCGACAAGCGTATTGACCCGATTGGTACCTGTGTCGGTATGCGCGGTTCGCGTGTGCAGGCAGTGACCGGCGAGTTGGGCGGCGAACGCGTGGATATTGTGTTGTGGTCGGAAGATCCGGCGCAATTCGTCATCGGTGCACTGGCTCCGGCCAATGTCTCCTCGATCATGGTCGATGAAGAAAAACACGCCATGGATGTCGTCGTTGACGAAGAAAACCTAGCCATTGCCATTGGTCGCGGCGGTCAGAACGTGCGTCTGGCGGCAGAGCTGACCAACTGGCAAATCAATATCATGACGGCCGAAGAATCGGCCGACAAGTCGGCGCAGGAAACTGCTGCGGTCCGTATCTTGTTCATGGAAAAACTGGACGTTGACCAAGAAGTCGCAGACATCCTGGTCGAAGAAGGCTTCGCCAGCCTGGAAGAAATTGCCTACGTGCCAATCAACGAAATGCTCGAAATCGAGTCCTTCGATGAAGACACTGTCAATGAGTTGCGTAATCGTGCCCGCGATGCCCTTGTGACTGAAGCGATTGCTTCGGAAGAAGGTCTCGAAGGCATGGACGAAAGCCTGATCAACTTTGAAGGCATGGACCGCGTGGTCGCGGGCAAGTTGGGCCTGGCGGGTATCAAGACGGTAGCGGCTTTTGCTGCGCTAGCCTACGACGAATTTGGCGCCATTTTGGCCCTGCCGGCCGATCGTGCACGCCAATTGATTGAGAACGAATTTGAAGATGTGACCGACGATGAAATGAAGCTCATCGATGCAAAATACGACGAGCGTGCCAAGGCATTGCAAGCCAAAGCATGGAGTACGGTGGACAGCAAGCAATGAGCTTGTCCATCGGACCCCACATCATCTGCCGAGCCACATAGAAAAGAGGACTGAATGGCAAGTAACAACGTAGCCCAATTTGCCACCGAGCTGAAAATGCCGGCGGATTTGCTACTGACCCAGCTGCGATCTGCCGGAGTTGAAAAAAGCTCCGAGTCCGATCCTTTGTCAAAAGAAGACAAGGACCGTCTCTTGGAGCATTTGCGCCGCGTACGCGGTGCTGCTCCAGAAGGCGAAAAGAAGAAAATTACGCTGACCCGCAAGGAAACCACTGAAATCAAGCAGGCGGATTCCTCGGGCAAGTCACGCACAATCCAAGTGGAAGTACGCAAGAAGCGTACTTTCATCAAGCGTGACGAATCCGGTGCGGAAGACGTGGCGGCCAAGCCGGCTACAACCGATGTGCCCGTGGTTGATGCTGTCGAAGCCGAAAATCATGCAGAGGAAGTCAGTCGTCAGGCTGAGCTGATTGCACGTCAGGAAGCGGATCTGCGTGAAAAGCAGGAACGTCTGGCGCAATTGGAAGCGGAACGCATTGCCCAAGCGCAGGCTGCTGAGCAGGAAGCACAACGTGCTGAACGCGAAGCCAAGCAGGCAGCAGCAGAAGAGGCCCGTCAAGCGGCTGCTGAAGCGGCTGCCAAGGCCAACGCCGGAGCTAGCGTGGTCGCCGGTACGTCGGCGCCTGCACCGGCACCTGCCAAGGCTGCCGAAGACGCTGCTGCGGAAGAGAAGAAGCGCGTCGTCGCCGAAGAAGCCAAGAAAAAGGCAACTCTGGTCGCCAAGGAAGCCACTGAACGTGCTGCCGCAACTGAGCGTGCACGCAAGGCGGTGGAAGATGAAGTGGCGCAGATCAAGGCCATGATGAATGCGCCACGGCGCGTGATCAAGGCGCCGGAACCGGCACCTGCACCAGTGAAGACTTCCGAAGGTACCTTGCACAAGCCGGCTGACAAAAAGCCTGGCGAGAAGAAGGACGACAAGAAGGCACCGGTCGCTGTCGACAAGAAGTCGATCAAGTCAGCCAATGTTTCGTCGACCTGGCAGGATGAAGCTGCCAAGAAGCGTGGCACTGGTATGAAGACACGTGGCAACACCGGCACTGGTGGTCGTGATGGTTGGCGTTCCGGTCCTAAGGGCCGTCGCAATTCGCACCACGATGACCACGAAAGCAATTTCCAGGCGCCGACCGAAGCAATTGTCAAGGACGTGCATGTTCCTGAAACCATCACTGTGGCGGAAATCGCCCACAAGATGTCGGTCAAGGCGTCCGAAGTCATCAAGCATTTGATGAAGTTGGGCCAGATGGTCACCATCAACCAAGTGCTGGATCAGGAAACTGCGATGATCGTGGTGGAAGAAATGGGCCATCGTGCTCACGCCGCCAAGCTCGACGATCCGGAAGCATTGCTGGAAGAGGGTGTCGAACATCCGGATGCAGAATTGTTGCCGCGGGCACCGGTTGTTACCGTCATGGGTCACGTCGACCATGGTAAGACTTCCTTGCTCGATTACATCCGTCGCACCAAGGTTGCTTCGGGCGAAGCCGGTGGTATTACACAGCATATTGGTGCTTACCACGTGGAAACTCCACGCGGCATGATCACCTTCCTTGACACCCCAGGCCACGAAGCGTTTACTGCAATGCGTGCCCGTGGTGCCAAGGCGACCGATATCGTGATTCTGGTGGTTGCTGCCGACGACGGCGTGATGCCGCAAACCAAGGAAGCGATTGCCCATGCCAAGGCAGCCGGTGTACCGCTGGTGGTGGCGATCAACAAGATCGACAAGCCGGGTGCCAACCTGGAGCGCGTCAAGCAGGAACTGGTTGCCGAAGGCGTCGTGCCGGAAGAATACGGCGGCGAGTCGCCATTCGTCTCGGTGTCGGCCAAGACCGGCGAAGGCGTCGACTCCTTGCTGGAACAGGTGCTGTTGCAAGCTGAAGTGCTGGAGTTGACCGCAGCGATCGATGTCCCGGCCAAGGGTCTGGTGATTGAAGCCAAGCTCGACAAGGGGCGCGGTCCAGTGGCAACGATTCTGGTGCAATCCGGTACGCTCAAGCGTGGCGACGTAGTGCTGGCTGGTTCAGCCTATGGACGTGTGCGTGCGATGCTCGACGAAAGCGGCAAGAGCATTACCGAAGCAGGTCCGTCGATTCCGGTCGAAATTCAGGGGCTGACAGAAGTGCCGAGCGCCGGTGAAGAAGTACTGGTCATGAGCGATGAACGTAAGGCACGTGAAATTGGCCTGTTCCGTCAAGGCAAGTTCCGTGACGTCAAGCTGGCCAAGCAGCAAGCGGCCAAGCTGGAAAACATGTTCGATCAGATGGCCGAAGGCGAAGTCAAGAATCTGCCGATGATCATCAAGACCGACGTGCAAGGTTCGCAAGAAGCTCTGGTGCAATCGCTGCAAAAACTGTCCAACGCCGAAGTGCGTGTACAGGTGGTGCATGCGGCTGTCGGTGGTATCAGCGAAAATGACGTCAACCTGGCAGTGGCATCGAAGGCGGTCATCATCGGCTTCAACACCCGCGCCGATGCATCGGCACGCAAGCTGGCAGAATCCAGTGGCGTTGACATTCGTTACTACAACATCATTTATGATGCTGTCGACGAGGTCAAGGCAGCGATGTCGGGCATGTTGGCACCGGAGAAGCGCGAACAGTCCCTGGGTCTGGTCGAGATTCGTCAAGTGTTCCATGTCAGCAAAGTCGGTTCGATTGCCGGTTGCTATGTGCTCGAAGGTCTGGTCAAGCGCGGTTCCTCAGTACGCCTGTTGCGCAACAACGTGGTGCTGTGGACCGGCGAGCTGGATTCGCTCAAGCGCTTCAAGGACGACGTCAAGGAAGTCAAGTTTGGCTTCGAATGCGGTCTGTCACTGAAGAACTACAACGACATCCAAGAAGGCGATCAGCTGGAGATTTTCGAAGTACAGGAAGTCGCACGTACTTTGTAACTCGCAGTAGTGTCAAGAAGGGCGGGCGTTTGCAGCAAACCTTGCAAAACACCTGCCCGGTTTCATTCAGGTTTTCATCAAATGTAGTTCAATGCCGTTCGCGTTCAGGTTTGAGCGCGCGGCCGAGGTCAGTTTCCCAGTATGGCAAAACACAGCAAATCCATTCCCGGACGCGGCTTGCGCGTCGCCGATCAGATCCAGCGCGACCTGTCGGAAATCATCGCATTCGAGTTGAAAGACCCGCGTGTAGGGATGGTCACGATCACCGAGGTGCAAGTGACGCCAGATTATGCGCATGCCAAGATTTTTTTCACAACCTTGAAGGATGACAAGCAAGCGATTGCCGACACGCTGACTGGCTTGTCGAAGGCCTCCGGTTTTTTGCGCGGCCAGTTGGGCCGCCGTTTGAGCATCCATACCTTGCCTGAATTGCATTTCGTGCATGACAACTCGACCGTGCGCGGTATCGAGATGTCGCGCCTGATCGACGAGGCTGTTGCCTCGCGTGCCAAGGATGATGACGAACAGTGAATGTTCGTGATGGCGTGCGCACCCGCGCGCCGTTGCAGTCGTTGGTATTTACCTTTTTAGATTCAGCAGAACCCTTACTCATGGCGCTTACTTCGCCTTCGCAACCCTGGCCCGCCAAGGTCCCACGCGTGCCGGTCCACGGCGTGCTGCTGCTCGACAAGCCAGTCGGTTGGTCTAGCAACGACGCATTGATCAAGGCCAAACGCTTGCTCAATGCACAAAAAGGTGGACATACCGGTACGCTGGATCCATTCGCGACCGGCTTGCTGCCCTTGTGTTTTGGTGAGGCAACCAAATTTTCACAGGACTTGTTGGAGTCTGACAAGACTTACGAGGCGGTAGTACACCTTGGGATTGTCACCAATACCGGCGACACCGAAGGCGAGGTGCAAGAAACCAAGCCAGTGGCTGTTTCACTGGCGCAGATAGAGCAGGCCTTGCAAGACTTTCGCGGCGAGATATCCCAGGTGCCGCCGATGCATTCGGCCTTGAAGCGGGATGGCAAGCCGCTCTATGAATATGCGCGTGCCGGTATTACGCTGGAGCGCGAAGCGCGGCGAGTGACGATACATACGCTGGAATTGCTGGACTACCAGGCGCCGTTCTTGCGCATCCGGGTCAAATGCAGCAAGGGCACGTATATTCGTGTACTTGGCGAAGACATCGGCGCCGTACTCGGCTGCGGTGCGCATTTGCAACAACTGCGGCGCATCGGGGTTGGCATGTTGACGCTGGACGGTAGTGTCACGCTGGACCAGTTCATTGCATTGGATGAGGCGCAGCGCGCTGCGGCCTTGCTGCCAGTCGATGGCCTGCTGACGACGTTTCCGATAGTCTCGCTCAGCGATGTCTTGACCGAACGGTTTTTGCACGGGCAGCGCTTGGCGCTGGGCAAGGAAGGTGTCGCAGTGCCGGCAGAAGCCGGTCGGGCACGGGTGTACCAGGAAAGCAATGGACGCTTGCTGGGCACCGGTTTATTGCAGGAATTCGGCATACTGGCGCCGGAACGGCTGATTTCGACCTTGTCGAACTAGGTCAAATGCGGTACTCGCCAGTGCGTAGAAAACGTACAGCAACTCTTTGAAATTACTAGGCTTTTTAAATTCGTGCGTCGCACCATGCTATAATGCGCGCCTCTCAGGAATCGGCAGACCAACTTCTCTCTATCATGTCAAACATCAAACGCGCCATCCGCAACATCGCCATCATCGCCCACGTTGACCACGGCAAAACCACTCTCGTTGACCAATTGCTGCGTCAGTCGGGTACTTTCCGCGACAACCAACAGGTTGATGCCCGCGTGATGGACTCGAACGATATTGAAAAAGAACGTGGTATCACGATTCTGTCGAAGAACTGCGCCGTTGAATACAAGGGCACCCACATTAACATCGTCGACACTCCAGGCCACGCCGACTTCGGCGGTGAAGTCGAACGCGTGCTGTCGATGGTCGACAGCGTGCTGTTGCTGGTCGACGCGCAAGAAGGTCCGATGCCGCAAACGCGTTTCGTGACCCGTAAGGCACTGGCGCTGGGCCTGAAGCCTATCGTTGTGGTCAACAAGATCGACCGCGAAAACGCTGATCCGCAAAAGGCCGTCAACGCTACTTTCGAACTGTTCGACAAGCTCGGCGCGACCGACGAACAACTGGATTTTCCTATCGTCTACGCATCCGGCTTCAAGGGCTATGCAGGTCTGGACGACAGCGTGCGCGACGGCAATATGGAACCGCTGTTCGACGCGATTCTGGAACACGTTCCCGCGCGTGAAGATGACCCGGATGGTCCGCTGCAACTGCAAATCACTTCACTGGAATACTCTTCCTACGTCGGCAAGATCGGCGTTGGCCGTATCCTGCGTGGTCGCGTCAAGGCACTGCAAGATGTCGTCTGGATGAATGGTCCGGATGACAAGCCAACCAAGGCACGTATCAATCAGGTGCTGACTTTCCGCGGTCTGGATCGCGTGCAAGTTGAGGAAGCGCTGGCCGGCGACATCGTGTTGATCAACGGTATCGAAGAAATCAGCATTGGTTCCACCATTTGTGCACCGGACACCCCAGACGGTTTGCCGATGTTGAAGATTGACGAACCAACGTTGACCATGAACTTCATGGTCAACAACTCGCCGCTGGCGGGGCGCGAAGGCAAGTTCGTGACGACCCGTCAGATCCGCGATCGTCTGGACCGCGAACTGAAGTCGAACATGGCATTGCGCGTGGTGCAGGCTGAAAACGATGACTCGACCTACGAAGTGTCGGGTCGTGGTGAGTTGCATCTGACCATTCTGATCGAAAACATGCGTCGCGAAGGCTACGAGCTGGCCGTGTCGCGTCCACGCGTCGTGTTCAAGATGGTCGATGGCGTGCGCCACGAGCCGTATGAAAACCTGACAGTTGACGTCGAAGAAAACAGCCAGGGTGGTGTCATGGAAGAGCTGGGTCGCCGTCGCGGTGATTTGCAAAACATGGAGCCGGACGGCAAGGGTCGTGTCCGTCTGGAATACCGTATTCCTGCACGTGGCCTGATCGGCTTCCAGGGCGAGTTCATGACACTGACACGCGGTACTGGCTTGATGAGCCATGTGTTCGATGAATACGCTCCGGTCGACAACAGCAAGGGTGAACTCGGCGGTCGTCGCAATGGCGTGCTGATTTCGCAGGATGACGGCGCTGCCGTTGCCTACGCTATCTGGAAACTGCAAGATCGCGGCCGTATGTTTGTCAGCCACAACGATCCAGTCTACGAAGGCATGATCATTGGTATTCACTCGCGTGACAACGATCTGGTGGTCAATCCAATCAAGGGCAAGCAATTGACCAACGTGCGTTCGTCCGGTACTGACGAAGCTGTGCGCCTGGTGCCGCCGATCGAAATGTCGCTGGAATACGCAGTCGAATTCATCGACGACGATGAACTAGTCGAAGTGACACCGAAGAGTATTCGTCTGCGCAAGCGTTTCCTGAAGGAACATGAACGCAAGAAGGCATCGCGCGACGCGTAATAGCAGGACCGCCTGACATGTCAGGCGTGAGGTTGGGAGCAGGTGGAACTTCGCGGCTTTGTTGATATTTGTTTTGTGAATATCTCATATCAACAAAATAAAGCAGACGTTTATGATGCAGCGCGATATAGTGCACCTGTCTCCTCCAATTTCCTCCTAAAGAATTGGATTTAAGCCCGCAGCCGAAAGGTATGCGGGTTTTTTTTCGTCCTACCGATCGGGCTGAAACAGCCTGTCTATCGGTCACCTAGCATTGTCAAGTATCAATATCGGCTCATCTGTTTCCTTTTTGCTTGTATTTTGGTGCAATTTTCCGCATTGGCACTTTAATTGTGCAATGCGAGATGACGGATGCTGATTTGTGGTGCAAAATCCATCCGCTGTATAAAAATCCTGACTTAAGAGGATAGAGGGGACACCAGCCCGCAACGCGCAAGTGTTGCGGGCTTTCTATTTGTGTTGCGAAACGCTGCGCGCCGCGAGCCCGTTAGTTCAAATTTTCCCTGTGGGTTGCACTAAGAAAATACAAGTCACGATAGACTTGGTCGGGACATCATCGCCGCAATGTCCAGCGGCGCCCATCAATATTAGTGGCGTGAAGCTCGGGTTCCCGGGCGCTCAGTTATCAAACTATTTTCTTAAATGACGGTAATGGCTTGTTCCAGTAACTTATTGCGGCAACGTTATTGATTCTGGACAGCAATTTTCAATAAAAATGCCCATCTCCGGTCAAGGAAATGGGCATGCAAGTTCCCGCCAGCCGGTTGGCCGGTACAGCGATCAATACTGCCAGCGCACCTGCACACTGATAGATGCTGCCAGTGCTGCTTTTTTGGGTGGCCGTTTGATTGTGGGCATAAATTTTCTGCGTATTTATGTAAATAACGGGAAATTGTTGTTTTGATAATGCACAGTGTTATCGATCTCAATGCCGTCCGACAATTTTCGATGAAAATGCCATCTTGAAGATGGCAGTCTCCCGAGACCTTACTGCGGAGAAAGCGAATCTTTGATGTCCTTTCAAAGAGCGACAATGGTCTGTCAGCAGATGATCACGACATGCTGTAGCTGCTGTTTTGGCAGCGCGGGCCGGCCGATGGCAGTAAGGACGCGGGCCGCAACCAGATCCCGCTGCATTCGGTCAGGAAGCCCAAAGTCTTGTCGGCTATAATGCTGTGGTCCTGAAATTTGCGTGCCTTCATATCTGCATCTTGCTCGCTTGCCCGGATATTGCCAGGGCCTTAATGTCGAATATCTCGCTGATCGCGGGAACGCCTGCCTTCCGAACTCTTGCACGCCGACGCTTGCCAATTTTTCCAATAGTTGCCATTGACTTGAATTTTTATCCAATTCTTGTCCAATGGCGAATGACAAACCATTAATTAACGTTAGTTTTTGTGAGTTCTCAACCTATCCCGATCCCCGTAGAAGGCAGCGTTCCAAGCGGTTCCGCGTCGAAATACGGGCCTCGCACAATCTCTGTCGCGCCCATGATGGACTGGA
>JAMFSU010000148.1 GCA_026225475.1 Duganella sp.
CCAAACTGGCCTTGCAGGCCGCGCATCGCGGCTATGTGATGGAGTCGGGATTGATCACGATGAGCGGCGATGCCAAACAGATGCTCGATGATCCGCGTGTGAAGGCCGCTTATCTGGGGGAGTAGTGGTCTCAGACGGCAGTAGCATTCAGATACATCCTTAAAGGAACCGGATGGACTGTAAAGATATCGATAGAATGGTGCCACTGCAGTCTTTAAATAATGCAGTGGATTCAAGATTTATCTTTACAGGGAACACTTATGAAAAATAATTCGATCATCTCCTCTTTGCTCGCGGCGACCTTGGCATTTGGCGCATTACCGGCTGTGCAGGCGCAACAACGTGGCCCAGATCAATCTGACCAGCGCGACCAACATGACAATCGTGGTGGCGACCAACATGACAATCGTGGCGGCGACCGCCATGCACCACCGCAAGCGCGTGACGACCATCATGACGACCGTCGCGGCGGTGGTCCTGATCACTCCTTTCATCGCGGTGACCGTCTTCCGCCTGAATATCGTAACCGCCAATATGTTGTCAACGATTGGCGCGGCCATCACCTGAAAGCGCCACCACGCGGCTACCAATGGGTGCAGAACGGCGCCGATTACATGCTGGTGGCGATTGGTACCGGTGTGATTATGCAATTGATTTTTGGCAATTAAGACTGCCCCGGCCTACTGAGTAGGCAATAATCCCGGCGCGCGTTTGCGTAGCCGGGATTGGGCCATCTGAGATCCATGTTGTTAAGAATTAAATTTGGTAAAAATTAAATTTTCAAAATTAAATTTTAAACATTGGGTTTAAATGCAGAATTAATATTGGTCTATCCCAAATAGAATCGTGGCAAGTACAAGTCCCCATTACAGCTTCCGATTCCTCGAGATAGATCACCATGCCAAGCGCTTCCTCCTCGTTCCCGAACGCCCCGTTGACAGCCTACACGGCGGCTTTTTCCGTTTTTCATCATGAAATGATGCCTGCGCCTAGTCTGTTGCGCGCGGCGATCACCAGCGTTTACCGGCGCGACGAGCAGGACGCGGTGTCTTGGCTACTGACCCAGGTGCAAAGCAATGCCGCCTGGAGCGAAGCGACCCAGACGCTGGCGCGCAAGCTGGTGCAGGCGGTTCGCGTCAAGCGCACGCGGTCGTCCGGTGTTGATGCACTGATGCATGAATTCTCGCTGTCGTCGGATGAAGGCGTGGCCTTGATGTGTCTGGCCGAAGCCTTGCTGCGCATTCCCGATCATCAAACCGCCGACCGCTTGATTGCCGACAAGATCAGCAAGGGCGACTGGCGCAAGCATCTGGGTGAGTCACCTTCGCTCTTCGTCAATGCCGCCACCTGGGGCTTATTGATCACCGGCAAGCTGGTCAGCACCAATAGTGAAACCGGTCTGGCCTCAGCCCTGACCCGCTTGATCAACAAGGGTGGCGAACCGCTGATCCGCAAGGGTGTCGATCTGGCAATGCGCATGCTCGGCAATCAATTCGTCACCGGGCAGACCATTGCCGAAGCGCTGGACAATAGCCGTGACAATGAAAAGCGCGGCTATCGCTACTCCTACGACATGCTCGGCGAAGCGGCGCTGACCGCACACGACGCCAGCTTCTACTATAAATCGTATGAAGAGGCGATCCATGCCATCGGTCGCGCCTCCAACGGTCGCGGCATCAAGGATGGTCCCGGCATCTCGGTCAAGTTGTCGGCTCTGCATCCGCGCTATTCGCGGGCTCAGCATGCGCGCGTGATGAGCGAACTGCTGCCGCGTCTGAAACAGTTGCTGATGCTGGCCAAGTCTTACAACATCGGTCTCAACATTGATGCCGAAGAAGCCGACCGGCTGGAGCTGTCACTCGATCTGATGGAAGCGCTGGCCTTTGATGCCGACCTCGATGGTTATGCCGGTATTGGTTTCGTGGTGCAGGCATATCAAAAGCGTTGCCCGTTCGTGATCGATTACCTTGTCGACCTGGGCCGCCGCAGTGGACGCAAGCTGATGGTGCGTCTGGTCAAGGGGGCTTACTGGGATAGCGAAATCAAGCGCGCCCAGGTGGATGGCCTGTCCGGTTATCCGGTCTATACCCGCAAGGTACATACCGATTTGTCCTACCTCACTTGCGCGCAAAAACTGCTAGCGGCGACCGATGTCATCTACCCGCAATTTGCCACGCACAATGCGCACACCCTGTCGGCGATTTATACCTGGGCGCAGCAGCACAAGATCGACGATTACGAATTCCAATGCCTGCACGGCATGGGCGAAACCCTGTACGACCAGGTGGTCGGCGCCGATCAATTAGGCAAGGCTTGCCGCATCTACGCACCGGTCGGTTCGCACCAGACCTTGCTGGCTTATCTGGTGCGCCGTTTGCTGGAAAATGGCGCCAATTCTTCGTTCGTCAATCAGATTGTCGATGAGCAAGTCGCCATCGATACCCTGATCAACGATCCGATCGAAGCCGTGCGTGCCGCCGGTGGCGCAGCGCATGCGCAGATCGCCTTGCCGCGCCAATTGTATGGTGCCGAGCGCAACAACTCGGTCGGTCTAGACCTGAGCAATGAAGCGGTACTGCGCGATCTCGATCACGCCTTCACCGCGCTGTCTTCGCACCAGTGGCAGGCCGGTCCTTTGCTGGCCAATGCCGGTGTTGCGCAGGGTGCCAGCGAAGCTATCACCAATCCAGCCGAGCGTCGCGACGTGGTCGGCCAGGTCTGCGCCGCCACACCTGCGGAGGTTGAACTGGCGCTGGCGGCGGCCAGCGATTTTGCTGCACAGTGGCAGGCTACGGCACCCGCGGATCGCGCCCAGATGCTGGAAAACGCTGCCGATTTGTTCGAACGCGATATGGCCGAATTGATGGCATTGGCCGTGCGCGAAGCCGGCAAGTCCTTGCCCAATGCGATTGCCGAAGTACGCGAAGCAGTTGATTTCCTGCGTTATTACGCTGCGCAGTCGCGCCATGACGGCAATGCCCTGGCCTGGGGACCGGTGGTGTGCATCAGCCCATGGAATTTTCCGCTGGCAATTTTTGTCGGCGAAGTCAGTGCCGCGCTGGCCGCCGGCAATGTAGTTTTGGCCAAGCCTGCCGAACAGACACCATTGATCGCGCACCGTGCCGTGCAATTGTTGCATCAGGCCGGTGTGCCGCGTGCGGCTTTGCAACTGCTGCCAGGCGCCGGCGAAACAGTTGGGGCAACGCTGACGGCCGACGTGCGCGTCAAGGGCGTGATCTTTACCGGCTCCACCGAAGTGGCGCAGTTGATCAATCGTACATTGGCACAACGCGTCAAGGATGAGCACGGCGAGATTGCCCTGATTGCCGAAACTGGCGGTCAGAATGCCCTCATCGTCGATTCCAGCGCCTTGCCAGAGCAGGTGGTGCAAGACGTGCTCAGCTCGGCCTTCGACAGCGCCGGTCAACGTTGTTCGGCATTGCGCGTGTTATGCCTGCAAGAAGACATCGCCGACAAAACCATGACCATGCTCAAGGGCGCCATGCAAGAGTTGTGCGTGGGCCGACCTGACTGCCTGGCCACTGACATCGGTCCGGTCATCGATGACGCGGCGCGCAGCCAGTTGCTGACGCATATCGAGAAGATGAAGCAAACCTGCCAGGTCTATCAACTGCCACTCGATCAGCGTCACGCGCACGGCAGCTTTGTGGCACCGACGGTGATCGAGATCGAGTCGATTACGCAATTGCAGCGGGAAGTGTTCGGCCCGGTGCTGCACGTATTGCGCTACCGTCGCGATGACTTGCCGCAACTGATCGATAGCATCAATGCCAGCGGTTATGGCTTGACGCTGGGCGTGCATTCGCGCATCGATGAAACCATCGATTTCATCGCGCAGCGCGCGCATGCCGGCAACATCTATGTCAATCGCAACATCGTCGGCGCCGTGGTCGGCGTGCAGCCGTTCGGCGGCGAAGGCAAATCCGGCACCGGCCCCAAGGCCGGTGGTCCCTTGTATCTGAAGCGGCTGCAACGGCATGCCGACGTCGCGCTGTTTCCCGTATCGGCAGCATCGCCGGTCATGCCGGCTGCATTGCAATCCTTGCTGACCTGGGCGCTCACGCATGGCCATGCCAAGCTGAACCAGTTGGGCACCAGTTATGCGCAAGACAGCTTGCTAAAAAAATCGCTGACGTTGCCGGGGCCGACAGGCGAACGCAATACGCTCTCGTTCGCGGCGCGCGGCAAATTACTGTGTGCGGCCGATAGCATTGCCGGCTTGCTCAATCAATTGGCGGCCGTACTGGCGACCGGTAATCGTGCAGTGCTCAACCGCAGCACTGCCGCCTTGATACCGGCCGGCTTGCCAGAGCGTGTGCGAAATGCAATTGATATCAGTGATGACCTGAGCAAGCTTGATCTGCAACTGGCGTTGGTGGAGGCAGCGGTCATTCCCCAGTGGCGCAATCAACTGGCGCAGCGTGATGGTGCGCTAGTGGCCCTGGTGCCGACCACGGCTGATGCGCCGATTGCCGTGTGGCGCCTGGTCGCCGAGCGAGCCTTGTGCGTCAATACTACGGCCGCAGGTGGCAATGCCAGCTTGATGACCTTGTCAGTGTAAGCAAGATTTACCGTCCGGAGCCTGCTCCGGACGGCCTTCCCCCGTCCGCAATTCCTGCAGTAGCGCCGCTTTCTTTAAATATGTAAAGATTTGAGATGTTGCGGCGTACTTCCTGTTTCAGACTGTCAAACTTTCTGCCTAAGCGTAAAATAACTGCTCGGTCCGGGTGCGTGAGCGCGACTTGCATTCTGTACCACTATCCCCACCTCATCAGGACAAGCAGCAAACTACTTAGCAGAACCCCCTTCATACAAGGCATCAGCATGGAACAATTTCACGGCACTACCATCCTTTCGGTGCGGCGCGGTAACAGCGTCGCGCTCGGTGGCGATGGTCAGGTGACGCTCGGTAACGTCGTCATGAAAGGTACCGCGCGCAAGGTGCGCAAGCTGTATAACGGTAAAGTCCTGGTCGGATTCGCCGGCGGCACCGCGGATGCATTTACGCTCCTCGATTTATTTGAAGCAAAATTGGAGAAGCATCAAGGTAACCTGATGCGCGCTTCAGTCGAACTGGCCAAGGAATGGCGCACCGATCGCATGCTGCGCCGTCTGGAAGCAATGCTGTTGACCGCCGACCGCGATGCGACGTTGGTCATCACCGGAAATGGCGATGTGCTAGAGCCCAATGACGGCATCGGCGCCATTGGATCCGGCGGCACCTTCGCGCAATCGGCCGCCAAAGCCTTGCAGGAGAATACCGAATTGGCGCCGGCCGACATCGTTAAGAAGTCACTGGTGATCGCTGGTGAATTATGCATTTACACCAATCTGAATCACATCATCGAGACGCTGGACTGAGTCCGGCATTGATCTGTTGCCAACAAAGAAAATCATCATGAACATGACACCCAAAGAGATCGCCTCCGAACTGGACAAACATGTGGTCGGTCAGGGGCGTGCCAAGCGCGCGGTGGCCATTGCGTTGCGCAATCGCTGGCGTCGGCAGCAGGTGGCCGAGCCGCTGCGGCATGAGATCACGCCCAAGAATATTTTAATGATTGGTCCCACCGGTGTTGGCAAGACAGAGATTGCCCGCCGTCTGGCCAAGCTCGCTGATGCGCCGTTCATCAAGATCGAAGCGACCAAGTTTACCGAAGTCGGTTATGTTGGCCGAGATGTCGATACCATCATCCGCGATCTGATTGATATCGGCATCAAGCAGACGCGTGAAGCCGAAGTGCGCAAGGTGCGCACGCGCGCCGAAGATGCCGCCGAAGATCGTGTGCTCGACATCCTGTTGCCGCCGGCACGCGATTTCGGCTTCACGCCCGATCGCAGCGACACCGACAGCAAGGAAGGCAAGGACAGCAAAGACGACAAGGAAGAGAAGGGCAGCAACACGCGCCAGACCTTCCGCAAGCGTCTGCGCGAAGGGGTGCTCGATGACCGGGAAATTGAAATCGAACTCAGCGATGCGGCGCCGTCTATGGAAATCATGGCGCCACCCGGCATGGAAGAAATGACCGAACAGATCAAGTCGATGTTTTCGGGCATCAGTAACCATCGCAAGAAGACGCGCAAGATCAAGATCAAGGAAGCGATGAAGTTCCTGATTGAGGAAGAAGCCGGCAAGCTGGTCAATGAAGAAGAATTAAAGCAAAAGGCGATCACCAACGTCGAACAGAACGGCATTGTGTTTCTCGATGAAATCGACAAGATCGCTACCCGTTCGCAAACCGGTGCCGACGTTTCGCGTGCTGGCGTGCAGCGCGACTTGCTGCCGCTGGTGGAAGGGACGACGGTCAATACCAAGTACGGCATGATCAAAACAGATCACATTCTGTTCATCGCGTCGGGCGCCTTCCATCTGGCCAAACCGTCGGACCTGATTCCGGAGTTACAGGGTCGTTTTCCAATTCGGGTGGAACTTGATTCGTTGTCGATTGAAGATTTCGTGCGCATTCTGACCGGCACCGATGCTTGCCTGACCAAGCAATACGAAGCCTTGTTGGCGACCGAAAGCGTCAAGGTGGAATTTGCCGACAGCGGTATTCAGCAATTGGCCGAGATCGCCTATTCGGTCAACGAGAAAACCGAAAACATCGGAGCCCGTCGTCTGTACACCGTGATGGAAAAGCTGCTGGAAGAGATTTCATTCTCAGCCGGCGAAGTAGGTGAACAGACCATCGTCATCGATGCCGACTATGTCAATGCGCGCCTGAGCGAATTGGCGGTCAACGAAGACCTGTCGCGTTACGTCTTGTAAGCAAATAGACAGGACGCGCGCAATCCGGTTGCAGTCGGGGCCAAACAGCGCCGCGCCGGTACCCATGGGAAATCTGTCTCAGCCTTGCGGCAGCAGGAGCGCATTCTTCTGGGCAAGCGCCTGCATGAGCCAGATCTCGACTGAAGTATTTTGATTTTGTATGGGGAAAAATGCCGGTCGGTCGTTTCTTGGCTGCTGATGATTGGTTTTCTTCGGACGACCTAGCCGGGTGCGGCCCGGCAGCCGCTTACTTTTCTTGTCTCGCCAAGAAAAGCTAAGCAAAAGAAGGCGACCGCGCGATCCGGTCCCCTATGGGGTTCCCAGTGATGTGCTGCAGAAAATGGGAGGGTCGCAAACTCGCTGCGCTCAAACATGCGCCCCTTTTATCCATTTTCCACAGCACATCACTGGCCCGGCTCGAAGCGGCTCAAACCAAAACCGCTC
>JAMFSU010000149.1 GCA_026225475.1 Duganella sp.
CGCAACTGCCGCGCCTGAATCAGCGCTTGCTGCGCCGAAAACAGATCACGCTGCGAATCGGTCAAGTCGACCGACGAGGAAATGCCATTCTTGTAGCGCAGTTCGGTCAGCTTGAAGCGCTCTTGCTCGGCCTTCAGGAAATCTTCCTGAGCGGAGATCTGCTCGTCCAGCGTCGCACGCGCGATCAGTGCATCAGCAACTTCGCTGAATGCAGTTTGAATCGCCTTCTCGTACGCGACAATAGCCAGGTTCTTGCGTACTTTCGCCAGATCCAGATTAGCGCTGCGACGGCCGAAGTCGAAAATCGGCAGGCTCAGCGACGGGCCGAACGACCAGGCACCAGAGCCGGAATCAAACAAGCCACTCAGGCTGGCGCTGGCGCTGCCATACGAACCGGTCAGCGAAATTTGCGGGAAGAACGCGGCACGGGCAGCACCGATGTTGGCATTGGCGCCAATCAGTGTCTGCTCGGCCTGACGGATGTCTGGACGGCGGGTCAGCAAATCCGATGGCAAGCCGGCAGGGATGTCGGTGACGATATTTTGCAGCGACAAATCCTGGCCCACTGGCAAGTCATGCACATTCTTGCCGACCAGCAGCGTTAGCGCATTCTCCGCCTGAGCGCGTTGCCGCACCAAGGTGGCAACTGAAACACGGGCTGATTGCACCAGGGTTTCGGTCAGACGCAGATCCAGCGAGGAAGAGGCGCCGACGTCAAAGCGCTTCTTGCCCAGCTTGAGGTCGGATTGACGACCTTCCAGAGTCTGTTGCGCCAGTTTCAACTGCTCGGCATAAGAGCGTTCAGCCAGATACGCCTGGGCAACTTGCGCCACCAGACTAATCTGCGCCGATTGCTGGGCTTCTTCGGTCGCCAGATAAGTGGCTAGAGCGGCATCTTTAAGACTGCGTACACGGCCGAAAAAGTCCAGCTCATAGGCTGGCACCGCCAATCCCGCCTGATAGCTGCGGAAGGTGATCGGTGCGCCGGTGCTCGACTGGCTGGCTGAATAACGTGTCCGTGTCGCACTGCCAGTTGCATTCAAGGTCGGCAGCAGATCGGCGCGCGAGATATCGTATTGCGCCCGTGCCTGTTCGATATTGAGCACGGCGGTACGCAGGTCACGATTGTTTTCCAGTGCTGCCGCGATCAATGCCTGCAGGCGTTGATCTGGGAAGAACTCGCGCCATCCCAGGGTGATGGCGTCATGCGCGGGTTCGCCTTTGGCCTCGGCGGGGTAGGCCGCATCGACCGGTGCTTGCGGACGCTCATAGGTCGGCGCCAGCGTGCAGCCGGACAAAACGCCGGCCACCAGCAGCGCTGCGCTCAGGTGCTGCAAGCGCAGGGTTGATAACTTAAACATTCGTATCCTCCACATCGATTTTTTGATCGGCAGCATTGAGCTTTGGTTGCTTGCCTTTGAAGAGCTTGCGCACGACGACGAAGAACACCGGTACCAAGAACACGGCTAGCACAGTTGCCGTGATCATCCCGCCCATCACGCCAGTGCCGATTGCACGTTGACTGGCCGAACCGGCACCGCTGGCGATCGCCAGTGGCAGCACGCCCAGAATGAATGCCAGCGAGGTCATGATGATCGGACGGAAGCGCAGATGCACCGCTTCTAATGTTGCTTCGATCAGGCCCATGCCTTGTGCTTGTAAATCCTTGGCGAATTCGATGATCAGAATCGCATTCTTGGCTGACAAACCAACCACCGCAATCATGCCGACCTTGAAGTACACGTCGTTTGGCATGGAACGCAGCGTCACGCCGAGCAGGGCGCCGAGAATACCGAGCGGTACCACCAGCATCACTGCCAGCGGGATCGAGGTACTTTCATACAAGGCTGCCAACACCAGGAACACGGCAATCAGCGACAACAGATACAGCGCTGGCGCTTGCGAACCCGAGGTCTTTTCTTCCAGCGACTGGCCAGTCCATTCGAAACCGAAGCCCGGTGGCAGCTTGGCAACGAACGATTCCATCTCGTCCATGGCTTCGCCAGTACTGCGGCCAGGTGCGGCGCCGCCAGCGATCTTCATTGCCGGATAGCCGTTGTAACGGATCAGCTGCACTGGGCCGTTGATCCACTTCGAGGTGGTGAAGGCCGAGAACGGTACCATCGTGCCACCCGAGTTGCGGGCATACAGGTTGGCCAGATCTTCTGGACGCAGACGACGTTCGGAATCGGCTTGGACGATCACACGTTGTTGACGACCCTGATTCGGGAAGTCATTGACGTAGGATGAACCCAGCGATGTCGACAGCACGCTGTTGATGGTCGAGAACGGTACGCCCAATGCATTCGCCTTGTCGCGGTCGATGTCCAGTTGCAACTGTGGCGCATCTTCCAGTCCTTCCGGACGGACACCGGCGAGCACCTTGCTTTGCGATGCCATGCCGAGGATCTGATTGCGTGCCTGCACCAGTGCAGCATGGCCCAGGCCAGCGCGGTCCTGCAGACGGAAGGTGAAGCCGGTGGCGTTACCCAGTTCCGGGATTGGCGGCGGGTTCAACGGGAACACAATCGCGTCCTTGATCTGCATGAACACACCAAACGCTTTACCGGCAATCGCATCAGCCGATTGTGATTTGTCGCGCTGGCTCCAGTCCTTCAGCGGCGTAAACACCAGACCGGCATTCTGACCGCTACCGGAGAAGCTGAAACCGGCAATCGCCACTACGTGTTCAACTGCCGGATCCTTCAGATAGTAGTCCTCGACCTTCTTGATGACGGCCAGCGTGCGGCTAGTGCTGGCACCGGCAGGCAACTGCACGTTGGTGATGATGTAGCCTTGATCTTCATTCGGCAGGAACGAAGCGGGCAGGCGGGTGTACAGCAAGCCCACGCAGACCAGCACCAGCACATACACCAGCATGTAACGGCCAGTCTTGGCCAGCATTTTGCCGATGAAGCCTTGATAGCCGGCTGCGGTCTTGTTGAAGCGGCGGTTGAACCATCCAAAGAAGCCGGTCTTTTCGTGATGATGGCCCTTTTCGACTGGCAGCAGAATGGTGGCGCACAGCGCTGGGGTCAGCGTGAATGCCATCAAGACCGAGAACACCATCGAGGCGACCATGGCCAGCGAGAATTGGCGATAGATCGCGCCAACTGCACCACCGAAGAACGCCATCGGGATGAATACCGCAATCAGCACCAGCGTGATACCGATCAACGCACCGGTGATCTGGCCCATCGCTTTGCGGGTAGCTTCCTTGGGCGACAAACCTTCTTCGCTCATGATGCGTTCGACGTTTTCCACCACCACAATCGCATCATCGACCAGGATACCGATCGCCAGCACCATGCCGAACATGGTCAGCACGTTGATCGAGAAACCGAACACGAACAAGGTTGCGAAGGTACCCATCAGGGCAACCGGCACCACGATGGTTGGGATGATGGTGTAGCGGATGTTTTGCAGGAACAGGAACATCACCAGGAACACCAGCACGATCGCTTCGATCAGGGTCTTGACCACTTCTTCGATCGAGATCTTGACGAACTTGGAGGTATCGTAAGGGATGGTGTATTTCACGCCGGCCGGGAAGTACTTGGCCAGTTCTTCCATCTTCTTGTGCACGGCAGTAGCAGTGCCGAGCGCGTTGGCAGTCGGCGACAACTGCACGCCGATGAATGAGCTTGGCTTGCCATCGAGACGGCCCGAAGTGTCATATGCCTGGCCGCCGATTTCAATACGGGCGACGTCGCGCAGACGTACCGAGGAACCATCGGCATTGGCACGCAAGATGATGTTGCCGAACTGCTCAGGCGTGGTCAACTGACCAGTGACGACGACCGTTGCCGAGATCTGCTGAGTGGCTGGACTTGGCAAGTCGCCCAGAGTGCCGCCAGCGACCAGTGCATTTTGAGCAGTGATGGCAGCCGTGACGTCAGCCGGTGTCAGGCTCAGGCCAATGAGCTTGTTCGGATCGATCCAGATGCGCATCGCGCGTTCGGTGCCGAACAGCTGTGCCTGGCCTACCCCTGGAACGCGCTTGACTTCGTTGAGCACGTTACGCGACAGATAGTCACCCAGTGCCACCGGATCAAGTTTGCCGTCAGTGGAAGACAAGCCGATGAACAGCAGGAAGTTGCTGCGCGACTTGGTGACCTGCACACCTTGTTGCGTCACTGCTGCCGGCAGACGTGCTTCCACCCGTTTTAGGCGGTTTTGCACATCGACGGCAGCCAGATCGGCATTGGTGTCAGGCGAAAAGGTCACAGTGATTTGCACCTGACCGTTGGCCTGACTTTGCGACTCAACATATTGCAAGCCGTCGGCGCCGTTCATTTCCTGTTCGATCAGGCTGGTGACGGAGTCGTCCAAGGTCTGTGCAGTAGCGCCCGGATAGGACGCTGTGACGACGATGGTCGGCGGTGCGATGCTCGGATACTGGGAGACCGGCAAGCCAGTGATGGCCAACGCTCCCGCCAGTATGATGAAGATTGCTAGCACCCACGCAAAAACGGGGCGATCAATAAAGAACTTTCCCATCTGACAGCCTCTTAGTTAGCTTTGTTAGCAGCATCCTGCTTGGCCGGGGCCGGTTGGCCCTGTGCGGCAGCAGGTGCGGTGCCGACTGCACCTGCCCATGGCACTGGCTTGACCGGTGCGCCTGGCTTGACCTTCTGCACGCCTTCGACAATCACGCGGTCGCCGGCCTTGAGGCCGTCGCTGACGACCCAGTTGTCGCCTTGCGCCGAGCTGGTCTTGACCGGGCGGATAGCAACCTTGTTGTCTTCGCCGACGACGAACACGCTGGAACCGTTCAAGTCACGCATAACTGCTTGTTGCGGCACGACGATGGCAGCTTCATTGATGGCTTGTTCCAGCTTGGCGCGGACATACATGCCTGGCAACAAGGCGCGGTCCGGATTCGGGAATTCAGCGCGGATGGTGATTGCACCGGTGGTCGAATCAACCGTGATGTCGGAGAACAGCAACTTGCCCGCCAGCGGGTAAGGACGACCGTCATCGGTCACCAGTGTGACCCGGGCCTTGTCCTTGCCAACGGTCTTCAACTGGCCGCTGGCCATGGCTTGCTGCAACTTGAGCAGATCATTGCTGGACTGGGTCAGATTGACGTAGATCGGATCGAGCTGTTGCACGGTTGCCAATTGGGTGACATCGCTTTGACCAACCAGTGCGCCTTCGGTCACCAATGCACGGCCAATGCGGCCCGAGATTGGTGAGGTGACGGTGGCGTAGCCCAGGTTCAGCGCTGCTGTTTGCAGGGCCGCTTTGGCCGAAGCAACGTCAGCTTCTGCCTGCTTCTGGGTCGCGAACGCGTCGTCATAATCCTGCTTGCTGATAGCGTTGGCTTCTACTAAAGGCTTGTAGCGCTGTGCCTTCAATACCGCTTGGGTTTGCGTCGCCTGGGCTTTTGCCAGTGCCGCTTGGGCGCTGTCATAGGAAGCCTTGAATGGTGCCGGATCGATCTTGAACAACACGTCGCCAGCCTTGACTTCGCTGCCTTCGCGGAAAGTACGTTTGAGCACAATGCCAGCAACGCGGGCGCGCACTTCGGCAATCCGAGTGGCTTCCAGGCGGCCAGGCAATTCGTTGGAGATGGTGATACGTTCAGGCGCGATAGTGACGACGGAAACTTCACCTGGCGGCATAGCACCACCGGCTTGGGCGTTCGGTTTTTGACCACAACCTGCAAAAGCCGCCATGACGGCAACCGTCAGGGTAAGGCGCGTGAAACGACTAACTGAGCTCATAAATATCTCGCACGGTAAGTAAAGTGAAGCTGCGGCAGCAGCGGGTGATTCAAATACGGTAACAGTAGCTAAGTCCGCATTCATCAAGCCCTGGCCAAATGGCAGGTGTCGTAACGTTGCGGGCAAAGCAGCACACAGCAATGTAAATCGCGGTAAGACAGATAATGCAGACGGAACTAGGAAGAGTAACGCAAAAAGTTGTTGCGATGCAAAAATTGAAAACAGGCTGAGCGACGAAACGGATGCTGCGCCCATAGCGATCCGGTGTTATTATACATACATTCTTGTATGTATGTATCTAATTGTAATTTCGAATACTTTCTCAAGTGTTTCTTAATTATTACCAAATAATAACGGCAGGCACTCAGAGTTTCGCGAAATCGCGGTTCTGTCAAAGATAACGATTGTGAGCTGTCTATATTGCACAACAGCCGCACCAGGAGATGCAAATGAAGCAACTATTTATGCTGGCCAACTGATCATGGCGCGTTCGACCAAGGAAGAAGCGCTGGAAACCCGTGCGCGCATCCTCGATGCGGCAGAAAACGTGTTTTATGAGCGTGGCGTATCGCATACCTCGCTGGCTGATGTGGCCAAGGCGGCCGATGTCACGCGAGGCGCTATTTATTGGCACTTCAAGAACAAGAGCGATCTGTTCGATGCCATGTGCGAGCGCGTCAGCTTGCCGATGGAAGCCATGATGGAAGAAAATGCTGACCAGCGCGTGACCGATCCGCTGGGCCAGTTCATCAAAGGTGGCGTCTATGTGCTGCGGCAAGCTGCAACCGATGAGCGTTGTCGCAAGGTATTCGACATCATCTTTAATAAGTGTGAGATCGTCGACCATCAAGATCCTATCTTGATACGTCAGCGGGAATGCCATCTGCAAGGCATGTTGCGGATGGAGCAAATTTTGACCAACGCCATTGCGCGTGAGCAATTACCTGCCAATCTGAATGTTCGCCTAGCGTGCCTGTTGGTGCACGCTACCTTGAGCGGTTTGCTGACCGACTGGTTCTTTGCGCCCGAGAGCTTCGATTTGGCGCAGGATGCCGAAAAACTGCTCACTGCTACCATGCAGGCACTCAAAACTGCCCCAACTTTGCAAAACTAAGCTGCCGGTTATGGCGCCGGTGGTCCCAGCAAGGTGTCGATCTGGACCAGGTCAGCTTCTTGTAGTGCACCGGCGGCGGCTTTCAGCTTGAGGCCATTCATCAATGTGTCATAGCGCGCCTTAGCCAGGTCGCGCTGGGTTGAAAACAATTGTTGTTGCGCATTGAGTACATCAATATTGATGCGCACGCCGACCTGATAGCCGAGGCGATTCGAATCCAGCGCCGACTGACTCGACACCTGCGCCGCTTCATAAGCCTTGACCTGCGCCAGGCCATTGCTTACCCCGAGATAAGCCTGACGGACATTGAGCACCGCGGTGCGCCGGGCATTGTCGAGGTCGGCACGGGCCTTGTCAGCCAGGGCGATATTTTCATCGACCTTGCTGCTGACGGCAAAGCCGGAGTAGAGCGGGATGTTCCATTGCACGCCAACCGAATTCGAGTAGATGCGCGCGTTGGTATAGGGCGTCAGCGTACTGTATTGATTGGTGAAATTGCGACCCACCACCAGATCGACGGTCGGCATATGATCGGCGCGGCTGCGCTTGATTTCACTTTGGGCGATTTCCAGCGAAATCTGTTGCGCCATCACATTGTAGTTTTGTTGTTCTGCGCTGGCGATCCAGGCGTCCAATCCACTCGGCTGCGGCATGCTCAGCGTGACCTTGTCGCGCAGGCGCGAGAGCGGCGGCGGTTGCTGGCCGATGATTTGCTGCATTTTGTCGAGCGCCACGGCGAGGTCATTCTGTGCCGCGATCTCTTGCGCATTGGCCAGATCGTAGCGCGCTTGCGCTTCATTGGTATCGGTGATGGTGGCGGTACCGACTTCGAAATTGCGTTGCGCCGATGCCAATTGCTCGGTAATGGCCTGCTTTTGCACGCCCAGGGAACTCAAGACATCCTGTGCCGCCAATACATCAAAATAAGACTGGCCGACACGCAGGATCAAGTCCTGACGGGCCAGTTCAAACTGTGCCTCGCTGACAGCGACGGCCAGCTTGCCTTGCCGATACGACTCCCAGTTAGCGAGCCGCAGCAGCGGTTGCGTCAAGGTCAGGTTGTAGACATTGCTGAGATTGTTGAGCGTGTCGCCGGAGCGGGTATAGGTGCCGCCCAGATTGACCGAAGGTAGCAGGCCGGCGCGTCCCTGGATGCCTTTTTCGGCACCGGCACGTAGCGCATAACGGGCGCTTTGATAGACCGCGTCATAGGCCAGCGCCTGCTGATAGGTTTGCTGCAGATTGCTCGCCAGAGCCGGTATCGCGGGCAGACTGCACAACGTCAGCGCGGCCAGCAGCGGGGCCAGAAAATCATGGCGCATGGTCGAACTCTCCGGGAAGCAAATGCCAGGAAGCGGCTCCGCAGCCTGTTCCTGGCATCAATTAGAACGATAGAAAGAGACGGAGAAAACCGCTCAAGGAACTATCAATAAGTCACCATCGTGGCATCAACCTGTTGCGCCCAGGCATGAATACCGCCGGTCAGATTGGTCACCTGGGTAAAGCCTTGACGTTCAAGAAATGCCGCGACCTGCATGCTGCGGGCGCCATGGTGGCAAATGCAGACGACCGGTTGGGCTTCATCGAATTCAGAAAAGCGGCTCGGGATCGTGTTCATCGGGATCAATTGTGCAGCACTGATGCTGCAGGTTTCGAACTCCCATGGCTCGCGCACATCAAGCAGCAAAGGTGATGGACGATCCGGGTCAGCGATCCAGGCGGCCAGTTCCGGGGCGGTGATGTGCTCCATGTCGCGCTTTCTTAAAAGGTGAAGTGTGACGACTCAGTGGCACTGTGCAGATACTTGGCCATGGTTTCAAACAGCGTGACCGTGTCAAACACCTGATCAGATGTGCGCGTGATCACTTGCAGCGACATCACGGGCGCTTCACCGACGATCGCCAGAATACGGCCGCCAACCTTGATTTGCTTGAGGAACGTGTCGGGCAGGAACGGCAACGCGCCGGAAATGACGATGACGTCAAATTCACCTTGCCAGCCTTGTGCGCCATTGCCCAGCTCGACGCTGACATTGGTGACGCCATAGGCAGCCAGATTTTTTTCTGCCAGCGACTTGAGCTCGGGATCGATTTCAACTGTAGTGACGTGACGCGCCTTGTAGGCCAGCAATGCGGCCATGTAGCCCGAACCGGCGCCGATTTCCAGCACTTGTTCGTGTTTCTTGATGTTGGCTTCTTGCAGAATGCGTGCCTCAACCTTTGGCGGCATCATGTTTTCGCCGCCAGGCAGCGGGATTTCGGTATCGAAGAAGGCCAGATTGCGGTAGGCGGCTGGAACGAATTCCTCGCGCTTGACCACTGTCAGCAGGTCCAGTACATCTTGCGCCAGCACATTCCAAGGACGGATTTGCTGTTCGATCATATTGAAACGGGCTTGTTCGATATTCATGGCTTAGGCTCAATAGCGACGTAAAAACAGCATTTTATCAAACCCCAGCCCAGCGAGACAGCATCATGCTGTTGCTTTCCGAGCCAGGAATGCAAAATAGTTGCTTGCGCAACGGCGATTGTTACCGATTGCGGCGGATTGTTACCGCCAGCGTAAAAATCCTCAGCGTGCAGCATCGTCCTCATGCCTGTCTTCTGCCGTCTCGTGGGTCTCTCCCGCCGGGGCCGGACCTGCCCATTTGCGCTTGACCCAATTGGCCAGATCATCCAGATAGGTATAGGCCACCGGTACCACCACCAGTGTCAGCAGCGACGAGGTAATGATGCCGCCAATGACGGCCTGGCCCATCGGTGCGCGCTGTTCCGAGCCTTCCGACATGCCGAAGGCCAGCGGCACCATGCCGAACACCATCGCCAGCGTGGTCATCAGAATTGGCCGCAAGCGCACATGCGCGGCTTCCAGCAGCGCCGCGCCGCGCTCCATACCAGCGCGGCGCGCCTGGTTGGTAAAGTCCACCAGCAGAATCGCGTTCTTGGTGACCAGACCCATGAGCATGATGAAGCCGATGATGGAAAACATGTTCAAGGTCGAGCCGAACAGCATCAGAGCCAGAAATACGCCCACCAGCGTCAGCGGCAGCGACGACATGATCGCCAGCGGCTGCACGAAACTGGCGAATTGCGAGGCCAGGATCATATAGATGAAGACAATCGCCAGTGCCAGCGCCGCCAGCGCATAGCCGAACGATTCATTCATGCTCTTGGTGGAGCCGCCAATCTGGTAGCGATAACCGGGCGGCCATGCGACCTGATCGAGCATCAGCTTGATGTCAGCATTGACCTGACCTGCCGAGCGGCCCGCGGTATTGGCCGACAATTCCACTTCACGGTTGAGATCGCGCCGGTTGATCTGGTTGGCCCCGACTGCGGGCGTGATATCGGCCACCTGGCGCAGCGGTACCATGCGCGGCGAACCATCGCTATTGGTTTGTGTGCTGACCAGCATCAGGCGCGACAGATCTTCCACCGTACTACGGTCGCTTGGTGCCAGTCGCACATTGACGTCATAGTTTTCATCATCGGGCGCGCGCCAACTACTGGCGGCTTCACCCGCCAGCAAGGGACGCAATGCATTGCCGATCTCGGCCACGCCAATGCCGAGGTCGGAGCCGATATCGCGCTTGGGTTCAATCGAGATGGTCGGCTTTTGTGCCTTCAGGCTGGAATCCAGATCCACCACGCCGGGAATGGCGCGCAGTTTGGCCTGGATCTGATCCGACAACCGCGCCAACTGTCCCAGATCCGGCCCCAGCAAGCTGAAACGCACTTGCTTGTTGTCACCGCCAACACCATCGAGCGCGCCGATATGGGTGATGGTGATGCCGGCCACTTGTTGCAGTTTGGCGCGTAACTGAGGCGCCAGTTCAGTGGTGCTGTGCTGGCGCTGCTTGCGCGGTGTCAGACGGATGAACAACGTGGCGTAATTTTTCCCCTGGGCATTGCCGGTATTGACGGTACTGTAGATGTCGACTACTTCCGGGAACTGGCGCAGCAAGGCTTCCACCTGATGCACCTTGGACTCGGTCAATTCCAGGGACGAACCGACCGGGGTATAAAAGGTCAGGCCCGATTCGGAATAATCGGCCTGCGGTACAAATTCAGAGCCGATCAATCCGGTCGCCGGCAGCGCGAAGCCGGCAATGAAGGTCAGCAAAGCGACCAGCAAGGTCAGGATGCGGTGTTTGAGTGACCATTTCAACAAGCGCTGATAGCTGGCCGACAGCCATTGCACCAGTCGCTCGAATTGCCCCAATACGCGGCCGATGCTGCGCGCATACCAACCGTCTTTTTTGCGCGTGCCGCCGTGTGCATCCGGATCGGGCCAGATCGATGACAGCATGGGGTCGAGCGTGAAGGACACAAACATCGAGATCAATACCGCCGCCGTCACGGTCACGCCAAACTGATGGAAAAAGCGCCCGATGATGCCGCCCATGAAACCGACCGGCAAGAACACCGCAACAATGGAAAACGTCGTCGCCAGCACTGCCAGGCCGATCTCGGCTGTGCCTTCCAGTGCCGCGCTCTTGTGTGACTTGAACTTGCCCTGCACCTTCATGCCGGCGTGGCGGACGATGTTTTCGCGTACCACGATGGCGTCATCGATCAACAGGCCGACACACAGCGACAGCGCCATCAGCGTGATCATGTTGATGGTGAAGCCGAAGACGTACATAAACAAAAAGGTACCGATCAGCGCCACCGGCAAGGTCAGCCCGGTAATCACGGTCGAGCGCCAGGAATTGAGGAACAGGAACACAATCAAGACCGTCAGCAACGCGCCTTCGATCAGCGTGCGGCGCACGTTTTCGACACCGGTGCGGATTTGTCGCGAGCTATCCTTGATCACTTGCAGACGTACCCCTGGATACAGCTTTTGCAGATTGGGTTGCATGTCATTGATGGCCTGCTTGAGACCATCGGCGACGTCAATGGTGTTCTGCCCCTGCGCCTTGAGGATGTCGAGCGCCAAGGTGCGCTGGCCGTTGTACAGCGCCAGCGTTTCCTGTTCTTCCTGGCCGTCGACGACATTGGCGATCTGCGCCAGCGTCACTGGTTGGCCGCCACGGCGGGCGACGATGATGCGCTTGAAATCCTCCGGATTCTTGACTCGGCCTTGCACCTGTACCACCTGTTCATTGGCTGCTGTGCGGATGGCGCCGGTTGGCAATTCCTGGTTTTCATTCTTGATGGCATTGATGACTTGATCAACGCCGATGCCCAGCGCTTCCATCTCGACCGGTTTTACATAGATGTTGATCTGCCGTTTGACACCGCCGACCAGCGTCACCGAACCGACGCCGCGCACATTCTCCAGACGCTTCTTGATGACTTGATCGGAAATCGTGGTGAGCTCGCGCAGGCTGCGCGGTTTGGCATTGGGGGCATCAGCTGCATTGGTCACTGAGATCGAAAAAATAGGCTGATCGGCCGGATCGAAACGGGTGATGCGCGGTTGATCGACTTCCTTGCGAAAGCCCGAAGTCACCAGTGCCACTTTTTCTCGGACGTCTTGCGCGCCCTGTGCCGGATCGACGGTGAGGTCGAATTCGACAATCACTACCGACAGGCCTTCATAGGAATGCGAAGTCAGGCTGTTGATGCCATTGATGGTATTGACCGATTCTTCGATCTTGCGCGTGACATCTGACTCGACGTTTTCCGGCGAAGCACCCGGATAGCTGGTTTGTACCACCACCACCGGGAAGGTGATGTCGGGAAACTGATCGACGCGCAGGCGTTGGTAAGAGAATAGTCCGAGCACCACGAACGCCAACATCATCATGGTAGCCAGCACGGGGTTGCCGATGCTGATGCGAGTGAACCACATGACTTATTCCTTTGCCGTATTGGCTGCTACAGCACCCAACACGCGCACCGGCGTACCGGTTTGCAAATTGCCGAGGTTGGTCTTGATCACGCGAGCGCCGCTTTGCAAACCGCTGCTCACTTCGACGGCATCGCCTTGGTGATCGACGCCGCGCAGGCCCAGCGTGATTTGATGCCGGACCAGTTTGTCGGCTTCGATGGCATACACAAAGCTGTTGCCGCTTTCATTGCGAACGGCGGCTTGCGGTACGGTCAAGGCCGCCTCGCGCTTGTCGAGCGTCAGGCTGGCATCGGCAAACATGCCGGCGCGCAACAAGCCTTGCGGATTGATGATGCGGACATACACCATAATCGAGCGCGAGCCAGCCTGGGTGGCCGGATTGATGCGCACCACCTGGCCTGTTACCGGCTGCGGTAAACCTTCCACTGTCACCAATACTTCCTGCCCCAGCTTGACCTTGAGGATGTCGGCGCTCGGGACCGGCGCTTCCAACTCCATCTGGCGCAAGTCGACGACGTCGAGCAATTTGTTGTCAGTCGAGACCTTTTCACCC
The DNA here is from genome assembly GCA_026225475.1 of Duganella sp. Classification (GTDB taxonomy): domain Bacteria; phylum Pseudomonadota; class Gammaproteobacteria; order Burkholderiales; family Burkholderiaceae_D; genus Herbaspirillum. The sequence continues at coordinate 13,196 of JAMFSU010000149.1, forward strand.
GGTTCTATCGTGCGACTGCTGATGGTGCCGTCAATCGGCGCGCGGATGGTGGTGTCGTTGAGCGCCTTTTGCGCCACGTCGAGCGCACCACGGGCACTGTCGACATTGGCCTTGGCAATGTCGAACTGGCTGGCGGCATTGTCGAAGGCATTGCGCGAGATGAAGCCCTTGTCCAGCAACGCCTGATTGTTGTCACGCGTCTTGGTGGCAATATCAAGTTGTCCGCGTGTTGCCACCAGCGCACCACGCGCCTGGTCCAGCTTGGCCTGGTATTCGCTCGGGTCCATGCGGATCAGGACCTGGCCGGCGCTGACCGTTTCACCGGCACGTACCAGCACCTGGCTGACTTCGGCATTGACCTTGGCTTTGACTGCGACCTGATGCAGTGCGCGCAAGCTGCCCGATAGCGGCAGCACCTGACGCAGCGCTCCGACATTGGCTACGGCGATGTCGCCGGCCAGGAATTCAAGTACATCGTTAGCCTTGACTGCCATGGACGCCGGTGCTTCCGGCCGCTTGCGGCTGGCTAGGAGGGCAATGAGCAGCAGCAGGATCAACAAGGAAACGAGTACCGAACGGCGTTTGAAGAAGGAAAGAGTCATCAGATTCTGGTTGGCAGAGCAAGGAAATAAGGAGCGTAAATGAGTAATCAGTAAGAAATAAGTGGAATTGCCAGTGCGATCACTTATTTTGGCAGCAAAATAGCCCTATTTATCTTTTTTAGTGGCAGCCGCCTTCGCATTTGTATGAATTGGTGTCGGGCCAGTCCAAATGTAAGTGGCAACGTCGTCGGCGTCAAGAAAGCAGCAACGTGGTGCCCCGACCGATTAGGCCGAAATTGGCATAAAAATTGGCGTCAACCGCGAAGAACGGGGTTGAAATGCCTCTCTTCTGCGGAAAGAATCGCTCGCAAGCCTTTTACAATGCTGTTATCGACGAGTCCGTCGAGTGAATATGTTGTCATCATATCTATTCGACCTATTGTCACCAGCACGATGTCAGGTCGTGGTATTTCGCGGGAGAGCGGCAATGGCCACCATCAATAATCAGTTCAAGATCAATAACGTTCCGGCTTCTAGCGCAGCCAAGGTATACGCGCGCAGTAGCAATGAGATCGCGTTCAACAATATGATGGCCGCGCGCAATTCCGGCATCGATGGCATTGTCAGTTCGATCCGTCCCGATGTCAGCCCGGCGCTGACGATGGCGCTCAACTCGCTGGTCGGCAACTATGGCATCAAGGTGCCGCCCAAGATGCGTATTTTTTCTGCCAAGAAAGGATATACGCTGGAAGAGGGCGATGAGCGTACCGATTCGTTTGGCAATTTGCTCAAGGATCATCCGGGCGTGACCGAATTACTGGCGCAGGCAGAATCACAGGCGGTCAGTGCGCGCGACGCTGCGCTCAATACCGTGATTGATAATTTCATGCAAGGCTCTGGTGGTGCCAGCTATGACGCCAAGGGAATGCTCACCGAATTCCGTGACGACCAGGAGTCGCGCCCGATCAGCATCGTCTATGACGGTACTTCGACCCAGGTGGAAGAATTAGACGTGATCAAGGGCTGGCGTCCGCTGAAGACGGAATCCGACTTCGTCACCGATCTGCAGGAAGCCTATAACCGCTACACCATGACCGGCAGCGCAATTGAACATGCGGAAAAGAAGAAGCATCGTAATGCCTTGACGCGTTTGCCGGAAATTTCCAAGCCGAATTGAGCGGCGTCACACATTGTAAATCCAGGTGCAGTGTCTTAATGCTGTTCAGTTAAGAAAATGCTTGCGTGGTTTTCTTGGTTGCTGATGCTGGGTTTTCTTCGGACTACCTTGCCGGCTACCTCAGTGTGTAATTGAATCTTTGTTTTCTTCGGACGAGCTAGCCGGGGGCGGCCCGGCAGCCGCTCACTTTCTTTGGTCTCGCCCAAAGATAAGTAAGC
>JAMFSU010000150.1 GCA_026225475.1 Duganella sp.
AGCAAGCCGATGGCCTCATCGCCAGCGGCACCGGACCACTTCACCTGTCGGCAGCCATCGGCCAGCGCACCTTGGGTCTGTTTCCGCCGACGCGGCCAATGCATCCGGGACGTTGGGCGGCAATTGGTCGGCGCGCTAGTAACCTTTGCCTCGCCAAAGCCAGTTGCCCAAACTGTAGTAACCGAGACAAGATGACTTGCGATTGCATGCGGGCAATTACGCCCACCGCAGTGCTAGCAATAGTGCAAGGCTGGATCGACGAAAAACAGACTGGCAAAGTTTGATACTTCATCAAACTTTGCCAGTCTGGACTACAAAAAACATTTAGATTCAGCCAAGCGCCAGTGACGCCGCCCCTGGCTGCGCCAGAACATTTTTCCGCTTGATGATATAGCAAAGGAAAAATGCAGTGCTAATGGCATAGTAGGGGTAACTCTCCCACCACAAGAACAGCACATCGACCAAGCCCAAAGTAAAAAATCCTAGCGACAATGCAACGCCCATGGCGGCAGCACATCTAATTTCCATATCAGGATGACGTATCTCCCTGACAAAGTAAAAAAGCGGGACAAAATACACGGCAAGTATTGCCAGCAACCCGAAGGTTCCCAGGCGAGCCATCATGAATAAAATCTCGTTATGCGAATGTGGCAATGTCGCTGAAAACGGACTGATGATCTTGCGCTCTGCAAGACCTTTTAGCGCATCTGGATAGGCTTCGATCCCGACTCCAATCAAAGGGTGCTCCTTAAACAGTATCCACGAGCCATGCCATAGTTGAAAACGTACCCCCAGCGACGTATCAACGGCACTTCCACTCACGTATTGTTTAATATCAGTCTCGGCAACCCCCACACGCTCTTTCAGGATATGGGCGAATTGAGACGCGCCAGCGAGAGCCAATGCGAAGAGAACGGCAACGCCGATTTTATGGGAGGTAGAAATGTTTCTGATAAAAATGCAGGCAATGATTGCAAACACAGGAATTGTTACCCATACACCGCGCGCCTGAGACAAATAGGCTACATACATCGCTGCGCACAACGTCAACGTCTTTACTCCAGTGCGCCAATTGCAGTAAGGCTTTTGTTGATCCCACCCAGAGGAAAAGATAGAAAAAATGCCCAGCAGCAGCACTAGCTCAGCAAAAATGATAATCGGAATAAAGTCTGATCCATAGCGGGTCGCACCACCATCGGTAAGCAGGTACATTTTTACTGTCGAAAGCAGGACACCAAGAATCATTCCCCATCGCGCCTGCTTCATATGTTTGATTGGCACAAATAGTATGGCCCAAAAAACGAGCGCAAATAGAGCAAGCCTGAATTGCGCATCAAAGCTTTTGTAGACAAAATGTCCTGTCACCAACTGATTTGCCGCAACGGCAATCAATGGTCCCGTCATAGCCAGCATCAACGGCCAGTACTCTTTAATCAAGGCATAAAACGTTTTTCCTTCTGGCTTGCTACGCTGAACCAAACCGGCCAGACCCAACAGTGCCAACGCCAGATACACTGTACCTGCCGAACGATCCAGCACTAACGCAAACGCATAAAAGAAGGTCACAAGAAAAATGACCGGCAATCCAAAGTAACTCAATCGAAACTCCTAAAATACGGATAAAACACCTTGCAATAATCAAATTACAGCGCTATGCCGCGTAGCCAACTGGGTTCAACGCTGAAAACTCATGTCATTATTTTGCACGCTGCTTCATTCGCTTCCATAGGTATTTCACATGCCAGAAAACTCCTTCAGCGACACGCCCTTGCTTGACGAGAAATTTGGAGAATAGCTTGAGTTCTCTGGCAGTCTGCGGTTGGTCAAGCGCAACATCAGCCCAACTGGACATGCCTTGATAGCGGGTGAATATTGTCTTTGTCTCATGTAGACACCAGTCATGCCAAGGCTTGACCGGGCCGGTGAAGTGCATGAACACAACCGGCTCGTTCAGGTTCAATTTGCTATGACCATGACTGAGATAACGCACCAGATGATAGCGATAATTCCACTGATTTTCGATGAACTTGACACGGCCATTCAAGGCAATATTCAATGCGTCCTGATCGGCAAAAAGCAGTTGCTGCGTCGATAGAACCGTCAGTGCTTTAACCTGCGCGTCATGTGCGATCCAATTGTCCACATTGATGTACATGACACCGGCGTTGAAATACTCAGGCACTGACAAACCCAATGCTGCGATCTGGGTCTTGGCCGTTGTATCGATCTGATCGTGCACGGCAGCCGCAATGCAATCATCAATGTCGATACTCAGCAAGGTATCCATGCGTCCCAGACAGAGCAAATCAGCATCCAGATAGAGCACGCGTTTGGTCACGCCTTGCAGCAAATTAGGAATCAGCAAACGGATGAAGGTACCGAGATGATGCTGTGCAAAGCAAGGAAAGCCTCTGAATTCATCGAGCGCATGTGGGTTTAGCACATGGATTTTGATCTCTGTCTTGTATTGCGTCTCCAGCAACAACAAACGACGACGGCTATCATCCGACACAGTAAATGCAAATACATGAAACACGAAACGCATTTCAGGGTTGTTCTGCATCACCGATGCAATGGCAACGCCCATTCCTCGAAAATAACTGCTGTCAACACCAAAAGCGATATGCACGACCTGGTCCCCCGACCTAACACCGGTTGCATTTAACGATTTTTCTAAATCCATATTTATCTTTAGCCGACAAAGTCGTTTATTTGTAATTGCAGAGTCGAAAGTTGACTCCGCATTTGTTAATACTCAACAACAACCGCATCCTGCCCCAACGACTCCTTGAGCGCCACCTGTAAACCATCACTCGGCACCACACGCCAGGCGTCTCCCAGCATCACCTCGCAACCAACGCCGGATTGCACGTATTTCATTACGAATGGCAACCCCTGTTCCTGCCGATAGGCGGACAAGGTATCGCGCAAATAAGCCGGATCGATGCCCTTCGACAGTGATACCACCACACGCTGGCCATACTGGATACGCGCAGCGCCGATATCCATGACTTTTTCTGCCGAGATGCGCAAGCCACCATTGAAACGGTCCTCCGATACCTTGCCCTGCACGATCAGCAATTCATCTTCCTTGAAGAACGCCTTGTTCGGTTCAGCCAGTTCGCCATAGACCGTCACATCGGCCACGGCACTGCCATCGTCCAACGAGACAATCAGCAACTTGCCACGCTGCGTCATCTGCACCCGGATGCCAGTGATGATGCCTGCCAGTGACCGGGGATCACGTGATGGTTCCAGGTTGGAAATCTTGGTGCGCACGAATTGACGCACTTCTTTCTCATACGCGTCGAACAAGTGACCTGAGAGATAAAAACCGAGCGCGGTCTTTTCTTCGGTGAGCCGCTGCTTGTCGGTCCAGTGGCGCACCTGCACATATTCCAACGGTGCTTCCAGATCACTATCGTCGCCGCCAAACAGGCTGACCTGATTAGCAGACGCTTCGGCTTGTTCGGCATTTTCCCAGGCCAACGGAACGGTCGCCTGCAGAATGGCACGATCGACGGCGAAGCAATCAAAGGCACCGGCACGAATCAGCGAATCGACCGTACGACGATTGATCTGACGCTTATCGACGCGCTTGGCGAAGTCGAACAGATCCTTGAACGGGCCATCGGCACGCGCGGCGATGATGGCTTCGATTGCACTTTGCCCGGAACCCTTGACAGCGCCCAGACCATAGCGGATTTGCAAGGCCTTTTTGCCCGGCTCACCAACGGGCGTGAAGCGATAATCCGACAGATTGATATCGGGCGGCAGCAAGCTCAGACCGCAAACGTCGAGCGCATCCTCGACCAGAATCTTGATCTTTTCGGTATCGTCCATGGCCAGCGACAAGTTGGCTGCCATGAACGCAGCCGCATGGTGCGCCTTGAGGTAGGCGGTATGGTAAGACAGCAAGGCATAAGCAGCAGCGTGCGACTTGTTGAAGCCGTAGCCTGCAAACTTTTCCATCAAGTCGAAGATTTCGTCGGCCTTTGCCTGCGACAGACCATCCTTGGCGGCACCTTCACGGAAGATGTTGCGATGCTCGGCCATTTCTTCGGCTTTTTTCTTACCCATCGCCCGGCGCAACAAGTCGGCGCCGCCCAGCGAGTAGCCGCCGACCACCTGCGCCATCTGCATCACCTGCTCCTGATACACCATGATGCCGTAGGTTTCAGACAAAATGCCTTCGGTCCGCGGATCAGGATAGTCGAACTTTTCGCCGTGCTTGCGTTTGCAGAAGTCAGGAATCAGATCCATCGGGCCCGGACGATACAAAGCCACCAGCGCGATAATGTCTTCAAAGCGGTCGGGTCGCGCGTCTTTAAGCATGCCTTGCATGCCGCGGCTTTCCAGCTGGAACACAGCGACCGTTTTAGCCTTGGTCAGTAAGTCATACGAAGCGCGGTCGGTCAACGGCAGTTTGGCCAGATCAAAATCGGCCATATTGGGATCGAGCTGCTTGATGTAACGCACTGCGCGATCAAGAATGGTCAGCGTGGTCAAACCCAAAAAGTCAAACTTCACCAGGCCGACTGCTTCCACATCATCCTTGTCGTACTGCGACACGACACCGGCATCACCACCCTGCGTGTACAGCGGGCAAAAATCGGTCAGCTTGCCCGGCGCGATCAACACACCACCAGCGTGCATACCAATATTGCGGGCAATGCCTTCGACCTGCTGCGCCAGGCCCATCAATTGTTTGACTTCTTCTTCGTTCTCCAGCCGCTCCTTGAGCAGTGGCTCCTCTTCGATGGCATCAGCGAGCGTCACCAGCTTGCCCGGCTTGAATGGAATCAGCTTGGAAATGCCGTCGCAGAAGTTGTAGCCGAGATCGAGCACGCGGCCAACATCGCGCACCGCGCCCTTGGCGGCCATGGTACCGAAGGTGGCAATCTGCGAGACCGCCTCCTTGCCGTAACGATCTTTCACGTACTGAATGACGCGATCGCGCCCTTCCTGGCAAAAGTCGATATCGAAGTCGGGCATGGAAACCCGTTCCGGGTTCAGGAAACGTTCGAACAGCAGGTTGTATTGCAGTGGATCAAGGTCGGTAATCGACAACGAATATGCCACCAGCGAACCGGCACCTGAACCCCGTCCCGGCCCGACCGGCACGCCATTGTTCTTGGCCCATTGGATAAAGTCGGCCACGATCAGGAAGTAGCCGGGAAATTTCATCTTGATGATGGTGTCATTCTCGAACTTCAGGCGCGCCTCGTAACGTGCGCGCTCCTTTTCCCGACGAACCTCATCGGGAAACAGATGCTTGAGCCGCGCTTCCAGACCGGTTTTGGTTTCGGCCACCAGGAAGTCATCGATCGTCATGCCATCCGGCGTTGGAAAATTCGGCAACTGCGGCTTGCCCAGTGTCAATGTCAGATTGCACCGCTTGGCAATTTCAATCGTGTTTTGTACAGCACCCGGCAAATCGGCAAACAAAGCCGTCATCTCCGCCTGGGTCTTGAAACTCTGTTGATCGTTGAAGCGCTTGACTCGGCGTGCATTGGCAAGAATTTCGCCTTCCGCAATACAAGTGCGCGCCTCATGCGCGACAAATTCTTCTTTGGTCTGGAACTGAATCGGATGGGTTGCCACCAGTGGCAATTGCAACTGCGCGGCCAGCGCAGCCGATTGGCGCACCATCAACTCCATATTGGGCTGATCAAAACGCTGAACTTCGAGATAGAAAGCGCCAGGAAAAATCTCGCTCCAGCGTTGCGCACAACGCTCTGCGGCGGCCAGATTGCCATTTTCGATAGCCACACCAACATCGCCAAAATGTGCGCCGGACAAGGCGATCAAACCATTGCCGCCAGCTTCGTTGTTGAGCTGCGCCAGCCACTCGGGGCGCAACTCGGCGCGACCACGGTGCAAATTGGTCAACCAGGCACGGCTCAGCAAATCGCACAACTGCAAATAACCGTGATGATTCTTGACCAGCAACAGCAACCGCGAGGGCTTGTCGCGCTCGTCATCATTGCTGATCCAGACATCGCAACCGGCAATCGGCTTGACGCCCTTGCTGCGAGCGCTCTTATAGAACTTCACCATGCCAAACAAATTAGCCAGATCGGTAATGGCCAAAGCAGCTTGACCGTCCTTGGCAGCCGCTTTGACGACATCGTCGATACGAACCAGGCCGTCGACAATGGAAAACTCGGAGTGCAGGCGCAGATGTACGAAATTCGGTGTAGTCATAGGGCGTCATTTTACCTGCCAATGATGCGCTGCTATACGCAAATTAAGCAGGGCTTACAACCTCTTTCAGACAAGTCGGCATTGTGTTAGACACCGCGATTTGATCTGTATCATGCATGGTGCGAATTGTCGGCAGATTCTGGATAAGCCTGCCGCAAGACGTTTATAATGCTGTCAATTCAAAGACTTAGGCATTTTTATCATGCAACAGAATACGCCCACTTCCGACGCCCAGCCCTACATCAACATCGCCGCCTATAAATTCATCACGTTTGATGACACGACGGCAAAGCGCCCGCTGTTTTTGGCATTTTGCCAACAACACAATTTGCGCGGCACCATCATTCTCAGCCCGGAAGGCATCAACCTGTTTCTGGCCGGCCAGCGTGCCGACATTGATGCGTTTCTGCACTGGCTGCGTGCCGATCCACGCTTTGCCGATCTACAAGTCAAGGAAAGCCTGTCCGCGCATCAGCCGTTCAACCGCATGCTGGTCAAGCTGAAGGCGGAAATCATTACCATGAAGCATCCTCTGATCAAACCAGAGGATGGCCGCGCGCCGTTCGTCGAAGCCAAGATGCTCAAGCGCTGGCTGGACCAAGGACACGATGACAATGGCAAGCCGGTCGTGATGGTCGATACGCGCAATGCGTTTGAAGTCGATGTCGGCACCTTCGATAACACCATCGACTACCGCATCAACAAGTTCACCGAGTTTCCCCAAGTCATCGCCGATCACCAGGCCGAACTCAACGACAAAACCGTAGTGACCTTCTGCACTGGTGGCATCCGTTGCGAAAAAGCCGCAATCCACATGCAAAATATCGGTTACGACAGCGTGTACCAACTTGAAGGCGGCATTCTCAAGTATTTCGAGGAAGTAGGGGGCGACCATTACAAGGGTGACTGCTTCGTCTTCGACTACCGCACTGCGCTCAATCCGCAATTGCAAGAAACCGCAACCGTCCAGTGCTTCGCCTGTCGCGCCGTCGTGACGCCACGCGAACAACTGTCGCCAGCTTATGTCGCGGGCAAATCCTGCCCGCATTGTGCGCCAGAGAACAACGCCAATCCGGCAGCAGATGCAACGGCGACCGCATAGCGACGACATTGCCCCATGCAAAACGCCCACCAAATGGTGTAATGCTGTTCAGTTAAGAAAAGCTCGGCGTGGCTTTCTTGGTTTCCTTGGCTTTCTTGGTTGCTGATGCTGGGTTTTCTTCGGACTAGCTAGCCGGGGACCTCAGTGCGTAGTTGACTCTTTTCTTTCTTCGGACGACCTAGCCGGGGGCGGCCCGGCAGCCGCTCACTTTCTTTGGTCTCGCCCAAAGATAAGTAAGCAAAGAAAGGCGACCGCTACTGCATCGCCCCTACGGGGTTCCCGGCGCTGCGG
>JAMFSU010000151.1 GCA_026225475.1 Duganella sp.
CTCCCATTTTCTGCGGCGCATCGCTGGGAACCCCGTAGGGGCCAGGATCGCGCGGTCGCCTTCTTTTGCTTAGCTTTTCTTGGCGAGACAAGAAAAGTAAGCGGCTGCCGGGCCGCACCCGGCTAGCTCGTCCGAAGAAAACCCAGCATCAGCATCTAAGAAACCAAGAAACCAAGAAACCAAGAAACGACCGACGAGTGCTTCTTAGCTGAACAGCATTAAGGCGCAGTGCCTGGCTTTTTTCAAGGTTGCTGCGAAAACGAATCAGGTGCCGAAACTGCTGCTACCCATCAATTTGGACAGACGCGCCGAGATTTCACGCACGATGTCCTGGCTTTCATCGAGACTTGGGTTGACCTTCTTGTCGATGCGCTCGATGTAGGGCACATTCAATGCCGCTAACATGCGGTTGTTGGCACCCAGCACCGGATAGGACAGGTTCACTACGCCGCGAATCTGGCGGCTGTCCATGCGCGAATAGCCGCGCTCCTGGGTTTCGGCGATCTGGCGCAGCAACTGCGCGTGATCGATGTCCTGCTCGCCATCCATGCGTACATGCGCGGCCAGCATGCGGCCACGCTCGGCTTCGTCGCAAAACGATAGCAACACATGACCGGACGCGGTATCGGTCAAGCTCACCAGTGCGCCGACCTTGAGTCCGAAGGCCCAGCGTTCAGGACTGTCGACCTGCGCCACCACAATCACACGACCGGCTTCATAGACTGTCAGATGGGTCGACTGCATGGTGCGATTGGCCAGTTCGCGCATGTGTGGCAGCGCGGTGCTGACCAGCGACCGAATCGGCTGGTGGTGGTGCGCCAGCTCAAATAGTTTCAGCGATAGCCGGTATTGGTCATTGTCGGCAATCAGGTAGCCACGCTGTTCCAGCGTTACCACCATACGGAAAATCTCATTGACGCTGCGGCCCAACTGTTTGGAGATCTGGTTCAACGTCAACATCTGCTCGGATTTGCTCAGCAATTCCAGAATGTCGAGCCCCTTGTCTAGCGCTGGTGCGGCATAGCGTGATTTGCCAGCATCGCTGGTATCGTCGCTGGCGGTCGGTACGGGAAGCGTGGAATCTGCTGCGTTTTTTTGGGTTCTTGGCATGGCGGGCTAGATAAAGGCGAAGTGAGCGTCGCTGAGCATGTCGCTCAGTGGGCCGGGATAATGCGCATTATCGCTGAAACTGGTGCGGCAATCGCAGCGCCAGTTTCAGCGCAGGTATTAAAGGACTACATCAGAACGAATGACTGATGCCAGCATAGGCACCATTCTGGTTCTGTCCTGGCAATGGACTGTTATTGGTCGCTTCGACCGAAAAATTGGCGTTGTTGCCATTGCGCACCGTGCCCATGCCGACATACAGCAAGGTGCGCTTGGACAAGGAATAATTGGCCCCGGCCATGAACAGGTTGGCGTTGCCACCGCCATGATTGGCATTGACGCGCAACGCTGCGCCGATCAGTGTCAACGCCGGCGACAATTGGTAGTTGGCGCCCAGCCAGTAATGATGCACCTGATCGGTGGCACCCGCCGCTGCATCCGGTGCGCGCAGATTTTCGTAACCGGCGAACAGCTTCAGCTTATCGATGGTCAGCGTGCCGCCCAGGATCAATTCCTTGGACGTGTCATAGACACTGACATAGTGGCCGTTGGCATCGCGTACGACGTCATAGATGGCACGTAATTCCAGCGTCGGATTGCTGTAGACCAGTGATACGCCATCCTTGCGACTATTGGTCACCGAGCCGGCTTGTTCTCCGAGGCTGGTTTGCACGGTGGCGTTGAAGCCGCCCCAGGTCGGGGTTTGATACTCGATCACATTGTTGGCGCCTTGCCAGTTGCGGCCGTTGACCAAGGTGGCGGTGCCGACGAATTGCTGTCCGGTCGGGTCGAGGAACCAGATGTCGTTGTCGATGAACAAGTTCTTGCCGAGCTTGACCGAACCGGCGCTGCCGCTGAGACCGACATAAGAGCGGCGGTTGAACAGGGCGCTGCCATTGGTGGTGCCGTTGGTCGCATCGAAGCCCGATTCCAGCAAGAAGAAGGCGCCCAGACCGGCACCCAGATCTTCTGTGCCCTTGAAGCCGATCATGCTGGTGCCCCATTGATTGCCGGCGGCACGCCACAAGCTGCCACTGTTACCGCCGGTGGTAGCGACATTGGATTGGTAGTCGATGCCGGCATCGACCCGGCCATAGACGGTGACGTTGGTTTGTGCGTGCGTCGTGGCGCAGCTCAGTCCCAATATGGCGGCGCCAATGGTGGTTTGGTAAAGGCGCAGGGAACGCCGAGCAGCGAGGGCAGCGTTGGTGTTGGTGTGATGCATCAGAATCTCCGAGGTAATTGATTGGTGTCTGCCGTGATGGGCATGTATTTTTTTGTGTAGTGGTAGTGACAGGCGCGGCTGATGAGAGCGCGCCGATTATTTGACGCAAAAATGCAGGCGAGTGCCTCCTGTATTTTTATTTGTAAAACGTGTTTTTAATGGAGAACACGAATTATTGCCACAATACCAATACTAAATTGATATCATTTTGTGCGATATTGTTATCGACGGTGAGTAAAAATGGCTTCAGGTCTGGTTTTGAAGGATGGTAGCAAAGAACATTCAAATATAAAAATGTTTTTCATTGATGAATTCAAGGCTGCGTGTAATAATTCTTTCCACCAACAGCAGCCTGCTTCACACCGATCTCAGCCATTTTTTCCTCACATCGACTGACACCTCCAATACGATGACCACCATCACCTCCATGCGCGTCCTCGACGTGCGTTTCCCGACTTCGCAAACACTCGACGGTTCCGATGCCATGAATCCGGATCCCGATTATTCGGCGGCCTATGTGATTCTCGAAACCGATCATGCTGGTCTGGAAGGGCATGGTCTGACCTTCACGATCGGTCGCGGCAATGAAATCTGCTGTGCCGCGATCAAGGCTATGGAGCATTTGGTGGTCGGTCTGGAGCTGGAAACCGTGAGTGCCGATATGGGTGGTTTTTGGCGCGATATCACTTCCGACAGCCAGTTGCGTTGGATTGGCCCGGACAAGGGCGCCATCCATCTGGCTACTGGTGCCGTCGTCAATGCGGTGTGGGACTTGTGGGCCAAGGCTGAGCGCAAGCCATTATGGAAACTGGTGGCGGACATGACGCCGGAACAGTTTGTCCGCTGTATCGACTTCCGTTACCTGAGCGACTGCATCACGCCCGACGAAGCACTGGTGTTGCTGCGGGCACAAGCTCCTGGCAAGGCCGAGCGGATTCGCCAACTGGAGCAGCACGGTTATCCTTGCTACACAACTTCGGCTGGATGGTTAGGCTATGACGACGCCAAGCTGCGTCGTTTGTGCCAGGAAGCCATCGATGGCGGTTTCAACCATATCAAGCTCAAGGTCGGTCGCGATCTGGCCGACGACAAACGCCGCGTGACGATTGCGCGCGAAGTGATCGGCCCCGAGCGTCATTTGATGATCGATGCCAATCAGGTGTGGGAAGTCGACCAGGCGATCGAGTGGGTCAATCAGTTGGCCTTCGCCAAGCCCTGGTTCATTGAGGAACCCACTAGTCCCGACGACGTCGAAGGGCATCGTAAGATTCGCGAAGGCATTGGCGCAGTCAAGGTTGCCACCGGTGAAATGTGCCAGAACCGGGTACTGTTCAAGCAATTCATCATGCGCGGTGCGATTGATGTGGTGCAGATCGATTCCTGCCGGTTGGGCGGTGTCAACGAGATTCTGGCGGTGCTATTAATGGCGGCCAAATACAAGCTGCCGGTCTGTCCGCATGCCGGCGGCGTTGGTTTGTGCGAGTATGTGCAGCACTTGTCGATGATCGACTACATTTGCGTTTCCGGCACCACCGAAGGACGTGTGACAGAATATGTCGATCATTTGCATGAACATTTCGTCGATCCTTGCGTGGTGAAAGGTGCCGCTTATTTTCCGCCGACCGCGCCGGGCTTCTCGATCACAATGAAGACGGAATCGCTTGAGCAATACCGTTTCCGCGGCTGACGTCCAGGCGTCGAGACAACGAGACTGAACGCAGATGCAAGGCCGGCAGCGAGCAGCAGTGCCGTTGGTCATTTGATGTAAAAAATAAAAATAAAAATAATTCAAACGGAGACAGCACATGAATTTATATCTACAAGATAAGGTAGTGATCGTCACCGGCGGTGCCTCCGGCATTGGTGGCGCGATTTCTCTGCAATTGGCAGCTGAGGGGGCGATTCCTGTGGTGTTTGGCCGCAGTCAACCAGATGCCGTATTCCAGCAGCAATTGCTGGCATTGCAGCCGAAAGCGCGCTTCTTCCTGCTGGACTTGATCGATGATGAAAAATGCCGCAACGCCGTCGCCGACACCGTGGCCGAATTTGGCCGCCTCGATGGGCTGGTCAACAATGCCGGCATCAACGACAGCGTCGGCCTCGACGCCGGGCGCGATGCCTTTGTGCAATCGCTGGAAAAGAACCTGATTCATTACTATGTCATGGCGCATTACTGTGTGCCGCATCTCAAAGCCACGCGCGGCGCTATTGTCAATGTGTCGTCGAAGACCGCCCTCACCGGGCAGGGCAATACCAGCGGCTATTGTGCGTCCAAGGGCGCGCAGCTCTCCCTCACGCGCGAATGGGCGGCTGCGCTGGCCAACGATGGCGTGCGCGTCAATGCCCTGATTCCTGCCGAAGTGATGACGCCGCTGTATCAAAAATGGATTTCCGGTTTCGAACATCCGGAAGAAAAGCTGGCCGCCATCACCAGCAAGATTCCCTTTGGCCAGCGTTTCACGACCTCGGAAGAGATGGCCGACACGGCCGTGTTTCTGTTGTCGTCGCGTGCATCGCATACCACCGGGCAATGGATCTTTGTCGACGGCGGTTACACGCATCTCGACCGCGCGTTAAGTTGAGGAGCCGACATGCGTTACTGCCTGGCTTTGGATCTGAAAGACGACGTTGCATTGATTGCGCGCTACGAAGAGCAGCATCGCCGTATCTGGCCGGAGATTGCCGCCCATTTGCGCCAGCACGGTGTGACCGGGATGCAGATTTATCGACTCGGCACGCGCATGACCATGATCATGGAAACCGACGACGCCGTCTATGACGCCGCCCGCATGGCGCAGGCCATGCAGGACGATGCGCGGGTGCAGGAATGGGAAGCATTGATGTGGCAGTTCCAGGCACCGACGCCATGGACGCCGCAAGGAGAGAAATGGGTAGCGATGGCCAAGATCTTCGATCTGCAACAGCAATGACGCGTGACCAGCGCGAAAACGAGGGTAATTCTGCAAGACTGAAAGACGAAGTACAACACGGCTGAGAACAAGGCCGGCTTGCATCAGATGAGGTAGCTATGCAGCAAACAGAACAAACAGAGACAGCCGACAACGGCGGCGCACAATATTTGATTTCGCTCAAAAACGTCACCAAGCGTTTTCCGGGCGTATTGGCACTGGACAATTGCCAGATCGATTTACTGCCCGGCGAAGTACATGCGCTGATGGGCGAGAACGGCGCTGGCAAATCGACCTTGATGAAGATTCTCTCTGGCGTTTATCAACGCGACGCCGGTGAAATCCTGGTCGATGGCCGCGCAGTCGAGATCGATGGTCCGCGCGCAGCACAGGCGCTCGGCATTGGCATCATTCATCAGGAACTCAATCTGATGAATCATTTAAGTGCCGCGCAAAACATCTACATCGGTCGCGAGCCACGCGGCCGCTTCGGCGTGTTTCTTGACGAAGCCCAACTGAACCGCCAAGCCGCACAGATCTTTGCCCGCATGCGTCTCAACCTCGATCCGCGTACGCTGATTGGTGAATTGACAGTGGCCAAGCAACAGATGGTTGAAATCGCCAAGGCGCTGTCCTTCGATTCGCGCGTGCTGATCATGGATGAGCCGACCGCTGCGCTCAACAATACCGAAATTGACGAGCTGTTTCGCATCATCCGCGAGCTGCAGGCGCAGGGCGTCGGCATTATCTATATCTCGCACAAGATGGATGAGTTGCGGCGTATTTCCAATCGCGTCACCGTCATGCGCGACGGCAAATACATCGCCACCGTGCCGACCGAAAGCACGCCGATGGATACCATCATCAACATGATGGTGGGCCGCCAGCTCGACAGCGCCCGGCCGGTCAATGCCAATACCGGTGCCAATGAAGTGGTGCTCGATGTGCGCGGCTTAACGCGTGGTCATGCCGTTCGCGATGTCAGCTTCCAGTTGCGCAAAGGAGAAATCCTCGGCTTTGCCGGACTGATGGGCGCTGGTCGTACCGAAGTGGCGCGCGCCATCTTTGGTGCCGATCCGATTGATGCCGGAGAAATTTATGTGCACGGCGACAAGGCTATGATCAAGTCGCCAGCCGATGCGGTCGCGCACGGCATCGGCTATCTGTCGGAAGACCGCAAGCATTTCGGTCTGGCTACCGGCCTCGACGTCAAGACCAATATTGCCATGTCGAGCATGCATCGCTTTCTCAACAAGGGTATGTTCCTCGACGACGCCGCCATTCGCGATACAGCGCAACACTACGTGCGTCAACTCAGCATCAAGACGCCGTCGATCGATCAACCGGCGCGCCTGCTGTCGGGCGGCAATCAGCAAAAAATCGTAATTGCGAAATGGCTGCTGCGCGACTGCGACATTCTGTTCTTTGACGAGCCGACACGTGGCATTGATATCGGCGCCAAGAGCGAAATCTACAAGTTGCTCAATGCGCTGGCCGAACAAGGCAAGGCGATCGTGATGATCTCGTCCGAATTGCCGGAAGTGCTGCGCATGAGCCATCGCGTGCTGATCATGTGCGAAGGTCGCATCACGGGCGAGCTCAGCGCCGCCGACGCTACCCAGGAAAAGATCATGCAACTGGCCACCCAGCGCGAATCCGATCTTGCCGTTACCCACTAAATTTTTCGCAGACGACCATGGCAAATACCCCAACCCCACTGTCTCAGGCTACGCTGACCATGAATTCCAAGTTGACATCCGACTCCGCTGCGCAGGCCCCGGCCTCGCTCCCGTCCGATTGGCGCGCGCGCCTGTTCAATCCCACCACACGGCAGAAATTGCTGGCCTTTGCCAGCCTGCTGGCGCTGATGGTGTTTTTCAGCTTTGCCAACGGCAACTTCCTGCAGATCGACAATTTGGTCAGTATTTTGCAATCGACCGCCGTCAACGGCGTGCTGGCGATTGCCTGCACCTTCGTCATCATCACCGCCGGGATTGACCTGTCGGTCGGTGTAATGATGACTTTTTGCGCGGTGATGGCTGGCGTGGTCCTGACTTACTGGGGCTTGCCGATCTATGTCGGCATTTTTGCTGCGATCTTTTTCGGCGCCTTGTGTGGCTGGACTTCCGGCATGCTGATTGCCAAGCTGAAGGTGCCGCCATTCATCGCCACGCTGGGCATGATGATGTTGCTCAAGGGACTGTCACTGGTGATTTCCGGCACCAAGCCGATCTACTTCAATGACACGCCTTCGTTTTCGCAAATTTCCCAAGAGTCGCTGATCGGCGATCTGATTCCGGCATTACCGATACCGAATGCTGTGTTAATCCTATTCCTGGTGGCGATTGCTGCTGGTATCGTGCTCAACCGGACCGTGTTCGGTCGCTATACCTTTGCACTGGGCAGCAATGAAGAAGCGCTGCGTTTGTCCGGCGTCAAGGTGGATTTCTGGAAGGTTATGGTCTACACCGTCAGCGGCGCCATTTGCGGCATCGCGGGCCTGTTGATTGCGTCGCGTCTCAATTCGGCTCAACCGGCACTGGGCCAGGGCTATGAGCTTGATGCGATTGCTGCGGTGGTAATCGGCGGCACCTCGCTGTCGGGTGGCACTGGCACCATTCTTGGCACCATCATCGGCGCCTTCATCATGAGCGTGCTGATCAACGGTTTGCGCATCATGTCGGTGGCACAGGAATGGCAGACTGTGGTCACCGGCGTGATCATCATTCTGGCGGTCTATATGGATATTCTGCGCCGCCGCCGGCAATAAAAGTTATGGCAAACGCCATTCCCCAAGCGGTTTTTGCTTTGTTCTGAAGCTGCTTTACGCTGTATGTACATCAACCAAGGAGACGTAACATGATAAAGAGAAGAGCACTCAACATTGCCATCGGTCTGACTTTCGCATTGGGCCTGGGCAGTGTTGCCCACGCCGCTGACGAAATCTATATTCCCCTGATTTCAAAAGGCTTCCAGCATCAATTCTGGCAGGCAGTCAAGGCTGGCGCTGAACAGGCCGGCAAGGATTACCACGTCAAGGTATCGTTCGAAGGCCCGGAAACCGAAGCCATGGTCGACAAGCAAATCGATATGCTGTCGGCAGCGCTGGCCAAGAAACCCAAGGCCATCGGCTTTGCTGCTCTCGACAGCAAGGCCGCCTTGCCGCTGCTGAAAAAAGCCCAGGCTGCGCATATCCCTGTCGTGGCATTTGACTCCGGCGTTGATAGCGATATTCCCGTCACCACTGCCACCACCAACAACAAGGCAGCTGCGGCACTGGCTGCTGACAAGATGGCAGAACTGATCGGCAAGGAAGGCGAAATCGCCGTGGTGGCACATGACCAGACCAGCCGCACCGGCATCGACCGGCGCGATGGCTTCGTCGAACGCATCAAGGCTGCTTATCCACAAATCAAGATCGTCAGCATCCAATACGGTGCCGGTGACCAGTTGAAATCAACCGAAATCACCAAGTCGATCCTGCAAGCCTATCCGCATCTCAAGGGTGCCTTCGGCACCAATGAAGGTTCGGCCATTGGCGTGATCAACGGTGTGCGCGAAATGAAGCGCAAAGTGGTCGTGATCGGTTTCGATTCGGGCAAGCAACAGAAGGATGCGATTCGCGATGGCCTGATGGCCGGTGCGATTACCCAAAACCCGGTCGGCATCGGTTACAAGACCGTCGAAGCTGCGGTCAAGGCACTCAAGGGAGAAAAGCTGCCGAAGATCATCGATACCGGTTTCTACTGGTATGACAAGAGCAACATTGCCGACCCAAAGATCGCGGCCGTGTTGTACGACTGATCGCGCTAATTTCTTTGATCTGTCGTTGCTGATCTAAGGCCTGATGCCGGCATGCCGTGGTAGCGCACACATTGCGCTGTCGCTGCATGCCGGCATGTTTATTGAATCTATCGATCATTGCGGAGCGTGAACTTGCGTATCGATGCACATCAACATTTCTGGCGCTATCGCGCGCAGGACTATCCCTGGATCGTCAGTGGCATGGATGCCCTGGCGCAGGACATGCTGCCAGACCAGTTGCAACCTTTGTTACAGGCTGCCGGCCTGCAGGCCTCGATTGCCGTGCAAGCGCGTGGCGGTCGGGAAGAAACCCGGTTCCTGCTGGACCTGGCGCGACACAACGACAGCATTGTCGGCGTGGTCGGCTGGGATAATCTGGCCGTGCCCGATCTGGCAGAGCGTTTGTCGGAATGGCAGGGTGGTAACAAGCTGGTCGGTTTCCGTCATCAGGTGCAGGACGAGGTCGATGTCGCTGCATTTCTGGCGCATGCCGATTTCAATCGCGGTGTGGCCTTGTTGCAAACACAGGGCTATGTCTACGACGTGCTGGTGTATCAGCATCAACTGGCCGACACCTTGCAGTTTTGTCGCCACCATGATCAGCACTGGCTGGTGCTCGATCACCTCGGCAAACCAGCCTTGCGCGACTTTGCCGTTGGCGACATTGCCGCGCGCTGGGCCCAGCAACTGACGGCATTGGCCAAGTTGCCGCATGTGGTGTGCAAACTGTCGGGGCTGGTGACCGAAGCCGATTGGGGTAATGGTTTGCAGCCTGACGACTTGCTCCATATTCGTCGTTGTCTCGATGTGGCATTGCAGGCGTTCGGCCCGCAGCGGCTGATGTTCGGCTCTGACTGGCCGGTGTGCCTGTTGGCGGCGTCCTATGCTGAGGTAGCCCAGGTAGTGGCCGACTGGGCCAAGGTGAATCTGCATGTTGGTGAGCAAGAGGCACTGTGGGGCGGCACCGCGGCACGCTGTTACGGTTTGGCATAGACTGGCCGCGGCAGGGCGCATATGCATATGCGGATATATTCGTGGCGGCACAGGCGGGCGGGCAGCAGAATCGGCATGAATCTATTTTCCTTTTCCCTCCTTGCCGGATGCCGCACCATGAGCCGAGACGTATTGTTGTTGCTAGAAGCTGGTTTTGCCGATCCCGCCTATCCAGGCCAGCGCTTCATTTGTCCGGATGGGGCGCCAATCGAAGGTTTGCTGGCGGGTGACTCTGTCAGTGCGGCGCGCCTGGATATTCAGCGGCTGCCATTTCCCAAGCCGCGTCAGGTGGTGATCGACGCGCTCGACGCCGCGCACCAGAGTCTGCCCGTGCTGATTCTCGGCGATGAACAGCCGCTACCGGCCGATGTGCAAACGCTGGGCAGCAAACACTTCGTTACCGACACCCGCCGTATTCTCGACCTGCTGGCCCAGCGCCACGGTTTCCCCCAAGTCCACTGATTCCACCCAGAACGCCGCGACATCGCGTCCATCGCCACGCGCGGTGGCGGGCGTGCCATCCGGAGATTTCTGATGAGCGATAGCAGTACTCCACCGCGCCAGTTGCACCTCAATGTCAACATCCTGCATTCCGGTTTCGTGCCATCGGCATGGCGCCTCGACGATGCCGATCCACGCGCCTTCATCGATGTAGCGCACTACGTCAAGGTGGCAAAAATTGCCGAAGCTGGGAAATTCGACGCCGTGTTCCTGGCCGACAATGCAGCCATCGTCGAACAGATCGACTTTCGCCCGATCACCGCGCTGGAGCCAACCGTGCTGCTGGCCTGCATTGCCGCTGCGACCACGCACATTGGCGTCATTGGCACTGCCTCGACCAGTTACAACGAGCCGTATAACATCGCGCGCCGCTTCGCCACACTTGATCATGTCAGTCATGGCCGCGCCGGCTGGAATGTGGTGACCACGGCCGATCTGGCATCGGCGCGCAATTTTGGATTGGACGCTACGCCCGACCATGGCGGCCGTTACGCCCGTGCGGGTGAATTTACCGAGGTAGTCAAGGCCTTGTGGGATAGCTGGGAAGACGATGCCATCATTGGCGACAAGCAAGCCGGGCGTTTCATCGATACCGCCAAGGTGCAGCCGATTGCCCATCGCGGTATCCATTTTTCGGTACAGGGACCGCTTAATCTGCCACGCAGTGTGCAAGGCCATCCAGTATTGGTGCAGGCCGGTGCCTCGGGCGATGGCCGTGAACTGGCCGCACGTCATGCCGAAGCGGTGTTTTCTGCATCGCAATCGCTGGAGGAGTCGCAAGCCTATCGGCGTGATCTGCATACCCGCGCTGCTGCCTATGGTCGCGGCCCGCAGGCAGTCAAGGTGCTGGCCGGACTAGCCACCGTCGTCGGCGCTACCGAAGCCGAGGCCAGGCAGCGGCGCAATCAATTGATCGATCTGATTCCTTGGCGTTACAGCCTGACGCGCCTGGCCGGCACGCTTGGCGTCACACCGGATCGCCTCAAGCTAGATGAGCGGCTGCCCGACAACCTCAGCCTGCCGGCCAATGGCAACGGCAACCATACTTTTTTCAATGCCACGCTGGCGTTGGCGCAGCGCCATGGTCATACGGTGCGCGAGTTGATCTATGCACTGACCGGCGGCGGTGGACATCGCGTCATCGTTGGCACACCAGAACAGATCGCCGATGACATCGAATCATGGTTCCGCGCCGGTGCTGCCGACGGCTTCAATCTGATGCCCGATGCCTTGCCGAGCGGCTTGCAGGATTTCGTCGATGGGGTGGTGCCGATTCTGCAGCGGCGCGGCATCTTCCGTCATGACTATCAGGGCACCACCTTGCGCGAACATCTGGGACTGGCGCGCCCGGCTGGTCGCCGCGGGGTGACGGCCAGCAAGGTGGCATAAATATCGGCGTCGATTATTTTTTGAAATAATCGGGGAGCCGGAAACCATCATAGAAATGGTCGGCGCGAATCGCTTTCTGGAAATTGTCGGAGCGATAGGCTTCGACCAGATCGCGTGCAAAAGCCTCGTTTTGTTTGGTTTTCTTAACCGCCAGCACATTGACATAGGACGAGCTCATGTCTTCCAGGATGAAGGCGTCCGACAGCTTCAGCTTGGCGAAAATGGCAAAGTTGCCCTGGACTGCAGCGAAGTCGGCATCGTCGAGTGCGCGCGGACCTTGGGCGTTTTCCAGTAAGACCAGTTTGAGGCCGACCTTGTTTTCCACCACATCGAGTTCGGTCACATCGACCGGATTGGCTTGATCCTTGATTCTGATCCAGCCCAGCCGCTGCAATATCCACAAGGCGCGTTGCAGATTGACAGGATCATTGGGCACCGCCACCGTGAATCCCTTCTTGAGACCATCAAGGTTGCGATGCTTCTTCGAGTACAGGCCCATCGGTGGTGTTGGCACCTGCACGATGCCAACCAGATCGGTCTTGTTGCGATCGTTATAGGATTTCAGGAAGACACTGTGCTGCATGACATTGGCTTCGATATCACCCTTGAAGACAGCGCTATTGGCTTCCAGGCCAGTGCTGAATTCATAGTACTTGAGCTTGTAGCCTTTTTTTTCCAGCTCGGGTTGCACGCCTAGCTTGAATTCATCGATATAAGGGCCGGGGACAAAGCCGATGCGCAAGGTGGCCGGTTGCGGCGCCGCCGACGCGGATGACACGCTGCCCAGCGACAGGCTCAGCAACAGCAACGCGGTCAAGGAATGAAACAAGTTGGTTCGCATACGCAAAGTCTTTCTCAAAAAATAAACGCGCCCGGCCGGTAGACGGGGCGCGCTCCAGTGTAGAGAGCCGTGGCGGCGTAGCAAACGAATCAAAACAACTATCCTTATGCACCGCTGACTTATTGCTCAGGCATAAGCCAGCCCGAAGCGTTCACTCGGGGCATTGCCGTTGAGATGGAAGTCGCCAATCGCAGCTTCGCGTTGGATGGCCGGATTGTGAGACGCCAGCGTGCGTGCATTGCGCCAATGGCGGTCGAGCCGGCGCTTGTCGCTGGTGGCCGAGGCGCCGCCGACTTCGAACAGCAGGGTGCTGGCTTCCAGTACCTGCCCGATGATCACTTGCTGAGCCTGAAAGGTTTGCACATCGAGGGCGATGTAATCGTCAGTGCTGGCCTTGCCGAACTTGCGCGCCTGCTGGAGATTTTCCATGGTGGTCGCGATGGCTTGCACCAATTGCTCGCTGGACCAGGCCAGGCTGGCCAGGCGGCCGACCACGCGTTGCACCAGCGGATTGTCGCGCGGGCTCGATTGGCCGGGGATGCCAAAGGTGCGGGTGCGCGCCTGGGTAAACGCCACGGCGTCGCGTTGAATCGCGCGCGCGATGCCAGCCAGTGTGGCCAGATGCACGGTCTGGTAAAACGCCGTGATGATGGTATTGCGCCGTGGTTGCGAAGCGTAATAGCGATCGAGAATCTGTGACTGGTTGATCAGCACATTGTCAAAACGGGTCGTGCCACTGCCTGTCAGACGTTGCCCGAAACCATCCCAGTCATCGACGCGCTCGACGCCGGGCGCGGTGCTACTCACCAGGACATTGAGATCGGACTCTTCATCGTGGGCGCGCACCAAAATCCAGTCAGCGTAGAGGGTACCGGTCGAATAATATTTTTCGCCATTCAGGCGTCGATGGTCGGACTGGCTGTCGGCGCTGACAGAGACCGAATTGTTGGTTGTATCGGTGCGTTCGGAAGTGGCGGCGCCAAACGTCTGGCCGCTGCCGATGATGCCAAGCCAGTGGCGCGTGTCGCCATCGTCCTTGCGTTCCAAGAGTAGTTCGGTGAAGCCTGCATTGACGCGCAGGATTTGCGGCAGATTCGATTCCGCTTCGGCCAACCGTGTCAGCAGAGCGAAAAATTGCGGCAGGCTCACACCGCTGCCGCCGAATTCGACCGGTACTCGCAATGCCGAAAAGCCGCTCTGTTTCAATTGGTGTACGGCGTCAAATGGTAACTCGCGGTCGTTTTCGCGGGCAATGCTGCCTTGCGCAATGTGTGCCAACAGTGGTTCGAATCGGGCCAGCAGCGCGGCCGATTGCGTCGGGAGGGATGCTTGAGTCATGCTTACCTTTTTTTGCGAATAGGGTTAGGCTGCGGCCGCGTCATCGGGGCGCAACCTAACTGCCGCAACGCCGATACGGCCAAGCCGAGCATTGGATTATCTGGCAGTCGATGGCGCTTGATAACGAAGATAAACAGATAACCATATGCCTTGCCGCAGGGTGGTCAGGTCGTTGCGGTGGCAAGCTGAATTTTCTATGCCGTTCTACTGGTAGGACAATCCATTGAAAAAATGCTGCCTAGTCGAAAATATCAGCAAAAACTATACTTCTGGTCAAGCAGCCGCCGTTGTGAAACTCCCTGCGCAGCGGTGTTTGTGAAGCTCCCAACGGGCTGCGGCTTCCCCGCAGTCGCAGCCCAACCCGAATTTCTGTATTGACCTGGAGAAATATCATGCGCGCCAATGCCGCCACTTTTGCACCCAACTTCAAACAACTCGCTGCTGCGTTAGTGTTGCTCGTCGCCGCAGGCAGCAGCTTCGCCACGGAACTTGCCGCCGTCGAGCAAACCAGCCAGATCGCCGCACCGCAAATGACCAAGTCACTGTCCAAGTCGCAGGCCACGCGCCAGGAGATTTTGGCCAAGGTGGCCCGGCATGAGCCACTGACTTATGTTGAAAAACTGTATTTGCGTTAATCCGTAACGGCGATACCGCTGCGTTATCAGCGAATGAAAGAAGCCGCATGAATGCCCAAATATTGACACAGGTTTTTCTGCACGCAGTCTGGCGCCAATGCTCAATAGTCTTCCAGGGTCGCAAAGCGCTGCGCCAGAAAATCGATCAATTGACGCACCGACGGCAACAGGAAGCGGCGCGACGAATAGACGGCGTGGATAATGCCCGATTTCGGCGTCCATTGCGGCAACACCTTGACCAGACTGCCATTGCGCAATTCATCGATGACCACCGTCGTTGGTAGATAAACTACGCCAGCACCGGCCGTTGCGGCCCGCTTGAGGGCAATCGCATCATCGGTCATCAGGCGCGGGGTATAGCGGATAGAGGCTGTTTCGCCATCGGCGTTTTCCAGATGCCAGACATGTTCTTCATGCGGAATCACCATACTCAGACTGGGGAAACGATGCAGGTCGGCCGGCAGTTCCGGCATACCGCACTTCTCCAGCAATTCCGGGCTGGCACTCAGGCACCAATGACGCACGCCAAAAATCTTGTGCACCAGGTCACTGTCCGGCAGTGGCGGCAACAGCACGCGCAAGGCAACATCGATACCCTCATTGATGACATCGACGCGCCGATTGGTTGACTCTACCTGCAAGACCACGCGCGGATGCTCATTGAGAAAATCTGCCAGCATCACACCCACCCGGCCATGCAGCAAGCCCACCGGACAAGTCAATCGCACCGTGCCCTGCGGCTCGGCGCGATTGCGCTCGATGGCCTGTTGCGCGGCTTCGGCTTCGACCAGCATGGCTTTGCAATGTTCGTAATAGTGTCGGCCCAGATCGGTCACTGACAGGCTGCGGGTGGAGCGCTGGATCAAAAGCACGCCCAGACTTTCTTCAAGTTGTGCAATGCGCCGGCTCAGCTTCGACTTGGGAATGCCCAGGGCGCGTCCGGCGGCTGCGAAACCACGATGGTCTACCACCTGTGCAAAGTAATAGAGGTCGTTGAGATCCTGCTGCATGCGGCTTCCCTGGCGGTATTTTTTGCTTGTTTTGTCGAGCGACGGCGCACCACATGGACGCGACAATGCATTATCTTCTAAATTGTCGGCTTTGGTGGCGGCAGGCACAGGTCGCGAGGAGGGTACAATGCCGAGCTTGTTTCGCCTTGATTGCCAGCCCCATGCAATGCCGTTCCCAATGCGGCGCTTGTTGTACCGCGCCTTCCATCTCCAGCCCAATTCCCGGCATGCCGCATGGCAAGCCGGCGGGTGTGCCATGCGTGCAATTGATGGACGATATGCGCTGTGCGATTTTTGGTCAGCCAGAACGGCCTGCGTGTTGTGGCGGCTTGCAGCCGTCGCTGGAGATGTGTGGCAGTGATCGCGCTGCGGCGATGCATTTCTTGACCAGGCTGGAGCAATTGACTGCCCCTTGAGGCGCTTGTCGCCGGTGCTGTACTGGGCAACGGCGACAGGGATGACGCTTATTTCGGCAAGGCCTTGGCCGCAGCGATCACTTTGGCGCTGTCAAAATCGTTGATGGCAGCAATGAATTGATTGGTGTACAGGTCTTCCAGCTTGGGGCTGGTCTGAATCACATTGTTGGCCTTCATGAAGGCGACCATGTTGGCCACTGCGCTGATTGGAATTTCACCCCACTTCACGCCCGGTTCCAGTTTGAGAAATTCGGTGCGGGTGTTGATGATGTGCAGCCCTTGCTTGATGGCGGTCGCTTCATCGACACTCGATGGCTTGGTCAATGGGAATACTTTCCAATGCACCTTGAGCGCGCCCTGCGGATTGGTCATTGTGGTCAACGAACCTTGCGCGACACAGCGCAAGGCTTTTTCGATTACTTTCGGCCGCTTGGTAATCATGTCGTCACGGACGAAATAGGAACCGCCAAAGGTCAGTTTTTCGGCATACGGCGAGGTGAAACGGCGCAGTTTGACGCCCATGTTTTCAGCGGTGGCAATTTGCGAATCCCAGGTGCCCCAGATGTCCACGCGTCCACGCGTCAAGGCAGTCACTGCTTGCGCGCCCGAGCCGGTTTCCACGAAGGTCACGTCCTTGTCCGGATTGAGCCCGGCTTCACTGAACATGCCGCGAAAAATCTGCACCATCTGCGCACCATAGGAAATGACGCCGATGGTCTTGCCCTTGAAGTCAGCCAGCGTCTTGATTGGCGACGACTCTTGCACCACCGGGAACTGGAAATTGTGGCGCATGTTGAGATACACCGCCTTGATCGGCGCGCCCTTGGTGCGAGCGATGATGGCCGCTGCCGGACCCATGTTGACCATGTCTGCCTGGCCGGTCAGTACCGCCTGCATGGCCGTAGTGGAATTGGTCGGTTGCAGCGTGACGTCGAGACCGGCGTTTTCCCAGCACTTGGTATAGATCGGTACGGAGGTGTTGTTGGCTTGCGATGCATCAAGCACATCGGTGCCAATGGCGATGGTCAGTTTTTCCCGCTCCTGAGACATCGCCGGCGTGACTGCCAGCGCAGCAGCGAGCATCAGAAACAGCGTAGTGGCGCGCGGCAGGGCACGTTGGGAGGACAGGTTTTTCATGACGATTTCCTCATAAGGCGAGTAAGTAGTAACGCAGGTACAAAAGCGGAATGCTACCGAAGTCGATAGATACCCGCTGGGATGATTGCTGCTGCGATCCGCTTCAATCCTCGGTCACGACTCGTTTGGCTTTATGCGTACTGCGGGTGAGCGTGCCCAAGGGCAGCACCTCGACCTGCGCTGCGACCTGCAGGTGCTGCTTGATATCCTGTTCTAGCTGGCGAGCCAGATCTGCTGGCTTGGCCTGGCTGTCGCGTTGTTCGACGCGCACATGGAGCGATTTCATAAAGCCTGCTGCGTCGCGCACGGTGCTGTTGAGCACCAGTTGATATTCGTCGCCCAGCGCAGGCGTCTTGCGCACCAGATCTTCGACCGCCGAGGGAAATATATTGACACCGCGCACTACCAGCATGTCGTCGGCACGGCCATGTACGCCGCCGACCAGCCGCGCATGGGTGCGGCCGCAGGCACAGGGCGTGCTGTCGCGCACGACGATATCGCCGGTCCACCAGCGCACCAGTGGCCCAGCCTGCTTATCAAGATGGGTCAGCACCAGTACCCCTGGCGTGCCATCGGCGACGGCTTCACCACTGCTGGCATCAACCACTTCGGCATAGGCGAAATCTTCGGCCAGATGCAGGCCACTTTGCGCCGCGCAGTCACCGGCAATCGGCTGAAATTCCAGGCAGCCATAAGCGTCGAAACTACGCGCACCCCACAATGCTTCGATACGCGCACGCGTGGCGGCGATGCTGGCGCCTGGTTCGCCGCCCATCATGATGCTGCGCACGGTCGAGCGTGCCGGATCGCGTCCACGCTTGCCGACTTCTTCGGCCAGATGCGTAATGAACGAGGGCGTGCCGCACAACACGGTGCTGCCATAGGTGAACAGGGTGTTGATCTGGCGCTCGGTATCCTGGCTGCCGGCCGGTACCACCATGGCACCGACGCGCTGATAACCAGCCGTGGCGCCGAGGCCGCCGACGAACCAGGTATAGCTGAACATGCATTGCACGATGTCATCGGCGCCGATGCCTTGTGCCCGCGCATGGCGCGCATACAAGCTGGCCCAGCGTTCCAGGTCGAACGTCGTCCAGAATTGCGGTGATGGTGCCGAGGTTGTGCCGGAAGAAAAATGCATGCGTACGACGTCGTGCTTCGGTGCCGTCATGAAGGCACCGAACGGCGCATCTGGCGTAATCGTCGCGACGTAGTCGGTCTTGCGCGTAAACGGTAGCTGGCGCAGATCCGTCAGCGAGCGCAGCGCGCTGACATCCCATCCAAGCCGCCGGAACAGCGGCGCATAATAAGCGCTGTTCCGACTCAGCCGCGCCAGTTGCTCGCGCAGTTTGGCCAGCTGGAATTGTTCCAGCGTGGCCCGGTCCCAGCTTTCGATTGGATCAAGATGCGACAACGCGATGGCGGTGAGCACACCTGCTGGCATCAAGCCACTCCGAGGCCGCGGATCGCGAACGTCGATATGGAATTGGCGACTGCCATTTTTTCTTCTTCGCTTTGATCAGGGCGTGGGCGGTACCAGATCGTGGTCCAGTTCAGTGCACCGAAAAATGCCTTGACCACAATTTGCAGGTCCTGTGCAGGCGCCTGGCCTTCGCTCATGACTTGCTGGATCGAATCGCGGAACAGATTTTCGTATTGGTCGCGCAGCACCAATATTTCCGACAGCACTTCGCGTTGTGCGGCAGTGGTTTCGCCCGCCAGATGCATTTCCAGGCCTTGCACGGCAACACGCTGGTAGGGGAGATGGTCCATGATCACGGTAATGTGCGCCAATGTCATGGCACGCAGCTTGTCGATAGCCGCTGGATGCGACAGGCTCGCAGCTGCTTGTACCGCTGCCAGATCCATTTCCATGCCACGCTTGTGTACATCGAAAAACAGATCGGCTTTCTTGCGATAGTGATGATAAATCTTGCCCTTGGTCGCACTCAGGATATCGGCAACGTCGTCGATGCTGGTTGCTGCATAACCTTTGGTCATGAATGCCAGGGCTGCAGCATCAAGAATTTCGCTACGTGGGTCCAAATCGTCTCCGGCAAATTCATTTGTTGTCGATGTGGGACGTAATGTGTCGACGCTCATTATGCTTGCTCCTCATTGTTAAACTCAGCGTGAATCGCTCGTGCAAGTACAAGTCTCTGGATCTCCGAAGTACCTTCATAAATTTCGGTGGCACGTTGATCCCGATACAGGCGCTCGACTAGCGAAGGTTTGACGAAACCTTCTCCCCCAAATACTTGAACACCGATGTCAACAGCATCGTGTGCGGCTTCACTGCAGAACAGTTTGGCTTGCGCGCCGATGAGCGCAACATCCTTACCAGTATCAAAATTGCGAGCGGTTTCGTATGCCAACATTCTACCTGCTGATAAACGAGTTGCGACATCGGCGAGTTTGAAACTGATGCCCTGATGTTCCACTAATGCGTGTCCGAATGTGGTTCTGACGACTGCGCGCCGAGCTGCTGCGTTGAATGCTGCCAGTGCAATGCCATTCGATTGTGCCGCAACGACGACACGCCCGACATTGAGTGCTTCCAGTGCGAGCTTAAGTGCTTTTCCTGGTGGCGCGATCATGCTCGATTGTGCTACCCAGGTGTCCAGTACGACGGTCGTATTGACGGTGCCGCGCATGCCCATCTTGTCTTCGCGCGCATCGTCGCGTACGCCGTCGGCGTCGGCGGCCACCATGAACGCTGCAATGCCGCGCCGGCCCAGGCCCACGGCGGTTTGGGCGAACACGACATAATACGCACACTCGCCGCCACCACCGATCCAGCGCTTCTCGCCACGCAACCGCCAGCCGCCGTTTTCCGGCGTCGCCATGGTGCGCATGTTGGATGGATCGGAGCCGGCTTCCTGCTCGCTGAGTGCAAACGAAATCGCTTTGCGCTCGTGCACCAGGGCGCCGATATAAAAGTCTTTTTGTTGGTCCGTGCCGGCGCGCAGCAGCGGCAAGGCGCCCAATTGCAATGTGGCCACGATGCCGCTGGTGGAGGCGCACACTTGCGCCAATTCTTCAATGACGGCGCAAAATGCGCTCAGTGACGCGCCGCCGCCGCCAAACTGTTTGGGTATAAACATCGCCGCAATGCCGCTCTCGTGCAGCAATTCGACGTTTTCGCGTGGATAGCGCTGATCCCTGTCGATGGCAGCCGCTCGGGGTGCCAGATAATCATGCGCAATCCGGCGTGCAATATCTCGCCAGACGCTCGCATCTGGCTCGAGCGGGGGGTCCCAAATAATCGCCATCGTCTCTCCATGTGGGCCATTGTGACGGCCTCCAGCTATTTTTTGAGCGGCTTGATCTTGATTCTATCGCGATCAATATACTAAGTGGTATCACGGAAGTCAATTAACTCAAAAGTACGTTCGTTCGTAATACTTTACACGTCGAAACAAGATCGTGCTCAGCATGTTGGTGTGGCGTGTGGTTTCATTTCTGTGTGGAAATGGTGTGTAAATAAATTTCGTCAAAAATATTCACGAATAAGAAGGTATTTCGCGAAGTCATTTTTATTGCTGGTGAATAAGTTTTGGTTGATTGTCGAGAAATAATGACAATTATAGGGGTGTGCGTTTTTCTTGGGCCGCAGAAAAGTGCGCTGATTCAACTCCGGACATGGGGTTAACGTAACTGCCGTTGATATTTCTGAGTAGCATCCTGATACTCGGAATCGTGTTGCTCATGACGATCGGACTAATCCTATTAGTTGATAAATTAACTGGATCGCCGGGAAAAATTTTCGATGAGTTGTTGTATTAATGGAGCGTTATTTTCGAAAATTCTCATTCCTCCAAGTAGGTTGTTTCATATTGTCGTTCGCGGCGATGCCATCTGGTCCGTTGTCGTGACATCATCGCTTGAGGGAATACGCAAACAAGCAGTGCCTGCTACCATCCCAACGGTGCAAGTTCACCAGCACCAAAAGTGTTTTGTGACGAAAATATCGAATCTATTGACGTCGGACATCCGGCCGTCTTTTCGCAGGAGAACCAATGATGCAATCCACATTAACCAGGCCTGTTCACCCAGGCGCTGTGATACGCCAGTTACTGGCACGCGGCGGTGCCACGCCAATACCAGGTTGCTATGACGCGCTGGGTGCGTTACTGATCGAGCAGACCGGTTTTGCTGCTGCCTATATGACCGGTTTTTCGGTATCGGCCAGCCATGGCAAACCGGATATTGGCCTTCTGACCATGGGCGACATGCTGCAACAGGCGCAACGTATTGCCGAAGCAGTTTCGATCCCGGTCATTGTCGATGCCGATACCGGCTACGGCGGCGCGGCCAATATTGCCGAAACCGTGCGCGCTTTCGATCGCGCCGGTATCGCCGGACTGCATCTGGAAGACCAGATCATGCCCAAAAAATGTGGTGCGATGGAAGGCAAGAAGCTGGTGTCGAGTGACGAAATGGCGCTGCGTTTGAAGGCTGCGCGCAGCGGTAAACTCAACGCCGACTTTGTCATCATCGGCCGCACCGATGCGATGACCATCTACGGTTTGGAGGAGGTGCTGTTACGTTGCCAGGCCATGCAGCAAGCCGGCGCCGATGCCATCATGGTGCCATCGCTGAGTACTCCAGAACAATTAGCGGCGGTGACTGCCAGCGTCAGTATTCCAGTGTTGTATGTGGCGGCTGAAACAGTGCGCCCGAGTTACACACAGGCGCAACTAGTGCAGGCCGGTTTTTCCGCTGCGCTCTATCCATTGAGCCTGATTCAAACCACCGTCAAGGCGCAGCAGGCGATGCTGCTGAGCATGCATGCCGCCGGTGACACCGTACATTTGCACGAGGGCATGCTGCCGTTCGCCGATGTTGGTCGCCTGGTCGGTGTCGAGCGTGCGGCTGCCTTTGATGTCTGGCTCAATGATCCGGCCAGCCTGCCGCACGACAAGCAAAGGAGCTGAGCGATGGCTGCCACGATGACGCAAAAAATCCTCGCGCGCGTCAGCGGCCGTGCAACTGTGAGGCATGGTGAAATCATCTGGGCTGTACCTGATCTGGTGACCGCGCCGGAAGTCTCGTTTGGCGCCTATGTCAAACGCATCCGCGAAATTGGCGTGACCAAATTGGCGCGGCCGGAACGCGTCGCCGTGATCATCGATCACGAAGTGCCCGTGCATAGTGCCGCAGGTGCCGAGCGCAACAAGCTCACGCGGCAACTGGCGCAAGAACTTTCAGTGGGTCATTTCTTTGACGGCGAGGGCATTACCCATCCGCTGATGGTAGAGCGCGGCCTGGTGCAACCGGGCATGTTCGCCGCCGGAGCCGATAGCCATGCCCCCGGCCTGGGCGCCGTTGGCGCGTTGTCGGTGCCATTCGGTTTTGAAGTGGCGATGATGCTGGCGACCGGCCAGATCTGGATGCAGGTGCCGGAAACCATCCGCGTGCGCTTGCACGGCGCCTGTCCCGCTGGCGTGGCAGCGCGCGACATTGTCTTGGCAGTGATGCAGCAGCTCGACGATGAAGCCACCAGTTATCGTGTCATTGAATATCAGGGCGAAGGGCTGGCCAGTTTATCGGTGCCGGAGCGCATGACCATTTGTGGTCTGTGCGTCGATGCCGGTGCCAAGTCCGGTATCGCCACCAGCGATCAACGCTGTGTCGATTACCTGCATAGTCTCGGCATACCCGATGCGCAATTGTTGAGCAGTGATGCCGATGCTGAGTTTGCCATGACCATTGATCTCGATCTGGCGAGGTTGACGCCGCGTGTGTCGATTCCACCGTCACCCAATCATGTGCGCGAAGCACAGGCGATGGCCGACATCACGATCCAGCATGCCTATATCGGTTCCTGTGCTTCCGGATCGATTGAAGATCTCCGCGCCGCGGCCAGCATTTTGCGCGGGCGCAAGGTGCATGCGGGGGTCAATCTGCTGGTCATTCCAGCCACCCAGCGGGTGTTTCAGCAAGCGCTGCAAGAGGGCTTGCTGACTGAATTGACGCAGGCTGGTGCGACGATTTCGCCCTCGACCTGCGGTCCCTGTTTCGGCGGCATTGCCCAGTTGCGGGCAGGTGAACGGCGTATCAGCACCAGCACGCGCAACGACCCGGGACGCATGGGCAGCCATGAAGCCGAAATCTTTCTGGCCAGCGCCATGACCGTGGCGGCCTCGGCGATTGCCGGACATATTGCCGACCCGCGCCAGTTTGCCGTTGGTCCTGACGACAGGAGTGCAGCATGATCACCAGCAGCGGCCGCGCCTGGAAGTTTTCCAGCGACATTTCCAGCGACCAACTGATCTCGGCGCGCCATGTGTTTGAATTCGATCCGCGCATGTTGCGGCATCACTTGCTGGCGGACGTACGTCCTGAGTTTGCGCAGCAGGCGCAACCGGGTGACGTGCTGGTGGCTGGGCGTAATTTTTCGCATGGCAGCAATCATAGTCATCCATTTCTGGCGATGAAGGCACTCGGTGTCGGCTTGCTGTGCCGTTCGCTATCACGCGGACCGTTCCGGCTGGCGATTTTCATGGGCGTGCCGCTGTTGATGGTCAATAGCGAGGTACTCGACGCGATTGAGGATGGCCAGCAGCTCGATATCAATTTCAGTCTTGGCAGTATCGTCAATGTCACGACCGGACAGCAGATGCAGGTGGCGCCGCTGGCGCCATTCTTGCAGGAAATCGTCGACGCCGGCGGCGGTCTTGAATATGTCAAATCGACCTTGATGTCCTGATACCATTGTCGCTGTCTCACCGAAATGAACTGAACCGATGCCAGCAACTACCAGCCCGAATCTTAGCCAGACCCAAAGCCCGATCCAAGGCGCACAAATCGGCGCGGCTATCGTCGTCGAGGCGCTGGAAAAAACCTATGCGACACAGGATGGCGGTCAGGTGCAGGCGCTCGGTCCGCTCTCGGTGACGGTGCCGCAGGGCGGTTTCATGACCATCGTCGGGCCTTCCGGTTGCGGCAAGTCAACGCTGCTCAAGTTATTGTCGGGCCTGATTCCGCGCACGGCCGGTTCGATCAAGGTCAACGGAGAAGAAGTGCACGAACCGCATCGCGATATCGGCATGGTGTTTCAAACGCCGGTGCTGCTACCGTGGAAAACTGCCATCGACAATGTCTTGCTGCCAGCCCGTGTGCTGGGCCTGCCGATGGAGCGCAGCCGCGCCCGCGCACAGGAATTGCTCGACATGGTGGGTTTGCGTGAGTTCCGCGGCCGCTATCCGCATGAGTTGTCGGGCGGCATGCAGCAACGCGTGGCGATTGCGCGTTCCCTGATTCACGACCCTTCGATTCTGATGATGGATGAGCCATTCGGCGCGCTCGATGCGATGACGCGCGAAGTCATGAATGTCGAATTGCTGCGCATCTGGCGCCAGGCCGGCAAAACCATCATCTTTGTCACGCACTCAATACCGGAGGCCATTTTTCTCGGCACGCAGGTGATGGTGTTGTCGAACCGGCCCGGCCGCATTGCCGATCTGGTCAACGTTGACCTGCCAGCCGAACGCAGTCTGGACATCATGTCGACCGATGCCTTCGGTGTGTTCAGCAAGCGCATACGCAGCCAATTCAATACACAAGGATTGATCTGATGG
This sequence comes from Duganella sp., assembly GCA_026225475.1. Classification (GTDB taxonomy): domain Bacteria; phylum Pseudomonadota; class Gammaproteobacteria; order Burkholderiales; family Burkholderiaceae_D; genus Herbaspirillum. The sequence continues at coordinate 24,889 of JAMFSU010000151.1, forward strand.
AACACATCCAACCCGGCTCTGCCCAACTCCCGAGCGCCACCGCCGCGCGCCAGCCGCGCACCGGCTTCAACCTGATGCGTACGCTCAAGGCGCGCCCCGAACTGCTGCTCATTCCCGGCCTGTTCGTGTTACTGGTGCTGATCTGGGAAGCCATCATTCATTATTTTGAAGTGCCGATCTATATCATGCCGGCGCCCTCCAATATCGCCCTGGCGCTGGTCAATGTCAGTTTTCTGGACAATGCACTGTATACATTGGGCGAAGCGATGTCGGGATTCTTGCTGGCGGCCGTATGCGGCCTCGTCATCGGTGGTTTGATTGCACAATTTCCGCTGGCGGAAAAAACCCTCTATCCCTATCTGATCGCCATTCAGACCACGCCCAAGGTGGCGGTGGCGCCGCTATTCATCATGTGGTTCGGCTTCGGCATGACGTCCAAGGTGATCATTGCCGCGACGATTTCGTTTTTCCCGATTCTGGTCAATGTCATCAGCGGCCTGCGCTCGACCGATCCGGCACGGCTGGAACTGATGCGCTCGCTACGCGCCTCCCGCTGGCAGATATTTACCATGGTGCGTTTGCCGGGAGCCTTGCCGATGATCTTCGCCGGACTCAATATCGCCATCATCTTCAGCATCCTGGGTGCCATCGTCGGTGAATTTCTCGGTTCGCGCAAAGGCCTGGGCAATGCCATCATGCAGATGAACGTCAATCTCGACACCGCCGGCGTGTTTGCCACCCTGTTTGTCTTGTCGGCCATCGGTGTCTGCCTGCATTTGCTGATGAGTTTCTTGCAGCGCAAAGCCTTGTTCTGGGCCGACAGTTCTCGGCTGCCAACGGTATAGCGCAGGCACTGCGCATGACGGAGAGGGGGTGATGCCGTTTTCGTTGAAACCTCTGTTGTTGGCGGCAATGCCATGTTCGTAGCGCCACGCCAAAGCACCAGACTTAAGGCAGGATTTCCAGCAGCTTCTCGACCGGACGACACAGCCGCGCACCGCGTGCAGTGACGACGATAGGGCGGTTCATCAGCACTGGCTGCTCCAGCATCAGATCAATCAATTGCGCATCGCTCCATTTGGCATTGTCCAGATCCATGTCCTCGTAACAAGTGCCGCGACGGCGCATGAGCGCGCGTACCGGCTCGCCACTGGCGCTGATAATGCGCTCCAGGGTGGCGCGATCGGGCGGGGTTTTCAGATATTCGACGACTTGCGGCGCGATACCGGCGGCGTGCAACATCTCCAGAACATTGCGCGAAGTGCTGCATTTGGGGTTGTGATAGATCGTGACATCGGGCATGGAATGCTCCCAAAGGTTACCAAGAACGAGAGCATAGCCGATCCACGCCGCACTGCGCCAGCGGCGGCGTTCTTAGGAAGAATCCGGGAGGAATTTATTCGTCAGCCCCCAACACACGCAAAAAACAGCAGTGGTCGCGCCGAACCAGTAAAATGCTGACTTCGCCCGGCCCGGCGCCGGCATTTTTGAACCCCTATTTCCCCCAGCATGGACACCATACTCGCGCTCAAAGCCCTCATCATGGGCATCGTCGAAGGTTTGACCGAATTTTTGCCGATTTCCTCCACCGGTCACCTGATTCTGGCTGGCAGCTTGCTCAATTTCGCCAGTCCGGCTTTTCCCAAGGAAAAAGTCGATGTGTTCGAGATCGTAATCCAGGCCGGCGCGATTCTGGCGGTGTGCTGGGAATACCGCGTCCGCATTGCCTCTGTACTGGGCGGTTTGTTTTCCGACCGCAAATCGCAACGGCTGGTGATCAACCTGATCATCGCTTTCCTGCCAGCGGCGATCCTGGGCTTGCTGTTCAGCAAAAAAATCAAAGCCGTGCTGTTCGCTCCGGTACCGGTGGCAATCGCCTTCATCGTTGGCGGCCTGATCATTCTGTGGGTAGAGCGTCATCAAAAGGGCCGTGTCAGCTATACCCGTATCGACTCGGTTGACGATATGACGCCGATCGATGCCTTCAAGGTCGGCTGCGCCCAGGCGTTTGCACTGATTCCCGGTACCAGCCGTTCCGGTGCCACCATCATCGGCGGCATGCTGTTCGGCCTGTCGCGCAAGGCCTCCACCGAGTTCTCGTTCTTCCTGGCCATCCCGACCCTGTTCGCTGCCACCATCTATTCGCTCTACAAGGACCGCGCCTTGCTGACCGCCGCCGATACACCGTTATTCACGATCGGTACAGTGGCCGCTTTCATCTCGGCGTTCCTGTGTGTGCGCTGGCTGTTGCGCTACATCAGTTCGCATGACTTCACGGTATTTGCCTGGTATCGCATCCTGTTTGGTCTGGTGATTCTGGGCACGGCCTACACCGGTGTCGTCGCCTGGGTAGAGTAATAGGCCGTTAGGCCGTTTCGACATGCACATGTTGAACGGGTCACTCAGCGCAACCGCACCGCATCGATGGTGATCGGGTTATTTAAACAGTAGAGGTAATTGTGACAAATGTATGTAGCGCCGGACTTGATATCGGCTTCGCCTCGCTCGATTATGTACAGATCGGCATACTCGGCATCGTTCAGGGCATCACCGAGTTGTTGCCGATCTCGTCGACTGCGCATATGCGCATCATTCCGGCGGTCATGGGTTGGCATGATCCTGGTTCGGCCTTTTCGGCCGCAATGCAACTGGCGGCACTGGCCGCCGTGGTCAGTTATTTCTGGCGCGATGTGACGGCCGTGACCAGCGGCAGCATCCGCGCCTGGAAACAGCGCGATTTCAATGCGCCGATGTTTCGTCTGGCAGTGGCCATCATCCTGGCAACCATACCGATCGGCATCGCCGGGCTGGCACTATCGCATGTGCTCAATAGTTGCGGCTCGCCGTTGCGCAGTCTGTCGGTGATCGGCTATTCCTGTCTGGGTATGGCGGCCTTGCTGGCACTGGCCGAATTGGCTTGCCGTCATCGCCGCACGGTCGAGCAGATGCGTTTGCGCGATGCCTTGATCGTTGGCATCGCCCAGGTTGGCGCCTTGATCCCGGGGGTATCGCGTTCCGGTTCAACCTTGACAGCAGCGCTGCTGCTCAATTTCAAGCGCGAAGAAGCGGCGCGCTTTTCGTTTTTGCTGGGTTTGCCGGCCATCGCGCTGGCCGGCTTGAAAGAACTGGCCGTGCTGCTGCATGCGCATATCCCGTTGCAAGCCTGGTCGTTGCTGTTGTTCGGCCTGGTAGTGGCGAGTGTGTCGGCATTTTGTGCCATCTGGGGCTTGATGAAGTTCCTGGAGCGCTTTTCGACCTGGCCATTCATCGTCTATCGCGCTGTCTTGGGCGTGTTTTTGCTGGTCGCTGTCAGCAAGGGATTATTGCAATAAATGTCTGTCACCGTATCCACATCGCAAGAACAGCAGGCGCGTGCGCTGCACATCCTGGAAACGGTATTCGGCTACTCCTCGTTCCGTGGTCAGCAAGATGAAATCGTGCACCATGTGATCGGCGGCGGTGATGCGCTGGTGCTGATGCCGACTGGCGGCGGCAAGTCGCTCTGCTACCAGATTCCGGCGCTGGTACGCGATGGCGTCGGGGTAGTGGTGTCGCCGCTGATCGCCTTGATGCAGGATCAGGTGGATGCACTGGCCGAAGTTGGCGTGCGTGCAGCCTTCCTCAATTCCACCCAAACCTTCGATGAAGCGATGCAGATCGAGCGGCGCGTGCGCAGCGGCGATCTCGACGTACTCTATGTCGCGCCCGAGCGGCTCATGACGCCGCGCTGCCTGGACTTGCTGGAAGCGGCGCACATTTCCGTGTTTGCCATCGATGAAGCGCACTGTGTGGCGCAATGGGGCCATGACTTCCGCCCGGAATACATCAAACTGTCGGTCTTGCACGAGCGCTTCCCGCACGTGCCGCGCATTGCCTTGACGGCCACGGCCGATCAGCAGACCCGTGAAGAAATCATCCATCGCCTGCAACTGGAAGACGCGCGCCAGTTCGTCTCCTCGTTCGACCGTCCCAACATCCGCTACCAGATCGTCGAAAAAGCCAATGGCCGCAAGCAATTGCTCGACTTCATCGAAAGCGAGCACCAGGACGACGCCGGTGTGGTCTATTGCCTGTCGCGCAAGAAGGTCGACGAAACCGCCGAATTCCTGCGCCAGCACGGCATCAACGCGCTGGCCTATCACGCCGGCATGGACTACGCCAAGCGCACCGCCAATCAGGCGCGCTTCCTGCGGGAAGAAAAAATCGTCATGGTCGCCACGATTGCATTCGGCATGGGGATCGACAAGCCCGACGTCCGCTTCGTCGCCCACCTCGACTTACCCAAGAGCATCGAAGGCTATTATCAAGAAACCGGCCGCGGCGGCCGCGACGGCTTGCCGGCCAATGCCTGGATGGCCTACGGCTTGCAAGACGTGGTGCAACAGCGCCGCATGATCGCCGAATCCGATGCCGACGACACCTTCAAGCGCGTCCTCGGCATCAAGCTCGATGCCATGCTCGGCCTGTGCGAAACCCTGCACTGCCGACGCATGCACCTGCTGGCGTATTTCGGCCAGCAAGGCCAGCCTTGTGGCAATTGCGACATCTGCCTGACGCCGCCGGTCTCGTTCGATGGCACCGTACTGGCGCAAAAGCTGCTCTCGACCGTCTACCGTGTCGAACAACGCTTCGCTCCCGGCCATGTGCTCGACGTGCTGCGAGGCATCGATTCCGACAAGGTCAAGCAATGGCGCCACGAACAGCTATCGGTCTTCGGCATCGGCAGCGACCATGGCGAAGCCGAATGGCGTGCAGTGTTACGCCAGGTCATCGCCCTCGGCCTGCTGACGGTCGACCATGAAAACTACAGCGCCCTCAAACTGACCGAAGCTGCGCGTCCGGTGCTGCGCGGTGAGCACAAGATCCAACTGCGTCAATACCAAAAACCGGTCAAGCCCAAGCGGACTTCCTCCAAATCCAACTACGTCGAAACCGACCTCTCCGGCGCCGAACAAGCCATCTTCGAAAAACTGCGCTGGTGGCGCATGGAAACCGCACGCAAGCACAACGTGCCGGCCTACGTCATCTTCCACGATGCCACCATGCGTGAAATCGCCAAGGCCAGACCCGCGTCGCTGGATGACTTACGCGGCGTCACCGGGGTTGGTGAAAAGAAACTCGATACCTACGGCGCTGAAATCATCGCCCTGATTCAGGAATTCTCTCAATAAACGCTCACGGCGGTAAGCGCCATGGCTGAGGTCGACATGCTGTTGCTGGTCGCGTCTTTGTTCTTGGCTACCATCGTGGCAGCCGCGCGACTCAATCGCAGCGGATCATCACGGTAAATTGTTGACCGTTTTCTGCGATGTCATCGGTTTCCAGTTTCTTGCCCGGCTTGGCGATGTTGTATTTCACACCATGGGCATTGAGAAAGATTTGCGCCAGTTCACCGCGGATGGCGAAGTTGATATTTTGCGGCACCGAACCGGTTATAGCGGCCATCGCCATCGATGCTTGCGACACCACCACGCCGATCACTGCGCCAGTACCGTCAAGCACCGGGCCGCCGCTGTTGCCGGGTTGGACCGGCGCCGAAATTTGCAGCAGCCGGTAATCATCGCGCATACCGGCCACCGAATTAACCTGACCAAACGTGGCTTTCGGTTCTGCCGACAACAGCCCCGACAGGGGATAACCGATCACCCCAATTTCCTCGCCCAATCGCGCCGGCCTGGTTTGCTCGCGAAAGCTGGCGCTATGGGCAAATGTTGTCGTCGCGTGCAGCAGCGCCAGATCGTTTTGCGCGTCGGTGGTGACGAGCACGGCAGGCATGACTGGCGTTTTACTACCACGCACGGTCAATGTGGTGCAGCCGCTGATGACGTGATTGTTGGTCAGAATATCGCCATCGCGATTGATGATAATGCCAGTCCCGGTCTTGCCTGCATGACGCGCAGGCAAGACCGGCGTCGCAGCAGTGCCAGCACCTGCACCAGCAGTGGTCAGCGGCGCATTGCAGGCCAGTGCAAACATACGTTGGGACGAAGCGCTTGCCGCGATCGGATGAACATCGTCTTTCCAATCGACATGAACCGGGCTGGAACCGACGCGTTTGCCATCGATATAACCGGTAGTGGAAATTGGCGAGAAAGTCCGGTTGGCGCAATCGAACGCCAGCTTCTGGATATGCCGGTCCATCCAGACACCGTGTGAATTGGGCCGCGACTTGTCGTACACCGACATCACCTGCACCACGCGGAAATTGCCATCCATCACGATGGTGCCGACATCGACATAAATCTTGTCCAGAGACACATCGCTCTGCCCGAACTCCTGCCAGCTTGCAGCATGAACCGAACAGGACAGCAAACAGACAGCAGACACCAGCGACTTGATCAGCAATGCAGCAAAACGGTCAGAAAATGTTCTCATGTTCTTGTTGTGTCGTCCGGCAGGGGAGCTATTTTTTTCGTGCTTGAAACCGGTAATCTACTGCCACTCTAGCATTGCATGCTGTCAAATAGCTTACTCAAGAAACTGACCGGCGCTGCGAGCCGGACAGCGATAAACGCATCTCATGTTGTGCGAGCAAATGCGTTTGCGAGCACGTTGGCACAGCGATACTGGCGGCAGAGTTGTTACCGGGAAATTCAAGCCTGCTTGATAAACACCAGATCCCAGACGCCATGACCGAGCCGCAGGCCACGGTTCTCAAACTTGGTGACCGGACGATAATCGGGGCGTGGCGCATAGCCGTCGGCGCTGTTCTTGAGCGTTGGTTCGGCGCTCAACACTTCCAGCATCTGCACCGCATATTCTTCCCAATCCGTGGCGCAATGCAAATAACCGCCTGGCGCGATACGCGAGGCCAGCAGACTCACCAGCGGTCCCTGAATCAGGCGGCGCTTGTTGTGACGCGCCTTGTGCCAGGGATCAGGAAAGAACACATGGGCGCCGGCCAGCACGCCTGGCGCAATCATATTGGTCAGCACTTCGACCGCGTCGTGCTGGATCAGCCGCATATTGTTCAGACCCTGCTCACCGATCTGCTTGAGCAGACTGCCGACGCCGGGCGTATGGACTTCGACACCGATAAAATTCTTTTCCGGCATGCCGGTGGCGATCTTGGCGCTGGTTTCGCCCATGCCGAAGCCGATTTCAAATACGGTTGGCGCAGCACGGCCGAAGGCCTGATCGATATCGAGCGGCTGTTTGGCATAAGGCAACAGAAATTGCGGACCGAGTTCCTCAATCGAACGCGCCTGCGCGCCCGACAGGCGGCCTGCACGCGTGACAAAGCTACGGATGCGATGTTCGGTCGGATCGTAAAAAAGGGGTTTGCCGGACTTGTTTTCTGACATGGATGACTCTTGAGGCGTTAATTCGGGATTGGTTTGTGCAGTGGCGGGTGAGCGCAGGCCGGTATGAAACTGTTGGCGGAAGCATAATTTCTCCGTCGTTCAGACGCCTGTTCCTGCTGCAGAACACGGAATTCCTGTGAAAAATCTTCCTCTTCAGGCATCCGCGCACAGCCTATTGCACGCGGGGAGAATGATATCTTTGCCGCCCGCCAAAAGATAGAACAAAAAGCTGTTCGCTCAATCTCGACTGTCGCCGAACGCTGCGCCAGACTGCGCACTTCGCGGGCGACCACGGCAAAGCCACATGCCCTGGTTGTCACGGCTGTGCCGCTCGACGAACACCATCTCGATTTCGAATCGCTGTCGCGGTGCGGGGCTTGTCCATCAATAGTTTCAATCAAGCACGGTCGTCAACGATTGCCGGTCAGGGCGGCCGGTTTTTCATTTGGGAAACCAATTTGCTTTTAATGTCAGCTTTTGCCACCTTGGCAGCCATATTTCACTCAATATTTATCATATGCAGTAAATATTGCACGTTTAATTGATGTATATGATAAATATCTTGTTAAAGCTAAATTTACTGCATATGATAAATTAAGGCTAATAATTTATCGTTGAGAGCAAAATGAATATGCGCGAACAGCTGCTGATGCGGCGAACAGATCAGAAAAAGACCCTTCAAGAGCTATCAAGTGTGACGGGACTCACTGCGTCCGTCATCAGCAACACGCTCAACGGACGGCGTGATTCGCGGATCAGTACATTCGAAGCCCTTGCCGGAGCAATGGATGCCAGTCTGGTGGCGGTTCCTAACCATCTGCTACCAGAAGTCTACCGCCTCATTTCCGGCAAACCGATTGGGCCGGATGATGTTTTACCGGCTGGGCAGCGACTTTTGAGAGGTGAAGAGTGAGCAACGATCTTAAACCACGCTATTTGGAGGTCTGGTTGCAAGGCATTCACGCGGGATGGCTTTGCGAGGCAGGGCGGACCACGCGTTTTATCGCCGCCGAGCACTACTTGGCGGACAAGCGGCGCCCGACAATGTCCCTCTCCATGACCATGCCTGGCGCTGATGGGTTGACGCAAAAGATCTTGAATAACTATTTTGACCCGGCCGTTTACCGTGAACGAGGTGAACTGCCGCCGTTCTTTGCGGGTTTATTGCCAGAGGGGGCACTTCGGCGAAGGCTGGCGGCCACGCGTAAGAACATTCTGGATATGGACGATTTTGGCATTCTTGCCGCCGCGGGCGAGGACTTGCCGGGCGCTGTAACCGTATTGCCGGCCAATCTGGACAATCTAACCCAGGCGGCTCGTGCCTATGGAGTCACGGGAGGCGCCGACAACCTTGAGATCAGCGTACCGGAAGAAGCGGCAGAGGGTGCGGCAAGTCTTTCGGGAGTGCAGGATAAGCTAGCGCTATCGAGCGTCAAAAATGGTAAGCGATATTGCCTTCCCATAAAAGGAAAACTATCGGACATCATCGCGAAATTACCGGCCGCCGGCGATGATTCTCAGGTGATGAATGAATACACTTGCATGCGGCTGGCTGCGCTGGCCGGCGTCAACGTCGCGCAGTGCAGTCCAGAGCCAATGAGTGCCATGGGAGACCATCCCGACTTGGTAGCGGCCTTGGGCGCCGAAACTCGCTTCTTGGCGGTAGACCGTTTCGATCGCGGCCCCAACAGCGCAGTCCACATGGAAGATGCGTGTCAGCTGCTGACATTGATGCCCAATCAGAAATACTCAGGCCGAGAGCAGTTCGTCATTTTATTTGGGCTACTGAATCGATTGAGTACCCGAGGAATAGAAGATGTACGCCAACTGTTTATCCGTCAGGCTGTCAACACGCTGTTGGGTAATTCGGATGCCCACTTAAAGAACTTCAGCGTTCTTTACCACAACGGCATCAGCCCAGAATTATCTCCGGCCTACGATATTGTCTGCGTATCTGCGTTACCAGGTTTTTTGGGGTTTGCCACGAACGTTGCGATCGATAAACAGCAGCGCGCCGAGACACTCGATACCTACGCGGCCGTCGCAAGGGATGCAGGTATATCGGACCGGATTGCAAAAACGGCCGTCAAGCACGCTGTATCGCGGGCGAAAGAACTTTGGCCGGATGCTTTACGAGAAATGGACGCACCCAAAGCCGTACGCGACGAGATATTGACTCGGTTGAAAACATTACCTCTGGCGAAGTAGGTCTGGGCGAGGATGTGTCGGGTATTGCGATAGGTGAGAAGTGCGACTTGAACGTTGAAAGACATCCGTTAAATTCTGGCGCGTTATCAAACAGCGGGATTACGGTATGTCCAGGTTCAAAGCGGCACTGGAGCCGCACATGCATTTCACATCGACAACACTGGAGCGGGTGAAGGGGATCGAACCCTCGTCGTAAGCTTGGGAAGCTTCTGCTCTACCATTGAGCTACACCCGCGAACCCCGCATTTTACGCGGGATTTGAGGTGTTTTGTGAACTTGAGGATTGTTCAGTGTGATGGATGGCCGCCCAAGACATTTGAGTTATCAATTAGCTTTGAAAAAAAACCTAACAGTATTGATAGTTATAAGTGTCGCTGAAGATTGTCATGATTGGTTTGTCATCGACGTGATGGCATTCAACTTAAAGGATTTTTACATGAACAAGATCAATTTTGACTCGATCGTGAAGTCTGCCGCCTCGAATGTGAACGAAAAAGACGTCGCTGTTGCTAGTCAAGAAGTCATCAGCCAGATCGAAGGACGTGCCTGGAACATGAACCAGCCACTGAACATGATCGCTTACGAAGGTCAGAAGTAACTGATCCTCGCGCATCCCCTTTCTAGGGGATGCGCGAACACCGACCGCTTAAGGAGACATCAATGATTTTGCAATTTGGATTTGAATCACAAATCGATAATTTGATGACTTTGATTGGGACAACCGATCTCATAAAGGTCAAGAAGATTGCAACTTTGAAAGAGGTGCAAACTGAATACCATGCACTAATCCGGAAAATGAAAAAGAGAACTCCCGGTGGTGAGACAGGAACAGTGAACATCATTACTGATTTTGAAAAAGCAAAAGCACTGCGGCCGTTGTTTGTTAATGACTCTTTACTGGACGATAAAGCGCAAGCAGACGTCATCACGGAAATGAGAGATGACGAAGCAATTGAAAAAAAGACTCTTATCCTTCGCGCTATCCGCGAACTTGGACTTTACTCTGAAGAACATAAAACACTGTTCGATACCTTAATTACTGATATTTTTATTTTGCCCTCTGAGCGGGCTAAAGCTGGTTCGACTTCGCAAGCGATCGGAGTAATTTGGGCTAATCCTAAAATGACGTACTCCTTGCATGACATGGTGGAGATTTTGGTGTATGAAATGACACACCACGCGATGTTCGTTGATGAGGTGCGGCACGTCCATTATTCGTACAGCGCTGTAACGGATAAATCTACGTGGGCACGATCAGCGATCCTCAATGTATTGCGGCCACTCGATAAAGTGCTGCATAGCGCAGTTGTCGCGACAGAAGTACTTCTCATGCGAGAAAATCACATAGGCCATCCTGTGATGAGCAAGGTCCACCCGCCTACTAATATCATGTTGACTCAGTTGAAGGATGCGATTGCTTCCACAGAGAAAGTCCTTTTGCGATACAAAGGATCGAATAAGATATTCACAGACCGTGCTAACGAAATCTTTGACAATGTACAACAGCAATCCAAGGCTTTGGCTGCTTAAATGTTGATCGCGTGCGCAACATCGAGAACTAATCGCGCTGGGAAGAGGAGAACTATGGGTTGGGGATGGCAAAGATGGCTTACGGTATTCAGCCACCCAGCTGCATTATTGACAATAGCCCTCATAGCTATTCATCAGTCAATAATCGCTTCGTCGTCTTATTTTCTGACGATGCTGATCGAGCTGTTTCAGCAAGGTGGTAACTACAGACATTACCTGTATCTGTATCTCGGCGCGATGTTGATTCCTTATCTGCCCGGCTGTCTATCCTTCATATCTTTGCAACGTTGGATCAATCGGGCACACCAAGGCTTCACCTACGGGGTTGCGCAGACCGCATACGGTCTGACGGAAAAATTTCGTGATTCGATGGTTCGAGAGCAGGTTGAATCGATTGTTTCTCGGAATTCGTTTATTACGATCAAAGAATATCTGTCTTTTGTTCACGGATTTTTAGGTTTCGTTCTGAATAGTGTACTAAGTATGCTCGTGCTTGGATTACTCCTTCCTGGTAATCTGCTGACTGGCTATTTTCTCAGCGTGACTCTTTGCGCTGGATTTATTCTTCTGGTCAATAGGGCCATCAGCACTCGCTCAGCAGAAATTGAAAATCGCTTTATCAGCTACAGCGACAGCTTGTCGTCAATCTGGGAAAACACAACTCTTGGCAACAAGCTTAATTATAAAAATTGGGCATTTCAAAACTGGCATCTAGGGGAAAACTACTACAAGGGATCTAATGATCTTCAATCGCTTAAACAATGCGGAAATCTTGTTCTGGCCGCCGCGGCATTAGGTCCCACCATTTATTTGGTATTGAGGGCCGTCGAGGATAATTCAGCACAGCCCGCGTTGGTAGCTGCGATCATCGTCAATCTCACACGTGTGTTTCATATTCTAAATTCCCTAAGTTCTTTGGTGAATCAACTTTTGGAATGGCCATCTATGAATGCACGTCTCAAAGTCATGTTCAGAGCAGAAGAACTTTTGTTGTCAGAGGCAGATATTCCTGCGAGACCTCTATCAGAAGTGACGCTCAACGGTCAACCGATCAGCGACTATGAATCAGTGGCAATATCCCTTAAACATGTCCAGCAGGGTCGGTTTACGATCCGAGGAGGAAATGGATCTGGGAAAAGCACGCTACTGCTAGTGTTAAAAAAGTTTTTTGGAGAGTCAGCCATTATGTTGCCCGCGCATCATGGGAGGCTTAGATGGGACAGCAGTAACGCCGACCTTTCAACTGGGCAGAGAACCTTGCAACAAATAAGCGAGATCGTGCGTGGGAATGATATAAGAGTCCTTTTATTTGACGAGTGGGATGCAAATCTTGATCAAAGCAATAGGGAAGCAGTCAATCAACTTTTGGATGAAATTAGTTCAAAACTTGTCGTCATCGAGATCAGACATTGAAGGAGACTTTTATGCATGGGCAATCTTTAGCATCCGAACTTTTAGCAAACGATGATTTTACTAACAGCTATAGCAACTACAAATTCTGGAAAGGCCAAATTCCCAGGACTCAGATGCTCAACCTGTTCTCTTGGCAGCATCTGAACCATGCTTTGGCTACATTTAGAATAACAAATGATCGCCTTCGCTTGTCAGTGAAAGATGGTTACGAACAGCCCAATAATCAGGCCTTCCGTACGGTTCGCGATGCGTTCGGTCGTCCTACTGATGCACTTTCAATTAATGAGCTTCACCGCTTAATGGCGCAAGGGGTTACAGGTGTTCTGGAAGCCGTCAACGAGCTGTTCCCAGACATTGCCGCCTTCACTCAGGTGCTAGGTGCCCGATACTATGCACGCTCCACAGCGAATGCCTACTTCTCATTTGGGTCGACTTCTGGATTTGGTGCGCATAACGATCGACGTCTCCCCATATTCAGTAGCAACCGGCTTTAGAGTCAGGGGTTAATGTAGCCGCTTTCGCGGCCAGTTGCTTAGCGTAGGCTGACGGCGTCAGTCCACCCAAGGATTTCTTCGGTCGTTCCTC
>JAMFSU010000028.1 GCA_026225475.1 Duganella sp.
GCAGCGTTTCGACGCCTGCGCGAGCTGGCGCAACAATTGACTGCCGATGGTATCGTATGCGACACCCTGTCCATGGGCATGTCGGCCGATCTGGCGGCAGCGATTGCCGAAGGTGCCACCATCGTGCGGGTTGGCAGTGCCATCTTTGGTCAGCGTCAAGTACCGCATTCAAATTAGTTTCAAGCGCATCATTCTGAGGAAAACAGCATATGTTGAAAATAGGTTTCATCGGTGGCGGCAATATGGCAACCGCATTGATTGGCGGTCTGGCAGGTCAGTTGACCGATGGCGGCAACATTCATGTGGTCGATATCAATCCCGATTCACTGACCAGCTTGCAACAGCAGTTTGGTGTCACCACGGCATTGCAGATCGATGTCGCGCTGGCCACTTGCGAGGTCATCGTGCTGGCGGTCAAGCCGCAACAAATGCGGCAGGTCGTGGACAGCCTCAAGCCATTCATTGGGGCGCAATTGATCGTCACCATTGCCGCCGGCATTCGCAGCGCTGACTTGTCGCGCTGGCTTGGTGGCCATGCCGCCATCGTGCGCGCCATGCCCAACACCCCCGCGCTGATCGGCAAAGGCATCACCGGTGTGGTGGCCAGCGCGGGTGTGAGCGAACAGCAGCGCAGCAGTGCCGACGCCATTTTGCGCGCGGTCGGCAGCACCGTCTGGCTCAAGGATGAAAGCCTGATCGATCCAGTCACGGCAGTTTCGGGCAGTGGTCCAGCCTATGTGTTTTATTTCATGGAAGCGATGCAACAGGCAGCGGTCGAACTGGGCCTGACGCCCGAGCAGGGCATCGAACTAGCCAAGGCCACATTTGCCGGTGCGACCGAATTGGCGCTGCGTTCGAGCGAGCCGGTCGGCGTGTTGCGCGAACGCGTGACCTCCAAGGGCGGCACCACTTATGCGGCGTTGACGGCAATGGACAGCGCTGGCGTCAAGCAAGGCATCGTCCAAGCGGTCAAGGCCGCCGCCGCCCGCGGCAAGGAGTTGGGCGAGGAGTTTGGCAAGGATTGATGTGAAGCCAGTTTATTTTTTACCGCTGCTACTGGCGGCGCTGCTGACGGCCTGCGCCGGTGCGCCGCAGGCCGATGGCGACTTCTACACGGTGCGCAATGGCGATACCCTGTATTCGCTGGGACGCGCTTTCGGTCAGGACTATCACGACCTGGCAGCCTGGAATAAATTGTCGGACAAGGATGACATCCGTGTCGGCCAGGTCTTGCGTATCCGGCCGTCGGCGGTTGCCAGCCGTAGCGCCCCGGTCAGCAGAAGCAGCAGTACACCGCGCAAAGCAGTCGCGCCGCCGAGCAAGCAAAAAGACCCCGAGCCACCGGAAGCACCCGCTGCTGGCGAAGTCGCCAGCATGCACTGGATGTGGCCGGCACAAGGACAGGTGGTGGCCAATACCGGTCGCAATCAAAAAGGGGTGTCGATTACCGGCAACGCCGGGCAACCGGTATGGGCTTCGGCTGCCGGCAAGGTCACCTATGCCGGACGCGGCATCCGTGGCTACGGCAACCTGGTCATCATCAAGCATAGCCGCACCTTGCTGTCGGTCTATGCGCATAACAAGACCATCATGGTCAGCGAAGGTCAATCAGTCAATCGCGGCCAGCAGATCGCCGAGATGGGCAACAGCGACAGCAGTAGCGTCAAGCTGTACTTTGAAATTCGCGGCAATGGCAAACCATTGGATCCGCTGCCTTTGTTGCCCAAGCGGTAAGCAGCCAGGGCAACAGTCATGGCACCGGCAGTTGTTCCCAGTGGTCACGTCAGCGACGTCAACTGGTGCTACGATCGTGTGAGCGCGTTTGTGCCAGATAGTTACTTTTGTCGCAATAGATTTCGCGCGGATCGTACAAGGCGCAAGGCCAACTGGTGAAATGCGCGACCGAGTCGTGTACATGTTCGGCCAGCAAGGCATCCACCGCGGCTGGCACTGCGGTGGTGTCGTCCCATGCAGAGAGCAGCCATAGCGTATAGGCCGTGTCCGGATTCGAGATCGTAGGCTTGCCGCTACTGGCTTTTGAAGGCTGACGCCAATCGGCAATACGCTGCTGCAGACGGCGCTGTTCGCCCAGCAATTGTTTTGCCTGTTCTATTGGATTAGCCGGGACCTCATAGACCCAGTCATTCGGTGGACAAGCGCGGTGATTGTTATCGGTGCTTGCTGCTACTTTTCCACAAACGTAAGGATCGATCTTGCCATACAGGTGTCCCAGCACGCGTGTATCGACACGCTGGCGCGCAAGGGTGCCGCGCCAGTGGTAGAGCAGGCGGCGATGTGCGCGGATCAGCGTTTCGACGTTGCCACCTTCGGTGACGGGTAATGCGGCCATATATTTTTGATACAAGCCGACGACTGGGGAGTCATCGGGTAGCAGGAAGTATGGCTGGCGTTGCGCTGTCAGTTGAGATGGCAAACGTATCGGCACCCCGGCACGCAACGCTTCGGCCAGCATATGACGCAAGGGAATATGTGACAGCAGATTGCTGCGCCCCTGATCCTCGGGGGTATAGCCGCCGCCAACGTCGGCGTGTACGCCGGGGTAGACCACTTCTTCGCAATTGGCGGGATATTGTAGGTCGAAGCGCACCGAATCGAGCGGAAATGCCTGTCGCACCTCGTGTCCAGCGACGAAATGCACGCAGCGCTGCACCTCCGCCGGAATCGCCAGCTCGGCGCCCCAAGCGAGATGCCAGCCCGGGCCGCCGACAGAGGCGACGGTATCGAACAGACCCATAAAAGTAATCCGCAATGGCACGCGGTCGCCGCTCGGCGCCAGCCAGGTCAGCGATGTGCCGACGCGCTGGCATTTGGTCTTGATGAGTCGCCGCACAAAGGCGCGCGCAGCGGTGGCGCCGCGTGAAAATCCGAAGATGGCAACGGAAATGTGTTCCATGAATTTCCATGAGCTATACCATTCTTGCTCAAGAATCCGTGAAAATTCAGCCAGCGCATAGCTAATCCGCAGTTCGCCGCCTGCTCCGAGTGCCAGCCCCATTTTGCCGCCGGCATCGTTGCCTAGCTTGTCGGTATAGCCGACGTGTTTCGGCACCTTGAATGGGGTGCCGACGCCGGGAATGTATCTGGTGGCTGATTCGTGTTCAAGGACATCGTCAATCGCAGCGTAATATAGCTTGGCCACATTTGAGAGACGCTGCAAGGGCTCATCGATTTCAAGGTTGTTGCCGGTGCCATCGAAAAAGAACGCCAGTTGCGGATAGAGGCGACATTTCAGATGGTGCTTTTCCGGACCACTCTTGTTTTCTGGGGAACATCGTTGGTACGTGGTTCTATCTCTTGCCCCTTGCGCCTTCGCGTCAATCAGTCCCTGGTCGGAAATCGGGGTGGCTGCCTGGCGTACGGTCATGGGACTTTCCTCTCACTGCGAGATTTGCTGGTGCAAGCGCGTCTGGTTGGCGAAAACGCCAGTTCGACCGTGTCGAGGTCATGAAAGATGACGCAGATGTAGTGGTCATCCCGGGCGGGGTCGGGGCCGTTGGCGGGGAAATGGGTGACTGACGTGCGGCTTTCGGGCGGTAATGTGAGTGCTTTCGTTACAGGGTCGCTTTCTGTGCCCCAGCGCCAGGAAACGGTCACCGGTTCGCGCCAATCTTCAAGACCAGGAAAACAGCAGGCTGCTTTGCCGCCACCTGAATGCTCGTTGACGTCCCCGGCCCAATATTTATCGACGAAAATATTGATCGCGTAGCGATCAGTATGATTCACCGGCACCATTGCCATGGGGTCCGCTGTGCCATCGAAGGGATCATCAGGTAGCGCTGAAGCAGTGGCGGAGGACGTCAGGGTGAATAGCGCGCAGAAGCCCAGCGCAGTGAGGTGGCGTTGCATGGATGGAAGTCGATGTGGTGATGTCATGAAGTACCAGCCCTGGAATGAAAGTTGAAAGGAACGACCAGCAGGTTCTGCTGCGCGGCGCAGAGAAAATGCGACAGCGGCCAGCAGTGTGCTGGCGGGCTTGGTCAGGTTCAATCGGACAGGTCCGGTCTTGGTCGTGTTATTTCAGTGCATCAAGTGTTGAGCCCGCGCACGTGGATCGTCCTCGCGATCAATCCAGAGAGTGAGCGCGTGTAGTCATTGAGGTGGGAGAGGCGGCGATATCAGCGTGAACGCTTGGCTCAAACTGATACCGGGTCAGATGGTGGGGCAGTGCTCGCGCCCGAAGAAGGTGGGGCGAAAAAGAATCGGGCAGTTACTCCGGCTTCAGCGCAATGCGTAATCCAGCGCCATACCGCCAAACATGGCTGCCCCAAGCCAGTTGTTATGCATGAACGCCGCAAAGCAGCGCGCGCGGTCGCGCTGGTGGATCAAACGATAGTGGTATACCGCGCAGCCGACGGCGATCAACATGCCCAGTGTGAACCAGGTGCGCAAACCATAGTGCCAGCCGACCGCCCAGAACAGGCCAAGCGCTATGGCATAGCACAGCATCACGGCCAGTACGTCGTAGCGGCCAAAGGTGATGGCCGAAGTTTTCATGCCGAGCCTGATGTCGTCGTCGCGGTCGACCATGGCGTATTCGGTGTCGTAGGCGACGGCCCAGAATACATTGGCCACCAGCATCAGCCATGCCGCGGTTGGCACTGTGCCTTGCAGCGCGGCAAAGCCCATCGGAATGCCGAAGCCGAAGGCAATGCCCAGATAGGCTTGCGGAATCGCAAAGAAGCGCTTGAAGTAGGGATAACTACCGGCCACGATCAGCGCTAGTAGCGATAACTGTTTGGTCAGGCCATTGAGCGGCACAATCAGCAGGAAGGAAAGCAGCGCCAGCACTGCCGCCACCATGACCGCTTCCCAGGCTTTGATTTTGCCCGCCGTGAGCGGCCGGTCGACCGTGCGTTTGACATGACGGTCGAAATCGCGGTCGGCAAAGTCATTGATGGCGCACCCGGCTGAGCGCATCAATATGGTGCCCAGCGTGAAGATGAGCAGGATATGCCAGTCCGGATGACCATCCGAGGCCAGCCAGAGTGCCATCAAGGTGGGCCACAGCAATAACAGGATGCCGATCGGTTTGTGCATGCGCACCAGACGTGCATAGAGGATCAGCCGGTTCATGTCAGTTGTCGCTAGCGCAAATGGAAAAGCGACATTATGAACGGTTTTTGCTCTTGGCCGCTGGCTGTGACTGCGTATCAAGCGTGGCCGAAGTGGGCGCCATCCGATTGATCCGGATGCGCTGAACGCTTGTGCAGAAAAGCCTCAAAACGTGAACAAACGTACAATAAAAAATGGCTACAGGCCCGTACGGCGCGCTTTTCCCGTAAATTGACAAAATTATTTGCGATTGCTCAGATTAGACGTTAATGTACGACCCGTGTAACGAGACAGTCACAATGACTTGCTAACATCGGTCACCATTTTCGGAGGAACCACTTAATGAAACTGCATTTGAAAGCCGCTGCCGCTGCTGCTGCGCTGGCACTGATGACCAACTCGGCGTATGCCGTCACCGACGTCACCTGGTGGCATTCCATGACCGGTGCGCTCAATGAACGCGTCAATGCCATGGCGGAAGAATTCAACAAGAGCCAATCCGACTATCGCGTGTTGCCGGTCTACAAGGGTACTTACGACGAATCGATGGCCGCTGCGATCGCTGCATACCGCGCCGGTAATGCACCAAACATTCTGCAGATTTTTGAAGTCGGTACTGCCACCATGATTTATTCGAAGGGTGCCATCAAGCCGGTCTACGAAGTCATGCAGCAAGCCGGTGAAAAGTTCGACCAGAACGCCTACGTTCCTGCCGTGGCCGGTTACTACTCGACTGCCAAGGGGATGATGTCGTTCCCGTTCAACAGCTCGACGACGACCATGTTCTACAACAAGGACTTGTTCGCCAAGGCTGGCCTGGATCCAAACAAGCCGCCAGTGACTTGGCAGGAATTCGTCGGCATGGCTGCCAAGATCAAGGCCAGCGGCACGGCCTGTCCTTACACCACAACCTGGCAGTCATGGGTGCAACTGGAGTCGTTCTCGGCTTGGCACAACACCGAATTGGCGACCAAGAACAACGGTTTCGACGGTCTTGATGCGCGTCTGAAATTGAATGGCCCGCTGCAAGTGCGCCATATCGAAGACATGTCCAACTGGGCCAAGCAAGGTCTGTTCATCTACGCTGGCCGCAAGGATGAAGCCAACGCCAAGTTCAATGCCGGCGAATGCGCGATCATCACCGGTTCGTCATCGGCGTACGCGGATATCCGCAAGAACGCCAAGTTCAAGTTCGGCGTGGCACCACTGCCGTATTACAGTGATGTCGCCGGCGCGCCGCAAAACACCATGATCGGCGGCGCATCGCTGTGGGTCATGGGTGGCAAGAAGGCCGACGAATACAAGGGGGTGGCAAAATTCTTCACTTACCTGTCAAAGCCAGAAGTACAAGCCAAATGGCACCAGGAAACCGGCTATCTGCCTGTGACCAAGGCCGCCTATGAAATCACCCAGAAGTCTGGTTTCTACGAGCGTAATCCTGGTACCGATGTCGCGGTCAAGCAAATGATCGTCAAGACCACCGAGAAATCGCGCGGTCTGCGTCTGGGCAACTACGCACAGATCCGTACCGTGATCGACGAGGAGCTGGAAAACGTCTGGTCCGGCAAGAAGACGGCCAAGGAAGCGCTCGACAGCGCGACCAAGCGCGGTGACGAATTGCTGGTGCGTTTCGAAAAAGCCAACAAGTAAGCAGCACGATGCCAGCGGCGCAGCCTCGGTTGTGCCGCTGGCGAGATGTATGTCAATGCAGCAATCATTCTGGCCCCGCACGTGTTCCGGGGCGCTTCTTTTTTTACATGAGCTGATTTATTGTTCGTGCAACATGTAATCGTTTGCACGATTGCCCTGTTGAAACCAACCGTGGCATTTTTAGGGACCTGATTCATCGTGGAAAAACGCGCACGTTTTACATCATCCTGGTTGCCGTATGCGCTGGTCGCCCCGCAGATTCTGATCACGATACTGTTTTTCTTCTGGCCGGCAGTGCAGGCCTTGTATCAGTCGGTCTTACTGCAGGATGCGTTCGGCAGCTACTCGGAGTTTGTCTGGTTTGACAACTTCAAGACCTTGTTCGCCGATCCGACCTATCTGGCTTCGTTCCAGACCACTGCCATCTTCTCGATTCTGGTGGCCGTCTGCGGCATGAGCATTGCGCTGATGTTGTCGGTCTTCGCCGATCGCGTCAGCAAAGGCGCCTCGCTTTACAAGACCTTCCTGATCTGGCCGTATGCGGTGTCGCCGGTCGTGGTCGGGGTGTTGTGGAGTTTCCTGCTCAGTCCATCGCTGGGTTTGATCTCGCATGTGCTGGCCTGGCTCGGTATTCCCTGGGATTACATGATCAATGGCAACCACGCCATGATCCTCATCGTCATCGCCGCCATCTGGAAGCAGATCAGCTATAACTTCCTATTCTTCCTGGCCGGTCTGCAATCGATTCCGAAGTCGCTCATCGAAGCGGCTGCCATTGATGGCGCCGGTCCGGTTAAGCGCTTCTTCACCATTGTGTTCCCGTTGATTTCGCCGACCACTTTCTTCCTGATGGTGGTCAATATCGTCTACGCGTTTTTCGATACCTTTGCGATTGTGGAAGCAACCACCCACGGCGGCCCCGGCAAGGACACCGAGATTCTGGTCTACAAGGTCTTTACCGACGGCTTCAAGGGCGGTGATCTGGGCGGTTCTGCGGCGCAGTCGGTGGTGTTGATGTTCGTGGTGATCCTGTTGACTGTGGTGCAATTCAAATACGTTGAAAAGAAGGTGCAGTATGCATAACTTGATTCAGAGCCAATCGCAACAGGTGCGCGCATGATAGAACGCCGCCCCATCCTCGATGCGATCAGTCACCTGGTATTGATTATCGGTGCCCTCATCGTCATTTTCCCGTTGTATGTGGCCTTCGTTGCCAGCACCCAGACCGCCGAGCAATCGGCCACGTCGCCACTGTCGCTGATGCCGGGTACGGAAATGATCAACAACTACCGCACCGTGCTGACCGCAGGCGCCTCGGGCCAGGTGTCATCGCCGCCGGTGTCGCGCATGCTGTGGGTGAGTCTGGTGACGGCGCTGGTGATTGCGATCGGCAAGATCTCGATTTCCATGCTGTCGGCGTTTGCCATGGTCTACTTCCGTTTCCGTGGACGCGGGATTTTCTTCTGGATGATCTTCGTGACCTTGATGTTGCCGGTGGAGGTGCGCATCACCTCTACCTATCAAGTCATCTCCGACTTCGGCATGCTCAATTCGTATGCCGGCTTGACGGTGCCGCTGATTGCATCGGCTACCGCCACGTTCTTGTTCCGCCAGTTCTTCCTGACCGTGCCGGACGAATTGGCAGAAGCGGCCCGCATCGATGGTGCCGGACCGTTGCGCTTTTTCAAGGATGTGATCTGGCCGTTGTCGCGCACCAATGTGATTGCCTTGTTCGTGATCATGTTCATCTACGGCTGGAATCAATACTTGTGGCCGTTGATGGTGGCAACAGATCAATCCATGTATCCGATCGGCATCGGCATCAAGACGCTGATTTCCGGCGGTGACTCGGCAGTGGAATGGAATATGGTGATGGCGACGATGGTACTGGCAATGTTGCCGCCGGGCTTGGTCATTGTGGTCATGCAAAAGTGGTTCGTTAAAGGTTTGGTCGATTCCGAAAAATAAACATGGCAAAAATTCATCTGAAACAGGTCAAGAAGACCTACGGCAAAGGCCCTAAAGCAGTCGATGTGATTCATGGCATCGATATCGATATCGCAGACGGCGAGTTCATCGTCATGGTCGGTCCTTCCGGCTGCGGCAAATCGACGCTGCTGCGCATGGTGGCGGGATTGGAAGAAATCAGTTCGGGCGAAGTCATGATCGGCGACCGCGTGGTCAACAATCTGGAGCCGAAAGAGCGTGATATTGCCATGGTGTTCCAGAACTACGCCTTGTATCCGCACATGAGCGTCTACGAAAACATGGCCTACGGTCTGAAGATTCAGGGCTTGCCGAAGGCCGAGATCGAGACCCGCGTGCAACGTGCGGCGCAGATTCTCGAACTGGGCGCGCTGCTGGAGCGCACGCCGCGTCAATTGTCGGGCGGTCAGCGTCAGCGTGTCGCGATGGGACGCGCCATTGTGCGCAAGCCGGCGGTGTTCCTGTTCGACGAACCGCTGTCGAACCTTGATGCCAAGCTGCGCGTGCAAATGCGTCTGGAAATTCAAAAGCTGCACAAGGCCTTGCGCACCACCAGCCTGTACGTCACGCATGATCAGGTCGAGGCGATGACACTGGGTCAGCGCATGATCGTCATGAACAAGGGCCGTGCCGAGCAGATTGGGACTTCCGCCGAAGTCTACGGCAAGCCAGCCACGACCTTTGTCGCCAGCTTCATCGGTTCGCCGCCGATGAACTTGCTCAATGGCCAGCTCAATGCCGAAGGTGATCGTTTCACTTTCGACGATGGCAGCAGCGTGAACCTGCCAGCGGCGGCACAAGGTGCGCGTGCTGGTGCCGGTGCGCGGATTCTGGGTATTCGTCCGGAGCATCTGCAACTGGGGCATCCCGGTTTGACGTTGGAAGTTGACCTGGTCGAAGCGCTCGGTGCGGAGTTACTGGTGCATACGCGTTGCGGTGGTCAAGGTATGGTCGTTCGTTGTCCTGCCAGTACCGAGGTCGCCACCGGTCAAACCGTGACGGCCGGCTTTGAGCCATCCACCGTGCATTGGTTTGATCCGCAGACGACGCATCGCATCGACTGATAATCTGCGGTGAGCATGCTCAACGACAACGGCGCCAGATGGCGCCGTTGTCGTATCTGAAGAATGCGGATTGTATGGAGATTTTGTCGCGAGTGTGTGGGCCTCATTATTGATCTCCCGCAAGAAAAATGCGGTCGCGCTGAAGCCTTGCGGCAACTTTGTGGAGCGGGCGTTGTTGCGACGCATCTATAAGGGATTCCCCTATAGATGTATGGTGTTTGAATCGCTAAACTCATTGCAACATATTTAACAAAATGCCAATATCGAGCAGAGTT
This sequence comes from Duganella sp., assembly GCA_026225475.1. Taxonomy (GTDB): domain Bacteria; phylum Pseudomonadota; class Gammaproteobacteria; order Burkholderiales; family Burkholderiaceae_D; genus Herbaspirillum. The sequence continues at coordinate 10,049 of JAMFSU010000028.1, forward strand.
GATATGTCGTGAAAAACGAATCGGACCCCATGCCGGCACAGGAAAAAAACGATGAATACGAACACCGAACAGTTTGCATCGCACGTCTATCACGACCGCAACTTCAATTGCGATACGGCAAAGATTTTGCCAGGCGAATATTATTACACCCATCACGATATGATGATCGTGACCGTGCTGGGCTCTTGCGTTTCGGCGTGTATTCGCGACCGCGTCAGCGGTGTTGGCGGCATGAATCATTTCATGTTGCCGGATGGCGGCAGCGATGCTGATAGCCCGATTTCTTCGTCGGCGCGTTACGGTACTTACGCCATGGAAATCTTGATCAATGAATTGCTCAAGGCCGGCGCCAAGCGTGAAAATCTGGAATCGAAGGTGTTTGGCGGCGGTGCCGTTTTACGCGGGTTCAACGCGATCAATGTGGGCGAGCGCAATGCCAAATTCGTCAAGGATTACCTGCGCGTGGAAGGCATACGCGTGGTCGCTGAAGATCTCAACGATATCTGGCCGCGCAAGGTGCATTATTTTCCGCGCACCGGCAAGGTGATGGTCAAGAAGCTCAAAAGCACCGACACCGTGCTGGAGACGAAAGAGCGCGACTATGCCAGCAAGCTGGCCAAGAAGTCGGCAATCGGCGGCGAGATCGATTTGTTTTGAATCTGCCGCTTGCTCTCTAGCTGACCAGTCTCATCAATATTTTTCTTCGACGACCGGCACCCGTTGGGCCGGGTCGTAGAAAAATTTTTCTTCGGCGATATGTTCGCCTTCCCAGCGCTGATAAGCAATTTCTTCCATATGCGTGACGGTGCCATCAAGCCATTCAAAATGGAAGATCCAGCGTATGGCCACCTTGTCACCCTCCACGAATACCGGGCGTACGCACTTCGATTTGAGTGACTTGACCCGCGCCATGACCCGGCGCTCATTGGCGATGTGGGCATCGCGGCCAAAGCGTGGCGGCTCGCCATTTTCCTGCATGGTCGAATCTTCGGTATAGAACGCCTCGACCGCTTCAATATGTTGGTTGGCTTCGACGTGTGCGATGAAGCGTTCCAGGGTTTCCTTGCTAGGCATGGCGGGCTCCTATGGATTAATGGATCGATGCGGCACAACTGTTGCGAATTGTGTTGTTGCTGCCTTGTTGCCACCAGCTTTCAGTCTGTTCATTACCGGCTTGGCGCAGCGTCTGACGGATCGCTGCGGCCGGTTGCAAATTGAGTTGCATCTGGTGTTCGCGCATGCGCGCATAGTTGTCGGCAATGCGGCTCTTGACCGAGGCCCAGCTGGCATCGCTGGTGTTCTTGGCGGCTTGCGTCAGGGTGGCCTGCTGGGCTGGCGTCAAGCCGTTCCAGATATCGACGTTGATGATGGTGTAGCTCAGCGGAATGGCATAACTGATTGCGGTGAAATTGGGCAAATGTTCCCATAAACGATTGCCGGCTCCGCCGTCGCCCGAAGATAGCACGGCATTGAGTTCGCCGCTGGTGAGCTTGGCCCCTACCGCCGAAAACGGCAGATTGATGCTGGTCGCGCCGATGCGCTGAAACACGCCACGGCTGTTGTCGTCGTAGGTACGAATACTGAGTGCCTTGAGCGCAGCCAGATCCGGCAACGGCTGGGCCGACCAGATACCCGATGGCGGCCACGGCGTGGCATACAGCAGATGCAGATTGAGCGCGCTCAGATGGCGTTCCAGTTCCGGTCGGGAGCAGTTGAACAGGCTCTGCGCCTGTTCGAAATCATCGACCATGAATGGCAGCGACGACAGCAGGAAGAATGAATCGCTGCCACCCAGGATGCCGGAAAACAGCGTGGCGATTTCGACCTTGCCATCGTGCACGGCGCTGACCTGATCCTTGCCCTTGTAGGGATTGGCACTCTCTTGCAAGGTACTCACGTTGATTGCACCGTTCGACAATTGTTTTACGCTCGCAGCAAACTGTAGATCGGCACTGGCCGTGATCGACGTGGCCGGATATTCATTGATCAGCCGTAATGGCGTGACCGTTTGCGCCAGCGCAACTGGCTGGTGCAGCACCGCAACGGCAGCAACCATGCTGAACAGCCGCAGACCAAGCTTGAAGTGGCGGTTTGAACGGCTGGACATGGATTCTCCTGTTTTTTGCATTGGTGATGAATGCTGTCAGCGCCAGAATGTACCCGGCGCACCCGGACGGTCAGCGCAGATCAAGCGTCAGCTTGTTGGGCCTGATGCACCAGTTGCAACCATTGCTGTACCGCTGGCCGTTGCCATTGCCGTTCGGCATAGGCCGCCAGTTTCGGTGGCATCTGGTCAGCGTTACGCAGCAGCCGCTTGAGCATCAGCGCGAGATCGGTATCGGCGATGCACCAAGTGCCAAACAAATGTTCTGCGCCATCACCCAGCAAGGTCTCGCAGGCAGCGACCAGCTTGGTCTTGGCAATCTGGGCATCGTCCGACAAAGGCAGGCGTTGTTCGGCAAAAAATACCACCTCGGTAGGACGTTCCTGCCGGATGCTGGCCAGGTCGCTGCGCAGCCAGGCCTGAATCTCGCGCGCTTTGGCACGTTGCTGTGCGTCAGGTGGATAAAGCGGCGCATGCGTGGGGGCGGCAAAGCGCTCTTCCAGATATTCGGCAATTGCAGTCGATTCCGATAAACGAAATGCGCCATCGATCAAGGTCGGTACACGCTGTGTCAGCGACAGACCGGCATAGACTGCCTCGCGATTTTGCCGCAATGCCAGGTCGATGGTTTGCAATGCGAACGGAATATTTTTTTCCGTCAATGCGACAAAGGCTGACATGGCGTACGGACTGATGAATTGCTTGTCGACGTACAGGGTGTATTGGGGTTGGCTCATGCGGGTTCTCCAGAGGATGGCTGCGCGCTGTTTGATGGTGCGTATTAGCAGTGATGGCTGCAGCGTGCAATAGTTCGATGGGACACACGATGTCTGCCACCAGCTTGGCAGGCGGGCAGCTTTAGCCTTCGCTCAGTGCGGCATCGTGCAACATGGTCACGCCCGGCAGGGCGCAGGACAGGATCGCTTGCCGCACCGCGTCGATGGCAGCATGGCGGGTGAAGCTCTTGCGCCAGGCGATCACCACGCGACGCGATGGCACCGGTTTGGTAAACGGTACATAGCGCACCATGCCGTCCTTGGCATGCATGTCCGGTACCGACGCCTGCGGTAGCACGGTGATGCCGATGCCGGAGGCGACCATATGGCGGATGGTTTCCAGCGATGATCCTTCGAAGGTGCGTGCGATGCCGTCGCCGGCAGTCGAAAAACGCGACATTTCCGGACACACTTCCAATACCTGATCGCGGAAGCAATGACCATTGCCGAGCAACAGCATGGTTTCGGTCTTCAGATCCTTGGCGCTGATTTCCTTTTGCTCGGCCCATTTGTGATGTTTGGGCAGCGCAATGACAAACTCTTCATCGTACAAAGGCTGGACTACCAGCCCATGCTCGGGAAATGGCAGCGCCATGATGGCAGCATCGAGTTCGCCCTGACGCAGTAATTCGATCAGGCGCGTCGTGAAGTTTTCTTGCAGGATCAAGGGCATCTGCGGCACGGTCGCGATCATGGTCTTGACCAGCGAAGGCAGCAGGTAGGGGCCGATGGTGTAAATGATGCCAAGGCGCAGCGGACCCGACAGCGGGTCTTTGTTCTGGCTGGCGATTTCTTTGATGGCGGCAGTTTGTTCTAGCACGCGTTCGGCCTGCGCGACGATTTGTGCACCCAGCGGCGTGACCGAAACTTCGGTGCCGCCGCGTTCGAAAATGATCACGCCGAGTTCATCCTCCAGCTTCTTGATTGCGACCGACAAGGTCGGCTGCGCCACGAAGCAGGCTTCGGCGGCATGGCCGAAATGTTTTTGCCGCGCCACGGCGACGATGTACTTGAGTTCGGTGAGTGTCATTTGGGTGAATGCGAGCTGATATGGGCTGACTATAGCGCATTTGCAAGGCCCATGCTGGCCTTGGTATGCATGGTAAAGTTGTGCCGTTTTCATTGGAAAAGGCGGGATTGCCGTGTCGGGGATGGCTAAAAGAACTAGCACCGGAACAAGGACGTGGCAGCATTGCTGTCGCCCGTTGGCTTTGCTGGCGAGTTTGACTGCTGGTGCGCTACCGGCGCATGCCGCAGGTGATGTCGCGGCCGGCAAGTCAGCCTTCAATAAATGTGCCAGTTGCCATCAGGTCGGGCCTTCAGCGCGTGCTGGCTTCGGTCCGCAACTCAATGGCATCATCGGCCGACCAGCCGCCAGCAGCAAGGATTACAAATATTCGGCCGCACTGCAGAATTCACATATCGTCTGGACTGAGGATAAACTGCGGGCCTTTCTCAAAGGTCCCAGCGATCTGGTGCCAGGCACCAAGATGCGGTTTTGGGGTATCAGCGATGAGCAGCAATTGAGCAATTTGCTGGCGTATTTGCGTACCTTCAGGTAAGGCGCGCGCTCATACCTTGAGGAAGTCCTCGCGCCCACCGAGCCAGCGTTCAAGATGGCTACCGACAATCGCGGGCTCGCTCTGCAACAAGGTCTGCGCCAGATTGCGCGCTTTTTCTACTAGCCATTGATCGGTCGCCAGATCGGCAAAACGCAATAGCGCTTCGCCCGACTGGCGTGCGCCGAGGAACTCGCCGGGACCGCGGATTTCCAGGTCGCGGCGGGCGATTTCAAAGCCGTCGGCGGTTTCGCGCATTGTCATCAATCTTTGCTTGGCAGTGCCGCCAAGCGGACTTTGGTAGAGCAGGATACAGGCGCTGGCAGCAGCACCGCGACCGACGCGGCCGCGCAACTGATGCAGTTGCGACAGGCCGAAACGCTCGGCATGTTCGATCACCATCAAGGACGCATTGGGAACATCGACACCGACTTCAATCACGGTGGTCGCCACCAGCACATGAATCTGACCGGCGCTGAAGGCATCCATGACTTCCTTTTTTTCGGCCGGTTTCAGGCGTCCGTGTACCAGGCCAATATGCAGGTCCGGCAGCGCCTCGGCCAGCATTGCATAAGTGTCGGTGGCAGTCTGCAGTTGCAGCGCTTCCGACTCTTCAATCAGCGGGCACACCCAATACACTTGACGGCCTTCCTGCGCCGCCGCGTGCACGCGTGCAATCACTTCTTCGCGGCGATTCTGGTCGATGGTACGGGTGACCACCGGCGTGCGGCCGGGAGGCAGTTCATCGATCACCGAGACTTCTAGGTCGGCGTAATAGGTCATGGCCAAGGTGCGCGGAATCGGCGTGGCGGACATCATCAGTTGATGCGGCACGGTGTGTGCCGCAGTGTCGTTACTGTTCGGATCGGTCGCCTTGTTGCGCAAGGCCAGGCGCTGGCCGACGCCGAAGCGATGTTGCTCATCGACGATCACCAGACCCAGTTTGTCAAACTGGACGCTATCTTGAATCAGCGCATGGGTGCCGATCACCAGTCGTGCTGCCCCCGATTCGATGCGGGCATTGGCGGCGGCTTTTTCCTTTTTCTTGAGGCTGCCGGTGAGCCAGGCGACTTCGACGCCAAGTGGTTCCATCCAGGCGGCAATCTTGCGGAAATGCTGGTCGGCGAGAATTTCGGTCGGCGCCATCAGCACCGCCTGAAAGCCGCTATCGATCGCTTGCACTGCCGCCAGTGCAGCAACCACGGTCTTGCCGCTGCCGACATCACCTTGCAGTAGCCGTTGCATCGGAAACGATTCGCGCAGATCGTGACGAATTTCATCGAGCACGCGCTGCTGCGCGGCTGTCAGCTTGAACGGCAATTGCTTGAGGAAGGCCTTGGAGATTTTGCCCACGGTCGGTAGCGCACAGGCGGTGCGTGCACGCCGGGCGTTCTGGGCGCGCTTGAGCGAGAGTTGCTGGGCCAGCAGTTCATCGAACTTCATGCGGATCCAGGCCGGGTGCGAGCGCTCCGTCAGCGCATATTCGTCAACCTCGGTCGGTGGATTGTGCAACAGGCGTACTGCGGCTTCAAATGGATCGAGCTTCAGTTCTGTCAGCAGCGTGGCCGGCAAGGTGTCTTGCCAATCGATGCGCGTGAGCGCGCCAGCGATGGCTTTGCGCAGATAGGCTTGCGACAGGCCTTCGCCGGCCGGATAGACCGGCGTTAGCGAGGTCGGTAGCGGTGCGCCTTCGAGCACTACCTTGTAGCTCGGATGGACCATTTCGGCGCCGAAAAAGCCATGGCGCAATTCGCCGCGCACGCGGATGCGCACACCTTCGCTCAGTTGTTTGGTCTGGCTGCCGTAAAAATTGAGAAAACGCAGCACCAGTTGGCCGCTATCATCGGCCATGGTCACCACGAGTTGGCGGCGCGGCCGGTATTGAATGTCGGACACGCTGATCACACCTTCGACCTGCACCACCTGCGTGCCGCGCAGGCTGGCCTCATGGATGCTCATGACCTGGGTTTCGTCTTCGTAGCGCATTGGCAGATGCAGCGCCAGGTCCATATCGGTACGCAAGCCTAGCTTGAGCAACTGGTTGGCGCTTTTCTGGGCGGCGCTTAAGGTGGGGCGGGCAGGCTGGCTGCGGCCTTTGGCTTTGAGCAGCTTGGCGTCGTCAACGTGGGCTTTTTTCGTCTGAGCGGGCATGCAACGGAGGTGTGGGTGGCGAGAAAGCGTAAAATAGAGGGTTCGGCCTTATTTTACTGTGAATAATCACAGTATTAATAGTCTTACTGCTTCTTTATTGATTTTCCATGTACTCATTATCTGATTTCGATTTCGACTTGCCGCCCGCGCTGATTGCGCAGACGCCGCTGCCCGAGCGCAGTGCTTCGCGCCTGTTACAGGTCGATGGCGCGACACTGACTGATCGCCGCTTTGCCGACATCGTTGATTTGCTGGCACCTGGCGATTTGTTGGTGTTCAACGACACGCGCGTGCTCAAGGCGCGCTTTTATGGCGTCAAGGCCAGTGGCGGCAAGGTTGAGGTATTGGTCGAACGGGTGCTCGACAATCGTACCGTGCACGCCCAGGTGCGTGCCTCCAAGTCGCCGCCGGCCGGCACCCGCATGCGTCTGGCCGATGCCTTTGAGGTGGTAGTGGGTGAGCGTTTTGGTGAATTTTTCACTTTGCAATTTCCGTCGGATGTCTTTGCGTTGCTCGATCAATATGGCAGCTTGCCGTTGCCGCCGTATATCGATCATGCCGCCGATGCCTACGACGAGACGCGCTATCAGACCGTCTACGCCAAGCAGCCGGGGGCCGTGGCGGCACCGACCGCAGGTCTGCATTTCGATCAAGCCTTGCTGGCGGCTTTGCAAGCCAGGGGAATCGAGCACGCTTTCGTGACCTTGCACGTTGGCGCTGGCACGTTCCAGCCGGTGCGGGTGGAAAATCTGGCCGAACACAATATGCATAGCGAGTGGTACACCGTGAGCGCCGAGACGGTCGCACGGGTGGCCGCGGTCAAGGCTGCCGGTGGCAACGTGGTGGCGGTCGGTACCACCAGCATGCGGGCGCTGGAGTCGGCCTCGCAGTCGGGCAGTTTGCAGGCCGGTAGCGCCGATACCAAGCTGTTTATCACGCCCGGCTATACCTTCAAGACGGTCAATCGTCTGATCACCAACTTCCATTTGCCCAAATCGACGCTGCTGATGCTGGTGTCGGCGTTTGCCGGCTATGCACATATCCGCGCCGCTTATGCGCACGCGATCGAGCAGCAATATCGTTTCTTCAGCTATGGCGATGCCATGCTACTTACCTGTGACTATCATGCTTGAATTTACCCTGCTCAATACCGACGGCAATGCCCGCCGCGGTCGCGTCAAACTGAATCATGGCGTGGTCGAGACGCCGATCTTCATGCCGGTTGGCACCTATGGTTCGGTCAAGGCGATGTCGCCGCTGGAACTCAAGGAAATCGACGCCCAGATCATCCTCGGCAACACCTTCCATCTGTGGCTGCGGCCAGGTTTGGACGTGATGGACAAGTTCGGCGGCCTGCATGACTTCATGGGGTGGGACAAGCCCATCCTGACCGACTCTGGCGGCTTTCAGGTGTTTTCACTCGGTGAGATGCGCAAGATTACCGAAGAGGGCGTGCACTTTGCCTCACCGATCAATGGCGACAAGCTGTTCCTGTCGCCGGAAGTGTCGATGCAGATTCAGCGTGTACTCAATTCCGACATCGTGATGCAGTTCGACGAATGTACGCCGTATGAAATCGACGGTCGCCCGGCGACCCAAGTCGAGGCGGCGCAATCGATGCGCATGTCCTTGCGCTGGGCCAAGCGTTCGCGTGACGAATTCCAGAGTGGCGAAAATCCGAATTCTTTATTCGGTATCGTCCAGGGAGGCATGTTTGAAACCCTGCGTGACGAATCGCTGGCCGGGCTCAATGAACTCGGCTTCGACGGCATTGCCATCGGCGGCCTGTCGGTGGGTGAGCCGAAGGAAGACATGATGCGCGTGCTGGAGCATATCGGTCCGCGTTTGCCTGCTGACAAACCGCATTATCTGATGGGGGTTGGGACGCCGGAAGATCTGGTTGCGGGTGTGGCCAATGGCGTCGACATGTTCGATTGCGTGATGCCCACGCGCAATGCGCGCAATGGCTGGCTGTTTACCCGTTTTGGCGATATCAAGATCAAAAATGCGCGCTACAAGGAAGACACCAAGCCGCTCGATGAAACCTGCGATTGCTATGCATGCAAGAATTTCTCGCGCGCCTATCTACATCATTTGCACCGCACCGGCGAAATTCTTGGTGCGCGCTTGAACACCATTCACAATCTGCATTACTACCTGCAGATCATGAAGGAAATCCGGCCCGCTATCGAGGCCGGCCAGTTTAGTCAGTTCGTCACCAAGTTCCAGCAGGACCGCGCACGCGGCGTCTGATCCGTTTCAAGCAGGCATGGCCTGTAATGGGATGATGGCGCCCGGATGCGTGACCACGCAGGCGGCCAGCGTGCAGCCTGCGGCGGCAGCGGCAGTGGCCGATGCGCCTTGCAGACGTGCTGCCAGATAAGCGGCATTGAATGAGTCGCCCGCTGCCGTGGTGTCGACGGCCTGTACTTTTTGCGTTGCCACCGGCTGTGGCTCTTCCATGTCGCTGGCCAGTACCAGGCAGCCTTGCTCTCCCAATTTGACGACCACTTCGCCGACGCCTGCATTGCGGTTGCGTTGCAGGCAGGCTTGGGCATCGAGGTCGCCGTGCAAGGCGGTTTCGTCATCGAGCGTCACCAGTACATGGCTGGCCTGCGCCAGCGCCAGATTGGTCCAATGCAGCGCATCGCTGCGCGCTTGCCACAGACGTGGCCGGTAGTTGCTGTCGAACACCACCCAGCCGCCTTGGGCGCGCACACTCGCTGCCAGGTCCAGCAAACGCTGACGACGCGCATCATCAAGAATAGCCAAGGTAATGCCCGAAAAATACAGCAGACGGCATTGCCCGACTTGCTGTTGCAGGTGTTCAGCATGGGCGATATCGAGCATGGTGCGTGCCGCCGATTGCTGACGCCAGTACATGAATGAACGTTCGCCGGCTGCGGTGGTTTCGATCCAGTACAAGCCCGGCAAGGCGTTGGGCGTGGTAGCGATCAATTCGGTGTGCAGGTTCTGGCGGCTAATTTCGGCGCGCAATGAGGCGCTGATACTGTCGTCGCCGGTGGCTGAGATGAATTGGCTATGCGCGCTGTCATTGCTGAGGCGCTGGAAGTAGACCGCCGTGTTGTAGACATCGCCGGCAAACGATTGCGTCATCGCGCGCGGCATTGCCTGCAGGGCGTCGCCAGCTTGCGCGGGTTTGAGTTCAATCATGCATTCGCCGATGAACCAGGCTTGTGGAGTAGTCATAGTGAGTTTTTATCTGCTTCCAGGAAAAAATGCCGCGCAGCGGCGTCGGGCCAGGGTCTCACTCTGGTGAGGCCTGCTGCACTCGGTGGGGGATTCTAACGTGACAGCCATAATCGTGTCGATGGCGGGCATAACTGAGCTAGCTTTGGGGCCTAACTGGCAAATTGGTCCAACCAATTATATGCAGTTATTGTTAGCTGAAGGTGGTCGTATCTATTTGTTATATATGGATATTTGTTATTAAGCCACATATTGGTCTAGTCAAATATTGACATGGTTAGACCAAAATGCGACCATCCTCAAAATTGGTTGTCCGATGATTGCTTTGAAGGCTGCTTTTCTATACAGTGGTAGACCAATTTACAGTCGAAAAAGAGGGTGTTATGGCAGATCGTCAGACTCGATCAGCAGCCGCGAAATTGGATGAAAGCAGCAAGAAAGCAGCACGTTCGGAGTCGTTGGAAACAGTTGCAGCGCCGGAGCGCTCCTACCAGCGATTGGCCGAACAGATTGCCGATTTGATACTCGATGGCGAATTTAAGGCTGGTGAGCGCTTGCCGTCGGAGCGCAGCCTGGCCGACCGCTTCGACATCAGCCGTACCTCGGTGCGCGAAGCCATCATTGCGCTGGAAGTGCAGGGTTTGGTGGAAGTGCGTGGCGGGTCCGGGATTTATGTGTGCGATGCGGCGACCAAGCCGGTTAGCTTTGTGCCCGATGGGGGCGCTGGACCGTTCGAGCTGTTGCGCGCACGTTGGGTGATCGAATCTGAAGTGGCGGCATTGGCGGCGCAGAACCGCACCGATGCCGACATCGACAAGATTTATGCGCAACTGGCAGCCATGGGACGCAACTTTCAGGCCAAGGTCGCCAACGAAAACGATGACCGCATGTTTCATGTGCGCCTGGCCGAAGCCAGTGGCAACAGTGTCATGGCGCAAGTGGTCACGGCCATGTGGGATCAGTTGCGCGGTGTGTTGTGGAAAAAGCTGGAAGAGCATTTTCATGACCCGCAATTGCGCGAGGCCTCGCTGGAAGAGCATCAAAAGATTTTCGACGCGCTGGTGGCGCGGGATCCGGTAGCTGCCCGCGATGCCATGCGTGCGCATCTGGAGCGGATCATGAATGAATTTAAAAAAGCATGGCGTTAAGACTATTGCAGGCTTGGTCTGGCCGCCTTGCCCAATGAGGCTCCCGTAGAGGACGCCCTTAACCAGAAGGAGACAGCAATGATCAATACCGGCATCGGCACCTTGGTGTGTGATTTTCCGCCCCTGCGTATTTGCAGTAGTTGCGTTTGGGGCGCGGCCTGATGTAACCCGGTAGTCTGCCGACAGCGTCGCTGCGGCGGTATCTCTTTCCTTGTGGCGCATGATTGCAATGCAGTCGATTTGGTCTTGCCTTGCTGCAAGGGGAGTGTTGCGTCTTCGATTTGGTGAATACAGCTTTGAATCCGGCCTGTCTCGACGGGAGGGAGTCAATTTAGCGCGGAGCAATACCGCAATCATCCGAGCAAGAAAGAGGAGAAGAAATGAAACTACGACGTAATTGGGTAATGGGAGGCATGGCCATCGCAGCCGCAGGTGCCGCAATGCCAGTCATGGCACAAAGCAGCGTGACAATCTACGGTGCAGTCGATGAAGCCATGGTGTACACCAGCAATCAAAATGGTCCGCACAACATCTACATGCGTAGCGGCAATTTGAACGCCAGCAAGATCGGCTTCAAAGGCGCGGAAGATCTGGGCGGTGGTTTGCAAGGCGTGTTTACTCTCGAAAACGGTTTTAATGCAGATGACGGCAGCATGTCTTCGGCGGGCGTGCTGTTCAACCGTCAATCGTTTGTCGGTTTGTCCAGTAACAGTGCAGGAACTGTGCTGGCCGGTCGTCAATACACGCCATATTTCCAATATGTCGGCGCGATTGGCCCAACCAGCGTGCTCACCGGTGCGACCGGCGCTCACCCGGGCGACGTTGATGGTCTCGATACCACGGTGCGCATCAGCAACTCGGTGACTTACATTTCGCCAACCTTCGGCGGCGCGCAAGTCAGCGCACTGTATGGTTTTGGCGAAACTGCTGGCGCTGTATCCACCGGCAATACTTATAGCTTGGCTGCCAAATGGGATATCAATGCCTGGAATTTTGCGGTCGGCTATCAACGCCTGCGCAATGGCTCCGGCTCTGCCAGCACCTGGAATTCGACGGCTTCCGGTAGCTTTGCCGTATCGCCCATCAACACCGGCTATTCCTCGGCCAACAATGTGACCATGCTCGCTGGTGCGTTGCGTTATACGTTTGGCCAATGGATGGTCGGCGCCAACCTGAGTACTGCGCAATACAACCCAGGTACTGGTTCGCTGTTTACGCAAAAGGCCAAGTTCAATACGGCTGGCGTGATCGGCACTTATCAGGCATCGCCAGCGCTGGCACTGGCAGCGGGCTATAGCTACACCCGTGCCAATGCTGCCAACGGCATCACCAATGCGGCAGCCTATCAACAGGTGGCACTGCAGCAAACCTACGCCTTGTCCAAGCGTACTGCCTTCTATTTCCTGGAAGCGTATCAATTGGCCAAGGGGCAGACCCTCAATGCAAGTGGCGCGATCATCAATGCGGTGCCTGCAGTGGGTGATTCGCAAAACAGTACGCCTTCCAACGGTCGTAACCAGACTGTGGTCATGGTTGGTATCCGTCACTTCTTTTAATTGACGGTTGTTGTTGTAGCAAGTTGCAAAATAGCTTGAGGTTAACCATCCGGATCGACACCTCCGGATGGTTTTTTTGAGTATGATCCAAGCATAAAAACGGCAGCCGTTCAGCGGCGCCAACACTGATGGAGACAAGTTGATGACGCAAGCCAATCGTCGCCGCGCGCTGGCACTGACAGCCATGGGCAGCGCCCTGTTGAGCCTGTCCTTGCTGGCAGCCAATATACAAGCCGCAGAACTGCGGGTGATGTGTTACCAGGATGGTAACGAATGCGATGTGCTGACCGAACTGTCGAAACGGTTTGAGAGCAAGAATGCCGACATCAAGATCATCATCGACAAGGTGCCCTACAAGACCGTGGTCGAACAATTGCCGGTGCAACTGGCATCCGGTCAAGGTCCCGATATCGCTCGCGTGACCGAGATTGGCGGCTTGTCAAAATACTACCTGGACATCGGGCCCTATCTGAAGGACCGCGACTACTGGGAAAAGAATTTCTCCAATACCCTGAGCTGGATGCGCACGCGCGCCGGCGACAAGGGTATCTATGGCTTGTTGTCGCAACTGACGGTGACCGGGCCTTATGTCAACAAGACCTTGTTTGAACAAGCCAATGTGCCAATGCCAGGCCCCAAGGCAACCTGGGATGACTGGGTCGCTGCCACGCGTAAGGTCGCCAAGGCGACCCAGGTCGATGCCGCCATGGCCTGGGATCGTTCCGGTCATCGCTTTGCCGGACCCGCAATCAGCTATGGCGCCAAGATTTTCAACGGCAGCGGTGAATTGGTGGTCGACGACGGCTACAGGGCCATCGTGCAAAAGTTTGTCGACTGGAACAAGGATGGCACTATGGCGCGCGAAGTCTGGGCCGGTGCTGGTGGTTCGGCCTATCGGGATGCGTTTGAAGACTTCAAGAATGGTCGCATTGTCATGTATCTGAGCGGTTCCTGGCAGATTCGCCGCATGAACAGCCAGATTGGCAAGAATTTCGACTGGGTAGTGGTGCCCAATCCTTGCGGACCGGCGGCTTGCTCCGGCATGCCGGGCGGCGCCGCATTGGTCGCGCTCAAGGGCAGCAAGTCACCCAAGGAGGTGGCGCGCTACCTCGATTTTCTGGCCCAGGAAGATAACTATGCCGAGCTGATCGCCAAGACCGAAAACCTGCCGGCACACATGGGCCTGGTGCAAAAGGGTGTCAACTACAACTCGGCGCCGGAAATCAAGGCAGCACTGGCAGTGTTCTCGGCCGACATTCCACGACTGTCGCCGTTGGCCTACCGCTTGCAAGGGTATCAATACAATCGCTCGCTGATGTTCCCCACGGTGACGCGGGTAACCCAGGCTATCGTCGGTGAAATGAGTGTGGCCGATGCCATGACGCGTTTGTCCAGCGATATGGCCGAATCGGTGCGGCAAGCCCGCAAGTAAGCTGCATTGCCGTCGGCTGGTGCTGCGTATGCCGCGGCACCGCCTGCGGCGCACCAGGAGGCGTCGTGAGTTTCATTGCAAGCTGCTTTTTTAATTTGTTTGAACCGCTGTTCCGCCTTGGTCAGCGCTGGTTGGGGTTGTCCCGTATTGCCTGGTTGTTCGTGGCACCGAACCTGATCATCTTCGGCTTGTTCACATTCTTGCCGATCATTATCAATTTTCACTATGCGATGACCGCCGGGGTGCAGATCATGCCATCCCAGCGGCCATTCGTCGGTACTGAAAATTTCGCCCTGTTGTTTGAATGCCGCGATCATTTCGATCTGGCAACCTGCAATCAAGACCTGTTCTGGAAAGCCATCAGCAACACCAGCAAGTTCACGGTGCTGCAGGTCATCCTGATGATGTTCTTTTCGCTGCTGACGGCCCTGGTGCTCAATCGCAAGATCATTGGCCGCAGTTTTTGGCGCGGCGTGTTCTTTTATCCAGTGCTGTTGTCGCCGGTGGTGGTGGCCTTGTTGTGGAAATGGATACTGCAAAAGCATGGCTTGCTCAATGCCGGGTTGCTGGCGGCCGGACTCGATTCGCGCGAGTGGTTGACCGATTCGGGTTGGTCGTTTTTCTGGGTCATTTTTGTCTCGATCTGGGCCCATATGGGTTTCTATACGCTGATCCTGCTGGCAGGCCTGCAGGCGATTCCGCGTGAGGTCTATGACGCCGCCGAAATGGATGCCGCATCACCGTGGCGCACCCTGTATCGCATCACGCTTCCGTTGCTGATGCCCAATCTGATTGTGGTGGTGGTGCTGGCACTGATCCGGGCGATTCAGATTTTCGATGAAGTGTTTGTGCTGACCGGCGGCGGGCCGGGATCGGCCACCACCTTCATTGTGCAATACATTTACCAGGTTGGCTTTGCCGAACAGATTCATCTTTACGGACTGGCAGCGGCAGCCTCGCTGGTGCTGGCCGCCGGTATTCTGGTGTTGACGCTGATTCAGCTGAAACTGTCCCGTGCCGGTAAACACGGATCAAAAAACGGATCAAAACAGGAACGCTAGCATGCGCCAATTCTTTACCCGCACTCGCGGTCGCACGCGGCTGCACTGGACCGACTGGTTGACCTACTTGTACCTGTTTGCGGGACTGTTGCTGATGTTTGCGCCAGTGCTGTGGCTGGTGTTGTCGTCGCTCAAGAGTGAAGCCGCCATCAGTGACTTTCCACCGACTTTACTGCCCTATACGCAAAAGATGGTGATGCTGGCCGACGAGCAGGGTGTGCAAAAACTGCGTCCGCTATTTCTGGTGCAAGGGGCCGATGGCAAGCCGCATCAAATGGTGGAGTTGCGCCGCATCGGCATCATCGCGACCATGGTGGATGCGGTCCACCCCGAGCAGCAAGTCAAGATCAATATCAAGCTGCGCACGCCGGTACGTGAAGTCAGTGTCGCCACCGGCAATTACACCGGCTTGTTCGCCAAGTTCAATTTCTTGCAGAACCTCAATAACAGCGTGTTCATCACCGTGGTGGCGACCTTGATCACCTTGCTGTTCAATTCGATGGCCGCTTTTGCGTTGTCCAAATACCGTTTTCGCGGGCAGCAAACAGTGCTGCTGTTGATCATTGCGACGTTGATGATTCCACCCACCATCATTCTGGTGCCAGCGTTCCTGATCGTCTCCGGTGTGGGTTTGTTCAATAGTCTGTGGGGGGTGATCTGGCCGGCTGTAGCGACGCCTACCGGGGTGTTTTTGCTGCGCCAGTACATGCTGACGATACCCGATGAATTGATCGAGGCAGCACGCATGGACAATGCCAGCGAATGGCGCATTTACTGGAAAATTGTCTTGCCATTATCGGCACCGGCCTTGGCGGTGCTGGCGATTTTTTCGGTGATGTGGCGCTGGAATGACTTTCTGTGGCCGTTGCTGGTGTTGTCCAAGCCAGAGAAATTCACCTTGCAGTTGGCGCTCAATTCGTTCCAGGGCGAGTTGACCACCGAATGGCATTATCTGTTGGCCATGACGGTGATCACGCTGGTGCCGGTGACGCTGGTATTCGCCTTTTTGCAAAAATACATCGCCACTGGTATTGCCAGCGCTGGCGTGAAATAACATCAAACCGTTCTACGTCGGGAGTTGGCATGGCAACACTGCAGTTACAACAAGTCGTCAAACGTTTTGACAATACGACGACCTTGCACGGTATCGATCTCGATGTCGCCGATGGTGAATTCGTCGTCTTTGTGGGGCCATCAGGTTGTGGCAAGTCAACGCTGCTGCGCGTGATTTCTGGCCTGGAGCCAGCCAGTTCCGGCCGCGTTCTGATTGCCGGCGAGGATGTCAGCAATCGTTCGGCCGCCGAGCGCGGCTGCGCCATGGTATTTCAGTCCTATGCACTGTATCCGCATATGACGGTGTACGACAACATGGCTTTCGGCCTGATCAATTCGGGTGTGAAGAAGGCTGATGTGGTCCGTAAGGTTGGTGAAGCGGCACGCATGTTGCGTCTGGAAGAGCTGCTACAGCGCAAGCCGACGCAATTGTCGGGCGGCCAGCGTCAGCGTGTCGCGATCGGTCGCGCCATTGTGCGCGATCCCAAACTGTTCCTGTTCGACGAACCCTTGTCCAATCTCGACGCCGAACTGCGGATTTCGATGCGCGCTGAAATTCGCGATCTGCACACCCGGCTCGGCACCACCATGGTGTACGTCACGCATGATCAGGTCGAGGCGATGACCATGGCAGACAAGATCGTCGTGCTGCGCGCTGGCAAGGTCGAGCAAATCGGCGCGCCATTGGCGTTGTACAACCGTCCCGCCAATCGTTTCGTGGCGGGCTTCATTGGCTCGCCGCGGATGAACTTCCTGCCGGTTGCTGCGCTCGGTACCGCATTGACGCAGCGTTTGCAATTGCCGGTCGGGGCCGATAGCGTCGGCATTCGTCCCGAGCATGTGGTGCCAGATGCGGCCGGGGCGATTTCACTGTTGATTACTCAGATCGAACGCATGGGCAGCAGCAGTCTGGTACGCGGCAAGATCGCGCATGCCGATGCCGGGCCGGAAAGCGGCTTTGAATTCGTGCTCAATGGGCAAACCGAGTTGCAGGAGCGTAGTCTGGTGTCGCTGGATTTTCCTGCGGCACAATTGCATTGTTTCGATGCCCAGGGTTTGCGTATGGAACTCGCTGCGCAGCGACACGCAGCCTGATGGCCTCTCACTACCGATCGTGAACAGCCTCTACATCGCCGTCAGGACCACCTCATGAATTCGCTATTACACCCGCCACAATTTCATCTTGCCCGCCAGGATGTCAACCATCTGCAACTGCACGCCGACAGCGGTGCCGTGATCGATATTTTCGTGCTGGAACAGGACATCGTCCGCGTCCGCGTGCTGCCGGATGGCTTGGCCCACGGGCCGCGCAGTTGGGCAGTTGCGCCGGGGCAGGAGGATGTTGCACTGGAAGGTCGTGACCGGCTCGATCTGAATGGCTATAGCTTGCCCTCTTTCAGTCTGCTGCAAGACGCCACCATGCTGTGCGTGCAGACAGCAGAAGTGCGCCTGCAGATTGCGCTCAAGGGTGGCCGTTGCAGTTGGGCCTTGTGGCGCGATGGGGTCTGGCACACGGTGCTGGAGGACCGCGCGACGCAAGCCTACAATTTCGGCTGGTGGGATCAGCGCATTTATCACTATAAGGCACGTCGTAACGACGAAATCTATCTGGGCCTGGGTGAGCGTGCCGGTGCACTCAATCGGGCCGGCGGCAGCTATCGCATGGTCAATATCGATGCCATGGGTTATAGCGCACGCACTACCGATCCGCTGTACAAACACATTCCGTTTTACCTGACCTGGCAGCCGCAGGCAGCGCTCGGCTTCGGCCTGTTCTACGACACGCTGGCCGATTGCAGTTTCGACATGGGGCGCGAGCTGGATAACTATCACGGCGCCTACCGTCACTTCATTGCCGATCATGGCGATCTCGACTATTACTTCATCGCCTCGGCACATACACCGCTCGACGCTGTCAAGCGCTTCACCTGGCTGACCGGCACACCCGCCTGGATGCCCAAGTCCGGTCTCGGCTATTCAGGCTCGACCATGAGCTATACCGATGCGCCCGATGCCCAGCAGCGCATGAATGGTTTTCTCGACAAATGCCGCGAGCACGACATCCTGTGCGATTCTTTCCATCTGTCGTCCGGTTACACCTCCATCGGCGCCAAGCGTTACGTGTTCAACTGGAATCACGACAAATTTCCTGATATCAAAGCCTTCACGCAGCGCTATGCCGATCATGGCGTGGCCTTGTGCGCCAACATCAAGCCTTGTCTGTTGCAGGATCATCCGGCTTTTGCCGAAGTCATGCGAGCCCAGTTGTTGATCGCCACCGCTGATGGTGCACCGGCCTGGGTGCAGTTCTGGGATGAGGTGGGCGCTTATCTCGATTTCACCAATCCAGCCACCATCGACTGGTGGAAGTCGCAGGTCAAGCGCGCCTTGCTCGACTATGGCATTGCTGCCACCTGGAACGACAACAACGAGTTTGAAATCTGGGATACGCGCGCCATCGCACACGGCTTCGGTACACCGTTTCCGGCGCATCAGGCCAAGGTCTTGCACACCATGCTGATGATGCGCGCCTCGCGTGATGCCCAGCGCGAACATGCACCGCAACTGCGGCCCTTCCTGGTGTCGCGTTCGGGCAGTGTCGGCATGCATCGTTATGTACAAACCTGGTCGGGCGACAACAGCACGTCGTGGGAAACCTTGCGCTACAACATCAAAATGGCGCTGGGATTGGCCTTGTCGGGTATTTCCAATATCGGCCACGACATTGGCGGCTTCGCTGGCCCGGCACCGGACCCCGAACTGCTGGTGCGCTGGGTGGCGCATGGCGCCTTTTTGCCGCGCTTCAGTATTCACTCCTGGAATGATGATGGCACCGTCAATGAGCCGTGGATGTACCCGTCCGTCACCGGCCAGATTTCGGCCTTGATCAAGTTGCGCTATCGCTTCATCCCTTATTTGTATCACCAGTTGTGGCAATGGCATTGCAGCTATGAGCCGGTGTTGCGGCCGACCTTTACCGAGTTTCCGTATGACCCGCGCTGCTTCGAAGAGGGCGACGACTTGATGATCGGCGACGCCTTGTTGCTGGCCTCGGTAGTCGAGGCCGGGCAGACCGAGCGGCGCGTCTACCTGCCGGAAGGCGCCCGCTGGATTACCTATTGGAGTGGACAGCGGTTTGATGGCGGCACGACGGTCAGTTTGCCAGCACCTTGGGATCAGCCAGTGCTGCTGATTCGCGAAGGCAGCGTGGTGCCGCTCAATGTGGCCGACCAGCATTTCGCCGCACCGGCCGATCAGCGTGGCTTCCTCATCACGCCACCGCAAGGAACCGCTGAAATCGAGGGGCGTTGTGTCGAAGACGACGGTGTGTCCGAAGCCTGGCGTGATGGCATGACTGCTTATTGGCGCGTGCTGGTCAGCGGCGATACTAGCCGCCTGCGGCTACAGATCACGCACAGCGGGCCGCTGCCGGCCACCCTCGATGCCGCACAGGTGCAGATTTTCCTGCCAGCAGATGAAACCCGCGCCATTGAGATCGTCGCCGGTCAACTGCTCGCCAGCGAGACTGAGGCTGGCTGGCAACGGCTGAGTATCGGTCTGTCTTAGAGGCTGTTCCTAGCGCGATGGCACTGCGCAGTGCTGAATTGTTATCAATGCGACAATATTATTAACAAGAATAGTGCCAACGCTTGCTTGAGAAGGTGGGTAGCTACCCCCATATTGGCGGTGCAGTTCAGGCTAGCTTGCTTGTTGGCAAGGTTTTTTTTGCTCTGGCGCCAGCGTTTTGCTGTTTCCCGCGTGTCTGGAATGGGGTAAGCGCCCGGCGCAATGCTAGAATGTGCGGCTATTCTTTTAAACAACCATTTGGAGCGACACGTGTTTATTACCGATGCAATTGCACAAACCACCGGTGCTACCGGCGCCGCCGGCATTATGGGCAATCTGACCAGTTTCCTGCCTATCATTTTGATGTTCGTGGTGCTGTACTTCTTGATGATTCGTCCTCAAATGAAGCGTCAAAAAGAACAAAAGTCCATGATGGACGCGCTCGGCAAGGGCGACGAAGTGGTCACCTCCGGCGGTCTGCTGGGTAGGGTTGTCAAGGTCAATGATGCCTACGTGACTGTAGAAGTGTCCGAAGGCAATGAAGTCGTGGTGCAAAAATCAGCAATCACCACCTTGCTGCCGAAGGGTACCCTCAAGGGACTGTAATCGTTCCGGCCGACCTGGCTTACCTGGGCGCCGCCGCAACCATATGATCCATATGGTACGGCTGCGCCCTTGCTTATCTGCTAGCCCGGATGTCCATCATCAACGCTGAATCAATATGAATCGTTATCCTCTCTGGAAGTACGTCTTAATCGTCATCGCCTTGCTGTTCGGCACGCTCTATACGCTGCCCAACTTCTTTGGCGAGTCGCCTGCGGTGCAGATCAGCAGCGCCAAATCCACCATCAAGGTCGACAGCGCCATTACCGATCGTGTGCAGCAAGTGCTGCAACAAGGCGGACTCCCGGCAGAGAGCATCGCGTTCGACAACGGTGGTGCCCAGCCTTCGGTGCGCGCGCGTTTCGCCAACACCGATATCCAGTTCAAGGCCAAGGCCCTGCTGGAAAAAGACCTCAATACCGATCCGGCCGACCCGACTTATGTGGTCGCCTTCAATCTGTTGCCTAATACACCGGCATGGTTGCAGGCAATTCATGCCTTCCCGATGTATCTGGGGCTGGACCTGCGCGGCGGTGTGCACTTCCTGATGCAGGTTGATGTGCAGGCAGTGTTGAACAAGCGTCTGCAAGGATTGCAGTCGAGTGTGCGCAGCGTGCTGCGCGACAAGAATATTCGTCATAACGGTATCAACCGTAGCGGCGACCAGATCGACATCCTGTTCCGCGATGTCGATACCCGCAGCAAGGCGCGCGACATCCTGGCCGGCCAACTGCCGGAGTTGGCGCTGGCTGACAGCGGCGCTGGTGAAGACCTGAAGCTGGTTGCCACCTTGCGTCCAGAGGCACTCAAGCAGACTCAGGAAGACGGCGTCAAACAAAATATCTCGACACTGTCCAAGCGCGTCAATGAATTGGGCGTGTCGGAACCGATCATCCAACGCCAGGGTGCTGACCGCATCGTGGTGCAGTTGCCGGGTGTGCAAGACGTCTCGCGCGCCAAGGACATCATTGGCCGCACTGCCACGCTGGAAGTGCGCATGGTCGACGAATCAGTCACCCGCGGCACCGAAGAAACCGCCACCGTGCCTTTCGGTTCAGAGCTGTTCAAGATCGGCAAGGGCGCGCCTGTGGTGTTGATCAAGGACCCGATCATTACCGGCGACTACATCTCCAACGCCTCGGCCAGCTTTGACCAGAATCACCAGCCATCGGTGAGCATCGACTTGAACGGCGATGGCGGCCGCAAGATGCGCGACGCCACACGCGACAAGGTCGGCAAGAACATGGCCATCGTCTTGTTTGAAAAAGGCAAGGGCGAAGTCTTGACCGTGGCCACCATCCGTGACGAACTCGGTTCGCGCTTCCAGATCACCGGCATGGGTTCGGCCGAAGCCGCCAGCGACCTGGCCTTGCTGTTGCGCGCCGGTTCCCTGGCGGCACCGATGGAAATCATCGAAGAACGCACGATTGGCCCGCAACTCGGCGCCGACAACATCCGCAAGGGTTTTGACGCGACGCTGTATGGCTTTATTGCCATGGCCGTGTTCATGATCGTCTACTACCAGTTGTTCGGTCTGTTCAGTGCACTGGCCTTGTCGGTCAATGTGCTGCTGCTCATTGCTGTCTTGTCGACCATGCAGGCCACGCTGACCTTGCCGGGTATTGCCGCGATTGCGCTGGCACTGGGGATGGCGATTGACTCCAACGTACTGATCAATGAGCGTATCCGCGAAGAACTGCGCAACGGCAACTCGCCGCAGGCAGCAATTGCCATCGGTTTCGAGCGTGCCTGGGCGACCATCGTTGACTCCAACGTGACCACCCTGATCGCCGGTCTGGCCTTGTTGATCTTCGGTTCGGGCGCAATCCGCGGTTTTGCTGTGGTGCACTGCCTGGGCATCCTGACCTCGATGTTCTCGGCAGTGTTCTTCTCGCGCGGTATCGTCAACCTGTGGTACGGCCGCAAGAAGAAGCTCACTAGTCTGGCCATCGGTCAGATCTGGAAAGCAGGCAGTACTGCAGTGGAAGCGCCCAAGGCTGGCAAGAAAAAATAACACAGCATCTTGCCTGCCACGGTGGGCAAGATCAGATGCACGGGCATGAGTGGACTCGGCCGGTGCAGTACAGAAAGGTAAGCGATGGAATTTTTCCGGATTAAAAAAGATATTCCCTTCATGCGTCACGCGTTGATATTCAATATCATCTCGGCGCTGACATTTGTGCTGGCAGTGTTCTTCTTGTTCAGCAAGGGTTTGCATTTCTCGATCGAATTCACCGGCGGTACGGTGATGGAAGTGGCCTACAGCAAGCCCGCCAATATCGAGAACATCCGTAAATCGGTGGAGGGCCTTGGCTTCACCGACACCCAGGTGCAAAGCTTCGGCACCGCGCAGGACGTGATGATCCGCTTGCCGGCGCAACGCGGCGTCAATGCCACGCAGCAGAGCGAGCAAGTGGTCGCGGCGCTCAAGGCGCAAGATCCTGATGTGGTGTTGCAACGGGTTGAGTTCGTCGGCCCGCAGGTGGGTGACGAGTTGGCTCATGATGGTTTGATGGCGCTCGGCATGGTGGTGCTCGGCATCGTCATCTACCTGGCGTTCCGTTTTGAATGGAAGTTCGCCGTCGCCGCCGTGATTGCCAACTTGCATGACGTGGTGATCATTCTCGGCTTCTTTGCGTTCTTCCAGTGGGAGTTCTCGCTGACCGTGCTGGCGGCGGTACTGGCGGTGCTCGGTTACTCTGTCAACGAATCGGTGGTGGTGTTTGACCGGGTGCGCGAAGCCTTCCGCGACCGCCGCTACGGCAAGCTGAGCGCGCCGGAAGTGTTGAACCATGCGATCACCAGCACCATTTCGCGTACCATCATCACCCACGGCAGCACTGAAATGATGGTGTTGTCGATGCTGATCTTCGGTGGCCCGACCTTGCATTACTTTGCCGTGGCGCTGACCATCGGTATCTTGTTCGGTATCTATTCGTCGGTGTTCGTTGCTGCGGCGATTGCCATGTGGCTGGGCGTCAAGCGCGAAGACCTGATCAAGCCGACCAAGCCCAAGGACGAGACCGACGGCGCTGTGGTTTAAGCTGCGCGGGTGTTTGTCCTGACAGGCTGTTTCTCCGGAAACGGCCTGTTTTCCATTTGAAGAATCATCATGCTTATTGCAGACACTGACGACATCGATTTTGAGCGCCGCTTTGGCGGTATTGCGCGTTTATATGGGGCCCAGGGGCTGGCGCGTTTTCGCGCGGCGCATGTGTGCGTGGTCGGCGTCGGCGGCGTCGGTTCCTGGATCGTCGAAGCACTGGCGCGCAGCGCTATCGGCAAGATCACCATGATCGACCTTGATAACCTGGCTGAGTCCAATGTCAATCGCCAGATCCATGCATTGACCGATACCTTGGGCAAGGCCAAGGTCAGCGCCTTGCATGAACGCATCCGGCAGATCAATCCGACTTGCATTGTTACCGAGGTGGAAGACTTCCTCACGCCCGACAATGTGGCCGACATGATCGGCGTGGGCCGCTTCGACTACGTGATCGACGCCATCGACAATGTGCGCGCCAAGGTGGCCTTGATTGCTTATTGCCGCGAGCACAAGATCCCGTTGCTCACCAGCGGCGGTGCCGGTGGCCAGATTGATCCGACCAGGATCGAGATCCGTGATCTCTGTCGCACCGAGCAAGAGCCACTGCTGGCCAAGGTGCGCAAGCGCCTGCGCGCCTGGCACGGCTTTCCGCGCGGCACCAAGAACAAGTTTGGCATTGATGCGGTGTTTTCGACCGAACCGTTGCGCTTTCCCGAAGGCGAAGCCTGTGAAATCGATACTGACGATGCAGTTGATGGGCTCGCTGGCGTGGATGCCGATGGTCACAAGCAGGATGCCGGCGTCACCGGCTTGAATTGCGCCGGCTTTGGTTCGGCCATGGTGGTGACGGCGTCGTTTGGCTTGGTGGCGGCGGGGTTTGTGTTGCGCAAGTTGGCGGGGCAAGCTTGATTGGGTTGATTTTTGTTGTTGTCTGATTGAGACCGTTCTCCGGCATGCTTGCACCTTTTTGGTAGCGTATCCTGCGTACGACAGTGATTGATCTATTCAACCATTTTTTCATGGCTATGGCAGATCACACCGATCAGATCCGCTTGCAGCTCCAGCGCGCTGTCGCGCAGTGCGTGGCAACTCGTTGATATCATCGGAATAGGTCAATCAAAGCGGTCCGTGTGCTGAGCCGTATTAGCAGTACGCAATATAGTCAATACGGCTTGCGTCATGGGTGTCGCGGCCTGACAGATATCCCTATCTATCGCGTTAGCAAAACAGATACCGTCAGTAAGCTGGGCCAGCAGCGAGTAAGAAGTCTTGCTGTCATGGGGGCATCATCCGCGTTTAATTTCTGGGGTAATCTTGGGAACCCAGCTAAACGAGAAATCCCGTTTAGCTGGCTTTTTTCTGGCACTTGATGACCAATTGCGCTAACAGTATTGATTTTTCTTTAACGCGTCGTCGGTATCCAAGTATTTCCAACCACAGTCAGCCGTATGGTCTGTCCAGGGTCTACTTCTCCCCTTTGGATATTTGAGGCGTCTTTTATGTAAAATTTATAGACTGTATTATTGACGATCTCAACAAATCGTCCTTCGGCGGGCGCGCCGGCGGAAATGGTTGGCAATGTCGTTGAATAGTTCCATCCATTAGCTTGTGGCAAGACAATCTGCACGCCCTGGTAGCTACGCAGCAGTTCCGAAAGACGTACGCCCTTGGCGTCGAGTGTCAGTAGTTGTTCCTCTGTTGTCATTCTGTAAATGTCGCCTGCAGGCGGGGGGTCTACAGGGGGACTATTGCCGAAATCGGCATCAATGACCTGATAAAACGCATTGGCAGTATCGGCGATGGTCCACACGGCCAAAATGATGTGGTAACCAGTGCGTTGCGGCACATTGCAGCTAAATTGTTGTGTGCCGTTACCTGGATTTGTACCGCCATCCACCCTGGTGCAAAATGGTGTCAGATCGAAATCTTCACGTCTCAAAGGCGTCGTCGTCGTGGCGCCACTCCAGGTGCTTTTTGTGATGAAAAATTCCCACTTGGTTGTCGCATGTCCGGCGTGAATATGCCAGGTAAATGTATTTTGACCAGATTGCATGGTCTGCTTAGCCCAACGCGTAGGTGTTTGTTCATTCAGTGGTGAGAAGTCGAGATTGAAAGGCGCACGTGGCGGACCAGCACTGGGGATCATTCCATCTGGTGGACCTGCAGTGGGAAACCCTTTAGGCCCTTCTACCGACTGCGGCTCATTGCTCACTGCGCCGCAGCTTGAGTTGATTCGTTGTGCACATGCAGACGCGCGGCTGATCGGAGCGGTTACGTAGCCATGGGCCGGAGCAATATTTTGTGCTGGTAGAGCACCGGAACTGCATAAGAGTACAAAAGCGAAAAGCGGAAGTATTTTCATCGCCCATCTCCTGAAAATTGACATCGTGACAAGCTTGGCAAAATCGTCGTTTGTCGATTAAATTGAGAGACGGTCTATGGCACCGTTCCCTGCTATCCAGATTAGTGGCAGCGATTAGCTTGCACCCCACCCTTGACGGGGGGCGATTCAGGGCGAGGCCAGCGGTGAGTGTCTGCGACACCTAGTTGATCAATAAAAAATGCCGCTCAATTTGAGCGGCATCCCAAGCAAACCAGCGTCCAGCGGGTCTAAATTACGCTTCGGGCTTTAAAACCCCATGGTGCGTCCATCCGGATTGCGCGGATCCGAAAAGCCGTAAAAACCGTCATCTTTGATCTGTATCGTTTGTGTGCGTCCCATCGACGGTTGCACGCTGATCTTTTGCCCCTTGTCTTGCAGAATCTTGATGGTGTCGGCGCTGATGCCTTTTTCGATCCGCAATTGATCCGGCACCCATTGATGATGTACGCGCGGTGCAATGGTTGCTTCGGCGACGTTCATGTCGTGATCAATGACATTGAGGATGGTCTGCATCGTGGTGGTGATGATGCGGCTGCCGCCCGGGCTGCCGGTGACCAGGAACGGTTTGCCATCCTTGAGCACAAAGGTCGGCGACATCGAGCTCAGCGGCCGCTTGCCCGGTCCCACCGCATTGGCTTCGCCGCCGACCAGGCCAAATGCATTCGGCACGCCCGGCTTGGCAGAAAAGTCGTCCATTTCATTGTTCAAGGTGATGCCAGTGCCGGTCGCAACAATACCGCTGCCAAAGTTGAGGTTCAGCGTGTAGGTCGTGGCCACCAGATTGCCCGCCTTGTCGGCGACAGAGAAGTGCGTGGTCTGGTCGCTTTCATATGGCTGCGGCTTGCCTGGTTTGATTTCGGCCGATGGTGTGGCGCGATCAGGATTGATCTTCTTGGCCAGTTCGTCAGCATAGGCGCGCGAGGTCAAGCCTTTGACCGGCACCTTGTTGAAATCCGGATCACCCAGATATTCGGCGCGGTCGGCATAGGCCAGCTTCATCGCCTCGGCCATCAGATGGATGGTCTGGGCACTGTCTGCACCATATTGCTTGAGCGGGAAGTGCTCCAGGATATTCATCATCTGGATAATATGGATGCCGCCCGAGCTTGGCGGCGGCATCGACATGATCTGATAGCCGCGATAGTTGCCGACCACCGGTTCACGTTCAACCACCTTGTAGTTCTTCAGATCGGTCGCTGTGATCAAGCCGTTGTGCCGGTCCATTTCAGCGACGATTTTCTTGCCGATCTCGCCTTCATAGAATACCGAAGGTCCTTTTTTTGCGATCAGCTTGAGCGATTTGGCGAGGTCTTTTTGTACCAGCTTTTCGCCGGTCTTGAGCGGACGGCCATCCTTGAAGAAGATCGCCTTGCTGGAATCCCATTGACCCAGGTGGTCGCGTTCTGCGGCCAGGATCAACGCCAGGCTGGGGCTGACCGGATAGCCATTTTCGGCTAGCTTGATCGCCGGCGCCATCACATCGGCCAGCTTCATGCTGCCGTATTTTTGCAGCGCGTGGGTCAGGCCGGCTACGGTGCCAGGCACGCCAATGGCCAGGTGGGTATACAGTGAGCGCCCTGGCGCGACATTGCCTTTGTCATCCAGATACATATCGCGGCTGGCGCGGGCCGGCGCCATTTCGCGGAAATCGAGCGCGACGTTCTTGCCGGTCTTGGCATCGTGAATCATCATGAAACCACCACCGCCGATATTGCCGGCATTGGGCAACACCACCGCCAGCGCAAAGCCAACGGCAACCCCGGCATCGATGGCATTGCCACCTCGTTTGAGAATATCGAGGCCGACCTTGGTGGCCATTTCCTGTTCAGTTGCCACCATGCCGTTTTGCGCAAATACCGGACTGATGATGTCGTAGGTGAGGTCATATTTGATCACCGGGGCAGCGGCAGGGGCCGCGTTCTGGGCCGTGGCTGGCGCCAATGCGAGTGCGGTGCACAACGGTAGCAGAGCGGCCGGCTTGATCAGGCTATTGATATTCCACATGCGAGTTCTCCTGAGGTTGTCTATTTGTGCGCTGAAGTTGCAGCAGACGCAGACGATGATTCTAGCGCCTGACTTGCCATTATCGATAGCAATCATTGATGATTTGCATTATCTGGTAGCGGCAGGTGAGTGATGCTTCAGGTGCTTTCGCGCACTGCCAGCTGGAAGCCCAGGTCGAGTCTGGCCTTGGCAATCGTTTCGCCGTTGAGTTGCTGGATCAGCATCTGTGCGGCTTTGTGGCCGATATCGTAACGTGGCGTGATGACGGTGGTAATCGAGGGTGTGGCGCAGGCAGCCCACGATAAATCGTTGAAGCCGGCAATCGCCATTTGTTGCGGTACCTTAATGCCGCGCCGTTGACATTCAAACAGCGCGCCCAGTGCCAGATCGTCGTTGCAGCAAAATACGGCATCGCAATCGGGGTATTGTTGCAACAAGCGTCCCAGCAGTTGCGCCCCCATGTCGACCGTGGTCGGCAGTGGCAGCATGACTTCGATATTGGGATCGCGTCCGGCGTCGGCCAGGCCTTTGCGAAAACCGTCGCGGCGTTTCATCATGCGCGGGTCCAGTTGCGCCGACATCAAGCCGGGGCGGCGGTAGCCACGTTCAATCAGATGCTGCGCCACCGCATACCCGGCCTTGGTCTGCGAAAAGCCCACCGACATAGCATTTTTGCTTTTGCCCAGATCGAACATGCTGACCGCTGGAATATCGCCACCATTGAGTTGTTGGCGCAGCATCTCGCACTGGTCGGCGCTCGATAGCAGAAAGCCGTCCGGGGCATGCGCCAGATAAGTGGAAATCAATTGGCGCTCCTGCTCGCGCGAATAACCGGTTTCGCCGATCAAGAACTGATAACCGGCTTGTGCCAGATAGTCGCGGATACCGCTGAGGGTATCAATGAACACGGTATTGGTCAGCGATGGCACCAGCACGCCGATCACTTGCGAGCGCGCCGACGCCAGGATGCTGGCCGCCTTGTTGGGGACATAGCCGAGTTGCTTGATGGCCGCAGCAATGCGTTCGTGCGCGTCTTGTTGCACGCGCTCAGGGGTCTTCAAGGCGCGCGATACCGTCATCGAACTCACCCCGGCTGCGCGTGCGACATCGACGATGGTGACGCGGCCGGTGGCGCGACTTGCCCGGATTGCTTTGACGGTTGGCGCTACGGTGTTGGGTTTGCTCACGGATAGGTTCAAAGAATGCTGGTTTGCCGACATGATACAGCCACTGGCATGCAGTTAGATACCGGGCCTTGCACGTTATTGGCGTCGATAGTCTGCCATGGCGGCCACGCAGAATCGCGTCTGTTGCAGCGCATGATATTCATACAAGTGATTTGACACGGAAATTTTGTTAGCGTTACCATCCGCACAATGTTAACGCTAACATCGAAGAAAAACGATGTCGGCAGGAAAGCATAATTGATGTAAACCTGTTCACGATCTGTAGCGAGAGGCCATCAGCCAGTAGCGGCCGGAGCGCAAGAATCGGAATGTACTTCGGTGCATGAGGATTGCGCGCACCGCCCGACGCTGGATCATGGCCTCGCAGCAAGATCGTGTGCAGGTTTTTAAAACACTACATAGATGGTGGTACGGCAGCCTGCGCAGATCAGCCAGGCCTGCGCGTCGAGACAATGGTTGCAATCCGCCGTGGCGGGTTGGCATGGTGTTGATGGAGCAGGTCGGGATGAGGTGCAGTGTGGCCGTGCTATCAACCAGGAGACCTTCCCATGTTTGGATTGAGTAATGACGCAAGTCTGTTGTTGAACGCCTTTCTGGCGATTCTGGTGCTGATCGTGATGATCACGCGCCTGCGAGTGCATCCCTTCATCGCCTTGTTGATCACCTCCGGTTTTCTCGGCCTGATTTCAGGTATGCCTTTGCCCAAGATCGTCAAATCGTTCCAGGACGGTTTCGGCGGCGTGCTCGGCTTTGTCGGCATCGTGCTCGGTCTGGGCACCATGCTCGGCAAGATGATGGCCGAGTCCGGCGGCGCCGATCAGATCGCGCAGACGCTGGTGCGTTCGTTCGGCAAGCAGCGCGTGCATTGGGCCATGATGCTGGGTGCTTTCCTGGTTGGCATTCCGCTGTTCTTTGAGATCGGCTTTGTCTTGCTGATTCCGCTGGTCTTCATCGTTGCCCGCCGTTCCGGCATGCCGCTGTTCAAGATCGGTATCCCGATGCTGGCCAGCCTCTCGGTCATGCACGGCCTGGTGCCGCCGCATCCCGGTCCATTGCTGGCCATCGGCATCTTCGGCGCTGATATAGGCAAGACCATTTTCTATGGCCTGATTGTCGGTTTACCAACCGTGATTATCGCCGGCCCGCTGTTTGGCACCTTCATTTCCAAATACGTCGATATCAAGCCTTCCGAAGAAATGATGGCGCAACTGGGACGCGAACCAGAGGGCAAGACGCTGCCTGGTTTTGGCATTACCTTGATTACCGTGCTGTCACCGGTATTTCTGATGTTGCTCAAAACGCTGGTCGATGTGTCTTTGCCTGACGGTCATCATCTGCGCGACCTGATGGATTTTGTCGGCAACCCGATTGTCGCCTTGCTGGCAGCCTTGCTGCTGTCCATGTACACTTTTGGCAAAGCACAGGGCTATTCGCGCTTGCAGGTCTTGCGTTTCCTTGACCAAAGTCTGGCGCCGACCGCGGCGATTGTGCTGATCATCGGTGCAGGTGGCGGTTTCAAGCAAATGTTGGTCAATAGCGGCGTCGGTACTGCGATCGGTCAAATGGCCGTGCATGCACAGATTTCGCCGCTGTTGTTGGCCTGGTTCGTGGCCGGTGTGATTCGTGTGGCGACCGGCTCGGCAACGGTGGCGACGATAACCGGCGCCGGTATCGTGGCACCGCTGGTGGCGCTGATTCCCGGTACCAATCGTGAATTGCTGGTGCTGGCCACCGGCGCTGGCTCCTTGATGCTGTCGCATGTCAACGATGCCGGTTTCTGGCTGGTCAAGGAATACTTCAACATGAGCGTCGGCGAGACCTTCAAGACTTGGACTGCGATGGAAACCATTGTCTCGGTGGTCGCGATCATTTTCATCATGTTGCTTAATATGGTGGTGTGACAAGCTTGGTGCTATCCGTTGGTCGATGCCGTTGGATGACGGCGTGGCGGCAGGATGGAAACAGCTTGCCGCCGACCACGGAATAGGAAAAACCGATGTCAACTTACATGCTCGGTGTCGATATCGGCACCACCAGCACCAAAACCGTAGTGTTCACACTCGATGGCCAGGTGGTGGCGCAACATGCGGTGGAATATCCGCTACTGTGCACTGCCCCCGGCATGGCTGAGCAGGAGCCGCAGCAGATCTACCAGGCGGTGCTGGAATCGATCGGCAGTGCCGTGCGCGCGGCCAAGGCTGATGCTGCCGAGATTGTTCTGGTGTCGTTCAGTGCCGCCATGCACAGCGTGATTGCGCTCGATGCTGACAATCAACTGCTCACCAACAGCATCACCTGGGCCGACAATCGCGCCAGCGTCTGGGCCCGTCGCATCCGCGACGAATTCGACGGCCAGGCCATCTATCAGCGTACCGGCACGCCGATCCATCCGATGTCGCCGCTGTGCAAACTGATGTGGCTGCGCCATGAACATGCCGCTATTTTTGCGCGTGCGGCGCGTTTTGTCGGGATCAAGGAATATGTGTTTTTCCGGCTGTTTGGACGCTGGCTGGTGGATCACTCGATCGCTTCGGCGACCGGTCTGTTCAATTTACAGCAATTGGACTGGGATCGCGGTGCGCTCGACTTGCTTGGCATCCGCGCCGAGCAATTGTCGCCGCCGGTGCCGACCACCGAGCAGGTGCAGGGACTCGATGCCACAGTGGCGCATCAACTGGGTTTGCGCGTGGACACGCCATTCGTGGTGGGGGCCAACGATGGCGTGCTGTCCAATCTCGGCGTCAATGCCATTCATCCGGGGCAAGTAGCGGTCACCATCGGTACCTCGGGCGCCATGCGCACCGTGATCGATCGCCCCATGACCGATCCGTCCGGCCGCACTTTTTGCTATGCCTTGACGCAGCAGCACTGGGTGGTCGGCGGCCCGGTCAATAACGGTGGCAACGTCTTCCGCTGGGTACGCGATGAACTGGCCACCGCCGAAGCCGCGGCCGCACGCGCTGCCGACATTGATCCTTACGAGGCGCTCACCCGGATTGCCGAACAGGTCGTGCCCGGCGCCGAGGGTTTATTGTTCCATCCCTATCTGGCCGGTGAACGCGCGCCCTTGTGGAATGCCGATCTGCGCGGCTCGTTCTTTGGCCTGGCGCTGCATCACCGCAAAGAACACATGATCCGCGCCGCACTCGAAGGCGTGATCTTCAATCTCTATTCCATCCTGCCGGCGGTCGAAGACTTGATCGGCCCGACTCAGCGCATGATGGCCACAGGCGGCTTTGCCCGTTCGGCACTGTGGCGGCAAATGATGGCCGATATCTTCAACCGCGAAGTGGTGGTGCCGCAAAGTGTCGAATCGTCTTGCCTGGGTGCCGCCGTGCTGGGTTTGCTGGCCTTGGGAAAAATCAGTTCGCTTGATGTGATCGCCGATATGGTCGGCTCCACCGATCGTCATCTTCCCATTGCTGCCAACGTCGAAGTCTATGCGCGCTTGCGACCGATCTTCATGGCGCTGCCGCACAAACTGGCGGCAGAGTACGAAGCATTGGCGGCATTTCAGCGCAGCTAGTATCTCAACTTGTTCTGTTGATTGAGGAGTAACAACATGCAGCAATCTCTTCCTGCCGGCCTGCTTCAATTTTCTCTGCAAGGACGGCTGGCACTGATTACCGGTTCCTCCGGCGGTATTGGGCTGGCATTGGCGCGCGGTCTGGCGGCAGCGGGGGCGGCAGTGGTGCTCAATGGTCGCGACGCTGGCAAGCTGGAAGTCGTGGCGCGGCAATTGCGTGACGAGGGCTACACCATCCATACGTCGGCGTTTGATGCGACGGTGTCGGCGGCAGTACAGGCTGGGGTGGCGGCGATTGAAGGGGAGATCGGTGCGATAGATATTTTGATCAACAACGCCGGCATCCAGCGGCGCGGTCCTTTGGAAGATTTCAAGGAAGCCGATTGGGATGCGTTGCTGCAAACCAATCTTAGCAGTGTGTTCTATACCGCCAAGGCGGTCGCGCAGGGCATGATCAAGCGCGGGCGCGGCAAGATCATCAATGTCTGTTCGGTGCAGAGCGAACTGGGCCGACCCAATATCGCGCCTTACACTGCGACCAAGGGGGCAGTGAAAATGTTTACCAAGGGCATGGCAATCGACTGGGGCAAGTACGGCCTGCAAGTCAACGGCCTCGGCCCTGGTTACTTCAAGACTGAGATGAACATGGCATTGGTGGCCGATGAGAAATTTTCTGATTGGCTGATCGGTCGGACGCCTTCGCGCCGCTGGGGCGATGTCGAAGATCTGGTTGGCGCGGCGGTATTCCTCTCTAGCGATGCTTCCAACTTCGTCAACGGGCATATTTTGTATGTTGATGGCGGTGTTACTGCTTCTTTGTAAGAACCGTAGTTTGCGGTAACTTGCCGAGCGAATGCTGTTTAGTGAAGACTGGGCGTGTTTTCTTGGTTGCTGATGCGGGGTTTTCTTCGGACTAGCCAGCCGGGTACCTCAGTGCGTCGTTGAGTCTTTGTTCTCTTCGGACGAGCTAGCCGGGGGCGGCCCGGCAGCCGCTCACTTTCTTTGGTCTCGCCCAAAGATAAGTAAGCAAAGAAAGGCGACCGCTACTGCATCGCCCCTGCGGGGTTCCCGGC
>JAMFSU010000152.1 GCA_026225475.1 Duganella sp.
GCAGCGCAATGCGCAGCGAGCAGTTGAATCTGATCCGCTTCGAGCCGGGCCAGTGATGTGCTGTAGAAAATGGATAAGAGGGGCGCATGTTTGAGCGCAGCGAGTTTGCGACCCTCCCATTTTCTGCAGTGCATCGCTGGGAACCCCGTAGGGGCTCGGATCGCGCGGTCGCCTTCTTTTGCTTAGCTTTTCTTGGCGAGACAAGAAAAGTAAGCGGCTGCCGGGCCGCTCCCGGCAAGCTCGTCCGAAGAAAACAAAGAGTCAACTACACACTGAGGTAAGCGGCTGCCAGCGCGCACCCGGCTAGCGCGTCCGAAGAACACAAAGCATCAGTAGCCAAGAAAAACACCTCGGCCTTACACTGACGAGAACTTGCGTCCCTCAGTCAGCATCAAGTTAAAACTCTCCACCGGCACCGCGCGCGAGAACAGAAAACCCTGCAACTCATTGCAACCGGCTTCCTTGAGGAAGTTGAACTGCGCGATGTTTTCCACGCCTTCGGCAATCACCTTGTGGCGCAGTTGCTTGGCGATGCCAATGATGGCACTGGCAATTGCACAGTCGTTGGTGTCTTCAGGTATGCCCATCGTGAATGAGCGATCAATCTTGAGTGTGTTGATTGGAAAACGCTTCAGATACGACAGACTGGAATAACCAGTACCGAAGTCGTCGAGCGAAATCGTGACGCCCAGCAGACAGATCTTTTCCATGATCGAAATCACGCGATCGGTACCGTGCATCAGCATGCTTTCGGTAATTTCCAGTTCCAGCCAGTCGCCACTCAACTGATAGCGGCTCAGTGCAGCGCGGATACGATCAGGCAAGGAACGCGTGAATTCGCGCGCCGTGATATTGATAGCAATACGCAACGGTTCCTGGCCCGCATCCTTCCAGCGGCGCGCCTGCGCGCAGACGGTTTCGAGCACCCAATCGCTTAACTGCACGATCAGGCCGGTCTCTTCCGCAATCGGAATGAAATCGCCCGGCAGCAGCAAGCCGCGTTCCGGATGCTGCCAGCGTACCAGCGCTTCGGCACCGGTAATCTCGCCGCTGATCATGTCGACCTTGGGCTGGTAGTACAACAGCAGCTCGTCGTATTCGATGGCATGCAACAAACCAGTTTCAATTCGCAGCAAGTTGAGCGTATGGCGGTTCATGTCTTCGCTGTAATACGCGTAACCACCTTCGTTGTTTTCGCCGCCCTGCTTGGCGCGGTACATGGCGATGTCGGCCAGTCGTAGCAGGGTTTCGGTGTCGCGGGCATCCTGCGGGTACATGCTGATGCCGATACTGGCACCGACGCGCAATTCGTGGCCGTCGATGAAGAACGGTTCGTCAAACAGGGAAATCAGTTTTTGCGCGACAAAGCCAGCGTGATAATCCTTGTCGATATCAAACATGGCAATTGCAAATTCATCGGCGCCCAGACGCGCGACCACATCTTCATCTCGCAAGGCCTTGCGCAGGCGGATGGCGACTTCGACCAGCAACATGTCGCCAGCAACATGGCCGAGCGTGTCATTGATGGGCTTGAAGCGGTTCAGGTCGATGAACATGACGCAGCCGTAGACATCATTGCGCTGCTGCGCTTCGTTCAAGCTTTGGTCGACCGTTCGGGTGAGCAGCGTACGATTGGGCAAGCCGGTCAGTGAATCGTAATAGGCCAGATGATGAATCAGCTTTTCGGCGTTCTTGCGTTCGGTGATGTCGGTGAGATAGCCGATGATGCCAATGGGCTGGCCATGCTGATTGCGCATGACCGACAGCGACAGGCTGGCCCAGAATGCTTCGCCGGATTTCTTGCGGCGTCGCACTTCCATTTCACGGCCGCCCTGTGCCAGAAAAATATCGTTGAGTGAGGTGTCGTCTTCGCCGTCGTTTTCATACAGGAACAAGACATTGCGGCCGATCGCTTCCTGCGCGGTGTAGCCGAACAATTGTTCGGCGCCACGGTTCCAGCTGGTGATGAAACC
The DNA here is from genome assembly GCA_026225475.1 of Duganella sp. Lineage (GTDB taxonomy): Bacteria > Pseudomonadota > Gammaproteobacteria > Burkholderiales > Burkholderiaceae_D > Herbaspirillum. The sequence goes on from JAMFSU010000152.1 coordinate 1,974, forward strand.
GGCCTGATCCATCATGATCACCGATTCATGCATCTGGTTGAGGATTTGCGCCTGCTGCTCCAGCTTGGCTTCGATCAGATCCAACGCACGGCTGCGTTTTTCGCTATCGGCACGATTTTGCAGCAGCCGTCCGGTCAAGGCGGCAAACGAGAGAAGTCGGGCACTGTCGGCTTCGCTGTAGGCGCTGGCAGGTTCAGGAAAACGGTAATGGCCGTAACACAGTCCCTCGTGCTCAGCCGCTTGCTGCAGCCACAGGCCCGCGTGCGGCGCGTCGGAGAAATAACGACCGCCGGGCTTGCCCATATACGCCGAGACGACGGTTCCCAAGGCCTCATACAGCGCCGAGCCCTCCAGGCCCAACACGGCGTCGAGCAGTGCTGAACAACAGGCCAGATCATTGCTGCTGAGGGTTGCCATCATGTTCAGGCCTCGCGACTGACTTTGGATGCCCATCGATAGGCCTGTATCAGTGCGCGGCAATAACCTTCGGCAGTGATTCCGGCGCTCTCCAGGTCACTGTGCCGCAGCGGCTTACTGCCGTATTCAGCGCGTTCCACCACATCTAGCAACCGGCCCAGGCGGCCGCGCCGCTGCATCAGCGCATCGACAATATCCTGTGGCAACTTGAGCGGTTCGATGATCAGGCTCAAGGGCATTGTCAGCAATACATCTAGCAGCGAAAACATGCCGATGATGAAGGCGCGGTCCTGCTCGTCACGGTCGCCATCGATCTGCTGGCACAAGGCTTCCATCATGGCAGCACGTGCAGCGGCGCGCGGCAGCAGCGGATTGGCAGCTTCGTCGCCGGGGAAACGTGCATACAGCAGTAACTGCAACCAGCGCTGTAACTGACGGCGGCCCAGCAGGTTGATGGCTTGGGTGAAATTGGTGATATGCGCCGAAAAACCGAACGCGGCCGAACTGACCAGCTTGAACAATTGATAGGACAAGGCTGGGTCTTGCTTGAGCAAGGCTTCCAGCTCTGGCGCGTCGGCATCATGCGAGACCAGTTCTAGCAACTTGACCAGGCGGCCGCGCGAGATGGCGTCTTTTTGTACGATATTCGACGCTGGCAGCAGCGGGTATTCACCGCTGAACCAACGGAAACCTTCGGCGCGGCAGGCATCGAAGCGCACCGGATCGGGCACGTTTTCGGCAATATGAGGACCGCGCAGACGATGCAGCCAATCAGTCGCTTCGTCGGCCACACCGGCGCTGCAATCAAGCGTGATCGATTCGATTACATCGGGAAACACGGCGTTACGTGCCGGCAGACCATCAGCGATCAAGCCGTAGCCGAGCTTGGACAAGCGTTCCAGCAAGGCGGCCCGGCTTGGATCAGCACAATACTCGACCGGAATCCGCAGGATCAGGCTGAGACCCTTGGGCGGCGCGCCGAACTCACCGACAAAGCGCTCCGGATGGGTAACTGGGACGATGCACGACAATTGGTCCAACGCATCACCTAACGCGAACTCGTTGAATAGCCGAGACAGCAAACCGCTGTCGTTTTCGTCGAGCGGAGAGACATGCAGTGACAGCGCCGTCCACAGGTAGTGAACGTCTGCTACAGGCTGTAGAAATACGAGAGGAAAAGAAGGAATGCTTTTATCCTGAACAGCCATTTTTTTGGGCGTCACGGTGAGCGGCCGGACGTCTTTTAATTAATTAAATACCAACAATAAATAAAGTACTTTCATGAAAAATACTTATCTAAATTCAAATATTTTTCAAATATACCCGATAAATCGCGGCTTGCCTAAACGCACTGAATAAAATCTCGATAAGGCATAGGCGCGGGGCCATAAAGCGGTGTTTTATCCCCCAGCGTGACTCAGATCAGGAACATTTCCTGCAAATCATTCAAAAACCGCTGCCCCAGCTCGGTGGGTTGGATGATTTTATGGTCGCGCAGCAACAAGCCTTTGCTCTCCGCTTGGTTGAGTGCACCCTCGATGGCGTTGATGCTCATGCCGGTGCGTTCGGCAAACAGGTTGACCGGGAAGCCATCCTGCAACCGCAAGGCATTGAGCATGAATTCGAAACCGAGTGCGTCACGACCGATTTCGCCCTCTTCCTGAATGGCATTGCCGGCGCGCATGTGCTCCAGATAGGACTGCGGGTGCTTGTAGCGCATCTGGCGCACGATGCGATGCGGGAATGACAGTTTCGAGTGCGCCCCGGCGCCAATGCCAAGGTAATCGCCAAATTGCCAGTAATTGAGATTGTGGCGCGCCTGCCGCTTGGGTTGGGCATAGGCCGACACTTCATAATGACCATAGCCGGCGGCGCTGGTCAGGCTGGCGATCATGTCTTGCATGTCAGCGCTGCTATCGTCGTCGGGCACGGCTGGCGGGTATTTGGCGAACAAGGTGTTCGGTTCCAGCGTCAGGTGATACAGCGACAGGTGCGGCGGCGCACAGGCAATTGCAGTCTCGATGTCGCGCTGCGCTTCGGCCAGGCTTTGCGCTGGCAAGGCGTACATCAGGTCGAGGTTGAAATTGTCGAAATTGGCATGCGCGATCTCGACCGCACGACGGGCTTGATCGCCATCGTGGATACGTCCCAGCGCGGCCAGGTGGGTGGAGTTGAAGCTCTGGATGCCGATCGACAGTCGATTGATACCGCTGGCCCGATAGGACTTGAACTTCTCGGCCTCGAAGGTACCGGGATTGGCTTCCATGGTGATTTCAATATCAATATCGAGCGGCAGCAAGGTGCGGATATCGGACAACAAGCGATCCAATCCGGCCGCCGACAGCAGGCTCGGCGTGCCGCCGCCGATGAAGACGGAATACACTTTGCGGCCCCAGATCAAGGGCAGCGCCGACTCCAGATCAGCACGCAAGGCGTCGAGATAGGCCTCCTCGGGAAAACTGCCTTTGACTTCGTGCGAGTTGAAGTCGCAATACGGACATTTCTTCACGCACCAGGGAAAATGCACATACAGCGACAATGGCGGCAAGGCCGTCAATTGCAGGCTGCCGGGCTTGAGGAAGGCCAACGCGGCCTGTGCCGGGCTGTTTACCGGCTGGCTTGAAGCAATCGCAACGCTGATCGGCTTGATCGGAATCATCGCAGCTTTTCTACCAAGGCACGCAAGGCCTGGCCGCGATGCGAGCAGGCATTCTTTTCGGCGGCGCTGAGTTCGGCGGCGGTCTTGTTCAGTGCGGGCAGCCAGAAATACGCGTCGTAGCCGAAGCCACCGTCGCCACGTGGTACGGCGATGATTTCACCGTGCCAGCTACCGTCTGCAATCACCGGTTGCGGATCATCGGCATGCCGCACATAGACCAACACACAATAATAGTAGGCCGATTTATCGGCATGCGCGGCCAGGTCAGCTACCAGCTTGGCGTTGTTGGCCGCATCCGACTTCGGCTCGCCAGCATAGCGCGCTGACCAGACACCAGGCGCGCCGGCCAGGGCGTTGACGCAGACACCTGAATCGTCGGCCAGTGCCGGCAATCCGCTCAGGCGAGCGGCATGGCGCGCCTTGGTCAAGGCATTTTCGACAAAGGTGGCAAACGGTTCGTCGGCTTCCGGGACATTGAATTCTCCCTGTGGATGCACGTCGAGGCCGATGGCACCGAGCAAGGCGCCGAATTCCTTGAGTTTTCCCTGATTATTGGAGGCAAGAACGATTTTCTGAGTCATGGCAATGGAGAGCAAATACGGGCAAAAAAGCGCGCTAGCCATGGCGGCAAACAGCATCCATAGCTAGCAAAGAGGTCAATGGCGGGATTGTAAAGCGATTCCGGCTGCGCCGCTGATGACGCCGCCGGCAATTGATATCTAAAAAACAAGCAAATCGACTGGCTAATTACAGACCAAGCGCCTGTTTCTGCAATACCAGTAATTCGCCAATGCCCTTTTGCGCAATGTCGAGCAGGCTGTTGAGCGTAGCGCGGTCAAATGCAGCGCCTTCGGCGGTGCCCTGTACTTCGACGAAATGACCGGTATCGGTCATGACCACATTCATGTCAGTGTCGCAATCGGAATCTTCCAGATAATCGAGATCGAGCACTGGCACGCCGCGATAGACGCCGACCGAAATGGCAGCAACGAATTGCTTGACCGGAATGGCGCTGATCAGGCCGCGTTGCTGCAATACCGAGAAGGCATCATAGGCCGCGACCATGGCGCCGGTAATGGCGGCAGTACGGGTGCCACCATCGGCTTGCAAGACATCGCAATCGAGATGCAGCGTGCGTTCGCCGAAGGCTTCCAGATCAAACGCGGCACGCAAGGCGCGGCCGATCAAACGCTGGATTTCCTGGGTACGGCCCGATTGCTTGCCCTTGGCAGCTTCGCGGTCCATGCGGGTATGTGTTGAACGCGGCAACATGCCATATTCAGCGGTCAGCCAGCCCTGCCCTTTGCCTTTCAGAAAACCGGGCACCTTTTCTTCGATGCTGGCCGTGCACAGCACACGTGTGTCGCCGAACTCCACCAGCACCGAGCCTTCCGCATGCTTGGTATAGTGACGCGTGAGCGCCACCGGGCGTAAATCGTTGGTGGCGCGTTGGCTGGGACGTTGGAACTGTGTCATGCAATTTCCTTAACAAGAGGGTGCGGCGGCGTTGCTGCAAGTGACGCCAGGTGGCAAGACGAAGCCGTGATCATCGTTTTGATGGCGTCAGGCGGGTAAACTTTTTACAATGCCGTTGCCAAAGCCCAATACAATCACGGTCCATCTTTAATTTCACCGGCATTGTCTTGATAAACTGCCGGTTTGTAAAGCCAACCCGCAGCTGCCTGGCCTGCGCAGCCGCGATTGTGGCCTGATTACCATCACCCGGAGAAGCAAACTTGACCATCTACAGCATGACCGGCTATGCCGTCACCAAACGTGAAACCCCTGCCGGCACGGTCACGGTGGAACTAAAAAGCGTCAATTCGCGTTTCCTCGACCTGCAATTTCGCATCAATGACGATCTGCGCTCACTGGAACCAGCGCTGCGCGAAGTCATCATCAACAAGCTGGTGCGCGGCAAGGTGGAATGCCGCCTCAGTTTCGGCCGCAAGAGCAGCGAGGGTAGCAGCCAGGCGCTCAACCAGAGCCTGCTGAGTGCATTGGCGGTGCTGCAGAGCCAGGTGCGCACGCAGTTCGCCGATGCGGCGCCATTGACGGTCAATGAATTGCTGCGCTGGCCCGGCGTCATCGAAGAAGCCGAAATCGGCCAGGACACACTGCAAGCCGACGTCATGGCGAGCCTGCAACTAACTATGAGCGCCTTCCTCGATAGTCGCGCCCGCGAAGGTGCGGCCTTGCAGGTGGTATTGGAGACCCGCATCGACGCCATGGAAGCGATCGTCGCCCGCATCACGCCGCTGGTGCCGCAACTGGTGGCGCAGTTCCAGCAAAAGGCCACCGAACGCATGCAGGAAGCACTCGGCCTGGCCACCAAGGATGGCGTCAGCGCGGCGCTGCCGCGTGAAGAAGTGCTCGAACGCATCCGCCAGGAAGTCACGCTGTATGGCATCCGCATCGATATCGCCGAAGAATTGGCACGGCTGTCAGCGCATCTGGCCGAGACCCGGCATATCCTGAAAAAAGGCGGCCAGGTCGGCAAACGCCTCGATTTCATGATGCAGGAATTGAACCGCGAAGCCAATACTGTCGGCTCCAAAGCGGCGATGAAAGAACTGGCAGATGCCTCGATGGAACTGAAGTTATTGATTGATCAAATGCGCGAGCAAGTGCAAAACCTCGAATAAAATCCCGCTCTGATGGCGCGCTGCCAGCGCCGTTTCAGAACTTCTTGCGGGGCGCTCAATCGAATACCGGCGGCAGCAAACAGCACTGTTTTGCATCGCCGCTTTCTTTGCGAAGGCTATTTATGTTCTACAAACTTTTTCTTGCTTTGGTATTGGCCGCTGGCACGACAGCTTATGCCGAGGACAGCAGCACCCCGCTCAATCCAAACAATCCGCCCGCGCTGGCCGATTACCGGATGAACTACCGCGACATGGTCGAGATTGCCAACGACAAAAGATTGCCGCATAGAATTTTTTATGCGCCCTCTTCAGGCCCTGACGCCACATGGTTTGATGCGGTCAAAAAAGGCGATCTCGCCAGCGTCAAACGAATGCGCGAACAAGGCCAGAATCTCGAAGCCAAGGACGAAGCCGCACTCGGCCAGACCGCATTGGGCTGGGCCGCCTTCATCGGTTACGAAGACCTGGTACGTTACCTGGTCAGCCAGGGCGCAGACCTATTTGCCACCGACCGCGGCGATGTCCAGAACGTGCTGAAATCGGCCACGCTCGGACAAAACGTCGCCGTCTTCAAATTTCTGCATGAGCAATTGAAAGACAAAGTCGATCTCAACGATACAAAAACCGACCAGCAAGGCGAAACGCTGCTGATGATCGCCGCCAGCAATGACCGCGTTCAGATCGTCAAATACCTGCTGAGCCAGCATGTCGAGCTCAATATCGTCAGCCGCCCGCTTGGCCAGGATGCGCTGACTTCTGCTTGCAGCCGTGGCAATCTCGATGTCGCCGCCTTGCTGATCGAAGCCGGTGCGATCAATCACCACACCGGCAAGGCCAACTGCGTCGATTGAAGCAGCACCAGCGGGCTCGCTGAAATAGTCCCGGTTTGCTAGAATACCGCCTCCCTGCTGCGCATTGCGCCGCGCTCACCACCACTGGTCCAATAGGAATCTTCATGCCCACAAAAAAACCGACATCCGGCAGCCTGTTCATGGTGGTGGCGCCGTCCGGCGCCGGCAAATCGACGCTGGTCAATGCCTTGCTCAAGCAGGAGCCGGACATCAAACTGTCGATTTCCTACACCACGCGGCCACCACGCCCTGGTGAAGAGCATGGCAAACAATACTATTTCACCACGCCAGAAGACTTCCTCAAGCGCCAAGCCGAGGGTGAATTCCTTGAATGGGCCGAAGTGCACGGCAATTACTATGGCACCTCACGACTGATGATCGCCGACCAAATCGCCAATGGCACCGATGTGCTTCTGGAAATCGACTGGCAAGGCGCACAACAGGTCAAAAAGCAGTTTTCCAATGCCATTGGCATCTTCATTTTGCCGCCCTCGATTGCTGCGCTGGAAGAGCGTTTGACCAAGCGTGGCCAGGACGAACCGCATGTCATTACACGCCGCATTCTGGCCGCTGGCGGCGAAATCGCCCACTCTCCAGAGTTCGAATATGTTATTATCAATCAAGAGTTTGCTATTGCTTTGTCAGAACTGACAGCAATCGTCAAAGCCGCACGTTGCCGCTTTCCGCAACAAGCTGCCCGCAATACCTTCTTATTCACTCAGCTTGGCATTCACGCCAGTAGTTGAATTCAGCAGCAAGCTTTGCCGCGCTGCCGGATTCCGAGCGAATCTTAGTTGAACCAGACAATATGTCATCAGGAGTTTTAATGGCCCGTATCACCATCGAAGATTGCCTCAAGCAAATCCCTAACCGTTTTCAATTGACCCTGTCCGCAACTTACCGCGCACGTCAATTGCTGCAAGGCCACACACCAAAAGTGGACTCCAAGGACAAGCCTACCGTCATCGCCCTGCGTGAAATCGCAGCTGGCAAAGTCGGCATCGAGATGCTCAAAAAAGTGCCGGCCTGAGTTTTATTCCACGTCCATGTTGCCGATAACGCCTCCGTATGAGCCTGCCACCACCAGATTCAAACCTCGGCTCTCCGTTATCAGCAGCAGCTAGCGCTTCGTCCAGCAATTCCCGCGCGCCATCCGGCCGTGCGGGTGCAAAATCCGCAACCAATCCTTCCTCTGTGACACCTCCTGCTGTCAATCCTGCTCCGGCCTTGCATAGCGGTGTGGCGACGTTCACCCATCTGACGCTCAAGCTCGAAGAATATCTGACCCCTTCCGAATTGAAGAAGGTCAAGGAAGCCTATCGTTTTTCCGACGAGATGCATCTGGGGCAAATGCGCAAGTCGGGCGAACCGTATATTTCGCACCCATTGGCGGTGGCAGAAATCTGCGCCGACTGGAAGCTGGATGCGCAAGCCATGATGGCGGCGCTACTGCACGATGTGATCGAAGATCAGGGTGTCAAGAAGGAAGAGCTGATCGAGCGTTTCGGCGCGCAAGTGGCCTCGCTCGTGGATGGATTGTCGAAACTCGACAAGATCGAATTCCAGAGCCAGATCGAAGCGCAGGCGGAAAACTTCCGCAAGATGTTGCTGGCAATGGCACGCGATGTGCGCGTGATCCTCATCAAGCTGGCCGACCGGCTGCACAATATGCGCACGCTGGGCGCCATGATCCCGGAAAAAAAGCGCCGCATTTCACGCGAGACCATGGAAGTGTATGTGCCGATTGCGCACCGCCTTGGTCTGAACAATATTTATCGTGAGCTGCAAGAACTGTCGTTCTCGCATCTCTACCCTTTGCGCCACCGCACCTTGTTCAAGGCAGTCAAGGCGGCGCGCGGCAATCGCCGCGAAGTGGTGACCAAGATTCTGGAGTCGGTTACCAGTACCTTGATCGCAGCCAGCATTCCGGCCCAGATCGATGGACGTGAGAAAACCTTGTATGGCATCTACCGCAAAATGCGCAACAAGCACCTGTCGTTCTCGCAGGTGCTCGATGTGTATGGTTTTCGCGTGGTGGTCGACAGCTTTGCCAATTGCTATGTCGCGCTGGGCGCGCTGCATTCGTTGTTCAAGCCAATGCCAGGCAAGTTCAAGGATTACATCGCCATTCCCAAGCTCAACGGCTATCAGTCGCTGCATACCACTGTAATCGGGCCGTATGGTACACCGGTGGAATTCCAGATCCGCACCCAGGAAATGCATCGTGTGGCCGAATCAGGCGTCGCTGCGCACTGGCTGTACAAGGATGACGAAGGTAGCCTGACCGATCTGCAACAGCGCACCCACGCCTGGCTGCAATCCTTGCTCGACATCCAGAAACAGACCGGTGATTCGGCCGAATTCCTGGAGCACATCAAGGTCGACCTGTTCCCGGACTCGGTCTATGTGTTCACCCCCAAGTCCAAGATCATTGCATTGCCGCGCGGCGCCACCGCGCTCGACTTTGCCTACAATATTCACACCGATGTCGGCGACCAGACTACTTCGGCCGTGATCAATCACGAACCGGCACCATTGCGCACCGAATTGCACAACGGAGACATCGTTGAAATCATCACCTCGCCATCCTCGCGCCCGAGCCCTAACTGGCTCGGCTATGTGCGCACCGGCAAGGCCCGTTCGGCAATCCGCCATCGTCTGCGCACCGCCAATCTGGCAGAGTCGCAAGCGACCGGCAAACGCCTGCTGACCAACGCACTCAGCACGCTCGGCATCGAGCCGGATCTGCCCATCGTTGTCATTGAACGCCTGCTCAATGAATCCAGTGCCAAGACCATGGACGAGCTGTATGTAGATATCGGCATCGGCACGCGCATGGCACCGTTGGTGGCGCGTCACATCATGGGCATGATCGAAGGCGGCAGTTCAGTGCCGATGCTCGACGTCGAAGGCCATATGTTGCCGAGCAAGCCCGATCCAGTGGTCATCACTGGCAATGAAGGCGCCACGGTACAACTGGCCTCCTGTTGCCTGCCAATTCCGGGGGACAAACTGATCGGCCATCTCAAGCATGACCAGGCGCTGATCATTCATGTGGAAGAATGCGAAACCGGCAAACGCTATCGCGAAAAGGAACCGGACCGCTGGATTGAAGTCACCTGGGGTACGGACCTGAATCGCCGCTTCGAATCGCGCATTACGATCCTGGCGCACAACCAGAAAGGCGCGCTGGCACGCATTGCGGCGGAAATCGGCGAAGCCGATGCGCATATTGTGTCCGTCACCATGGATGACGATGGCGATGAATTGATGAAGCACCTGCGCTTCACCATTCAGGTCGAAGACCGCATACACCTGGCCCGCACCATGCGCGGCATCCGCAGCATCGACAGCGTCACGCGCATCTTGCGCGAACGCAGCTAGAAACAGCTCCTTAAGCTGCCAGCGCGCTCGATGCTGCCACCAATGCCGCCGGCAACTTGCCATGGTTGCCGGTACATGGCGTGCCTTGCAACTGTCGTTCGACAAAATCGATCAAGGCAGTGACTGCCAGCGAGAGTTGCCGGCGATGCGGGTAGACGGCATAAAATCCACTCAGGTCACGCGAATACTGCGGCAGTATCGTCACCAGAGTGCCGCGCCGCAAATCCTCTGCGGCAATGATCAACGGCAACAAGGCCACCCCAAGACCCGCCCGCGTAGCGCGCAACAAGCCTTGCGCGGTATTGACACACAAGCGTGGCGCGACCCGCAACGTTTCCACGCCTTGCGGCCCTTCCAGCCGCCACAAGGTATGAACGCCCTGACTCGAATTGGTCAAGCATTGATGCTGCTGCGCCAGTTGCTCCAGCGATTCCGGTACCCCGTGCTGTGCCAGATAAGCAGGACTGGCCAGTAATGCACGATAGCTCTCGCCCAGCTTGCGTGCCACCAGGCTGGAATCGGGCAATTGCCCGGAGCGGAATGCAACGTCGATGCCACCAGCGATCAAATCGACATAGTCGTCGCTGAGTTGGAATTCAAGATTGACCTTGGGATACTGCTCCATGAACGTGGAAATCCAGTCCATCGCAAAATTGTCAAAGAAGTCGGCCGGCGCCGCCACCCGCACCGAACCGCTCGGCTCGCGGCTGCTATCGGCCAGATGCAGGCCAGCCAACTGGATATCTTCAATGCCCGGCGCACAGCGCTCGAAGAATTCGCGTCCGGCCGCGGTGGTATTCAATTGTCGCGTCGAACGCTGCAACAAACGCACGCCCAGTTGCTGCTCCAGCAACTGCACGCGCCGACTGACGGTATTCGACGGCATGACCAAGCGCCGTCCAGCACCGGCAAAACTACCGGCACGCACGACATGGACAAAAACGGCAATATCGTTAAGATCGAGCATGATTCATTCTATAAATGGATTAGTGAAATCAAATTCTCCCATCTATTGCCCATAATGAAAAGAACTTAAGCTGCTTGCATCGCACTCTTGGTGCGACCGCACATTCATTACAGCAACTTTCAAGGATATTTCATGAGCACACTTCTGCATATCGATTCCAGCGCCCGCTTTACCGGTTCAATCACCCGTCAACTCAGCGCCGCCTATGTTGAACAATGGCAAGCCAAGCATGCCGGCGGGCGCGTCATCGCACGTGACCTCGCCAGCGAAGCACTACCGCATGTCAGCGAAGCACTGCTGGGTGCCTATTTCACCCCGGCCGACAATCGCAGCGCCGAACAACAATCGATCATTGCCTTGTCCGACAAGCTGGTCGATGAGTTGATCGCCGCCGACACGCTCGTCATCGGTATTCCGATGTACAACTTTGCGCCGCCATCAGCATTCAAGGCCTGGATCGACCATATCTGCCGTGCCGGCCGCACCTTCAAATATGGTGAAAACGGCCCGGTCGGCCTACTCAGCGGCAAGCGCGCAGTGGTCATCCTGACCCGTGGCGGCGTGTACTCGGAAGGCCCAGCTCAAGTATTTGATTTCCAGACTGCCTACATCAAGAGCGTACTCGGTTTCATCGGCATCACCGATGTCGAACTGGTCGTCGTCGAAGGCGTGGCAATGGGTGAGGACAAGACCAAACTAGCCATTGCACAAGCGCAAGACAAGCTCAGCGCTGCTGTCTAAGCAAGCACTGCAGGAACAGCCCTCCAGTTTGCACTGGTGGGCTTTTTTTTGTCTGAATGGTCGATCCGATGCAGCGCATTGGCATAACAACGGAATTTGAAAGCGCATTGTGATGGGATGCCGTAAAACGAGCACAACAAAACTATTTCTACATATATATGCATTCTTCATCAATTTTTAAGTCACCATATGCCGAGACAACAATAGAAATTTTGCCAAGCACAAGCATCTCAAACGCTAGTGTTACAGCCAGCATTCACGACGTACACAACGCACAGCCGATAGCCGTCCATCACAAGGTGGACCAACTAACGATGCATTGGCTACGTTGCCTGAGTTGCGGCCACTGGGAATCGATCAAGACCATGATCACCGACCAGCGTGCCGCGCACGTAGTCAATGCTACTGATGCACAAGGCCGGACAGCCTTGATGCAGGCGGTTTGCGCACGCCGTCCGGATGTCGTCCAAGCCTTGCTCACGTTGGACAAGTTGCGCATTAACGCCACCGATCACGAGGGCAATACTGCTTTACTGCTGGCCGCTTACGTTGGCGATGACGGCCTTGTCGACGTGCTGTGCAGCGCCGATATCAATGCCGCCGACCATCAGGGCGACACCGCCTTGATCGTGGCCGCCAACAATGCGCATTTGCACATTGTCACGCGTTTGTTGCAGTTACCCGCCATCGATATCAACATCGCCAACAAATGCGGGCTGACCGCGTTGCATTGCGCAGCACTGGCCGACCACAGCTACATTGTCGATGCATTGCTCAACAGCGACTGCATCGATGTCAATGCCGTTGACGAGAACGAGCATAGCGCCCTGATGCTGGCAGCGGCCAGCGGCAATCTTGAAAGTGCAGAACTGCTGCGCAATGATCCGCGCTGTAATGTCAACCTCAGAGATGGTGAAAACAAGACTGCCGCCATGTTCGCACAAGACTATGCCGCGCTGCCAGACTCCTTGCCACCGAGGCCCTCGCAATTCAATTGCGGCCCTCCCTGCCTGCATGCCAGTAGCCGCACAATGTCACATCTATTGCACTTGCGTTGCTGCTCTACAAGAGCAAAGCCCGAGGACAGCATTCCACTGGTAGTTTTCAAAAGCACAGCGCCACACTGATAACGGCACCAGCGTCAGTGTGCGGCACCACCCATGCTCTTGTGCAAGCGCCGCAGGCCCAGCCAGACGCAGGCAGCAAATACCGGCACCATGATGCCGGTAGCAATATCGGGATTGATCGGCACGCCAGCGGCCTTCATAGCTTTGCCCAGATAGCCGAACAAACCAACCATGTAATACGAGATCGCAGCCACCGACAAGCCCTCAACCGCTTGCTGCAAACGCAATTGCTGGGCCGCGCGCGCATTCATCGATTCGAGAATCTGGCGGTTTTGCTGCTCTTGTACGATGCCAATGCGGGTGCGTAGCAAATCATTGGTGTGGGCAATCCGTTCGGCCAGCGCCTCCTGCCTGCGCGCCACCGAGGCGCAGGTATCCATGGCGGGAGCCAGCCGCCGATCCATGAATTCGCCGATGGTCGGTACACCGTCAACCCGTGTTTCGCGCAATTCTTCAATGCGCGCCTTAACCAGCCGGAAATAGGCTTGCGAGGCAGAAAAACGGTAGCTGTTTTCTAGTGACATTTTCTCAATGCGCGCTGCCAGGCCGGTAATGCGGCGCAAGATCTGCTCATCGCCCGCATGCGTGGCAGCACTGTCGGTCAAGCCATCGGCGTCGACCATGGCCGCCGTCAGTGTTGCCAGATCACTTTCGATTGCATTGAGCGCGGGTGCTGCCTTTTGCGCATGTGGCAAGCCCAGCAAGGCCATCATGCGATAGGTCTCAATTTCCAGAATACGCTGTACCAAGCGGCCATCCTGCATGTCACGCAAGTCAATATCGCGCACCACAAAACGGCTGAAACCATCGGCCTGGATCAGGAAATCAGTCCATATCTCACCACCCTGCAAGACCTTGCTGGAGGCCAGCAACTGGCCCTCGAACAAGCCCCTCAACCTGCTGTCAAGCGTCTCCTCGGCAGCGTCATGATTGCCGCCAGCGGGTTGCTCCAGCACTACATGCGCGGCGACCATGATCTTGCCTTGCAACGCCAGCAACCATTGTTGCGGCACCTGCCTGAGCGGCACCGCGGCAAATGCCTGCTCGGTGCTCAAGGGCGTCGCATGGCGGTGCGCGAAAGTGTAAGTAGCGAATTCGGTATGGCACTCCCACTTGAGGCGGAACTGGCCAAAATCGTGGAAAAAGTGCTTGGCGTCAATACCGGGCGCAGTCACGCCGAAATGCTGACACAAGTCGCTCAACAAACCGTGTTGATGGGAAAAATGACCATTGGCATCGGCCTGATCGCGTAGATATACGGCAATATGGCTCAGACTTTCTGGCGCGCGCAGATGCAGGAATGGCCGCGAATGCACCTCCGCTGCCAACGGCACGCGCAAGGGATGATTCAAACTGGCATAGACAATCGACATGGGCTCTTAACTTAATAATATGGAAATGGAAAACTGGAAATGCGAAGGACGCACGATGCCCATATGGAAGCATGATTCATTCCATACCGCCATCCGCAATGACCGCAATGACGGTAAAAAACCATCACGACAATCCATGCCCTATCAGGCGCGCCGACTCAATCGGGCGGCACCGGATAGCTAACCGCAATAACGGTCAAATGATCGATTCCGGCCGGGGTCTGCAGCGTCACTTCATCGCCTTCGCGCGCCTTGGTCAAGGTACGCGCCACCGGTGAAATCCAGCTGATCTTGCCATTGAGGGGATCAAGTTCATCGATGCCAACAATGGTCACGGTCTGCTCCACGCCGTGCTGGTTTTCGTACGTCACGGTAGCGCCGAAGTAAATCTGGTCGCTGCCATGATGTACCGAAGGCTCGACCACTTCGGCAATGTCCAGGCGCTTGGTGAGGAATCGAATGCGCCGGTCGATTTCGCGCAAACGGCGCTTGCCGTAAATATAGTCGCCATTTTCCGAACGGTCGCCGTTGGAGGCGGCCCAGGAGACGATGCGCACCACTTCCGGCCGTGCTACATCGATGAGATGCAACAGCTCGTCCTTAATGCGCTGATGTCCCTGCGGCGTCATATAATTCTTGCTGCCGACCGGCAGTGCCGGCAGCGCCAGCTCATCATCGTCGTCGCCGTCGGATTCTTTTACAAATGCTTTGTTCATCGCTTCGCCTGCCTGTTCATGGAGCGCCCGTGACAACACGTGACGCTACGTCTGTCCATCATTGTAGCGGTATGTTAAAGTTCCCGGCATGGCTCATGCATGCGATTGCACACCACCGTCGGCGCCGCTGGCCAACAATTCCAATAACATCCCAAGACACCCAACTCTTTCTCCAGCCTCGATCATGCCTGCCATCACGCCCCCTGCTGCTTCCGTTACCCGTTATCGCATTGGCTTGGCAGCCAACCGCGCCCACCAGGATGCACCTAATTCTGCACTAGTGCAGTTGTTGCGCGGCTCGCGCGCGCGCATCGAAGCCTTGCAGCCGCAACTGGTGGTGGTCGGCCGCACGCTCGACGCCATCGGCCAACTCGGATTGCTGCCTGACTACCCACATCTAGAACGCTTCCCCTATGGCCGCCAGGGCGGCCTGATGAAGCTGGTCTCGCGCGTGGTCGACAGCGACCCTGAGCGCAAGCTCGATGCCATCATTTACCTGATCGATCCAGTTGATCCGTCATCGACCTTTCCCGAAGCAGTGGCCTTGAAGCGCCAATGCGTGATTCACGGCAAACCGTTTCTGTCGACGCTGGCTGGCGCACAGGAATGGTTTGAACTGGAAGCCATCGCCAGCGGCGCAACGGCCGATCCCAAACTCGATGGCCCGTTCAATCTAGCCAATGAAGGCATCGCACTGATCGCCCATGATTCGATGAAGTCACGTATGTTGGCCTTGGTCGAACGTCATTTCGAGGTACTCGACAGCTTCGCATTTCGTTGCGCCACCGGTACCACTGGCGGCTTGCTCAACGAACTGGCGCAAAAAATCAAAGGCCGCGAGGCCGGCCGCAACTGGGTCAAGCCATTCCTCAGCGGCCCGCTCGGCGGCGATGCGCAAATTGCCGAACTGATTCTGGAACGCCAATGTCGGCGTGTGCTGTTCCTGGAAGACCCGCATGTGGCACGCCAACACGAAGCCGACATTCAGTTGCTCGAACGCGCAGCGCGCACCGTGACCGATTTTGCCTCCTGCATGAGCGATGAAAAATGGGGCGATCGCTGGCTGAGTCTGATCAAGCAACGCCAGGTGCGTTAACCGCGCAACCCTAACCGCAGTCACAATCGTGGCTTGTTTTTTGTGCTGGCACCCAACATATCAGGGTCTGTCTACCTGCAACCACGTTTTTGGTGAGGCCCGCTCTTGCTGCACAAGCTCCGAAAATACCTGCTGGCGCCACTCATCTATACCGCCGCGATCCTGCTGCTATTCGAAGAATGGTTATGGCATGCCTGCAAACGACTGCTGGCACGCCTGCCGCTACTGCCCTTCATCGCGCGATTGGAAACCTGGGTAACCTCGCTATCGCCCTATGCAGCGCTAGCCATCTTCCTGCTACCCAGCCTGTTGTTGCTACCGGTCAAAATCCTGGCGCTGCTATCGATTGCCCATGGCCACCCCAGCCTCGGCCTGATCATCGTGCTTACCGCGAAAGTCATGGGGACGGCCTTGGTGGCATGGCTTTACGGCTTGACCAAAGCGGCGCTGACGTCTCTGGCCTGGTTCGTGCGCTGGCGCGATGCATTGCTGCGCTTCAAAGATCGCATGATTGCGCAACTGCGCGCCACCCGCGCCTGGCAACAGGTCGAAGCCGGTATGGCCGCATTGAGTGCCAGCCGTAGACGCTGGTGGTCGGCTTGGCAACAACGATGGCGCAAGAACGGCCGTGGTAATTGGCTGATGCGCGTGATAAAAAAATACGCCGCAAAGCGACGTGATCGGCGTTGATCTCGTACAACGTCACCGGCAGCAGCGCCGTGTACAAGTGCCTCGGTGCTAGCCGGGAGGAGTGGCAGTAGCCTTGCCGAGCTTGCCGCTGTCCGCAGCGCTCTGCTCACCCAACTTGAGATCCTGGTCCGGCGAAGGAACTGGCGTATGCCCCAGGTTCGTGGAAATATTGTTACCCCATTCAAACGCCTGCGTTTCCACCTCGTAAAACTCATCCGCCGGCATTTGCAACCCGATCAATAATGCATTGAGCTCAGCGCTGGGCTTGTCAGCCCGCTCGGTCCATTCTGCCAATTGCAGGATTTCGCCATAGAAACCAGTGCGGAACAGCAAGGCATCGCGGATTTCGTCACTCACCGTGATTTGCGTCAGAATGGTTTCCATACGCATGCCAAACAAGGCATCGATCAAGGACATGATGCCGACCGTGAACGCGATTTCAGACATCTTGCGACGGCCTGGGCGCAGCTTCTCGGTAATCAATTCCAGCATCTTGCCGCGTGTCGCTGCCAGAATCAGCAGCGGCGACAGCGTGTGGACACGATCTTTCTCGGTATTGGCAAACAGCAGAATTTGCATCCAGCGCTTCAACTGGCGGCGACCCAGCACGATCAAGGCCTGACCGAGTGAGTCGATGTGCTTCATGAAGCCATACACCGGCGTGTTGACCAGACGCAGCAGCGTCAGGCTCAACGCCACGTCGCGCTTGATGTAACGGACGATTTCACCATTATCGACATTGCGCACCAGCAAGGTCAGGATATGCATGATGACGATCTTCGATGCTTCCAGCTTCTTGCCTTGCAAGATCACCGGTTTGGCAAAGTAATAGCCCTGGAAGTAGTCGAAGCCGAAAGTCACACAGTCGCGGAACTGCTCGACGGTTTCCACCTTTTCGGCCAGCAGCATTTTTTGTGCTCGCTTGAAATGCACACTCAGCTTGAGCAGCTTGCTGGGATCGAGTTCCATGACATCGATCTTGATGATCTTCACCAACGGCAGCAATTGCTCAATGTCTTCTGACTCGGCGATCACGTCGTCGAGCGCAAATACATAGCCGGCACGCACCAGCTCGGTGACACGCTTGACCAGCTCAGGAGTGACCTTGACGGTTTCCAGAATTTCTAGCACCACCTTGTCAGTCGGCAGGAAATTGATGAAATCGCTCATCAACACGGTGGCATCGACATTGATGAAGCCCAGCAGACTGCCAATGACGTTATTTAAACCCAGCTCGGATGCGTGGGCGATCACCGACGCCGTTGCCGATACATCGTCATTGACGTTGGCAGGACCGAACGCGGCATTACGGAACAGCAGCTCGTAGCCAATCAGTTCCTGCTCGCGATTGAGAATCGGTTGCCGGGCTAGGAAAAAATCGTGGGCGTGCGCTGGGGTAGCGTGGTCAGGAGACAATTCAGTCATGATTTTTTTAGATTACCCCAACACGTACTGCAGACAATAGAACTTCGACGGGGCCGACCGTGGCCTGCCGCAACGCCGTCACAAAACCAGAACACATTTTACCGACAAGGTGCCAGCGCTGCACAAGCGCCAACGGCTTGTGCGCATTATCGTTGTTGCCACGCCTGAACTGCATCTCACGCTTCTCCGGATTCGAGCACAAAACCAGCACCACTGTCGCGCCCCAGCACCTTGACCAGATACGGCATCGCTTCCTTGAGTGCCGCCTCCAATGTCCAGGGTGGATTGAGCACGAATATGCCGCTGCTGTGCAAGCCAAAGCCATCCGGCGATGGTGAACAAATCGACAAGGTCACGTTCAGCCAGCTTTTAGCCCCCAGGCGCTTGAGACGATCAGAAAACTGCTTCGATTCGATGCGTTGCAAAACAGGATACCAGACTGCGTAAGTCCCTGTTGGAAAGCGCACCAGCGCATCCTGCAATGTTTCCTTGACGCGTTGATAATCGCGCTTGTCTTCATAGGGAGGATCGATCAACACCAGTGCGCGCCGCGATGGCGGCGGCAACAAGGCTTTCAGACCGAGAAAACCATCGCCGCGCTCGATTATCACGCGCTTGCCGCGGCCATTCGGCCGCTGCCCTTGCTCGGCAGCATGTGCATCGAGCTTGCGAAAGTTGTCGGCCAGCACCTTGACTTCAGTCGGATGCAATTCAAACATCCGCAAACGATCCTGTTCACGCATGACCTGATTGGCGCAATACGGCGAGCCTGGGTAGTAACGCATCTTGCCGCTGGGATTGAGGTCTTTGACCAACTGCACATAATCAGCCACCAGCGGCGGCAGATCATTGCGTTCCCACAACGGTTCAATACCGGTTTCGTATTCGGCATTCTTGCTGGCGTAATTCCCGTCCAACGCGTAGACACCTGCGCCGGCATGGGTATCAATCACCATG
The DNA here is from genome assembly GCA_026225475.1 of Duganella sp. Taxonomy (GTDB): domain Bacteria; phylum Pseudomonadota; class Gammaproteobacteria; order Burkholderiales; family Burkholderiaceae_D; genus Herbaspirillum. The sequence continues at coordinate 21,022 of JAMFSU010000152.1, forward strand.
TAGGGAGTTTCTTTTTGGCCGAGATAGCGCAGTAATTGAATTGTCACCATGTGCTTGAGCACATCAGCATGATTGCCAGCGTGGAAGGCATGGCGGTAACTCAGCATAAAATCTTCGGTCCCAGAGAGGTTAATGTGTCGCAAGCGACAATAGATGAAAAGCCCCGTGATACCAGATTTGTATTACCAGATCACGACTAGATTCGCATTCTAACAAGGTTAAACGCGCAATAGTCGCTCTGCACAACGATTATTACAAGCCACCACCCACAACATTGCAACTTCAATTGTCCGATTGATCAAGCCGAAAGTAGGCTTCCAGCAACGAAGTCTTGAATACAGCGCCGAGCAGGCGACGGTCTTCGACGCTGGCAATCACAGGCAGGCGCTCTCCCTGATGATCCAGGAACAATTGCAGGGCCTCACCGAGAGACATCTCCGGCGTCACTTCGTGTAGAAAGTGACTGCGAATGAAGTCGCCAGCGCGCTTGGTTTCGGTATCGTTCTTGTCGAGCAACAAGGACGTCACATCCTGCAAGGCCACCACGCCCAGAAAACGTTGCTCTTGGTCGACGATATAAATGTATTTGACTGGATGCGTCAAAAACATCTGCGTCACTGCGCTCAACGGTGCATCGGACTGCAGTACCGTATCGGCGGGCCGAATCAGGTCACGCATATGGGTGCCGCGCAGACGCATGCGTTCGGCGGCATCGCGATGGCGCTTGAGGGTGATTTCATACATCGAGTCGCCATCCAGGCTACGCGCCACTACATAGGCCACCACGCACGACAGCATCAACGGCAATACCACCTGATAACTGAGCGTCATCTCAAAGATCATCAGGATTGCCATCAAGGGCGCATTGGTCGCCGCCGCCAGAAAAGCACCCATGCCAACCATGGCATAAGCAAACGGCCAAGAGACGGCATGCGGCCATAAGGCATGGGCGACATCGCCAAACAGCAAACCAATCGCGGCACCGACAAACAGGGTCGGTGTAAATATCCCGCCCACCGCACCGGAACCGACGGTCATACAGGTGGCCACGACCTTGTACAACAGCACTAACAATACTGTGGTCCACAGCCAATCGGTATGCAACAGCGCGTTGACCACACTGTAGCCATTGCCCCACACTTCCGGCACCTGGATCGACATCAACCCCACCAGCAAACCGCCGACACCGAGCCGGATCGGCAATGGCAGACGGGTTTTCTGGAATGCTTGTTTGCTCACCTTCAGCAGCCGCAGGAACTGCGGCGCCAGCAAGCCGGCCAACACACCCAACAAGACAAACAGCAGAATTTCCACCCCCGCCACTTCCGGGAAGAACGGCATTTCATAGGCAGGCTTGTAGCCGGGCAATTCGCGCATGGTGATATTGGCGACCACTGAGGCCACCACCACCGGCCCGAAGGACTCCATCAGCAAGGCACCCAACACAATTTCGGTGATGAAAAAAGCCCCGGCAATCGGTGCGTTGTAGGCCGACGTAATACCAGCTGCAGCGCCACAGGCAACCAGCAGACGCAGGCGCGGTGCCGGCAAATGAGTAAAACGACCGATTAGCGAGGCACACAGCGCCGCCAGTTGCACCATCGATCCTTCACGGCCGATTGAGCCGCCCGAGCCAATCGTCGACAGCGATGACAGACTGCGCAACAAGGTCTGCCGTACCGGAATGTGGCCGTCGCCGATGGCAACCGCCTCCATATAATCGGACGTCGCACCAGCCGGCATGCGGCGCGCCCAGATCAGGAACAATCCAGCCACGACGCCGCCGCAGGTCGGCAGCAAAACGCGCATCTGCCACGACAAACCTTTGGCGATTTCGACAAAGCTGCCGCTATGGCCGGTCAACAAAATTTGCACTGCACTGATGCATTCGCGGAACGCAATCGTCGCCAGCGCCCCGACAAAGCCAATCAACGCCGCCCACACCAGCATTGCCTGACTGTCCGATAAACGTATCCATTGTTGCAGCCGGAAACGCATTTTCAGCAGTAGTGTGCGCATCGTCGCCGGCATCAGCTCGATCCAGCCTCAGCCATCAACGAGCGCAGATAAGACATGTCTTTCTCCACTGCACTGTCGGCGCGTTTCTGCATATGCTGATAACAGGTAATCACATCGCGTGCCAGCGCCGTGATACTGGCGCCACCGCCTTTGGCGCCGCCGGTCGCGGTGGCCACCAGCGGTTGCTGGAAACAGCGATTCATTTCTTCGACCAGCAGCCAGGCGCGCCGGTAGGACATCTCCATCTCGCGCGCCGCCGCCGAGATGGATCCGGCACGATCGATCGCTTGCAGCAATGCTGCCTTGCCGGGGCCGAAGGCAATAGTGTCGCCTTGCATGAGGCGCAGTCTGACGGATTTGGAATTGCTCATGGACAGGATTGTAGCAAGGCGCGGCAGCAAATTATATGCTGCCCCTGCAACAGATTGACGACCGCTATATCCTTACGTATATTTCGGCAACACTTGTTCAATGTTCTCCCCTAGCCTACCGCCTTGGAATTCATCAGGAATGTTCATGCCCAAATCGTTTTCCCGCCTTGTCATCGCTGCCGCCAGCACGATCTTGTTTGCCCTCGGTGCCGCACCTGCGCACGCAACCGATCTGGTGGTTTCAGCCGCGTCAAGCCTGACCAATGCCTTCAAGGATCTGGGCAGCGCTTTTGAGCAACAACATCCGGGCGTCAAGGTCATCAACAACTTCGGCGCTTCCGACATTCTGATGCAGCAAATCGTGCGCGGCGCGCCAGCCGATGTCTTTGCCTCGGCAGATCAGACTGCAATGGACAAGGCAGTGGCCGAAAAAGCCGTGCAACCGGCGACACGCAAGAACTTTGCGGCCAACCAGATTGTCTTGATCGTGCCGCATGACAGCACCCTGCAATTGACCAAGCTCAACGACCTCACGCAAGCAAACGTCAAGCGGATTGCCTACGGCAACCCGGCATCAGTGCCCTTTGGCCGCTACACCAAAACCGCGCTGGAACAGGCCGGCCTGTGGGAAGCCGTGACGGCCAAGGGCGTGCTGGCGCAAAACGTGCGCCAAAGCCTGGACTACGTGGCGCGCGGTGAAGTCGACGCCGGATTCGTCTTTGCCACGGATGCCGCCGTGATGCAAGACAAGGTCAACGTCGCCATCCGCATTCCATCCAATACGCCAGCGACCTATCCGATCGCACTCACCGCCAGCACCAGCCAGGGCGAATTGGCCAGCAAATACCTAGACTATGTGCAATCGCCGGCCGGCCAGGCGACCCTGGCGCGTTATGGCTTTCTGAAACCTTGATCGCTGTTTAAGTCTTTTTCCTTCGCACGCATGGGCGCTATCTGGACTCCGTTGCTGCTCTCGTTCAAGGTCGCGGGTTGGGCCACCGCGCTCAATCTGGTGCTCGGCGTAGCAGCTGCCTATGGACTGTCGCGCTGGCGTTCGCCGCTACGCGATCTGGTCGATGCCCTCCTGACGCTGCCGCTGGTGCTGCCGCCGACCGTGCTCGGTTATTACCTGCTGGTCTTGTTCGGCCGGCGCGGCACCTTCGGCGCCTGGCTGTCGCAGATCGGCATTGAACTGGTGTTTACCTGGCAAGGTGCGGTGCTGGCCTCGACCATCGTGGCTTTTCCACTGGTGCTCAAATCGGCGCGCAGCGCGTTTGAAACCGTCGACAAACAATATGAACATGCCGCCCGCGTATTGGGCGTGTCGGAAGCCGGTGTATTTTTTCGCATCAGTCTGCCGCTGGCGGCACGTGGCATCGCCGCCGGTGTGTTGCTGGCGTTTGCACGCGCACTGGGCGAATTCGGCGCCACGCTGATGATTGCAGGCAATCTGCCAGGCCGTACCCAGACCCTGTCGGTTGCCATCTATGAAGCGGTGCAGGCGGGCGACGACAATACTGCCACGCTGCTGGTGCTGATCACCTCCGTCACCTGCATTGCGGTGTTGCTGATCGCCGGTCGCCTGGTGCCAACGCAAGCCCAGCGGGCCGACCTGTCATGAGCGTCGCCCTGCACATTCAGAAACAGTTGCGCGCACGCGACCGCGTCTTCAATCTGGACCTCGGCTTTGCCTCCGACAGCGACCGCATCGTCCTGTACGGTCCCTCAGGTGCCGGTAAAAGCCTCACGCTCAAGGCCATGGCCGGACTGATGACGCCGGATGCCGGCACGATCACGCTCAATCAACGCACCTTGTTTGATGCCGCCAGTGGCATCAATGTCCGCCCGCAGGAACGCAACGTCGCCTATCTGTTTCAAGACTATGCGCTGTTTCCGCATCTGACCGTGGCGCAGAACATCGCCTTCGGCCTGCGCCGCAGCTGCTTCAACCTGCGCCGTCCTGCCAGCCACCCGGCGGTGCAGCGCTGGTTGCAGGCATTCGGCCTGGAAGCCACTGCCGCCAGCTTTCCATCGCAGATTTCCGGCGGCCAGCGTCAGCGCGTGGCATTGGCGCGCGCCTTGGTGGCGCAACCGGACATCTTGCTGCTCGATGAACCATTTGCCGCACTCGACTTGTCGCTGCGCGCCCGCATGCGTCAAGAATTAAGCGACTTGCAACAACAATTACAGGTGCCGATGCTGATCATCACGCATGACCCGGCCGATGTCGAAGCACTCGGCGATGCTGTATTCGAGGTACGCGACGGCATAATCCAGCAACACAAGTAATCGACACCATCCAATAAAAAAGCCGCACTCTTGTGAAGTGCGGCTTGCTGCTGCGCCGTCGGTATTGCCGACGGGTGCTAGTTTATTGTCGTCTCCTCGGCCACTAAACCTGTACGCTCAATCAGGCGACCTTCTTTTGCGCGCCGTCGAAGAATTGCTCATCTTCGGTCGAACCGTGCAAAGCGGTGGTCGACGACTGACCTTGCTGGATTGCCTGAGTCACTGCATCGAAGTAACCGGTACCGACTTCGCGCTGATGTTTGACGGCAGTGAAACCCTTTTCGGCAGCGGCAAATTCAGCTTCCTGCAACTCCACGAAGGCCGACATCTGATTGCGCGCATAACCATGCGCCAGATTGAACATCGAATAATTCAATGCGTGGAAACCGGCCAGCGTGATGAACTGGAACTTGTAGCCCATTGCGCCCAGTTCGCGCTGAAATTTAGCGATGGTGGCGTCGTCCAGATTTTTTTTCCAGTTGAATGAAGGCGAGCAGTTGTACGACAGCATTTTGCCGGGAAACTTGGCATGGATGGCATCGGCAAACTTCTTGGCAAAAGCCAGATCCGGCTTGCCGGTTTCACACCAGACCAGATCGGCGTACTCGGCATAAGCCAGGCCGCGCGAAATCGCTTGTTCGATGCCCGGACGGGTCTTGTAGAAACCTTCCACGGTGCGTTCACCGGTCAGGAATGGACGATCATTTTCGTCGACATCCGACGTCAGCAAATCGGCTGCTTCGGCATCGGTACGGGCAATCACCAATGTGCGGGTACCGGACACATCCGCGGCCAGACGCGCTGCATTCAATTTTTCCACCGCCTCACGCGTCGGTACCAGCACTTTGCCACCCATGTGGCCGCATTTCTTGACCGATGCAAGTTGATCTTCGAAGTGCACCCCGGCGGCGCCAGCATCGATCATTGACTTCATCAGTTCGTAAGCATTGAGCACGCCACCGAAACCAGCCTCGGCATCGGCCACGATTGGCGCGAAGAAATCGATATCATTCTTGCCTTCCGACCATTGAATCTGATCGGCACGCTGGAAGGTATTGTTGATGCGCTTGACCACCATTGGCACTGAATTGGCTGGATACAGCGACTGGTCCGGATACATCTCGCCAGCCAGATTGGCGTCGCCCGCCACTTGCCAGCCAGACAGGTAAATCGCCTTCAGACCAGCCTTGACCTGCTGCATGGCCTGATTGCCGGTCAGCGCACCAAGCGCATTGACGAACGGCTCTGTGTGCAGCAGCGACCACAGTTTGTCTGCACCGCGCTGGGCCAGGGTATGTTCGATGTGCAGCGAACCGCGCAGGCGCACCACATCGTCTGCGGTGTAATTGCGCTTGATACCGTTCCAGCGTGGATTTTCTGCCCAATCCTGTGCCAGGGCCTGAATCTGTTGTTCACGTGTCGTCATGGTCTATCTCCTTAAGGTTGAAAAAAATGGAGGTCAGAAGTGAATTCCATGACTTCATAGTAGGCGCTTCTGTGCGCAGCAACAATGTCTTATATAAGATATATGAATATTTATTAATCTTTTAAAATCAAATACTTAAATTTAGTTTTTTGCGATACGAAATGAAATTTCTATGAATGAAATGCACCTTTGATGCTACGCACTCCAGCATTTCACAATATGAAACTCGTTTTTTGCATGCTGAAAATCAGCCACAGAAGCCGGCGTTTGCAGGCCTTTTACTTGCGTCATAAAAGTGACTATCATGACTAGCGCGACAAAGCCGCCGTCGAGAAGAGGCGCCAATGTCCAATGCATTGATGACAACCCGCTCCCGTCAGAAGGATAAACATGAACAAAGAAGAGACACTGCAACAATGGCAACAACAAGAAGCCGCCGTACGCGCCAAACTGGCAGCGCCTGGCGTCGCCTCGCTGGACGAGCTCAAGGCCGGCAGCGGCATGGACTTTCTGCAACGGATCTGGGATGGTGAGTTACCGTCGCTGCCGATTGGCACCTTGATGGACTTCATCCCGGTCGAAGGCGAGCCAGGCCGTATCGTGTTTCAAGGCAGTCCTGGCCCACAGCACTACAACCCGCTCGGCAGTGTGCATGGCGGTTATTTCTGCACCTTGCTCGACTCGGCCGTGGGCTGTGCCGTGCATTCGATGCTGCCGCAGGGCATGGGCTATACCACGCTGGAGCTGAAGGTCAATCTGATCCGTGCACTCACCACCAAGATCGGTCCGGTGCGCGCCGAAGGCAAGGTGATTCAGGTTGGCAACCAGGTCGGCATTGCCGAAGGCCGCATTTTCGATAGCGCCGGTAAACTATATGCACATGCCACGACTACCTGCCTGATCTTTGCGTTGCCGTAGATCACTGTAGTGGCAACCGCGATGTGCTGCAGCATAGGCGACGCATGACCAGCTTATGCAGTTTTACTGCATAAGCTGAGTTGTTTAAACCGGCAAGAAAGGTCAGAATGGCGTCTATAGAAATTTAACGTAGCGTCTACACCGACCAACTCCATGCATTACGCTCTGGATATCCGTACTTTCCTCTTCAGTCACTATTTCTATACCGGTGTGCGCATCGCCACCGGCGTCGTCGGAATGACCATGCTGGTGTTCAACATGGCCGATATGCAGACCACCATGACGGTGTTTCTCGGCGCCCTGTGCACCAGCCTGATGGATCTGCCCAGCCCCTTGCGGCACAAATTCAATGAAATGCTCGCCGGCGTGCTGTTATGCACGATTGTGATGCTGGTCATCAGCCTGTGCGCTCCGGTCGTCTGGCTGGTCAGCGTGATGATGGTGCTGGTCAGCTTCCTGGCCAGCATGATGATGATCTACGGCAAGAAAACCCAGCCACTGCAATTTGCCGCGCTGATGGTGATGACGCTGTCGATGGAAAACAATGTGCCGGTCGAAGACGCCTTCCTGCATGCCGGCTTTTTTCTCGGCGGCGGACTCGGTTATCTGACTTATTCAATGACCATTTCCTGGTTCATGCGTCGCCGCGTCAAGCAGCAAGTGCTGGCCGAGGCCTTGTTCGAGCTGGCGCGCTATCTGCGCATCAAGGCCGACTTCTACGATGTTCGCAGCGATCTGGGTACGCAATTCAATACACTGGTACGCCACCAGATCGTGCTGGCAGACAAATTACAAGCCTCGCGTGATCTGGTGTTTCGCGACATGCGCACCAAGCAGGATGGTTTGCTGGTGCATGTCCAGTTGAGCATGCTGGAATTGTACGAACAGGTCTTGTCGACCCATGCCGACTATGCGCTGTTGCGCAGCCATTTTGGCGACGCCGATGTGATGGTGTTCCTGCGTGACCTCGCCAACAAGACCGCCGAAGACATTGAATCGATCGCCTATGCCGTCACGCGCAAGCGTGCCTCGATGCCAACCGTGAACTACAAGGCAGAAATGCGCGCAATCCAGTACGAGTTGCAGCAACTGCAACAGGATGCGCTGGCCGGCAAGATTCCCGATGATGCCATCACCATACTGCGGGTGACGTACAACAAGATCAAGGACATTATCGAACTGATTGCACAATTGCATCTGGCCACGCAACAGCCGATTGACGCAATCCCCATTCTGCCCGGCGCTGACATGACGCCGTTCCTGACCCAGCAAAAATACAAAGCCAGTCTGCTGCTGGCCAATCTGCGCTGGCAATCGCCGATTTTCCGTTTCGCCATCCGCGTCGCGCTGGCAGTGTCGACCGGCTTGTGGATGGCTGGCCAGTTACCTTACATGTCGCATGGCTACTGGATTGTGCTAACCATCGTCATCATTCTCAAGCCCAATTACAGCAGCACCAAACAACGCCTGATGGACCGCTTGATCGGCACCATCATCGGCTGCCTGTTGACGGCGCTGATCCTGCATTTCGTCCATGATCAGATCGGCTTGCTGGCAGCCTTGTTCGTCGCCAGTGTGGCGGCACCGGCCTTCACCTATGTCAAATATCGCTATACCGCGATTGCCGCCTCGGTGCAAATCCTGATGCTGCTCAACCTGCTGGTGCCGGCCGGCCATGAAGGCGTGGTCGGCGAACGCTTGATCGATACCTTTATCGGTGTGGCAATTGCCACGGTGTTCAGCTTTGTGCTGCCGAGTTGGGAATACCGCGACTTGCCGCGCCTGCTCAAAAACGTCTTGCACGCCAGCCACCGCTATATCAAGGCCAGTCGCGACCTGCTGGAAGGCAAGGTCGGCGACGACTTCTTCTACCGGGTCTGCCGCAAGGGCTTCATGGATAGTCTGTCGGCATTGATTTCCGCGCAAGTGCGCATGATGGATGAGCCCATCAGCAAACAGCGTGCCGTGCAGGAAATCAACCGCTTTGTGGTGCAAAACTATCTGGTGGCAGCGCACATTGCCGCCCTGCGCATCTTGTTGCGGCGGCATGCTGCTGGCTTGCCGCGCGAGCCGGTGAACCAGTTGATCGAACAAACCTACCAGAATGCCACGGCACATCTGCTAAAGGCGCAAGGCGCACTCAACGCTGCACCGGTACCCAGCGCCAACACCCCTGCAGCACCCGTATCAAACAATCCGTTAGACGACACGATCGCCGCCGAAGGCGTTGAAACGGAAATCGCGCCAGATACCATCGCCTGGGCTGGCTGGCATACCTTGCAACGACGTTCGGCCCTGCTCGACCAGGATTTGCAGGCAATTGTCGCCCAGACCGCCAGCATCGAAGCTATCCTGCGGCAGTCCGAGCTGGCCTGATTCCTACCCTTGCGCCTGACGCAGCAAACGCGCCGCCTGCACCATCTGCCCCAAGGCTTGTTGCGTTTGTGGCCAGGTGCGCGTCTTCAAGCCGCAATCCGGATTGATCCACAAGCGCTGCGCCGGAATCTCCTGCTGCGCCTTTTCCAGCAACGCCATTTCCTCACCTGAGGTGTCGATGGTGATCACGTCGGCATCCATGGCGGCAATCCACGGCAGGATATCGTTGACTGCCGAGTAACCCATGTGCATGTGGATCTGTGTCTCGTCCTTGGCGCCAGCGACGCTGATCTTGAACGCATGCACTGCCCAGTTGAGATAATTTTTCCAGTCGTTGGCCTTAAGCGGCAGGCCTGCGCGAAATGCGGGTTCATCAATCTGGATCATGCCGATGCCCGCCTTTTCCAGATCACCAACTTCATCACGCAACGCCAGCGCGATTTGCAAGGCGGTCGTCGCGTGCGGTTGATCGTCGCGCACGAATGACCATTGCAACATCGTAACCGGCCCGGTCAGCATGCCCTTCATAGGCTTACTGGTCAGGCTTTGCGCAAACTGGCTCCAGCCCACCGTCATCGCTTCCGGGCGATAGACATCGCCATAAATGAATGGCGGCTTGATGCAACAAGCGCCGTCACGCTGTACCCAGCCGTTGACGGTGAGGCCGTAGCCCCACAATTGCTCGCCAAAATATTCCACCATGTCATTGCGCTCCGGCTCGCCATGCACCAGCACATCCAGACCAAGCTGTTCCTGCTGCTGCACCACCAGGCGGATTTCGTCGCGCATGCTTTCCAGATAGTCCAGATGAGCGATATCACCCCGCCTGTAGGCCGCATGCATATGACAGATCTGCGCCGTCTGGGGAAACGAACCGGTTGTCGTAGTTGGAAATGCAGGCAGATTCCAGCGCGCCTGTTGCACGGCGTTACGCGTCGAAAAAGTCGAATGACGGGTGGCGTCGCCAGCACTGACCTGCTGCAAGCGCTTTTGTACCAAGGCATTGCGAATACGCGGTGATTGCCGCTTTACCGCCAGGGCCGCACGGGCGGCAGCAAACTTGCTGGCGACCTGATCGGTGTAGGCTGCCAATGCCTGCTTGAGGGTGACGATTTCATCCAGCTTTTGCACCGCGAAGGCCAGCCAGCTCTTGAGTTCGGCATCGAGTTTTGATTCGTGGCCGAGATCGACCGGGACATGCAGCAACGAACAGCTGCTGGCCAGCCACAAGCGCTCGCCGAGTTTTTCCTGCAACGGCTTGAGCACTGCCAACGCAGCATCCAGATCGCAGCGCCAGATATTGCGGCCATCGACAATACCAACTGACAGCACCTTATCCAGCGGCCAATGATTGGCGAAGGCCTGCAATTGCGCGACACCGCGCACGCCATCCAGATGCACCCCAGCCACCGGCAAGGTGCGCAGCAGATCAAGGTGTACGCTGACCTCATCAAAATAAGTGCTCAACAGCAGCGGCGGTGCAATCTCGCTCAGTTCGCCATAGACCGGAGCGAAAGCCTCCAGCCAAGGCTGCGCCAATTCCAGCGCCAGAATCGGCTCATCCATCTGCACCAGTGTCACGCCCTGCTCCCGCAGTCGCGCCAGCACCTTGCGATAAGCCGCCACGGCCTGCGGCAGCAACGCCAATGGATGCGTCAGCCCGCCCTTGGCTTTACCCAGATAGAGCAGGCTCAGCGGCCCGAGCAACACGACCTTGCTGCGATGTCCAAGCGCCTGCGCTTCGGCCACCTCCTCAAACAGCCAATCGACACCACCGTCGAAGCGGACGTCGGGCGTCCATTCCGGCACCAGGAAGTGATAATTGGTATCGAACCAGTTGCTCATTTCCATGGCTGGTTGCTGGCAGTCGCCGCGCGCCATGGCGTAATACGCCGGCAAATCAAGTTGGGCGGCATCTAACTGATACCGGGTCGGCAACGCGCCGAGCAATGCCAGCGTGCCAAGCACATGGTCATACCAGGCAAAGTCGCCCACCGTGACCAGATCCAGTCCGGCATCGGCCTGCAACTGCCAGTGCTGCGCACGCAAGCGCTGACCAACATCCTGCAAGCCAGCTTGCGCCAGTTCACCCTGCCAGAAAGCCTCCATGGCGAATGTCAATTCCCGCTGCGCGCCGATGCGCGGAAAACCCACTACGTGTGCCAAACCCATGTTCCACCCCGAAGACCAACAATCGACAACTTGCCATGTTGCGCGCAGATGAACTATGATTCAAACGAGATTTTCTAAGGATTAACTTGAATTTTATTCATAATGCCAGCACCACTATCGCCCATCCTTGAACTACGCCATCTGAGAACCCTGCAAGCGCTCAAGCAAGCAGGCAACCTATTGCGTGCAGCGACCCTGCTCAATCTCACACAATCGGCGCTATCACATCAGATCAAGCAATTGGAAGAGCACCACGGTGCGGCGCTGTTTGAGCGAAAATCGGTGCCGGTTCGCTTCACACCGGCCGGCGAGCGGCTGCTTAAACTGGCAGATGACGTATTGCCACGCGTGGCCGAAGCCGAACGCGATCTGGCGCGGCTGTTGCAGGGTGAGGCAGGTCAATTGCGCATTGCAGTCGAATGCCATACCTGCTTTGACTGGCTGATGCCGTCGATGGATGTGTTTCGCAAGCGCTGGCCGGAGGTCGACATGGATATCGTCTCCGGTTTTCAGGCTGACCCGATTGGTCTGCTGCATGAACACCGCGCCGATGTCGCCATCGTTGCTGAAATCGATGCCGATGAACCGGTCGATTACCATGCGCTGTTTCGTTTTGAGATCGTCGCGCTGCTGGCGCACGACCACCCGTTGGCGCACAAGACGTACCTGAGTGCGGAGGATTTCGCCAGCGATACCCTGATCACCTATCCGGTACCCGATGACATGCTCGACGTGGTGCGTCAGGTACTCAAACCGGCCGGCATCAATCCACCCCGCCGCACCACAGAACTGACAGTCGCCATGCTGCAATTGGTCGCCAGCCGCCGTGGCATCGCCACCTTGCCACTGTGGGCCGCACAGAACTATCTCAAGCGCGACTATGTGCTGGCCAAACCCATCAGCGCAGCAGGATTGACCGGCAAGCTGTATGCTGCTTGCCGACCGGAACTGTCGAGTAAATCCTATCTGATTGATTTTGTCGCGTCGACGCGTGAAACCAGCTTTCTCAACCTGCCTAATGTTGAATTACTGTAGTAAGTTCAACGCCCCCGGAAATCCGCTCAAGGACGCCTCGTGCTACAGCCTAGGCAACGGCGATGAAAACTGCAGTTGACCTGTGCTCGTCTTAGTCGCGCTTTTCCAAAACCGTCGCCGGTTGCTCGTATGACAAAATCCGGTGCAACCGCTTTTGTTCAAACATACGCTCATCAGCCACACGCAACAGCGTTTCAACATCAAGTCCATCTTGCGGATACAGGGCCGCACCGATGGAAGCATCGACGTGATAAAGATTGCCGTCGCGCCCTTCAATGGCCTGATTGAGGAAGTTGCGAATTTTGTCAGAGATCGACTTGGCGACACTTTCCTCGGATACGCCATGCAGATACACCACAAACTCATCGCCACCGAAGCGCGCCACGGCATCATCCTTGCGCAACGCATGTTGCAGTTGCGAAGCTGCCGAGATCAATACCTTGTCGCCTTCGTCGTGGCCGTATTGGTCGTTGATGGACTTGAATTTATCGAGATCGATGAACAATAGCGCAAAGCGCAGTGGTGCCGCCTCGCCACCTTTGCGACGGCGGAAATCGATTTGCGCCACGAAGGAGTCGCGATTGAGCACATTGGTGAGACGATCCGTACGCAGGTTATGCTCCATTTCCTGGAAACTCTGCGCCAACTGGCCGATTTCATCACTGCGATCAATATTGAGTGAAGGGAACGGCTCGCCATTACCGATGCTCTTGGCCGCCAGTGTGAGCTTGCGAATATCGCGCAAGACCCAGCGCAGAATCACGAAACCAAGCACAAAAGTCATGCACACGGCGATAAAACCCAGCAACAAGGTTTGATACACCCCGCCGGTGACCGAGCCGAGGAAATCGGAGCGGCTCACGGCACTAACGGCAAGCCAATCAACCCCGGCATCGTCATGATGCAAACGGAATGCTAACTCGGTCTTCGGCCCCGCAGTCTGCAAGGCTTGCACCACCAGCTCGCCCGGCACCAGCTTGTGCGACTTCAGATATTGCTGCACATCGGCATAGGCTTCGCGCACCACCGGCGACCTGCTTTGCCCGGCCTGCAGGCGCCTCACATTGTTGCCGTCGACCTGATGGATTGGTTCGTTGACCGAAGTCGCAATCAGCTCACCACTCATTTCCATGACAAATGCCACCCCGTGCGGACTCAAGGGCAAGGCTTCCAGAAACTCGCTGAGCTGGCGCAAGCCGATACTGCTGCCAGCCACACCAAGTAACACGTGATCGGCGCTATAGACCGGTTTGGATAAGGTAATGCCGAGATGTTTGAGGCGAAAATCGGTAAACACCTCCGACCAGGTTTCCTTGCGCCGTGCGATGGCACTGGTGTACCAAGGACGTGTGCGCGCATCGTAATCCTGCGCCACGATCAATACCGGTGGCGTTCCAGGTCCGCGCAAGTGATAGACAAAACTCTTGCCGGGTGGATCACGCCGGCTATACATGAACAGGTTCAGCTCTTCCTGCTTGATGCCAAGGAAGCTGCCGTCAACGCCACCAAAATACACATAACTCGGATCGTCGAACAGGCTATTGGCCAGCCACAGGCGCTCTTCCAGCATGGCCTTGTCTTTGGGAAAGGGCAGATAGACGGGCTGACCACCTTTTTGGGCCGGCGGAATGGGATCCGGCGACACCACGCGCAAACTTTCGCGCGCGCCCATCAACTGCCGGTCAACCGCCTGGCTGACACGACTCATGGTATCCATCAAGGCATTGCGCGCCAACACTTCTGTGGCGTCATCGCCAGCGCGATACAAAAACCAGCCAATGGTGATGGCCAGACATGACATCAAAAAGACAAACGGAAGGATGAACAACCGTTGTAAAGAAGATTGCTTCAGAATTCCACCCCTTGCTTGTTCCCAAAGTCGCCATGATCGGCCAGGTCCAGAAACAAACGGCCATGCTCAGACAAAGTCTGCTCTGGCCGCACCCCCAAATGACACCACATATTTATTATTTTTTCATTCACGATTTAACACTGCGCAATTGGTCCGCCGACTGCACTCTATTTGCAAGATTTTAATCGTTTATGCAAAAAAATTCCCTGACACTCGGAAATCCGCTATTTTTTGCGGAAAACGTTCCAAGTATCAGGGAGCTAGAAATAGCATAATTACAAAGAGTTAATCAAGACATTTCATTCCGTCGCAAATGAAAGTGCGCCATTTTGGACACTCACGTGAACCACATCCTTGGGACCGAATTTGCCTTGCAGAATCAGTTTCGACAACGGGTTCTCGATTTGCTGCTGGATTGCCCGCTTCAATGGCCGCGCCCCATAAACCGGATCAAAGCCTGCTTCGGCGATTTTTTGCAAACCAGCTTCGGTCATCACCAGCCCGATATCCATCTTGGCTAGCCGCTGTTCAAGGATATGCAACTGAATCTTGGCAATTGCACCGATGTTCTTTTCATCGAGCGCATGGAACACCACGATCTCATCGACCCGATTAATGAACTCTGGCCGGAAATGCAACTTGACCTCCGCCATCACTGCCATCTTGATTACCGCCGGGTCGCTGCCTTCCATCGCCTGTATCTTGTGTGAACCAAGATTGGAGGTCATCACGATCACGGTATTCTTGAAATCCACGGTGCGTCCCTGACCATCCGTCATGCGACCATCGTCGAGCACTTGCAGCAAAACGTTGAACACATCGGGATGCGCCTTTTCGATTTCGTCGAGCAGGATCACGCTATACGGCTTGCGGCGTACAGCTTCAGTCAGATAACCGCCCTCTTCGTAACCGACATAACCGGGCGGCGCGCCAATGAGCCGTGCCACCGAATGCTTCTCCATGAATTCACTCATGTCGATACGGATCATCGCTTCTTCGGTATCAAAAAGATAAGACGCCAGGGCCTTGCACAACTCCGTCTTGCCAACGCCGGTTGGCCCCAGGAACATGAATGAACCATAAGGCTTACCGGGATCGCCCAGTCCAGCGCGCGAACGCCGGATTGCATCGGAGACTGCAACAATGGCCTCGTCCTGTCCGACCACGCGATGGTGCAGCTCATCTTCCATATGCAACAATTTCTCGCGTTCGCCCTGCATCATGCGCGAGACGGGGATACCGGTCGCGCGTGC
Organism: Duganella sp.; assembly: GCA_026225475.1. Lineage (GTDB taxonomy): Bacteria > Pseudomonadota > Gammaproteobacteria > Burkholderiales > Burkholderiaceae_D > Herbaspirillum. The sequence continues at coordinate 36,733 of JAMFSU010000152.1, forward strand.
GACGATTTCAGCGATTTCTTCGGCGCCGACCTGAGTGCGCACCAGCCTTGGCTTGTGGCCGGGCAGATTTTCAGTCGCAGCATCCTGCTTGTTCTGCGCCTCCAGCGCGGTTTCCAGTTCGGCCAGCTTGCCGTACTTGAGTTCCGACACCACTTGCCAATCGCTCTTGCGTGTGGCTTCTTCCATTTGCAGACGCACGCGCTCGATCTCTTCCTTCAGATGCTGGCTACCTTGCACGGTGGCTTTTTCAGACTTCCAAATTTCTTCCAGATCGGCATATTCACGTTCGAGCTTGATGATTTCTTCTGCGATCAAGCTCAGGCGTTTTTGCGATGCCTCATCCTTTTCGCGCTTGACCGCTTCGCGTTCGATTTTCAACTGAATCAGGCGGCGATCCAGTTTGTCCATGACTTCCGGCTTGGAGTCGATTTCAATCTTGATCTTGGCCGCTGCTTCATCAATGAGATCGATCGCCTTGTCCGGCAGGAAGCGGTCGGTAATATAGCGATGTGACAACTCGGCAGCAGCCACAATGGCCGGATCGGTAATATCGACACCATGGTGCACTTCATATTTTTCCTGCAACCCGCGCAAGATGGCGATAGTCGCTTCGACACTCGGTTCGTCCACCAGAATTTTCTGGAAACGGCGTTCCAGCGCGGCGTCCTTTTCAATGTACTTGCGATACTCATCGAGCGTGGTCGCACCGACGCAATGCAGTTCACCGCGCGCCAAGGCCGGCTTGAGCATATTGCCGGCATCCATCGCACCTTCGGCCTTGCCTGCGCCCACCATGGTATGCAACTCGTCGATGAAGACGATGGTCTGGCCTTCATCCTGAGCGATTTCCTTCAGCACTGCCTTGAGACGTTCCTCGAACTCGCCGCGATACTTGGCGCCGGCCAGCAAGGCCGCCATGTCAAGCGACAGCACGCGCTTGGATTTGAGGCTATCAGGCACTTCGCCATTGACAATACGCTGCGCCAGACCTTCCACGATGGCGGTCTTGCCCACGCCCGGCTCACCGATGAGTACCGGATTGTTCTTGCTGCGCCGTTGTAGCACCTGAATTGCGCGGCGGATTTCATCGTCGCGGCCGATCACCGGATCGAGCTTGCCATTGCGAGCGCGCTCGGTCAGGTCCACCGTGTATTTCTTGAGCGCTTCGCGTTGCCCTTCCCCCTCCTGCGACGACACACTGGCGCCACCACGCACAGCGCTGACGGCCGCTTCCAGCGATTTACGCGTCAAACCGCTATCGCGCGCGGCGCGGCCGGCATCGGACTTGTCTTCGAGCAGGCCAAGCCAGATCATTTCGCTGGCGATGAACTGGTCGCCACGCTTTTGCGCTTCCTTGTCGGCCAGATTGAGCAACGCCACCAATTCGCGCCCAATCTGCACTTCGCCGCCATTGCCGGAGACTTTCGGCAAACGCGTCAATGCATGTTGCAAGGCCGAATTGAAGCTGACCACATTGACTCCGGCACGCTGCAACAGCGAACGGGCGCCGCCATCGTCCTGCGCCAGCAGCGCCAGCGCCAGATGGCTGGGTTCGATATATTGATTGTCGTTGCCGACGGCCTGGCTTTGTGCGTCAGCCAGCGCTTCCTGCAATTTGGTCGTTAGTTTGTCAAGACGCATGGTGTACTCCGAATTTTGAATACTTATAAAATTGGGCCGTACGTGGCGAATTCAAGCTGCGCAACGATGGCGACGGCAACGATACTCAGTAAACTTGATCCAGATCAATTCGCGCTGCCTCGCTCATCCGGCGCAACTGCTGCAAATGCTCATCCAGCGCTGCCAGCGATTGTTGCAAGACGGCGCAAATATCAGGGTCAGCCAACATGGCATCGCGGTCAAGTCGATTACTGGGTAAATTCACCGTCAGCGACGCTGCCAGCACCACGTCGGCATTCATCATCGCCAGCGTTTCCAGCAACGAGGCCTGCGCATGCATGGCGCGGCCCGATGCATTGAGCGCCGCCACCGGTTTGTTGATTAGTTCGCCACTGCCGACCAGCCAATCCAGGGCATTCTTGAACGCGCCTGGCAAGCCATGCGCATACTCCGGACAGGCAATCAGAACGGCATCGGCATCACGAACGGCGGCGCGCAGGCGCACAAGTGCCGCATCCTCGCTCAGTTCCTGGTCAGGATTGAATGAGGGGAGTTCCCCCCAACCAACATAGTGACGCAGTTGCACGTGCGACGGCGCCAATGCGGCTGCGGCCTGCAACAAAGCGCTATTGGACGAAGCCGCACGCAGGCTGCCCGACAAACTCAACACCGAAAACGAACTCATGATTTGATCCCTGCTAAGACTGCGGCAATTCTAGCCTGGCAAACAACCTAGTACCAGCGCTCATGGCGCATGCACCGCAATGCGCTCGAGCGCCTGATGATCATCTTGCAATGCCTTGTCGACGCTCTCATGCATCCAGTCGACCCAGGTGCTGATCTTGGCATCCAGATACTGGCGCGAGGGATACAACGCGTACACGCCCAACTGCTGCATGCGGTAATGCGGCAACACACGCACGATGGTGCCGGCGCGCAAGGCATCGACGGCAGCAAAAATTGGTAGCACGCCGATCCCCATGCCTTCCTTCAGGCTCAACAGCATGGCTTCGGCCACATTGACCTGAAAATTGGTCTTGAGTGCAATCTTGGAATTACCCTCCGGCCCCTCCAGCGCCCACTCATCAAGCGGCGACAGCGAACTGACCAGCTGCAGACAGTTGTGATGCGGCAAATCCTCAGGGCGCTGCGGTGTGCCGTGTTTTTCCAGATAGAACGGTGACGCGCACAGAATGCTGTAGACGCTGCCCAACTGACGATAGATCAAGCCCGAATCGGGTAACTCGCGCGCCAACACCAGCGACACATCGAAGCCATCTTCCAGCAAGTCGGGAATCCGTTGCGCCAGCGTCAGCTCGATCGCCACATCGGGATAGCGTTTCTGATAATTAGAAATGGCCGGGATCACATACCGCTGGCCAAAACTGGTCATGGTATGGATGCGCAAGCGCCCGGATGGCCGCACATAGGCATCGCTGGCCTCGGCCTCGGCTTCCTGCACATACGACATGATCTGTTCGCAGCGCAACAGATAGCGCTCGCCTGCTTCGGTCAATGCGATCCGGCGCGTGGTGCGATTGAGCAGGCGCGTACGCAGGTGCCGTTCCAAATCTGCAACAGCACGCGACACATGCGCTGTCGTTAAATCCATTTGTTGCGCCGCCAGCGTGAAACTGCCAGCATCGACAACGCGCATGAAAACGCGCATGTTTTGCAAGGTATCCATAGTTTTCCTGTCCTGATCCGGCTGAGTTACCGCGTTGCTTAGCGATACAGTCAATTCCGGATGCTGCATTGTTACCTAAAACAGCGGCCGCATTATTGCAAATATTGAAATAACCATTTGTGTTTCCTACTGTATTTCCCGCAATAATTACCAAATACAATGGCAAACACTGGATATTTGCATTTTTTTGGATAATCTCATGACTACCTTTGCCGACAAACGCTTGTCTGTGACGCCACTGCTGGCGCTGAGCCTGTGCCTTGCCATCGCGGGATGTGCCGACAATCGCGGCATCAAGCCGCAAGCCGCCCTGCAGCAGCCCAATACGCTCGATGTCGGCAATGCCATCCGTCAGGTCGGTGCCGAGGCCGGTTGGCCCAAGCGCGCCTGGTGGGAAAACTATGCCGATCCACAACTAAACCGGCTGGTGCTGGCCGCTGTGGCCGGCAACCCCAGCATGGCGATGGCCGCCGCCCGTGTGCGTCAGGCGCAATCGTTGGGGGAAGTGGCACATGCTGGTGAGTTGCCCACGGTAGGGTTTGAGGCTTCCATCAGTCGCAAGGACTGGTCCAACAACCCGTATTACGGCGCTGCTGGCCCGGGTGAGCTGACCTGGAACAATACCGCCACACTGGGCCTGTCGTATGGCCTCGACTTCTGGGGCAAAGACCGCAACACCAGCGAGCGCGCCCTGGATGAAATCCACGCCGTCGCCGCCGACGCCCGCGCCGCACAGCTAGAGCTGGAAGGCAATGTGGTGCGCACCTATGTGCATCTGTCGCTGCAATACGGCTTGCTGGACAACACCAAAAACACGCTGGAACAAGAGCAACGCATCCTCGATCTGGCGCAACGCCGCCTCAAAGGAGGTATCGGCACTCAGATGGAGATCACCCAGGCAGAAGTACCACTACCGGAAACCCGCCGTCAGATGGAAGCGTTGGAAGAAAGCATTGTGCTCACACGCAACCAGTTGGCAGCATTGCTTGGCCAAGGCCCTGGCGCCGGCGACAGCATTACCCGCCCCGGTCTCGATCTGCAAGCGGCAATCGGCCTGCCTAGTGCGCTGCCGGCAGAGCTGATCGGTCGCCGCCCGGACATCAGTGCCGCGCGCTGGCGGGTCGAAGCAGCCGCCAAAGGCATCGAAGTCGCCAAGGCAGCGTTTTATCCCGATATCAATCTGCTTGCCAGCATCGGCCCACAGGCAACCGGCGGCAGCCTGCTCAGTTTCCTCAGCGCCAAGAATCTGGCCACCAGCTATGGCCCGGCCATTTCATTGCCGATTTTTGAAGGCGGCCGGCTGCGTGGTCAGCTCGGCGCCACCACGGCTGGCTACGATCTGGCAGTGGAGCACTACAATCAACTGCTGAGCCTGGCGCTCAAAAACATTGCCGACCAGATTGTCACCCAGCAATCCTTGGCACGGCAACAAAAGCAAGCCGATCTGTCAGTGGCAGCGGCGCAAAAGAACGTCGACATTGCCACCCGCGCCTATCAGCGCGGCCTGACTAACTATCTCAATGTGCTGACCGCACAAACCCAATGGCTGCGCCAGCAACAAATGGTGCAGCAATTGCTGGCACAGAAGCTCAACTCCTATGCCAGCCTGACCGTGGCACTCGGCGGCGGCCTGGACAGCATAGCCATGCCTGAGCAACACGATCACAACGACAATAACGACAACCGCGACGACACTGCCGTCGCGGCGGCCGCCAAAGCAGGAGCAACACGGTGAACACGCCTGCCGCCTCTGCTGCTGCCGGTCTTGGCCGGCAAATACAAGAAGCCGCCCGCGACTGGGGCCGCACTGAATTTCCGAACTGGATCTACGTCTTCAAGATGGTGTTTGCCGGCTTGCTGGCGCTGGGCATCGGTTACGCGCTCGACCTGGAGTCGCCGCGCTCGGCGCTGATCACCGTGTTCATCGTCATGCAGCCGCAAAGCGGCATGATCCTCGCCAAGAGTTTTTATCGCGTCATCGGTACGCTGGTTGGCTCAGTCGCCATCGTGGTGCTGGTCGGCCTGTTTTCGCAAACGCCGGAACTGTTCCTGCTGGCGTCGGCGCTGTGGATTGGCCTGTGCACGTTTGGCTCTGCGCACAACCGCAATTTCCGCTCCTATGGCTTCGTGCTGTCCGGCTACACCGTGGCGTTGATTGGCTTGCCGGCGGCACTCAACCCGGCACTCACCTTTGATTCGGTAATGACCCGCGTGACCGAAATCACGGTCGGCATCGTCTGCGCCGGCGTGGTCAGCGCACTGGTATTGCCGCGCGCCAGTGCGCCTGATCTGGTACGCATCATTCGCGGCCGCTTTACCGCCTTTGTCGACCTGGTCGGCAATACGCTCGGCGGCAGCGCCGATCGCCAGCAACTGGAAGCCACCAACGCACGCTTTGTCGGCGACATCATCGGCCTCGAAGCCTTGCGTAGCGCCGCCATTTTTGAAGACCCGGAAATCCGTCTGCGCAGCGGCCGTCTGAGCCGCATGAACAGCGAATTCATGGCCCTGTCCACCCGGGTGCATGCATTGCACCAGTTAATGAACCGTTTGCATGCCGGCCACACGCCCGGTGCGCAATTTGTCATCGACTCCATCTCGCCCTACTTCCATGAAGTGCAACCCTTGCTCACGCGTACCGGCGGCGAACCGGTCATGAGCGCGCTGGATGCGGCCGAAGCGGCGCTCAAGCTGGAGAACTACAAACAGGATCTGCCGCGCCGGGTGCGTGCCACCCGCACCGAACAGGCACCGATGCTAAGCGACGAAGCGCTGCTCGACTTCGATACCGCCGCCGAGCTGCTGTATCGCGTCATCGACGAATTGCATGCCTATACGCTGACCTATGCCTCGCTAGTGCAGCGCCGCCACGAACGTGAAGAGTGGGACCACAGCTACGCACCCAAGACCAGCAAATTCATCGCTGGTATCGCCGGTGCCCGTGCCGCAATTACCTTGATCGGACTCTCAGCATTCTGGATCCTCAGCGGCTGGCCCACCGGCGATGTCGCCGCGCTCAATGCCGCGGCCTTCTGCGCCATTACCTCGGCCGCCCCGGACCCCGCCAAAGCTACCCGTACCGTGACCCTCGGTGTGGTCGGTGCGGTGGTGCTCGGTTACTTCTATACCTTCCATGTGATGCCGCGTCTGGATGGCTTCTGGATGCTGGCCGCAGCACTCACGCCGGTACTGCTGTTTGCCGTGTTGCTGACCACCAAGCCGGCCACGGCCGGTTATGGCCTGGGCATCTGCATTTTCTTCCCATTCCTGGCCGCGCCCGACAATCTGGTGAATTTCAACGCTGCCGGTTACCTCAATTCAGCGATTGCCCTGATGGTCTCGCTCATCGTCACTACCGGCGCCTTCGCCATACTGATGCCGCCGACCACCAACTGGACCGTGCGTCATCTGGAAAAACAGTTGCGCAAGCAAGTGATCCAAGCCTGCTTCGGCAAGCTGGCGCATCTGGCCTTGCAGTTCGAAAGCGGCACCCGTGATCTGATGCACCAAATCACCATGATCACCAGCGACCGCCCTGCCTTGCGTCAACAAGCATTTGGCTGGATGTTCGCCACGTTGGAAATCGGCCATGCCGTCATCGAATTGCGCACCGAACTCGATGGCATCCGCAGCCGCAATCCCGGTTTGTTGCCGCCGTCCGCCTACGCGGCACTGGATCGCCTGCGCCAGACATTGCCAAGCTTGTTCCAGCGGCCCGACCGAATCACGCTGGCGGCAGTGCTGATGGCCAACGACAGCGCCATTGTCGAAGTACAGACAGCGATCGGCCCGCATTATCGCGAACCCAGCGAACGGCACCGGCTGCAACGCACGCTGAGTTATCTGCACTTCATTCGTACTGCGCTACTCGATCCGCAATCGCCGCTGCACCCCATGCATACCGACGACATTACCTCAACCACCCGCGCCAACGGAGCCGCTCATGCCGCGTGAAATCTCTTTCTTTGACGCCTATGTGCCGACCCTGTTGCTGGCCGTGTTGCTGGCCGGCGCACTGGCACTGGCACTGGACCGCATCCTGTCCTGGCTGGGCCTGTACAACCTGGTATGGCATCCGGCGCTGTTCCGCGTGAGCATGTTTACCTGCATTGCGGCATTGCTGGGTCTGGCAATCTATCGCTAAGTACCGAAAAAATAGTGAAATCTCAGGAGTATTCCATCATGCTGGTCAAATCGATTTTCCGTTTTCTCATCACCGCGCTGATTTTTGTCATCGCCATTTTCCTGGCTTACACGCTATGGCAACACTACATGGTCTCGCCCTGGACGCGCGATGGCCGGGTGCGTGCAGAAGTCATCAATATCGCGCCAGACGTGGCCGGACAGGTAGTTGATCTGCCCGTGCGTGACAATCAGCTGGTGCACAAGGGCGATTTATTGATGCAAATCGACCCGGCCCATTACCAACTGGCCTTGCAACAGGCGGAAGCCACCGTGCAGGGACGCAAGGCCGACCTCGACATGCGCCGCGCGCAAGCGCGCCGCCGTGCCGACATGGATAGTCTGGTGGTGTCGCGCGAAAACCGCGAAGACGCTAGCAGTCAGGTCGCCGCCGCCGACGCGCAATATCAGGTGGCGCTGGCCCAGCGCGATACTGCCAAGCTCAATCTCGACCGCACCAAGGTCTATGCGCCAGTCGATGGCTACGTCACCAATCTGAACGTGCGCCGCGGCGACTATGCCAGCGTCGGTGCGGCCAAGATTGCCATTATCGACAGCCATTCGTTCTGGGTCTATGCGTATTTTGAAGAAACCAAACTGCCGTATCTGGCCGTCGGCGATAAGGCCAAGATTCAATTGATCAACGGTGCTACCTTGCGCGGCCATGTCGACAGCATCTCGCGCGGCATTTACGACCGTGACAATCCACAAAGCCGGGAACTGCTGGCCGACGTCAATCCAACTTTCAACTGGGTGCGTCTGGCACAACGGATTCCCGTACGCATCCAGCTCGATGAAGTCCCCAAGGATGTCTTGCTGGCCACCGGCCTGACCTGCACCGTGGTACTGGAACCGGCCAGCCAGCAAAAGAAGTAAGCTGGCTCAGCCCTGAAACACTTGCAGCACCAGCCACAGATTGGCCGCACTGATGCCGAAAAAAAGTAACCAGGCCAGTGCGGCAGTCCACCAGCGATTGGCGAACTGGCCCATCAGATCGTGCCGACTGGTCAGCCGGATCAGTGGATACATCGCAAACGGCAATTGCAGGCTCAACACCACCTGACTCAATACCAGCAGTCGTCCGACCGAATGGTCGCCCAGCGTCAGCACGCCGATCATCGCCGGAATCAAGGCCAGCCCGCGCGTGACCAAGCGGCGCTGCCAGCACGGAATCTTCAGCTTTAAAAACCCTTCCATGATCACCTGACCCGCAATCGTGCCGGTAAAGGTCGAACTCTGCCCCGCGGCAAACAAACCAATGCCAAACAAAATCGCCGCCAGCGAACCACCAGTAATCGGATCCAGCAAATGATAGGCAACGTCGAGGTCAACCACGTCGGTACGGCCGCTATGATGAAATGCCGCAGCCGCCAAAATCAGGATGGCGGCATTGATCGCCATGGCAATGATCAATGACACCACGGTATCGACGCGGGTATACCGGATCGCTTCCAGCAGCGCGGGAGCATCGCGGCGCACTGCCCGTGTTTGCACGATTGAGGAATGCAGATACAGGTTGTGCGGCATCACGGTGGCGCCCAGCACGCCAATGGCCAGATACAGCGGTTCGCGCGAAGACAGGGCCTGCAAGGACGGCACAAAGCCTTGCACCACGGCATGCCAGTCAGCGTTGACCAGCGCCAGTTGGGCGAACAGGCACACTGCGATGGTCAGCACCAGGCCCAGAATGACCGCCTCAACCTGACGAAAGCCGCGTCCCTGCATGCCCAGCACCAGCACCGTATCCAATGCCGTCAACATCACGCCGACCGGCAGCGATACCCCCAGCAACAGTTTGAACGCCAGCGCACAACCGAGCACCTCCGCCAGATCGCAGGCAATGATCGATAGTTCGGCAAAGACCCACATACCCTTGCCAACCAGCGGCGGATAATTTTCGCGCGAGTGCACCGCCAAATCCTTGCCGGTCACGATCCCCAGCCGTGCGCACAGGCATTGCAGCACAATCGCTGCCAGGCTCGACAACATGACCACAAACAAGAGTTGATAACCGAATTGCGAACCGGCCTGGACCGAAGTGGCCCAATTGCCCGGATCCATGTAACCAATCGAAATCAGCAAACCTGGGCCGACATAGACCTTCAGTTTTTGCCATAGCGTGGCTTGCGGCGGCAATGTGACACTACCAGACACTTCGGAAGGACAAAACGGCGCGGTAGCGGTAGTCGGCAGACGATACATGGAGAATAGTAAAGAAGGTGAAAACGATAGAATCGGGTACTGCCCTGATGCTTTATTGGTCGGCGTCCAGCCATTTGGCACGCGCCTGCACGTCGCTTTCACGCGCATCGACCCAGCGCGCACCGTCAGGGGTCTGTTCTTTCTTCCAGAACGGCGCTTCGGTCTTGAGAAAATCCATGATGAATTCACAGGCCGCAAACGCCTCGCCGCGATGACGTGCGGCGACCGCCACCAGCACGATCTGGTCAAGCGGCTTGAGCGGGCCGACGCGATGTATCACCAAAGCATCGACAATATCCCAGCGGGCGCTGGCATCGCTGACGATCTGCTGCAAGGCTTTTTCGGTCATGCCGGGATAGTGCTCCAGCACCAACTCTGCCACACTGGCGCCGTCATTGAGATCGCGCACCGTGCCGACAAAACTGACCACTGCGCCCACCTTGGGATTGGCTGCGCGCAAGGCAGCAATGTCGCTGCTCAGGTCGAAATCGGCAGTCTGGATACGGATAGGCATAAGGACGACGGGAAAGTGAACTCCGCGTCATTGTACCGAATGTACGGGCACCACTGAAGTGGCTACCCAGAAAGCACAAATCCCGGACTGGCCGGGATTTGTCATGCAGATCAAGGCCCTGCGGCCAGATCGATCAGACCAGCACGCCCCACAACAGCAAGGTCATGCCCAGGCCAACCACCGAGACGATGGTTTGAATCACCGACCAGGTTGCAAAGGTTTGCTTGAGATCGAGGCCAAAGTATTCCTTGACCATCCAAAAGCCGGCATCATTGACGTGGCAGAAAAACACCGAACCGGCACCGATCGACAAGGCCATCAGCGCATTATGCGTACCCGACAACGTCGCCACCAGCGGCGCCACGATACCTGCGGTAGCAGTTGTCGCAACAGTGGCAGAACCGGTAGCCTGGCGCAAGGCCACGGCAATCAACCAAGCCAGCAAGATCAACGGCATATGGGTGCCGCTGGCGACCTTGATAATGGTATCGCTGATACCAGCAGTCAACAGCGCCTGCTTGAGGCCGCCACCGGCACCGATGGTCAGCAGCAGACCGGCAATCGGCGGCAAGGCCTTGCGCAGGATCACGCCCACGGCGACACGACTGACGCCACGGCTCCAACCCAGCACCACAATTGCAAACAAGACCGTCACAGTCAGCGCAATAATAGGTTCGCCGAAAAAGTTGAGCATCTCAAACACGGTGGTTTCCGGCGTCAGCCAGATCTTGGCCACGGTACGGCCCAACATCAGCACCACTGGCAACAGGATGGTCACGATCGACGGCAAGAAGTCTGGCTGCAGTGCAGCTTCCTGCTGGCCCTTGAACAAGGCGCCGATCTGCTCCGGCTCGCCGACCTTCAGGCGTGGGGCCAACCACATGCCATATAACGGACCCGCCAGAATCACTGCCGGAATCGCCACCACAAAGCCCAGCAACATAGTGGTGCCAAGGTCCGCATGCAAAGCGCTCACCGCAATCAACGGTCCCGGATGCGGCGGCAGCAAGGCGTGCAAAGTCGTCATACCGGCCAACGCAGGAATCGCCACGCGCAGGATCGGTTGTTGTGAACGGCGCGCCATCACAAAGATGATCGGTGCCATCATGACCAGACCGACTTCAAAGAACAGCGGCAAACCGATCACCAGGGCCACCACTGCCATCATCCACGGAATCGCCTTGCCCTTGGCATAACGCAGCAAGGTGGTGACGATCTTGTCAGCCGCACCAGAGTCCGCCATCAGCGCCCCCAGCATGGCGCCGAGTGCAATGATGATGCCAGCTTCGCCGAGGATGCTGCCGGCGCCTTTGCTGAAAGCCGATGCGATCTTTTCCAGCGGCAGACCGGCGCTGGCACCACCTAAAAAGGTGCCCAGCAAAATCGATAGGAATGGTGCGATCTTGAGAACGCTGATCAGCACCACAATCGAGATCAGCGCTGCCAATACGGACAACAACAGGCGCGTGTCCTGTGCCGCCCAGGCAACAATTGCGGTAGTAGAGTGCACGAGGTTTCCTTCTCTTCAGTCAGTTATTAGATTTTTTCTTGATTCAACCGGTAACTCAAGCCGGCTTGCGCCACACCGTCGCCAACCAAGCCTGCTCTGCGCGCAGCAACCCATCAGGGCGGTAATAATGGCGTATTTCAACGAATCCCGCCACCGTCATGAAACTGCGCCAGGCCTCCAGATCGTGATAAGAACCATAGCGACCGCTGCTCCAGCCTTCGCTATTATTGCCACGCGGATTGGAGCAAAACAGCACGCCGTCCGACTTCAGGCAGGCATGCAACTGGCTCAGCACGCGCGGCAACTCAGACGCTGGTATATGAAATAACGAAGCATTGGCAAACACGCCATCAAAATGCTGCACGGGCAGATCAAGGTCGAAGAAACTCTGCAACCAGACTTCGCAACCGGAATCGGCACGCGCCATCTCGACAAAGGCAGCGGTGCCGTCGAGACCGATGGCCTGATGGCCCAACCGCGTGAAGGTCTGCAAATCACGGCCAGGGCCGCAACCAAAATCGAGTATCGTCAGCGGCGCCGGCTGATCGCGCCCGATGGCGTCGAGCAAGGCATTGATATTCTGGCTGACATCATGATCCCGCGTGCCTGCACGGAAATCGTCGGCACGCTCGGCATAGTGCGTCAACGTACCTTCGGCGATGGCATCGAGTTGTTTTTTGGGCAGTGGCCGCGGCCGGCTCAATGCAGATTTATCCATCATTCAACCACCCGTGACAGGCGGAAAAAAAGCCACTTCACCGCCCTCTTCAATCACGGTATCCGGCTCGGTCATGACCTGATCATAAGCCATGCGCAAGGCCTTGTCCGGCGCCAGCACTTCCATCCACAAACCGCCGCGTCCCATCAGGAAGGCGCGCACGTCACCGATCGTCTTGACATGAGCCGGCAAGTCGATGATTTCTTCAGAAGCGCCGAGCGCCTCACGCACGCTGGCAAAAAAACGCAGTTCAATTTTCATGGTATTTACATTCAGTCAATGTCATTACAGGCGACCACCGCGATCAATGCAGCAACTCGGCGAAACTGAGGAAGCGTACCTGATCACCCGCAACAATGGTCTGTCCCGGCGCATTGTCGATCAAGCCATCAGCCCAGACCGTCGAGGTCAGTACGCCCGAGCCTTGATGCGCAAACAGATCGAGTCCGCCAGTATCGTTAAAACGCGCACGCAAAAATTCTTGACGGCGGTCAGCACGCGGCCAGTCGAAATCGGCGCGCATGTGCAACACCCGCGGCTGCACTTGTTGCACTCCCTGCAGTCGCAACAGGAAGGGCCGCACAAAAATAAGGAAGGTCACAAAGGTCGACACCGGATTGCCGGGCAAGCCAAAGAAAAAAGCCTTGCCGCCAGCGGCGCGATCAATTTCGCCGAACGCCAGCGGCTTACCTGGCTTCATGGCGATCTGCCACATGTTGAGCCGCCCTTCTGCCTGCACCGCCGGTCTCACATGATCTTCCTCGCCCACCGAAACACCACCGCTGGTGATGATCAAATCATGATTGGCAGCGGCCGCGCGCAAGGTCTCACGCGTGGCTTGCAATTGGTCGGGGACGATACCGTAATCACTGACTTCGCAACCCAGGTTTTCCAGCAGGCCGCGCAATAGAAAGCGGTTGGAGTTGTAAATTGCGCCAGGTGCCAAGGTTTCGCCCGGCATGGTCAATTCATCGCCAGTGAAGAACACCGCGACCCGTAATTTGCGCAGTACCGGCAACGTCGCCAGGCCAACCGATGCCGCCAGCCCCAATTCCTGCGCGCGCAGGCGGCCCCCGGCCGGCAGGATGATGGCGCCGCTGGTGATGTCTTCGCCGACGCGGCGGATCCATTGACCGGCTGTGGGCGTGGCGCGGATGATGACGTCGTCGCCATCCGGCTCGCAGTCTTCCTGCATGACGATGGCATCGGCACCAGCCGGCACCATGGCGCCGGTAAAAATGCGCGCTGCGGTACCTGGCGCCAACGCAGTGCCGACATGGCCGGCGGCAATACGTTGTGACACTGGCAAGCGCGCCGTGCCGCTGCTGCAATCGGCAGCGCGCACGGCATAGCCATCCATCTGCGAATTGTCCATGCCCGGCACATTGATTTGCGCCACTTGGTCGGCTGCCAGGACGCGGCCATTGGCGTTCAAGGTCGGCAGATTTTCTATTTCGCCAACGGCGACAGCAGCATTGAGCAGCAATTCGCTTGCGTCAACAACACTAAGCAATGGTGGTTTGGCTTGCATGAGGATAGAAATGGGGTTGCCTGAGAATCGCTGCCGAGGTGTTTGGCAGACACCGTGAATGGTGCGCCAAAGAGGCAAATAGTGCCACAAAAAGAAAAGGTGCGCCGTAGCGCACCTTCGGACCTGCTAACCCAGTCTCAGAGGCATGGCTCCTCCTTACGATACCCGCCATGCAACATCATCGGTATCGGGCCAGAGTATGTTCTTACCGGATCGATCAGCCGAGCGCATCAATGATGCGCGCCGCCACCGAGATAGGCCGCCTGCACCGCAGGATCATTTTGCAGTTTGTCAGCCGGGCCGTGCACCGAAATCCGGCCATTTTCCAGCACATAACCATAGTCCGCGACATTCAACGCTGCCGCTGCAAACTGCTCCACCAGCAACATCGTAATACCTTGCTGCTTCAAGCGCAGGATGATGCGAAACACTTCGTCGACCAGGATCGGTGCCAATCCCATTGACGGTTCATCAAGCAGAATCACGTCCGGATTGAGCATGACTGCCCGCGCCATCGCCAGCATTTGCTGCTCGCCACCGGACAAGGTTCCGGCCAACTGGGTCTGGCGTTCCTTAAGACGCGGGAACAATTCCAATGCTCGCTCCAGATCGTGCGCAATGTCGCCCTTGGGACGCGCCCGTGTGAAGCGCGGGAAAGCACCCAGCAACAGATTGTCGGTCACGCTCATGGTGGCAAACACGCGCCGTCCTTCCGGCGAATGGGCCAAACCAGCGCGCGCGATCTGGTGCGAATCCTGACCCGTGACATCCTTGCCCCCCAACATCACGCTACCGCCCTTGGGTTTGATCATGCCGGAAATGGCGCGCATGGTGGTGGTCTTGCCGGCACCGTTGGAACCGATCAGCGTCACCACTTTACCTTTGGGCACGTCCAGCGAAATGCCATGCAGCACTTGCACCTTACCGTAGGCGGCTTGCAAATTCGAAATCGTCAGCATCTCAAGCTCCCGCAGTGGTTGGATTGGCAAGATCGGCCTCGGCGGTGCTGCCGCCGAGATAGGCTTCGATCACCTTGGGATCGGCTTGCACCGCAGCTGGTTTGCCTTCGGCAATCTTTTGGCCGAAATCAAGCACGGTGACGGTGTCGCAAATCGACATGACCACATCCATATGGTGTTCGATCAGGATGATGGTGATGCCAACATCACGAATCTTGCGGATGATCGCTACCAGTTCCTTGATATCGGGTGCAGTCAGGCCGGCCGCGGGTTCGTCAAGCAGCAACAGGCTCGGATTGAGACCGAGCGCACGGCCAATCTCCAGCAGTCGCTGTTTGCCGTAAGGCAGATTACGCGCTTCCTCGTTGGCCAGATCGGCCAGGCCAATGAACTCCAGAATCGCTGCCGCACGTTCGCGCGCTGCGCGCTCTTCGCGCCGGTAACGGGGACTTTGTATCATGACATCGGCGACATTGCTGTTGAACGTGTGATGCAGACCAACCAGAATATTCTCGGTGGCACTCATCTCGCCGAACAACTGCACGTTCTGGAAAGTGCGCGCCACGCCGCCGAGTGCAATCAGCGATGGCGTCTGGCCGGTGATGGTGCGGCCATCGTATTCGACTGCACCGGCAGTGGGACGATAGATGCCGGTCAGCACATTCATCATGGTGCTCTTGCCGGAGCCGTTAGGGCCAATCAGGCCGTGTACGGTGCCCTTGCGCACATCGAGATCAACCTGGTTGAGCGCCTTGAGGCCGCCAAACTGCATCAACACTTGGTTAACCTTGAGCAAGGTCGCGCCGTCTTCCTTGAGCGCGGCCGTGGTGATCACTGCTGCGGTGTGGCTGCCATCAATCTGCAGTTGTGGCGGCATGGCCCGGCTCAACGCGCGGCCGAACAAATTGCGGCAAAAGCCGACAATGCCATCCTGCAGGTAGTACACCACAAACAGGGTCATTAGGCCGAAGATGGTCAGGCGCCAGTCGGTAATATTTTCCAGCTTGTAGGCAAATCCGGCCATCAAAATGGTCGCCGCCATAGGCACCGCGACTTCACGCGGCGTCTTGGTCTTCTTGACGACGGAGGCAATGCCGCCGGCCGTGACAATTACTGCCGCGACGGTCGCGATCTGGCGAAACAAGGCGATATCTGACAGCAGGCTGGGCAGCATGACCACAATCAAGGCGCCGATCAGCGACCCCATACGCGACTTGCGCCCGCCCATGATGACCGCCAGCAAGAACAAAATGGTCAACTCGAAATTATAGGTATTGGGTGAAATGTATTCTTCCGAATACGCATACAGGCATCCCGACAATCCCGCCAGACCGGCGCTGATGACGAAGGCATAGACCTTGTAGCGATACACCGACACGCCCATGCAATCAGAAGCGATCGGACTGTCGCGCAGTGCCTGGAATGCGCGTCCCAGATGCGAGCGCAGAATGCGATGCACGACGATCAGCGACAACACCATCAACACTGCCACCACATAGAAGAACTGTACCTCGGTCAATTTGACGTCATTGAACATGGGCTTGGCGACCTTTAGCCCCATCGGCCCTTCGGTCAGGAACGTCATTTCATTGATCAGAATCTGGATGATGGTGCCAAACGCCAGCGTCACCATGGCCAGATACGGTCCGGTCACACGCAAGGCCGGCAACGCCAGCACGGCACCGAACACCGCAGTCACGGCGATGCTGGCTGGCGCCACAATCAGAAACGGCAAGCCTAGTTTGAAATACAGCACGCCTGCAGTGTACGAGCCGATGCCAAACAAGCCGGCATGGCCGAGCGACACCTGGCCGGTGTAGCCGACCACGATATCGAGACCGAACAACAGAATGGCGTAGATCAGGATGGTCTCTGCCAGATGCAGATAATAAGGATTGGTCATCACCAGCGGCAGCGCCGCTAGCGCTGCGATGCCGAGCAAGGACAGCAAGAGGATTTTTTTGTTCATGGCATCAGACCTTTTTGATCGCAGTTTTGCCAAACAGGCCCGCCGGCTTGACAGCCAGCACCAGCAACAGCAACAGCAGACCCGGCACTTCCTTGTAGCCGGTGGAGATATAGAAACCGGTCAGTGTTTCCGCCACACCCAGAATCAGACCACCGACGATCGCCCCCATCCCCGAGGTCAGGCCGCCGACGATCGCCACGGCAAATGCCTTCAGACCGAGTGCCGTACCCATGGTGGCACCGGTCAGTGTCAGTGGCGCCACCAGCACGCCTGCGAACGCCGCCGTGGCAGACGACAAGGCGTAAGAAAAGGTGATTACCATGCTGGTATTGATACCCATCAAACCGGCTGCGTCGCGGTCATTGGAAGTGGCTACCACTGCCTTGCCATAAATCGATTTGCGATTGAACGCTTCCACCGCCAGCATGATCGCCAGCGCGCCGACCACCACCAGCACCTGCATCGGCTGCACATTGGCGCCGAGGATCTGGAACGGTTTTGCCGACAAGGGGCTGGGGAATGGCAGATCATCCTTGCCCCAGATGTTTTCTGCGACGTTCTTGAAAATGATGGCCAGTGCAATAGTCGACATGATCCAGCCGAATTCCGATTTGATCTTGATCGCCGGACGCACGCCTATCCATTCGACGAACATGCCCTGCAGCGCGCCAAACACCAGCACCACCGGAATCATTAGCCAATAATTGAGATACGGGCCGCCATGAATATTGCCGACCACCGACAACCCGACCAGTGCGCCCAACATGAGCGCTTCGCCCTGACCGAAATTGAGGGTGCCGGAAGTGGCGAAAGTCAGTTGATAACCGAAGGCAATGACAGCGTAGATCATGCCTAACGCAACACCGCTGATAACCAGCTGTAACAGAATGTCCATAATTTCTACCTAAGAAGCGGTTGCCACGCAATGGCAATTGAATCGATGCGCCGGTTCACCATGGCGTGGTAGCCGGGATGGCTTGTGACCCATCCCTGGCCTGATACCAATGGCAGCGGTAAACCGACCAGCGATTCTGCGAAAAAGGCCAGCCCCCGGTTTGCAAGGACTGGCCTTCATGCTTGAACGACGACGACGCTGCCGTTGAATTTACTTGCCGAGAATGACGCGGCCGTTCTTGACCTCGCCCATGACCACCATGTTTGGCTTGATCGCTTCATGATCGGTATGGGAAAACGGTTTTTCGTAAGTCGTCACCACGCCTTCGACCTTGCCATTGAGGTTTTCCAGTGCGGCGCGCACTTTTTCACCGTCGGTGCTACCCGCTTGCTTGATGGCGGCGGCCAGCAGGTAGATGGAGTCGTAACCTTGGGCTGCCGAGACGGCCGAAGGAATGCGATCAATCTTGTAGGCTTTTTGGTAGGCTTCGATGAAGGCTTTGCGCTTGGGCGTATTGCCATCCTGGATGAAGGTTTGCGGCATGCGCGCACCATTGCCGTTCTTGCCCGAGTTGTCGATGAAGTTACCCATCGACAACGGCCAGCTGCCAATGATAGGCACGTGCCAGTCGAGCTTTTCCATGCCGTTGGCGATCTGCGCCAACTCCGGACCAATACCGTAGGTCAGCACAACCTGCGCACCGCCCTGCTTGGACTTGAGCAACTGGGCCGTCATGTCGACGTCCTTGATGTTGTATTTTTCGACCGCAACCGGGGTGATCTTTTTGCTGGCCAAGACCTTTTCCAGATCTTCACGACCCAGTTGGCCGTAGTTGGTGGAGTCGGCCAGAATCGCCACCTTGGCGTATTTTTGCTTGTCGACGGCTTCATCGGCGATCATCTTGGCCTGGATCTGGTCGCTGGCCGAGGTGCGGAAGATGTAGTTGTCTTTTTCTTTTTCAAACTGCTTGGTGATCACGCTGCCGGTAGCAACGTTGTTGATCACCGGAATCTTGGCTTCCTGATAGAAGCGCTGCGATGCCAATGCAACGCCGGTATTGATGAAGCCGACTGTGGCGACGACTTTTTCCTTGTTGATCAATTCTTGCGCGACCTGCACGCCACGCTCATTCTTGGCTTCGTCATCGCGTTCGATCAATTGCAACTGGCGGCCCAACACACCACCGGCAGCATTGATATCAGCCACCGCCAGTTTGACGCCATCGCGCATCGACGCACCCATTGGCGCCGAACCGCCAGTAAACGGACCAGACACGCCGATCTTGATCGGTTCTGCGGCTTGGCTGGACAGGGACAGGCTGAGCAAGGCTGCTGCAACCAAAGCTTGGGTTTTGTAATTCATTGTCTTCCTCCTGGTTTAATTATTTTGGCCCGGCACTCCTGCATGAGGCAGTAAGGCCGAACCAACTATTTACCTGATCGCGTGTGTCCGCAATTCTAAGTATTAGGTTTTCGTCGTGTCGGGGCTGATTCTGTCGCATCTACCTTTCTCGAAACTTACATTTCAGTCAGGATGTGTACCGAGAATACGACGTACGCGATCAGGCAAGCGTACCGATTTTGCCTGTTCAAAGTTGACCCAGACGATTTTTGCTGTGCCTTCAGCATAGAGGATTTGCGAATCGTCACTCGCTAAAATTTGATAGGTAGTTTCCACACTGGAGCGTCCCGGTATCCGTGCAAACATGCGCACTTCGATATCGGCCGGATACTTGAGCTGACGCAGGAAAGTGCACGCAGTATGGACCACCACCGGTCCTTCGCCATCGGCGACCATGGCGGCATCGCCAGCTTCCAGCCATTCGATGCGGGTCTGCTCCATGTAGCGAAAATAGACGGTGTTGTTGACGTGACCAAAGGCGTCCATGTCGCCCCAGCGTACCTTCATGTGTGAAGTGTGAATCAAGATTGTGTCAGTCATACGCGAGTGTCTCTCCTGTGTTCGCTGATTGCGTTGCCAACATTATGTCCAATATCACGCCCATTTAATGTCAGACCAGATTGAATTAATTTTATCCATCCTGCTTGGTGCGCCCGCACGTCCCACTGCATCAACGCATTTCCCCTGCTGGGTACAGGGAAATCAAATAAAATGCGCACGTCGGGACATATTTTGCTGTGCAGACTAGCATTCTCTCGTAAAATGCCAACCAATAGCACGACCGTTCGCAAATGTTTTTACCAAAAAATAGACGAGACAATCCATGACCCAAACTCAAGACTTACTGGCGCAATACGGCCCACGTGAAACGATGGACTACGACGTCGTGGTCGTCGGTGGCGGCCCGGCAGGACTTTCTGCGGCGATTCGCATCAAACAACTGGCGGCCGACACCGGCCGTGAAATTGCCGTTTGCGTGCTGGAAAAAGGCAGCGAAGTCGGCGCCCACATCTTGTCCGGTGCGGTCATGGACCCACAGGCCCTCACTGAATTATTCCCCGACTGGAAGGAACGCGGCGCGCCGTTAAACACCCCTGTGAGCGAAGATCGCTTTCTTTTCCTGTCCGCCAGCAAAGCCTTCCAGACACCGTCTTGGATGCTGCCAGCTTGTTTCCAGAATCACGGCAACTATGTGATCTCGCTGGCCAACGTGGTGCGCTGGCTTGGTCAGCAGGCCGAAGCCTTGGGCGTAGAGGTGTTTCCCGGCTTCGCCGCGGCCGAAATCCTGTACAACGACGACGGTTCGGTCAAAGGCGTAGCCACCGGCAACATGGGTGTTGACCGCCATGGTGAACCGACGGCAGCGTTTCAGCTCGGTATGGAATTGCATGCCAAGTACACGTTCTTCGCCGAAGGCGCACGCGGCCATCTGGGTAAGCAACTGATCAGCAAATACCAGCTCGATGCCGGCAAGGACCCACAGACCTATGCGCTCGGCCTCAAAGAAATCTGGGAAATCGATCCCAAGCTGCACCAACCGGGTCTGGTGGTGCATACCGCAGGTTGGCCGCTGGATCGCAGCACCTATGGCGGTTCTTTCCTGTATCACTTGGAAAACAATCAGGTTGCCGTGGGCTATGTGGTTGGTCTGGCTTATGAAAACCCGTATCTGTCACCTTACGAAGAATTCCAGCGCTACAAGACCCATCCTGAAATCCGCAAGTTCTTTGAAGGTGGCAAGCGTCTGGCTTATGGCGCGCGCGCAATTACCGCGGGTGGTCTGCAATCACTGCCGAAGCTAACTTTTCCGGGTGGCGCGCTGATTGGCTGCGATGCCGGCTTCCTCAATGCTTCGCGCATCAAGGGCAGCCACGCGGCCATCAAAACCGGCATGCTGGCCGCTGAAGCGGTCGTAGAAGCCTTGGGCAAGGATCGCCAATACGATGAGCTGAGTGCTTACAGTGCCGCGTTTGAAAAGTCCTGGCTGCACGAAGAATTGCACAAGGCGCGCAACTTCAAGCCATCGATGAGCAAGGGTTTATTGACCGGCACACTGCTGGTCGGTATCGACCAGGTGATCTTCGGTGGCAAGGCGCCCTGGACGCTGCATCATCAACATGCTGACCATGAATGCCTGAAACCGGCGGCCGACTTCGCGCCGATTGTGTATCCGAAGCCCGATGGCAAGTTGACGTTTGACCGACTGTCATCGGTGTTCATTTCCAACACCAATCACGCCGAGGATCAGCCCATCCATTTGACGCTGAAAAATGCCGCCGTGCCGGTCGACGTCAACCTGGCCAAATATGCAGGCCCGGAGGCGCGTTACTGCCCTGCCGGTGTGTATGAGTTCGTCAAGACGGAGGATGGCAACGGCAACAGCGCCGATCGCCTGCAAATCAATGCGCAGAACTGTGTGCATTGCAAGACGTGCGATATTAAAGACCCAACGCAGAATATCGTCTGGGTCACGCCTGAGGGCGGCGGCGGGCCGAATTATTCGAATATGTAAGCAAAAGGGCAAGCCATCTTCTTGGAAAGATGGCTTGCCCTATCGAGACTTGCAAGTGAAACTGCTGCAATATTGCTATACGGCAGTCGGCAGCCACTGACCGTTGACGATTTTCTCCAGCCAGAACGTCCCAATCACCGTCTTGACATCAGTCACCTGCCCAAGACGTACCTGCTCGAGCAAATCGCTTAATGGCAGTTTGTAGACATCGAGGAACTCACCGTCGTCGAGCTTACGTGGCCCTGCCGTCAAACCGCGCGCCAGATACAGATCGAGATGTTCGTCGGAATAGGCAATGGCATTGTGGATGGTGCAGACAAATTGCCAGTCGGTTGCGGTATAGCCGGTCTCTTCTTGCAATTCGCGCTTGGCGCAAGCCAGATGGTCTTCGCCGGGGTCGATTTTGCCCGCAGGGAACTCGATAAACACTTGATCCAGCGGATAACGGAATTGCCGCTCCAGCAACACTGAACCATCGTCAAACAAAGGCAGAATCGCTACCGCACCAGGATGGCGAATAAATTCGCGCACCGCCGGTTTGCCGTCGGGAAGTGCAATGACGTCGCGCTGCACTTTGAGGAAATGGCCTTCATAGACCAGTGCCCCATCGACTTTGCTTTCTTTGAGATGTGCGTCCATGGCGGAGCCTAGCAGAAGTTGGGAAAAGCGCTACCGAGCGCCGCTCAGCCGCGCTGCTTGCGCAGATAACGCAGAACGTAGCCCGGATAAGCCAGCACCAGAAACAGACAGCCGGTCACCGCATAGAACTGCCAGGTCTGTACAAAGACATTGCCGATATTTGCTTCAAACAAATGTGCAATGGTGCCAACCAGAAAATACAGTGCCAGCAACTCCAGCAAGCGCAGCCAGGCTGGCTTGCTGTAGTCAGTTGATTTGCTCAGAGGAATCAGCGCGAACAACTGCTGATTGAAGAAAGGCAAGTTGGCGGCGAACACCGCCAACAGAATCACACACCAGCTCAACAAGGATACATTCACTGCGTCATCAACCTTATGCTGCGATGGCTTTGGTCAGGAATGTACCCAATGTCGTGACGATTGCGTTGGTGCAGGCATCCATCAGATGCCCTGGCCACAGACCAAGCACCAGTACCGCCATACCGTTGATGCTCAAGACCAGACGGATGTCAAAACCGGCAACAATCTTGTTGTCATCAGCAGGCTCGTCGAAGTACATCAGCTTGACCACGCGCAAGTAGTAGAACGCACCGACCAGCGAGAACACCACTGCGACCACCGCCAGCCAGATCTGACCGGTACCAATCACTGCCTGCAACACCGACAGTTTGGCGAAGAAGCCAACCATCGGAGGAATACCCGCCAGCGAGAACATCAACACCAACATCACGGCAGCAAACCATGGGCTGCGCTTGTTGAGCCCCTTGAAGTCTTCCAGGTTCTCGGCTTCAAAGCCGGAGCGCGCCATCAGCAGGATCACACCAAAGGTACCCAGGGTGGACAGCACATAGGTGATCGAATAGAACAGCGACGAGCTGTAGGCGTTGACGGCCTGATAGAGGTTGCCATCGACGAAGCCCGACAGCATGCCCAGCAACATGAAACCCATGTGCGAGATGGTCGAGTAGGCCAGCATGCGCTTGATGTTGGTTTGCGCAATCGCCGTCACGTTACCAATGACGATCGACATGACGGCCAGCACCATCAGCATTTGTTGCCAATCGATGGCCAACGGCAACAAGCCTTCGACCAGCAAACGGAAAGTCATGGCAAACGCTGCCAACTTTGGCGCACCGCCGATCAACAACGTCATCGGGGTAGGCGCGCCTTGATAGACGTCCGGCACCCACATATGGAATGGCACGGCGCCAAGCTTGAAGGCCAGGCCTGCCACTACGAACACGATACCGAACACCAACACGTTACGGTCGACCGCACCAGAGACGATGGCACGGAACACTTCGTTCAACTCCAGCGAACCGGTCGCACCATACAACATGGAAATACCGTAGAGCAGGAAACCGGAAGCCAGCGCACCAAGCACAAAGTACTTCATCGCCGCTTCGGTCGCTTTCGCATCATCGCGGCGCAGGGCCACCAGTGCGTACAGCGACAACGACATCAGTTCCAGGCCCAGATACATGCTCAGCAAGCTGTTGGCTGAGATCATAATCATCTGGCCCAGCAAGGAGAACAGCGCCAGCGCGTAGAACTCGCCGCCCAGATGCCCGCCACCGACGATGCCGCGGTCGCTGTTGTATTGACGACCGTAGATCAGCGTCAGGCCGACGGCCAGATACGAGAACAGTTTCAGGATGCCGGCCAGCGGATCGGAGACAAACATGTTGCTGAAGGTATAGACCGTTTCGCCACCCGCATAGGAGGTGAAGGTCAGCACCGCACAGACAACCAGTGCCAACAGCGACAGCAGATAGGTGATGACGCGTTTAGTATCCGGCAAAAACATATCGATCAGCAAGATTGCAGAAGTCGCAATCAGCAGAAATATTTCCGGATAGACAGGGATCAGATTAATGTTGTTCATTTAGTTACCGCTTAGTTTCGTCCGCGTATTTTGTCCGCTTACCGTTGCCGCCGTTTTCACCGAGTGCCCTGTCATCCAGGACCCTACCTGCTTCGAAACGCCGTACCGAATCGCTGCTGCGCGTCGCCGCAGCCTAAGCCATGGCGACGCTTGTTACTTGTTAATTGATTTTCGACACTGATACATGCTGCAGCAGATCAGCCACCGAAGTCTGCATCGTGTCCATCACTGGCGCTGGGTACAAGCCCATCACCAGCACAGCCACAGCCAGCAGACCAAGGATGAAGAATTCGCGGCCATTGACATCAGTCAGTTCTGCCACATGATGATTGGCAACCTTGCCAAAAATCACGCGTTTGGCCAACCACAACGAATACGCTGCGCCCAGGATCAAGGCGGTTGCCGCCAGTAAGCCAATCCAGAAGTTGAACTTGACCGCACCCAGAATCACCATGAATTCGCCGACGAAACCGGAAGTCGCTGGCAAGCCGCAGTTGGCCAGCGAGAACAGGATGAAGAACGCAGCGAAACGCGGCATCTTGTTGACCACACCGCCGTACTGGGCGATTTCACGGGTATGCATACGGTCGTACAGCACGCCGATTGACATGAACATCGCGCCCGACACAAAGCCGTGCGAAATCATCTGGGCAATCGCGCCCTGCACTGCCATGTCGTTGAACATGAAGAAGCCCAGCGTGACGAAGCCCATGTGGGCAATCGACGAATACGCCACCAGTTTTTTCATATCTTGCTGCACCAGTGCAACCAGACCAATATAGATCACCGCCACCAGTGACAAGGTAATCATGAAACCGGATAACGCATGGCTGGCGTCAGGCAGGATAGGCAGCGAGAAGCGCAGGAAACCGTAAGCACCCAGCTTCAGCATGATCGCCGCCAGCACGATAGAACCGCCAGTAGGAGCTTCGACGTGGGCATCCGGCAACCAGGTATGCACTGGCCACATTGGCACCTTGACCGCAAATGCCATCAGGAAGGCGAAGAACAGTAATTCCTGCTCAAACATCGTCAATGGCAATTGATGCCAGGTCGGGATGTCGAAGCTGCCGCCCGAGGACAGGAACAGATAGATCAGCGCGATCAGCATCAGCAGCGAACCGAGCAAGGTGTACAGGAAGAACTTGAACGCGGCATAGACGCGATTGGTACCACCCCAGACACCCACGATGATGAACATCGGGATCAGCGTCGCTTCAAAGAACACGTAGAACAACATGCCGTCGAGCGCCGAGAACACGCCGTTCATCAGACCCGACAGAATCAGGAACGCACCCATGTACTGACCAACGCGCTTCTGGATCACTTGCCAGCCGGCCAGCACCACGATCACAGTGATGAAGGCAGTCAGCGGAATGAACCACAGCGAGATGCCGTCAATACCCAGGAAGTAATTGATGTTGAATCGATCGATCCAGGGTGTCTTTTCGACAAACTGGAAACCGTGTGCCGCAGCATCGAAATGCTGAATCAGCGGAAAGGTCACTGCCAGGCTGATCAGCGCGCCAATGAGCGCAAGCCAGCGTGCAATGGATGGATTTTCGTCGCGACCGACTGCCAGCACGAGCGCACCGAATGCGATCGGACACCAAATCGCAAGGCTCAGGAGAGGAAAAGTTGACTGCATCATGGTTGATATTTACTTTTATCTTATTTGGCAAACGGATACGGCATGAACCAAACCAGGAAACCCAGTACCCCGATAATCATTACGAAAGCGTAATGGTAGATGTAGCCGGACTGCCACAGGCGTGTGAGTTTGGAGAACCAGTTGACGACCTTGGCGCTGCCGTTGACGATCAGGCCGTCAATCAGCGCCTTGTCACCCACTGCCCACAAACCGCCACCGATCATACGTGCGCCACCGGCAAACACGACTTCATTGAACTTGTCCAGGTAGTACTTGTTGTCCAGCAAGGTATAGATCGCGCTGAACTTCTGCTTGATCCAGGCCGGTACGCGTGGATTGACCATGTAGAAGTAATACGCGACGACTACACCTGAAATGGCCAGCCACAATGGTGCCGAGGTCAGAGAATGAATTGCCATGGCGAGCGGGCCGTGGAATTCCTCAGCCAACTCTGCGACGGCCTTGTGGTTTTCGCCGACAAAAATCACGTTCTTGAAGAAGTCGCCGAACACCATTGGCGAAATCGCCAGGAAACCAATGATCACCGATGGAATCGCCAGCAGGATCAGCGGCAGTGTCACCACCAGTGATGATTCATGCGGCTTCTGTCCTGGTGCCAGACCATGGTGTTCGTGCTCGTCATGATCATCATGGGCATGCTCGTCGTGACCATGGACATGATCGTCATGCACACCATGGGCCGCAACCGGTGCGTGGTGATCGTCATGGGCGTGTGCCTTGCCGAAACGCTCTTCGCCATGGAACACCATGAAGTACATACGGAACGAGTAGAACGCAGTCACGAACACGCTGGCCAGCACGGCAAAGTAGGCAAAGCCGGAGCCCGGCAGATGCGAGGCTGCGGCCGCTTCGATGATGCTGTCCTTCGAATAGAAACCGGAGAAGAACGGCGTACCGATCAGTGCCAGCGAACCCAGCAGCGATGTGATCCAGGTAATCGGCATGTACTTGCGCAGACCGCCCATATTGCGCATGTCTTGATCATGGTGCATGCCGATGATGACCGAACCGGCACCAAGGAACAGCAAGGCTTTGAAGAATGCGTGCGTCATCAGGTGGAACACAGCGACCGAATAGGCCGAGGAACCCAGTGCGACCGTCATGTAACCGAGCTGCGACAGTGTCGAATAGGCCACCACGCGCTTGATGTCAGTCTGCATGGTGCCGAGGAAGCCCATGAACAGCGCCGTAATGGCACCGATGACCAGGATGACCGACAAGGCGGTGTCCGATAATTCAAACAGCGGCGACATGCGCGAAACCATGAAAATACCAGCGGTCACCATGGTGGCCGCGTGAATCAGCGCTGAAATCGGGGTCGGGCCTTCCATCGAATCTGGCAGCCAGACGTGCAATGGGAACTGTGCCGACTTGCCCATGGCGCCGACAAACAGGCAGATACATGCCACCGTCAACAGCATCCAGTCAGTACCAGGCAAGGTCAGTTGCGCCAGTTCTCCGCGCTTGGCAAACACTTCACCGTAGTTCATAGAACCGGCATACGCCAGCAACAGACCAATGCCGAGGATGAAGCCGAAGTCACCGACACGATTGACCAGAAAGGCCTTCATGTTGGCTTTGATTGCAGTCGGACGGGTGTACCAGAAACCGATCAGCAGATACGACACCAGGCCCACGGCTTCCCAACCGAAGAACAGTTGCAGGAAGTTGTTGCTCATGACCAGCATCAGCATCGAGAACGTGAACAGCGAGATGTACGCGAAGAAGCGGTTGTAGCCTTCGTCATCTTTCATGTAGCCGATGGTGTAGATATGCACCATCAGCGACACGAAGGTCACCACGCACATCATCATCGCCGTCAGGCTGTCAACTAGGAAGCCAACTTCCAGTTTGAGGCCAGCCACCGTCATCCAGGTGTATAGCGTGCCGTTGTAGGTGGCGCCATCGAGCACCGCCAGCAACGTCATGAACGAAATGATACCCGCGATCAGCACGCCCAGTATGGTAGCTGTGTGCGATACCTTGCGGCCGACCACGTTGCCAAAGAATTTCGTGCCGAGCAGACCTGCAATTGCAGAACCTGCCAACGGCGCCAGTGGTACGGCTAACAGAAGATGTGGGTTAAGTTGCCCCGCCATGATGAACCTTATCGCTATTTGGGTCCTGTTTCCATCCGTCTGTGCTCAGCACGGATGTTGCAGAACGCCCATCTTTGAATGAAATTTAAATGCTATCCAAATGCAGCGAATGCACTGCATCTTATCCTGCGTTTTATCCCTTGAGCGTATCCAGATCTTCGACGTTGATGGTATCCAGATTGCGGAACAACACCACCAGAATGCCCAGACCGATCGCGGATTCAGCTGCCGCCACGGTCAAGATGAAGAAGACAAAGATCTGTCCTGCCGCATCACCCAGATAATGCGAAAAAGCAATGAAATTCATGTTCACCGCCAGCAACATCAATTCGATTGCCATCAGCAATACGATGACGTTCTTGCGGTTGAGAAAAATACCAACGATCGAGATCGCGAACAGGATCGCGCCAAGAATCAGGTAGTGTGAGAGCGAAAGTGTCATGATAGCGGCCGCTCCTTAAGCTTTTGGTTCTGGGGTTGGTGCATCGAGCACGTCACCGCCATTGTTTCGGGTCGATTCAGATTTCATCTTAACCAGACGCACGCGATCAGTACTCTTGATCTTGACTGCGGCACCCGGCGAAAAATACTTGCTGTCCTTGCGACGGCGCAGGGTCAGCGATACCGCTGCCACAATCGCCACCAGCAGAATCACGGCGGCAATTTCAAAGCCGTACACGTATTCGGTGTAAATCAGCATCCCCAGCGCCTTGGTCGTACCGATGGTATCGGCAACAGCCGGTGCCTCTGGCGTCCAGTTGGCCCGCAACAATACGCTCGCCATTTCCAAGACGATCACGACGCCGATGGTAGCTGCCAAGGGAAAGTAACCCCAGAAGCCCTGACGCATTTTGTCCAGATTGATGTCCAGCATCATCACCACGAACAGGAACAGCACCATCACCGCGCCGACATAGACCAACACCAGCACGATAGCGAGAAACTCGGCCTTGAGCAGCATCCATATGCCCGCTGCCGAAAAGAACGACAACACAAGGAACAGGGCCGCATGCACCGGATTGCGGGCAGTAATGACGCGTAAGGCGGCGAGCACAAGGATCACCGAGAACGCATAGAACAAGACAGTTTTAAATTCCATAATCAACCAAATTTGGCTAAACCAGCATCAGATCATTCGATCGCCAACCAGCATGCAAGAGCGAACCACTGCAAGCCGGCCAGCTTCAATTTCCATCAACGATATGCAGCATCTGCGGTACGCGCAGCAGCAATCTCATTTTCGTAACGATCACCCACGGCGAGCAACATTTCCTTGGTGTAGTACAGATCGCCGCGCTTTTCACCGTGGTATTCCAGGATGTGCGTTTCGACAATCGAATCGACCGGGCAGGATTCTTCGCAGAAACCACAGAAAATGCACTTGGTCAGATCAATGTCGTAGCGCGTAGTACGGCGCGAACCGTCTTCACGCTGTTCCGACTCGATCGTGATGGCCATGGCCGGACACACGGCCTCACACAGTTTGCAGGCGATGCAACGCTCTTCCCCGTTCGGGTAGCGGCGCAACGCATGCAGACCACGGAAACGCGGCGACTGCGGCGTCTTTTCTTCCGGGAACCGCAACGTGATCTTGCGCGCGAACAGATAGCGTCCGGTCAGCGCCAAGCCCTTGAACAGCTCTCTGAGCATTAGGCTGCCCAGAAAATCTTTAATAGCTTCCATGCTTATTCCACCTTTTTCTTTACTTCTGAATTTATTGCCATATGTTCCAAGGGGTATGCATCCAGGTCGCAACGACCACCAGATACACCAGAGTCAATGGAATAAACACCTTCCAGCCCAGACGCATGATCTGGTCATAACGATAACGCGGGAACGAAGCACGGACCCAGACAAACACCGAGATGATGAAGAACGTCTTGGCACCGAGCCAGATCCAGCCTGGAATGAAGTCCAGGAACTGCACTGGCGCAGCCCAGCCGCCCAGGAACAGTAATACGGTCAGGATGGAAACAAGCCACATGCTGGCGTATTCTGCCAGGAAGAACATCGCGAACGACATGCCCGAGTATTCGATCATGTGACCGGCAACGATTTCCGATTCGCCCTCAACTACGTCAAACGGATGGCGGTTGGTTTCGGCAATGCCGGAGACCAGGTAAATCACAAAAATCGGCAACAGCGACAGCCAGTTCCAGGACAGGAAAGCCAGGCCGTGCGAAGCGAAGAAACCCTTGCCCTGGCCCGTGACGATATCGGTCATATTGAGGCTGCCCGACACCATCAGCACGATCACCAGACAGAAACCCATCGAGATTTCGTAGGAAATCATCTGTGCCGAGGCGCGCATCGCACCAAGGAACGCGTACTTGGAGTTGGAAGCCCAGCCGGCGATGATGACGCCGTAGACTTCCAGCGAAGTGATCGCCATGATGTACAGCAAACCGGCATTGATGTTGGCCAGCACGGTTTCCGGACCGAACGGAATCACTGCCCAAGCAGCCAGCGCCGGCATGATCGTCATGACCGGTGCAATGAAGAACAGCACTTTGCTGGCACGGGTCGGTGCAATGACTTCCTTGAGAATCAATTTCAAGGCATCGGCAATTGGCTGCAACAGACCTGCCGGACCAACCCGGTTGGGGCCCATACGAATGTGCATCCAGGCAATCAGCTTACGTTCCCAGAGGGTCATGTAAGCAACCGCGCCCATCAGCGGCAACACGATGATGATGATCTTGAGCAGCGTCCACACCAGCGTCCAGACATACGGCCAGGCCGTTCCCAGGTAGTTAGGGCCAACTGCATTGATATTGGCAATCAGTTGATCCATTACGCTTTCTCCACCACGATTGCGCCGAACATGCTGCCAAGAGCAGCGGTGCTGGCATGTGCTGCGGCCACACGGACCACATTTTCTGGCAATGACTTATCGATATCGGCGGT
The DNA here is from genome assembly GCA_026225475.1 of Duganella sp. GTDB lineage: Bacteria > Pseudomonadota > Gammaproteobacteria > Burkholderiales > Burkholderiaceae_D > Herbaspirillum. The sequence goes on from JAMFSU010000152.1 coordinate 67,634, forward strand.
CAGCAGTGCGCTGCCCTGCCCTTGCTTGACGTTGACGCGATCGCCAGCGAAGATGCCGAGTTTTTGCGACAACGCCGTCGACAACCAGGCTTTGGGTGCCTGACCATCGAGCGTTTGCAGCAGCGCAGGCGAACGGCGTGCGATGGCATCGGCAAAATGGATAGGCACATCGGCCAGACGTTCTAGACCGCCGCTTGCAGCCGTACCAGCCTGCGGTACCAGCTTGGCGATATTGTTCAAACGCGCTGCCAGGTCAGTTTCACTGCCGATGACTTCGGCGCGGATCGCTTCCGAGGTTTCGTAGTCGAAATTGCTCAGACCCAGCAAGTTACCCAAGACGCGTAACACCTTCCAGGCTGGACGTGCATCGCCGAGCGGCTTGACGGTGCCGTTGAAGCTTTGCGCACGGCCTTCGGCATTGACGAAGGTACCGGAAGTTTCGGTGAACGGTGCAATCGGCAGCAACACGTCGGCGTAATCGGCGCCGTGCTTATATGCCGACATGACGACGACCATTTCAGCCTGCTTCAGTGCGGCGATGGACGCTTGTGGATCATGACTATCGAGTTCTGGTTCGGCGTTGAGCAAGATATAAGCCTTGCGCGGCTGTGCGAACGCTTGTGCAGCATTCAAGCCATCCTTACCCGGAATCGCATTGGCCAGGTAACCGCCGACCGCGTTGCCGCCTTCAGTCAGATAGCCGAGCTTGGCGCCGGTTTGTTCTGCAATCCATTGCGCTGCAGCGTGCAATTGCGAGGCTTGCGGATGTTGCGCGGCAGCGTTACCGAGCAAGACTGCCTTGGATTCGCCCGACAGCAGGCTGGCCGCAGTTTGCTTGGCTTCGGCGCTGGCTTGCACCTGCTCGAAACCGGCTGGTGCGGCAACGCCCTTGGCTTGCGCCACAGCGACAAGTACTTCGCCCAATGCTGCCAGCCACGCCGACGGTGCTGCGATGATCTTGTTGGCCACTGGCATCAGCAGATTGTCATCGGCTGCATGCAAGACGCTCAGTTTGGCACCGCTCTTGACCGCTTGACGCAAACGCGCTGCCAGCAACGGATGATCCTTGCGCAGGAACGAGCCGATGATGAAGGCGCGATTGAGTTGACCAAATTCAACGATTGACATGCCCAACCATGGCACGACCTGATGGTCCAGCGCAAAGTCGGACTGACGCAGGCGGAAGTCGATGTTTTCGGAACCGATGCCGCGTACCATTTTTTGCAGCAACGACAATTCTTCCAGTGTCGAATACGGTGTCGCCAGCGCAGCGATGGATGCCGCGCCGTGTTCGTGACGGACATTGCGCAAGCCATGGGCGACGTATTCGAGCGCCACTTGCCATTCGACTTCCTGCCACTTGCCGTCTTGCTTCAACATTGGCTTGGTCAGACGCTCTTCGCTGTCCAGCGCTTCGTAGGCAAAACGGTCCTTGTCGGAAATCCAGCATTCGTTGACGTCGTCGTTTTCCAACGGCAGCACGCGCATGACCTTGCCACCCTTGACCTGAACGATCAAATTGGCACCAATGCTGTCATGTGGGCTGACCGACTTGCGACGCGACAATTCCCAGGTACGCGCAGCGTAACGGAACGGCTTCGAAGTCAGTGCGCCAACCGGGCACAGATCGATCATGTTGCCCGACAATTCGGAATTGACGGTATTGCCAACAAACGTGGTGATTTCGGAATGCTCGCCGCGACCCAGCATGCCCAGTTCCATCACGCCAGCCACTTCCTGGCCGAAACGCACGCAACGGGTGCAGTGGATGCAACGGTTCATTTCCTTCATGGAGATCAGCGGACCGACATCCTTGGGAGCAACCACACGTTTTTCTTCGGTGTAACGCGAAGTGGAACCACCGTAACCAACTGCCAGATCCTGCAATTGGCATTCGCCGCCCTGATCGCAGATTGGGCAATCGAGCGGGTGGTTGATCAACAGGAATTCCATCACGCCTTTTTGCGCCTTGACTGCCTTCTCATTGGCAGTGCGCACGATCATGCCGGCCGAGACCGGCGTGGCGCAGGCCGGCAAAGGCTTCGGCGCCTTTTCGACGTCGACCAGACACATACGGCAGTTGGCCGCGATGGATAATTTTTTGTGGTAGCAAAAATGCGGAATGTAAGTGCCAACCTTGTTGGCAGCATCCATGACCATGCTGCCTTCTTGCACTTCAACTTTTTTGCCGTCTATTTCGATTTCAACCATGGCTTTTTGCCCAAGCTAAGTATTCTTATGACCCTGATGACATGCGGACTGCCCTGCTCCACGACTGCCTTGCTGCGCTGCGCGACGCCGACTTACATGTAAGCCGGCACCAGGCAATGCTTGTGTTCGATGTGATATTCGAACTCTTCACGGTAATTCTTGATGAAAGCACGTACCGGCATTGCCGCTGCATCACCGAGCGCGCAAATCGTGCGGCCCTGGATGTTGTCGGCCACCGAGTTCAACACGTCAAGATCTTCCAGTTTGCCGTGACCGTTTTCAATGCGCTCGACCATGCGATACATCCAGCCAGTGCCTTCACGGCATGGCGTACATTGGCCGCAGGATTCTTCAAAGTAAAAGTAAGCCAGGCGCAATAGCGACTTAACCATGCAACGGGTTTCATCCATCACGATCACCGCGCCAGAACCCAGCATCGAGCCAGCCTTGGCGATAGCATCGTAATCCATCGTGGTATCCATCATCTGCTCGCCACGTACAACCGGCGCCGACGAACCACCAGGAATCACGGCTTTGATCTTCTTGCCGCCGCGCATGCCGCCGGCCAGTTCCAGCAAGGTCGAGAATGGCGTGCCGAGCGGAATTTCGTAGTTACCAGGACGCTCAACGTCGCCCGAAATCGAGAAGATCTTGGTGCCGCCGTTGTTCGGCTTGCCCAGTGCTGCATAAGCCTCGCCACCCATCTTGAAGATGAACGGCACCGCAGCAAAGGTTTCAGTGTTGTTGATGGTCGTCGGCTTGCCGTACAGACCAAAGCTGGCCGGGAACGGTGGTTTGAAGCGCGGCTGCCCCTTCTTGCCTTCGAGCGACTCCAGCAAGGCAGTTTCTTCGCCGCAGATATAGGCGCCATAACCATGATGACCGTGCAACTGGAAGGTGAAATTGGTGCCGAGGATGTTGTCGCCGAGGAAACCAGCAGCGCGCGCCTCTTCCAGTGCTTCTTCGAAACGCAGATAGGTGTCGAAGATTTCGCCGTGAATATAGTTGTAGCCGACAGTAATACCCATCGCGTAACCGCCGATGATCATGCCTTCGATCAGCGCGTGCGGATTGTAGCGAATGATGTCGCGATCCTTGAACGTGCCTGGTTCGCCTTCGTCGCTATTGCAGACAAGATATTTCTGACCGGGGAACTGACGCGGCATGAAGCTCCACTTCAGACCTGTCGGAAAACCGGCACCGCCGCGACCGCGCAGACCCGAGGTCTTGAGTTCGGCGATCACTTGTTCCGGCGTGATGTTGTCGCTCAGGATACGCTTGAGCGAGGCATAACCGCCGCGCTTGACGTAATCTTCCAGGTGCCAGTTCTGGCCATCCAGGTCCGCCAGGATCAGCGGGTTGATATGACGATCGTGCAGACAGGTCATTTTTTTAGTTCCTCCAGCAGCGTGTCGATCTTGTCGTTCGACATCCAGCTGCACATACGCTTGTTATTGACCAGCAAAACCGGAGCATCACCACAGGCACCCATGCACTCACCTTCGACGATGGTGAACTGACCATCTGCGGTGGTTTCCTTGTAGCTGACCCCAAGCTTGTGCTTGAGATGGTGCGCAGCGCGTTCACCGCCCGACAGCAGGCACGGCAGATTGGTGCAGACCGTGATCTTGTGCTTGCCTTGCGGCGTGGTGTTGTACATGTTGTAGAACGTGGCCACTTCCTGCACTGCCACCGCAGGCATGCCAATGTAATCGGCAATTTCCTGTTGCAGCTCAGCCGGCAGCCAGCCATGTTCATCCTGCGCAATCGCCAGTGCGGACATGACCGCAGACTGACGTTGATCAGCAGGATATTTCGCGAGTTCGCGATCGATTTTCTTAAGAGCGTCTTGACTTAACAGCATATCGTTGGCCATCCGTGCGCATGATCTGCGCGGGTTTATCGGACATTCCCCAGAACCTAATGGGTTTTCAAAAACATCCAGTGACCGCGTTAGCGGTCGATTTCACCAAACACAATGTCTTGCGTACCGATGATCGTTACTGCATCGGCAATCATGTGACCCTTAGCCATCTCGTTGAGACTTTGCAGATGGGCAAAACCTGGCGCACGAATCTTCATGCGATAAGGTTTATTGGCCCCATCCGAGACGAGATAGATGCCGAATTCACCCTTCGGATGTTCAATGGAAGCATATGCTTCGCCCGGCGGCACGTGGAAGCCTTCGGTGAACAGTTTGAAATGGTGAATCAGGTCTTCCATGTTGGACTTCATGTCCACACGTGGCGGCGGTGCAATTTTGTGATTATTGATAATGACCGGGCCTGGATTGTTACGCAGCCATTCGACGCATTGCTTGATGATGCGGTTCGATTGGCGCATTTCTTCCACGCGAACCAGATAGCGGTCATAACTGTCACCGTTCTTGCCGACTGGAATATCGAAATCGAGCAAGTCATAAACTTCATACGGCTGCTTCTTGCGCAAATCCCACTCGACGCCCGAACCACGCAGCATTGGGCCGGTAAAGCCCATGGCCATGGCGCGCTCAGGAGAAACCACGCCAATACCGACCAAACGCTGTTTCCAGATACGATTGTCGGTCAACAAGGTTTCGTATTCATCGACATAGTGCGGGAAGCGATTGGTAAATGCTTCGATGAAGTCCAACAAGGAGCCTTGCCGGGTTTCATTGAGCTGCGCCACCGATTTGGCGTTACGCACGATCGAGGTCTTGTATTGCGGCATCACATCCGGCAGATCGCGATAGACGCCGCCCGGACGGTAATAGGCAGCATGCATGCGTGCGCCCGACACCGCCTCGTAGCAATCCATCAGATCTTCGCGTTCGCGGAAGGCATACAGCATCACGCCCATCGCGCCGACGTCGAGACCATGTGCGCCGATCCACATCAAGTGGTTCAGCAAACGCGTGATTTCGTCGAACATGACACGGATGTATTGCGCGCGCAGCGGCACCTCAACGCCCAGAAGCTTCTCGATGGCCATCACGTAGGCGTGCTCATTGCACATCATCGAGACATAATCGAGACGGTCCATGTATGGCACCGACTGCAGGTAGGTTTTTTGCTCGGCCAGCTTTTCTGTTGCACGATGCAACAGGCCGATATGCGGATCGGCGCGCTGTATGACTTCGCCATCGAGTTCCAGCACCAGACGCAACACACCGTGTGCGGCTGGATGTTGAGGACCGAAGTTCAACGTGTAATTCTTGATCTCAGCCATTATTTGATCCCGTAATTTTCTTCACGAATGATACGCGGTGTAATTTCGCGCGGCTCAATCGTCACGGGTTGATAAACCACGCGTCTTTGCTCGGCGTCGTAACGCATTTCAACGTAACCGGATACCGGGAAGTCCTTGCGGAACGGGTGACCAATGAAGCCATAATCGGTAAGGATGCGACGCAAGTCATCATGCCCCTCGAACAAAATGCCATAGAAATCGAAGGCTTCACGTTCATACCAATTAGCACCGGACCAGATGCTGGTCAACGAAGCGACCAAAGGCAAATCGTCGTCAGGCGCAAACACGCGCACACGCACACGCCAGTTATGGGAAATCGACAGCAAATGCGACACTACGGCAAAGCGTGGACCTTCCCACACGCCGTCGCCATAGACAGAATAGTCCACACCGCACAAATCGATCAATTCTTCGAAACGGGTATCTGCATGATCATGCAACACGCGCATGGCAGACAAATAATCGGCTTGCTTGACCACGACCGTGATCTCACCCAGCGCCACTGTCAAATTCTGAAGATAACCACCCAGCGAATTTCGCAGAGCGGCTTCGAGAGTTTCTATTTTTGTCGTCATTCCAGACCTTCCACTCTCTTAACGCGCAATCGTATTGGTACGTTTGATCTTGTTTTGCAATTGGATCGCGCCGTAGATCAAGGCTTCCGCAGTCGGCGGGCAACCCGGTACATAGACATCAACCGGTACAATACGATCACAGCCCCGCACCACCGAATACGAATAGTGATAATAACCACCACCGTTGGCACAGGAACCCATGGATATCACCCAGCGCGGCTCAGCCATCTGGTCATACACCTTACGCAATGCCGGCGCCATCTTGTTGCACAGCGTACCGGCAACGATCATGACATCCGACTGACGCGGCGATGGACGGAACACCATGCCAAAACGATCCAGATCGTAGCGTGAAGTGCCGGCATGCATCATCTCAACCGCACAACAGGCCAGACCGAAGGTCATCGGCCACAACGAGCCGGTACGAGTCCAGTTGATTACCTTGTCCAGCGAGGTGGTAACAAACCCTTCGTTTAATACGCCTTCAATTGACATGATTTACTCCCAATCCAGGGCACCCTTTTTCCAGATGTACCAAAAACCGACAACAAATTCAGCGATGAACACCATCATCGTGATGTAGCCAGACCAACCGAGGTCGCGCATGGAAACGCCCCACGGGAAGAAAAATGCTGTTTCGAGATCGAACAGAATGAACAGGATGGCAACCAAGTAGTAACGCACATCAAACTTCATGCGCGCATCTTCAAAGGCTTCAAAACCGCATTCGTAGGGAGAATTTTTTTGTGCGTCCGGCCTATGAGGACCAAGCAAGCGACCAAGCAACTGAGGAGCAACACCGACACCGATGCCGACTAGAATAAACAATAGAACTGGAAAGTAATTTTCGAGGTTCACGATTTGGCGTAGGTTTGTTGATAATTAGCGGAATGATTCTCAATATCAAACAGCTTTTTTCTCGACAAAAAGCCAGCTCAGAACTTTGTTCTTTGCTGGCTTTTATCAATACTGCATATATGGTGCCGACGACGAGACTCGAACTCGTACAGCTTTCGCCACTACCCCCTCAAGATAGCGTGTCTACCAATTTCACCACGTCGGCTTGAGGCAGTAATTGTACCTCGATTTAATGCTCTTGTTCAATGCACAATCACACTAAAGTTAATAAACTGCTTTAAGTTTTTTAACATTATTACGAAGCACGCAAAAGATTATTTCGGAATCTGACTCGATTGATCCGCAGGATTAGCCGGAGCTGCAGGCGCAGCAGCCGCTGAGCCTGCTGGAACCGCAACCGAAGGCACTGCCAGACTATCCATCACACCGCCGCTTTGCGAGGCATGGTGATTACTGGCAAACGCCAGTCCCAGAGTGGCGACAAAAAAGATCGCTGCTGCGACCCCTGTCGACTTCGACAGAAAATTGGAAGAACCAGTCGCACCAAACAGACTACCCGACGCGCCCGAACCAAAAGCTGCCCCCATATCCGCGCCTTTGCCATGTTGCAGCAACACCAGACCGATGATCGTCAGCGCTGCCAGCACTTGAATCACGACAATAACAGTAAATAAAGTATTCATATAACCATCTTCTATTTAAAACAACAATCAGTTGCCTTGGGCAGCCTGGACAATCACCAGGAAATCCACCGCCTTCAAGGCCGCTCCACCTATGAGACCACCATCAATATCCGACATGGCCAACAATTCTTTCGCATTATCCGGCTTCATGCTGCCACCGTAAAGGATTTGTACACGCGCCGCTGCAGCAGCATTCTTGACCGCCAAACCGGAGCGCAATACCGCATGCACTTCCTGCGCCATTGCAGGCGTTGCTGTTTTACCGGTGCCGATCGCCCACACAGGTTCGTAGGCAACCACGATTTTATCAACATCCTGCACATCGAGCTGAGCCAGCACTGCATCAAGTTGACGACCAACCACCTGATTGGTCTGCCCCGCCTCGCGTTGAGCCAACGTTTCACCCACACACACGATCGGCGTCAAACCAGCGCGCAACGCCGCTAATGCCTTGGCGCCGACCAATGCGTCGGACTCGCCATGATAAGCACGTCGCTCGGAGTGTCCAACGATCACATATGCACAACCAAATTCGCACAACATGGCAGCCGCTACTTCACCTGTAAAGGCACCAGCGGCATGCGCCGACACATCCTGCGCACCTAGCGTTAGCAAGGAACCCGCACATGCAAGCTGCACTTGCGCCAGATACGGCGCCGGCACGCAGACAGCAACATCAGCAGCATTGCCCACAACAACCAGACCGTCTTTGATATCGGCGATCAATGCTGCGTTGGTGGCCAATGCACCATTCATCTTCCAGTTACCGGCAACTAATTTACGGCGCATATCGTGTCAAATGGATGAGTAACCTCACATTGTAGCTTGCAGCAACAAAACCGGCAAACCCTATTGGCTACTGAGGGGTATCGACACCCGCCCGCACGGCGCGATGACTGCGCGTTCGCATCGACGCAGGCATGTCAGCAAAGCGTCAGCTGTCCGAATGAGGAAAACCCCATTCGCGGGATTACCCCATCAAATCCAATGGTACTGGCAGTGAGTTTTTGACGAATTTAATATCATTACTCTGTCGAGTCGGCGCTGCATTGCACAGTCGCCTAACCTGCTAGGATAGCTTGCGCCACCCCCATATGCGGCGCGGCGTCGCGCGCTACGTTGTTGGCAGCAGCGTCAACATGATCTTACCAATATGTGTACTGGCTTCCATCATGGCATGCGCCTGAGCCGCCTGCGCCAACGGGAAAGTCTGATGAATGACTGGCTTGATTGCGCCGCTTTCCAGCAATGGCCAGATCCGTTCGCGCAACTGATTGGCAATATACGCTTTGAATGCCACCGGCCGTGGTCGCAAGGTCGAGCCCGTCACGGTCAAGCGGCGCCGCAAAATCTGCCCCAAGTCCAACTCTGCCTTGGCACCGCCCAATAAAGCGATCACCACTAGACGACCATCATCTGCCAAGGTCTTGATTTCGCGCGGCAAGTAATCCCCTGCGACCATGTCGAGGATGACATCGACACCATGATCGGCCGTGGCGGCCTTGACCACTTGCTCAAAATCTTCCGTACGGTAATTAATGCCGCGCTCGGCACCCAAGGCTTCGCAAGCGAGCCGTTTTTCCTCTGAGCCTGCTGTGGCGAAAACGCGATGACCAAGCGCCGCCGCGATCTGAATCGCCGCCACACCAATGCCGGAAGTACCGCCCTGCACTAGCAAGGTTTCGCCGGGCGACAGCCGTGCGCGTTCAAACACATTACTCCAGACTGTAAAAAAGGTCTCCGGCAAAGCCGCAGCCTGTAATGCTGTCAGCCCACGCGGCACAGGCAGGCATTGCGCCAGCGGCGCCGTGCAATATTCGGCATAACCACCGCCCTGCACCAAGGCGCAGACTAGATCGCCTTTCTTGAAGCCACTGTCCCCAAGCTCACCATCAACGATCTCGCCCGCCACCTCCAGCCCCGGCAAATCCGATGCGCCGGGTGGCACCGGATAATTGCCCTGACGCTGAAAAACGTCGGGCCGATTGACACCGGCAGCATGCACCTTGATCAAGACCTCGCCGTCCTTGCAATGCGGCATGGGACGTTCACATAACTGCAATACCTCGGGTCCGCCGTACTGGGTAATTTCAATTGCTCGCATGAAAAGCTTCCTTTATTTTTCTCGCTGCCACTACTACTTACAGCGAGGCAGCGGCACGCGCCGCCGTGTCATATAAACCGGATGCATTGCGCAACAACTGCGCCGCCTCGCCGATGGCCTGATTCTGGATGCCACTGTCGACCTGGACTTCGATCAGGCAACGCTCACGCACTTCCTTGTACTTCATGCACAAATCCTGTCCGGCCGGCGTGGTCGAAAACAGCAATTCCTTACCCGCTTTCTCACTCTGCACCAGACCGGCCTTGACCAGCTTCTTGAGTGCATAGGTCACCACGTGGGTATCTTCGATGTTGAGGACAAAACAAATGTCAGCCAGTTTTTTCTTGCGTTCACGATGATTCACATGATGCAACAATGACACCTCGATCGGGGTCATGTCTTTGGCGCCAGCGGCCATCATGCAACGCATCATCCATCGATTAAAGGCATTGCCAGCCATGATCAGTGCATACTCAAGCTCGGACAACTCGGCACTGCGCTCAGACACCAGATGGTTGGACGAAACAATTTTGGTTGGGGCTTGCTTGGTCACGGCCGCTACGGGCGTGACATCCACGGTTTGCTCACTCATAAACGATGTATTCGGATAAATTTTGATAACTGACGACACTATATAGCAATCTTAAATAAATAATTTATCTACATATTGTTCATACCTTACTTGAAATGTATGATCCACGGCGTGGCCCTGTACTGGCCCTCTGATTCGAATGCCTGACTCCAACCATCATGACCTTACCCAAAATCCATTTGCTGGGCGACGCAGCCGTACTGTGCAAGCTGCCTTCGCCCGCCACGCTCACTCAGCAGCAACGTATCTGGAGTCTGGCCGAACAAGCTGCTGCCTGGCCCGAAGTAAGCGAAGTGGTGCCGGGCATGAACAATCTCACACTGATCCTGCATCGACCAGTGGTCGATCTGGACAGCGTGTCGCAACGCATTCTCGATGCCTGGCCAGATATCGATGCCGATCATGTTGCCGGTCGTGATATCGAGATTCCCGTTGTGTACGGCGGCAGCGATGGTCCCGATCTCGACTTTGTGGCGCGCCATACCGGACTATCGAGCAAAGAAGTCATTGCACACCATAGCGAAGGCCACTACATCGTCTATTTCATCGGCTTCATGCCTGGCTTTGCCTATATGGGCGGTCTCGATCCAGCGCTGGCGACACCACGCCAGGACGAACCGCGCATGTCGATTCCGGCTGGTTCAGTCGGCATTGGCGGCGAGCAGACCGGTATTTATCCGCTGGCCTCACCTGGCGGCTGGCAAATCATCGGACGTACTGCCGCGCCCTTGTTCGATCCGCGGCAAAATCCACCCACCCTGCTGCGTCCCGGCGACCGTGTGCGCTTTACCGTTGAACGGAATGCCAAATGATCACCGTCATCCACCCCGGCATGCTGACCTCGGTACAAGACCTTGGCCGCCCCGGCCATCGCCAGCTCGGTATCAATCCCGGCGGCGCACTCAACAGCATGGCGCTGAGTGTTGCCAATCTACTGGTCGGCAATCCGGTTGGCGCAGCTGGCCTTGAAATCACGATGGGCGCCTGTGAATTGCGCTTCTCCAGCGACACCCGCATTGCACTCAGCGGCGACGACTTCGATGCCCAACTCGACGGCAAGCCGATTGCGCCTTACTGGAGCCTACCGGTACGCGCAGGACAAACCCTCAAGCTAGCGCATGCGGGCTATCATCCTGGCCAAGGCATTCGCAGCTATCTTGCCGTCACCGGCGGCATTGCAGTACCGCCAGTACTGGGTTCGTGCAGCACCGACCTCAAGGCCGGCTTCGGCGGCCATCAAGGACGTGCGTTGCGCAAGGGCGACCGGCTGCCACTGGGCGAGACTAGCGCCGCCCACGATCGCCTGCACATTGGCGGACCGGCCTTCGGTGTGCGCTCACCACAATGGAGCGGCCTTGGTCAGAACAGTCATGACAAGGCCCAATTGATCAACCTGCGCGTGTTGCCCGGTCCTGAATTCGACCAATTCACCGTCACCGCACGCAACGCCTTGTGGCAAGACCAATGGCGCATTACACCCAACAGCAATCGCATGGGCTATCGGCTTGAAGGCAGCGAACTCAAGCGCAAACCAAATCGCGACCTGCTCTCGCATGGCGTCATTCCGGGCGTGATCCAGGTACCGCCAGCGGGCCAGCCGATCATTCTGATGGGCGATGCACAAACCACTGGCGGTTACCCAAAGATCGGCGTGGTGATCCAGGCCGATCTGTGGAAGCTGGCGCAGGCACCGCTCAACGCACGCCTGCAATTCCAATTGTGCGATCTGGAACAAGCCTTGCATGCATGGGAAGAACAGCAAGCTTATCTGCACCATATTGAACAAACCATGCTCGCCTTGAATTGGTCGCGCGCCACGCAATACCGTAAATAGGCCCTGACAGACAGCCCCCAAAAAAACCATGCAAATTGACCTCAACGCCGACCTTGGAGAAGGTTGTGCCAACGATGAAATGCTGCTCACGCTGGTCAGCTCGGCCAACATCGCCTGTGGCTGGCATGCCGGCGACGCCAGCACCATGCGCCAAAGCGTACGTTGGGCGCTGCGTAACCGGGTCGCCATCGGCGCCCACCCGAGTTTCCCTGATCGTGAGAATTTCGGCCGCAGCGCAATGCACTTGCCACCTGAAGACATCATCAACGGCATGCTGTACCAGTTGGGCGCACTCGATGCCATCGCCCGTGCCGAAGGAGCGCAACTGGTCCACGTCAAACCACATGGCGCCCTGTACAACCAGGCTGCCAACGATGGGCAACTGGCCGACGCCATTTGCACTGCGGTCAAGCTGTTCAATCCGCAACTGGCCTTGTTCGGTCTGGCTGGGAGTGAGCTGATCAAGGCCGCCGCACGCGCTGGCCTGACTGCCATTGAAGAAGTGTTTGCCGATCGCGGCTATCAGGCCGATGGCAGCCTGGTGCCACGCAATCATCCGGGTGCATTGATCGACGATGAAACCGCTGCGCTGAATCAGACCATGCAGTTGATCAAAGACAAGCAAGTCACCGCCGTCGATGGCAGCCGCGTTCAGGTCAACGCGCAGACCGTGTGTCTGCACGGCGACGGCGCCCATGCGCTGGCATTTGCCCAGCATATCCGCACCCGCCTTCAGGCCGAACAGATTGCAGTACAGGCCCCCGCCTGATGTTAATTTCTTTCCACTCACTCAAGCATCACTTCACTAGGAGATAGGCAATGGATAGCTCAGCTTTGCTACCTTTGATCGGCATACCAATCGTCGTCGCCGGCTTTGCGCTGCGTTTCAACCCACTACTAGTGGTCACGGTTGCCGGTCTGGTGACCGGCCTGTCCGTCGGCATGGATTTCGGCATGCTGCTGGAAACCTTTGGTGAAAAATTCATCAACAGCCGCTCGCTGGCGACCTTTCTGCTAATCCTGCCGGTCATCGGCCTGCTTGAGCATTACGGCCTCAAGGAACGCGCGCAGGACTGGATTGCCAGCATTGCCAGCGCCACCTCGGCACGTATCCTGATGCTGTATTTCTTGCTGCGCGAAGGAACTGCCGCTTTGGGTCTGACCTATCTTGGTGGTCAGGCACAAACCGTGCGCCCACTACTGGCACCGATGGCCGAAGGTGCGGCCGTGAGCGCCTATGGTGAAGACTTGCCACAAACCATCCGTGACAAGATCAAAGCCCATTCGGCCGCCTGTGACAACATTGCGGTGTTCTTTGGCGAAGATATCTTCATCGCCTTCGGCGCAGTGCTGCTGATGGATGCCTTCCTGAAAGAAAACGGCATCACCAACATCGAGCCACTGCATCTCGGCTTGTGGGCCATTCCTACCGCATTGAGCGCGCTGATCATCCACATGTTCCGTCTGACGCGCCTGGATGCGTCGATCCGCCGCGATGTCGCGACCTGGAAAAATTCCAGCAACCTCAACGGCAAACAGGTGACCGCATGACTACCTTGATCACAATCAATCGCATCTACTATCTGGTTGGCTTCATCGTCATGCTGCTGGTCGGCATGACACTCAAGGACAAGGGCAATCCGAAACGTTTCACCACGGCGCTGTTCTGGTTTCTGTTCGGCGCGATCTTCTTGTTCGGCGATCTGATGGTCGATCAGTTCGGCAAGTCGCTGGCCTATCGCATCATCGGCGTAGCCGTCATCCTGATTGCCTTGCTGGCAGGTACGGGCCAATTGGCACCGGGCAGCTACGCTGATTCCAGCGACGAAGAGCGCAAAGGCTTTTCCAAACGCTTTGGCAACTGGCTGTTCTTCCCTGCCGTATTGATTCCCGTCATTACCGTCGCCTGTACCATCTTGCTCAAAGGCGTGTCGATTGGTGGCGTGTTTCTGCTCGATCAAAAACAACTGACACTGGCGTCCTTGTGCGTGGCCTGTATTTGCGCGTTGCTGGCCGGCTGGAAGCTGACCGGTGGTTCACCATTGCAAGCGGTGCGGCAGTCACGCCGACTGGTTGACTCCATCGGCTGGGCGGCAATCCTGCCGTTGATGCTGGCCATGCTGGGTGGTGTCTTTGTGGCAGCCAAGACTGGCAATTCGGTGCAGCAAGTGGTCAGTTTGTTCGTCAACCCAGACAATCGCTTCCTGGTGGTCGTGATTTACTGTGTCGGCATGGCCTTGTTTACGATGGTGATGGGCAATGCGTTTGCGGCGTTCCCTGTCATGACCGCCGGTATCGCGCTGCCGTTCCTGATCACCGGCCATCATGCCGACCCCGCCCCGTTGGTGGCGATCGGCATGTATTCCGGTTATTGCGGCACCCTGATGACACCAATGGCGGCCAACTACAACATCGTGCCGGCAGCACTGCTGGAACTCAAGGACAAATACCAGGTAATCAAGGTGCAGATTCCAACTGCGCTGACCCTGCTAACGGTCAATGTGTTCCTGATGTATTTCCTCGCCTTCCGTTAAGCGACCATCGCGGCTGCATACACCATGCGGCCGCTACCCTGACCTACCTACTCAAGCCTCCACGCCATGCAATTGACTCTCGACCGCGCTAGCGCATTTGCCGCCATGCCGCTGGCCCATCTGCGCCAGGAATATCCCAACCACATCATGCACACGCTCAACAGCGCCGATCATGTGCAATCGCCACGTGCAATGCACCCGGTGTTTTACGGCTGCTACGACTGGCATTCGGCAGTGCATGGTTATTGGCTGTTATTGCGTTGCGCGCGTCTGTATCCGGCACTGCCGGAGCAAGCACAGATTGCGGCGATCTTCGACGAGCACTTCACGCCGCAATTGATGCGGCAAGAGACTGCCTATTTCGAGGTATCCGGCCGCGCACCGTTTGAGCGTCCGTACGGCTTTGGCTGGCTGCTGGCGCTGGCGCAAGAACTGGCACTGGCACCGCATCCTCACGCGCCGCAATGGCTGGCAGCGATGCAACCGCTGATCGCGGAGATCCGCAGCCGCCTGCTCGACTATCTGTCAAAACTGACCTACCCCATCCGCGTCGGCACGCATTACAACACCGCATTTGCGCTGGCGCTGTCGCTCGACTATGCACGCGCTGCCGACGATACCGAACTGGAAGACGTCATCACGCAGGCTGCGCAACGCTACTATGACAAGGACACCGACTACCCTGCGCATTACGAACCAGGTGGCGATGAATATCTTTCAGCGACGCTGACCGAAGCATTGTTGATGAGCAAAGTACTTGACGATACTGCGTTTCAAACGTGGTTCGAGCTGTTCCTGCCACAACTGGATCAGGTCCAGCAATTGATGCAACCAGCCGAAGTCAGCGACCGCACCGATCCAAAAATCGCTCACCTCGATGGACTCAATCTGAGCCGCGCCTGGTGCATGAAGCAGATCACCCGCAAACTGGCGCCACAACATCGGCTACACCAACCACTGGAGGCCGCCGTGCAACGCCATCTCGCAGCCAGCCTTGCGCATGTGGTGGGCAGTCATTACAGCGGCGGTCATTGGCTGGCCACGTTTGCCTTGCTGGCATTGGAAGACTGATACTGTCAGCGCACGAAAAAAGCCGGCACTATGCCGGCATGCTATTTAGTCAAGAAAAGCTGGGTGTTTTTTTGTTACTGATGCTGGTTTTTCTTCACTGGACAGCATCAGTGACCTAATGCGCTTATTTGGTAACAATAATGCGCTGCATCGGCGCCAGCATCGCCAGCAGCTTATTTTGCGTGCGCGATGGAATGTTCGACTTATCCATCGCCATCTGCAAATCCTCCACCAGCGCATTGAATTGCATATTGCTCAAGGCCAGCCCTTGATGCACTTCCTTCATCGGGTCGCCGCTGTATTTACAAGGGCCACCGCTGAGTTCGCAGAACTGCTCGGCAATCATCTTGGCCACGCGCTTCATATCGGAATTCTTGAAGGTGTCTTTGATACGGTCATCGGCCAGCGCCAGCGCCAAAGTGTCATCGACCACCTTGGTCAATACCTCAAGACCGCCGAGGTCGTTGTACAACGTGGCATCAGCAGCCGGCATGGCACCGAGCGCGGTAACCGGCTGCTGCGCCGCGACCGGTATAGTGCTTGTCATGGCCAACGCCAGCACGCTAGCGTTCAGCAGAGATGGGATAGTCGGCATAGTCATCAGAAGCCCGCCTGTAAAGAAAGATAAACGCCGTTCTGGCGCTTGGTATTGTAGATAGTGATATCGCCCAGCGACACATAAGCCAAAGTCAGGGACAGATTCTTGGTCGGGAACCAGGCAACGAAGGCGTCGTAATAATCCTTTTCATTGTCGGACGCCAGATTGCGCGGCTTCATCCGGTATTCAGCGCCGATAGCTACCTTGCGGTTGAGCAGATACGCTACCGAACCTTCCAGCATGGCTTGATAGCGATCACTCTTATCGCCGCCAAAACCGAGGATGCCCATCTGGTTGGCCTTGGTGGCGCGTACCGTCAGATCGACCAGTAGGCTTTGATCGAGAAACAATTTGGTCGCGGCCAGATAGTAATCGATGCCGGAGTCGCTCTTGGCACCCAAGTCCTTGACACTGGTGACCGCGCCGAGACCGCCGATGCCGTTATTGCGTTTATACATCACGCCGGCCGCAATCTGCGGCATCCAGCTATCCTGATCGTAGACCAGATCGCCCGCCAGCTTGACCTTGGCACCAAAGATGTCCTGCTCGATACGCAAATTGTTGAGCGGTGCCAGGCTGCCGGTAAAGCGTTGCTTGGCAGCCGACAATTCAACCCGGTCGGCAATGCCGACGGCGACACCATAGGACGACAGTTGATAGTCTTGCGTACCGACATAGGTGTAATGCACATTGGCGCCATAACTGTCACGGCTGCCATAACCGGTAATCGTGGCCCATGGCACCAGGCCACCGCCGCTGACACCTTCTACTTGAATCACACCGGCAGTCGCGGTCAACTTGCCGAGATCGGGCGCCATGCTGCTCTGTGCATTCGCGTGTGTCATGCTCAACATGGCCACAGCGGCGGTGGTCGCTGTCAACCAGGATTGTTTAATCATACGATTTTTCTTCTTCAGATTGAGTTGCTGGCGCTGCGCTCCAACTGGGCCGGCGCTTTCCATTGTTCCAGCCATTCTATAAAACGATCGCCCGGCATCGGTTTGCTCATGTAATAACCTTGCGCCTGGTCGCAGCCCATTTGCTTCAACAAATACCAGACTGCCAGCGTTTCCAGACCTTCGGCGACTACGCGCAGGCCAAGGTTATGGCCAAGGTCGATCGTCGATTTGACGATCTTGGCATCGTCGGCATCGTGCTCCATGTTGAGCACAAACGATTTGTCGATCTTCAATTCATCAACCGGCAGGCGCTTCAGATAGGCCAGCGACGAATAGCCTGTGCCAAAGTCATCAATGGCCAATTCCACGCCCATGGCATGCAGGCGCTCCAGCGTCAACTGCGCCCGTACTGGGTCGTCCATGATGGCGCTTTCGGTGATCTCCAGGCACATTGAGGATGCCGACAAATTATTACGCGCCAGGATCTCGGCAAACTGTGCGGGCAAATCCTGGTCCAGCAAATCGCGCGTCGACAGGTTGACCGAAAACTTCAACGGCATGCCCTTCTTTTCCAGCTCGGCGCACAGTGCACCGGCCTTGCCCAGCATCCAGGTGGTCAAACTGCGGATGAAACCAGTGGTTTCGGCGAACGGAATGAAATTATCCGGGCCGATAAAGCCTTTTTCAGGATGGACCCAGCGTACCAATGCTTCGGCGCCGACCACCTTGCCGGAGGCCAGATCAACCTTGGGTTGGGCATACAACAGAAACTCATTGCGATCGAGGGCGCGGCGCAGTTCACTCAACAGGCTCAAGCTTTCCTGGCTGCTCTTGTCGATCGACGGATCGTAGACAATGAAACCACTGCCGCGCCGCTTGGCCACGTACATCGCGACTTCGGCATTGCTGAGCAGCGTGTCGCTATTTTTGCCATTCTCGGGATAGCCGGCAATGCCGATGCCGGCACCAAGATCGACGGTTTGATCGTCAATCGAAATCGGCTCTTCCAGCGATTGCAAAATGCGTTTGGCCTGACGCACTGCCTCGGCCTGGTCGGTGGCCGGCAACAGAATGGCATATTCATCACCGCCCAGGCGCGCCACCTTGTACTGTGTCCCATCCATCTGCTGTTCCAGACGCCGCCCGACCTGGCGTAACAAGCTGTCGCCGAAGCTGTGCCCAAGTACATCATTGACATGCTGAAAACGATCCAGATCCATCATCAGCATATGGCATTGCCCACCACTGCTGCCAGCTTGTTCGATGGCTTCCTTGAGCAAGGCGGCGAACTGCACACGGTTGGGCAGATCGGTAAGCGGATCCCAGTAGGCCAGCCGGCGAATTTCCTGTTCACGGTTGGAAATACCGGAGCGCATGCTTTCAAATGCATCGGCCAGGCGACCGATTTCATCACGGCGCGAAATTTTGATATCGAGGTTGGCGCGATAGTCGCCGGTACCGAGGCGCTTGGCGATTTCTGCCAGCGCACGCAATGGACTGGTAATACGCCGCACCACAAAGGCGCTGGTGAAAATCGCCACGATCACTCCGATCACGCTGATCAACAACAGAATGAATTGCAGATGGCGATACGGTGCCACCGCTTCACTGATCGAACGCTGCAATACCACCACCGAGGTCTGGCCGGTCGAACTTTGCGCCAACACCAATACGCGAGCGCTGTAGTCGTTGTCACCCAGGCTCAGTTGCGGCATCAGACTGCTGCTGGCCGGTGATTTTGGCAAATGCGTCGTGAGCATGGCAGCTTCCGACTTTGGCAGCGTCGAGACATCCTGCTGCCAGGCACCACCACGCCGGCTGACCAGCACGCTGACTTGCAGCGACGACAAGGCCCGCATATCGGAAATGAGTTTTTGATCGACCGGAAACGCCATCACAATCCAGCCTATCGTCACCGGCGCCTTGACCGGCACCGCCACGACCTGGTACAGACTGTCGTCGACAATGACGGTATCGGCCGCGCCATTACCGGAACCGGCCTTGGCGACCAACTCCAGACTGCTGCGTTGCAGGTCGGCGCTCGGATACGCCAGGGTTGAGGCTTTCACCGATTGATCGGTGCCGATCAGCATCGACAAGGTCGAGCCGATACGAGCGCCGTGATTGGCCAGCACCGAGGTAATCGTTTCGCGGTCATCGGTGCCGATGGCCTGACGGAAACCATAATCGGACGCCAGCAAACGCGCGCCTTGAGTCAGCTTGTCAGCATTCTGGTCAAGCAGACGCAGGAACACCCGTTCGCCGATCACCAACTCTTCACGAATCGCAGCACGGGCATTTTGGTCAATCGCTTGTCGAATGGCAACAAATCCTGCCAGTTGCACCAGCAGGATCAGGATGATGAACAGTGCAACAATGCGGTTTTCCAAGCGATACCAGCGCACTTTTTTGTATCCCCCCACATCAAGTCTCAACATGAATTGTCTTTATTCCACCGGAACAGCTTTGACAGTGAGCTTCACCGTTGCGGCAAGATCACTTCCTTGAACATTCAAAGGCTGTTCAAGCGCAGCCGCATTGGGCGACATGGCGAAATACCAAGCTTTCAACGTGTATTTACCATTGCTCAGACCATCCAGCTTAACCCGTCCGGCCATATCCGTTTTGCCGAAATAAGGGGTGTTTACCACCTGTACGTAAGCCACCATCTGGTCGTGAATATTACAACCAAGCACTACCGTACCTGGCTTGTCGAATAAAATGGGATTGGTTGGGACGCCCGCATACAATTTGAGTTCAAACGTTTTGGCGGGTGAGAAGGAATAAACGTGATGACGTACTTTGTCGTGATTGGGAAACAGGATCGGCGTTCCGACCTGCACCACCGTCACCGATGGCCAGAATTTGATGTCTTTTTGTTCAATCTCGGCCTGCTTTTGTGCTTTGGGTACCGCCTGACCGCCGACCGGTTCGGCGTACACCACCGCATTGGGTACCGGCGCACCAGCCATATCGAGCACCTGCACAGTCACAGCCGCCGCGGCACTGCCGCTGGTCAATACCAGCGCGGAGACCAAACTTAGCGCCAACAACCTACGCGTTCGCTGTAGAAAAAAAGTTAATCGCATGAAGTCATCGAAACTAAATTAGGCAGAACCACCTACCGAATCACTCACCCGTCTTCAAAAGACCTTAACGGGGGCAGCTCATTATGCAATTAAATTCGATCTTTTAGCAGTTAAATAACCAACAACAGCAGGAAGAATTTCTGATCGCACACTGGCCGCATTCAAGCCTGGCGGTGCAATCAAAACCACGGCATTGACCAGCGACTTGAGCATGCGTTGCACCACAAACGCGGCGACATCGACATCAGGGGTGCTCAAGACCTTGCGATGTTTAGTCAGCACGCCCTTGATCGCCTCATAAAAACGCTGCCGCACATGATTGGACACTGGCAGATGAAACGACGGGAATTCCTCTTCCAGAATCCGGTTCAGTTCTGGCTGTAACAGATGCGCCGCCACCAAAGCTTCGATCAAGGCTTCGAAATCACTTTCGAGACTACCGGTATCGTCCATCTTTTCTACCACGCCCTCGAACAAGGCCAACATGCGCGCCACATGTCGTTCGCGCAACGCAAAGATCAAGGCATCTTTGTTGGGAAAATACTGGTACAGGGAGCCAACACTGATACCGGCGGCTTCCGCTACCAGATTGGTATTAGTCTTGGCGTAACCGCGTTCGACCAGCACTTGCGCCATAGCATCGAGGATGGTATCAACCATAGCCTTGGAGCGGGCTTGCCGAGGTTCTTTCCTGGGTTGCAATTTCATTTTTTTGATCCGGTGAAACACGCTTTTGCAACGTGAGCTAATGTTCGTGTATGCGAGTATAATACAAAAGATGAGTTTTTACTCGCTAGCCCAGAAAGCCCGCACGAGCCCGTTCCTGCGCATGCCACTCCAGCATGCAATGCGGGCTCGCTGCATTGCTGGCTAGCAGATCAACTCCGGTAGCAGATAAGCAGAAGTTCCGTCACATCCAGATAAAGCAAGAAGACCCTACTTTGGAGAAACACATGAAATCCGCCTCATTGCCCGCGCTGCCGGTTTCGCGCATGCGGGTGATCGCCTGTTGCGCGTTGAGCATTGGCTTGCTGGGCTTGTCCGGCTGCGCCAGTTTCACCGGCATCCAGAGCGACAAGCACATTGCTGAACCCGCCGATTATGCGGTTGACCGCAGCCTGGCCAGCCAGGGCAGCCAGGGTCAATGGCCCAGCGCCAACTGGATCGAACAATTCGGCGACCCGCAATTGAGCGCGCTCATTGCCGAAGCCATGGACAACAATCCTAGCCTGCAACAGGCGCAGGCGCGCATTGCCGCTGCTGGTGCACTAGCCGAAAGCAAAGGCGCACCGCTGCTGCCGACGGTGACTGCCGACGCCGGCATTTCGCGCAATCTGTTCCCGGAAACCACGATTTATCCAGCGCCTTATGGCGGCAACTGGTTCACCGAGAAAAAGGCCTTCGTCAATCTCGGCTATGAACTCGATGTTTGGGGCAAAAATCACGCCGCGCTTGAACAAGCCGTATCGCAAGCCAAGGCAGCACAAGCTGCGGCACAGGAAACCCGCCTGGTGCTGGCCAGTTCAATCGCCGCTACCTACAATGAGCTGGCGACGGAATATGCGTTGCACGAAATCCTGGCGCGTACTCTCGCCCAGCGCGAATCGCTGCAAAAAATTACTGCCGACCGCGTGCGCACTGGTCTGGATACCCAGATCGAGCGCCGTCAGTCACAAGGCAGCAGTGCCGAAGCACGGGCCCAACTGGTGCAGAGCGAAGGTCAGATCACGCTGACACGCCAGCAGCTCGGCGCCTTGATCGGCAAGGGGCCGGATCGCGGCCTGCAAATCACGCCGCCGCGTATGGCGATCTTGCACACGCCTGCACTGCCATCCGAACTGCCGTTGAATCTGCTCGGTCGCCGCCCTGACATCGTCGCCGCACGCTGGCAGGTGGAAGCCGCCAGCAAAGATATCGACATGTCCAAGGCGCGCTTTTACCCTGACATCAATTTGTCGGCCTCGCTGGGCTTCGACAGCCTGCTCAATGCCAATCCGTTCACCGCAGCGGCCAAAAGCATCAGTTATGGCCCGGCCATCAGCCTGCCCATTTTTGAGGGTGGTGCCCTGCGCGCCAATCTGAAAGGAGCCTATGCTTCCTATGATCTGGCCGTGGCGACCTATAACCAGACCCTCAACGACGCCTACAGCGATGTGGCCAAACAGATCACTGGCATCCGCACGATCGACCGGCAATTGCCGATCCGCCGTGAAGCACTGGATGCTTCGCAACATGGCTACGATCTGGCCAAGGAGCGCTATCGCATCGGTCTGACCTCGCAACTGGTGGTACTCAATGCCGAAACTGCCCTGCTGGCGCAGCAACAGGCCTTGATCAGCCTGGAAGCCAGCCGCCGCAGTCAGCAGATCGGTTTGTTCAAGGCCTTGGGCGGTGGTTTTGATGCACAGCAAGCTGGCTTGGCAATTGCCGCGCCGGATGCCAAACGCACTGCCGCGCAATAAGAATTGGTGTGATCAGCGGCAACTGTCAATTGCGTCAAGCGTGGACGGTTGCCACATACAAAACAAAGAAATACACGGAGTAATTCATGAGTGAAGCCCTTCCCCAAAACGGCAACAGCAATGGCAACGGCAAGCGCAAGCGCCAATTGATCGTCGTGACCTTGATACTGATCATCGCAGCGATCGCCATCGGTCTGTATTGGTTCCTGGTTGCACGATTTTACGAAGAAACCGACGACGCTTATGTCGGCGGCAATGTGGTGCAAATCTCTGCCCAAGTCGGCGGCACGGTCACCGCCATCAAGGCCGATGACACGCAAATCGTCAAGGCTGGCCAGCAACTGGTTGCGCTTGACTCCGCCGATGCCAAGCTGGCACTGATGCAAGCCGAGGCAGCATTGGCCCAGGTGGTGCGCCAAACGCGTCAGACGTTCCTGAACAATGACACCTTCAGCGCCAATGTGACCGCAGCCGAAACCAATCTGGCCCGCGCCCGTGAAGACGTCCAACGCCGTCAGGCCGGGATCGCTTCCGGTGCGGTGTCGCAGGAAGATCTGTCGCATGCGCAGGATGCCGTCAAGAACGCTGCCGCCACGCTCGAACAGGCGCGCGCCGGCCTGGCCGCCAACCGTGCTCTGACTGACCACACCAGCGTGACCGAGCATCCGAATGTGCTGGCCGCAGCCACACAGGTGCGTAACGCTTATCTCAACTACGCCCGCGTCAATATCGTCGCGCCCGTGTCCGGTTATGTGTCCAAGCGTTCGGTGCAACTGGGCCAGCGCATAGCTGCCGGCAGTCCGCTGATGGCGATTGTGCCGCTGGAGCAGATCTGGATCGACGCCAACTTCAAGGAAGGCCAGTTGAAACACATCCGTATCGGCCAGCCAGTGGAAGTGATTGCTGACACCTACGGTGCCGATGTCAAATACAAGGGCACTGTAATCGGTTTCTCCGCCGGTACCGGCAGTGCGTTCTCGTTGCTGCCTGCGCAAAACGCCACGGGCAACTGGATCAAGGTGGTGCAACGCGTACCAGTGCGCATTGCCCTCGATCCGCAGGAAGTGCAAGCCCATCCGCTGCGCATTGGTCTGTCGACCACTGCCACGGTCGATATCCATGGCGATGGCAAGGCGCTGGCACCGGTCACCACCGACTACCAGACCAATGTCTATAGCGAACAAGGCAAGCAAGCTGACGACATCGTTGAACGCATCATCAGCGATAACGCCAGCGGCCTGCCTGTGAGCCTCAAGAAGAGCAAGGCCATCGTCGTTCCGCACACCTGATCCGGGCATTTTCATCCATGGCAAGCAGTCCTCAAAACTACACACCACCACCGCCGCTGCAAGGCGCCCAGCTTGTGCTGGGTACTCTGTCAGTATCGTTGGCGGTGTTCATGAACGTCCTCGACTCGTCGATTGCCAACGTCGCCATTCCGACCATTTCCGGCAATCTGGGCGTGTCGATCGATGAAGGCACCTGGGTCATTACTTCGTTCGCGGCCGCCAATGCGATCTCGATTCCACTGACCGGTTGGCTCACCCAACGGATTGGCCAGGTACGCCTGTTCGTCGGCTCGATCTTGCTGTTCGTGCTGGCTTCCTGGCTGTGCGGACTGGCACCGACCTTGCCGATCCTGCTGGCCGCACGCGTCCTGCAAGGCTTGGTGGCTGGACCGATGGTGCCCTTGTCGCAATCACTGTTGCTGGGGGCCTACCCCAAATCCAAGGCTTCATTTGCCCTTGCACTCTGGGGCATGACAGCGGTGGTCGCACCAGTGGCCGGCCCCGCGCTGGGCGGCTGGATTACCGACGCCTACAAGTGGCCCTGGATTTTCTACATCAATATTCCGGTCGGCATCATCGCCGCCGGTATCACGATGGCGATCTATCGTCCACGCGAGAGCCCCATCCGTAAGCTGCCTATCGATACGGTCGGATTGTTGTTGCTAGTAACCTGGGTGGCGGCATTCCAGATCATGCTCGATAAGGGTAAGGATCTCGACTGGTTCGCCTCACCACTGATCCTGTCGCTGGGTCTGGTGGCGCTAGTGGCGTTTATCTACTTCGTAATCTGGGAACTCAATACCGACCATCCGGTGGTGGACTTGCGCCTGTTTGGCCGACGCAATTTCTTCGGCGGCACGCTGGCGATTTCAATCGGCTACGGGGTGTTCTTCGGCAACCTCGTATTACTGCCGCAATGGCTGCAACAATACCTCGGCTACCGTTCAATCGACTCGGGTCTGTCGACGGCACCGATCGGCATCTTCGCAGTGATGCTCATGCCGTTGATCGGCAAGTTCCTGCCGCGCATGGATGCCAGAAAGGTCGCCACCGCATCCTTCATTCTGTTCGCGATGGTGTTCTTCATGCGTTCGCGCTACACGCTGGAAGTCGACCAATGGACGGTGATTTTACCGACGCTGCTGCAAGGTATTCCAACCGCCATGTTCTTCGTGCCGTTGACGGTGCTGTTGCTGTCGGGCCTGCCGCCGGAGCGGATTCCTGCCGCAGCCGGGTTGTCGAGCTTTGTACGGGTGTTTTGCGGCGCGATTGGTACTTCCGTGGCAACCACGGCATGGAACAACCGTACCATCGTCCATCATGCGCAGTTGACCGAGCATGCCACGCCATACAGCCCGGCCTTGCAGCAGATGTACAGCACGCTGCAAAATACCTTCGGCATGAGTCAGGGCCAGGCGACTGGCCTGATTGAACGCAACCTCAATGCACAGGCTGCCATGATCGGCATCAACGATATTTTCTGGATATCGGCGGTGATTTTCCTGTTGATCATTCCCTTTATCTGGATCATCAAACCGGTCAAGGCCACCGCCGCCTGTGCCGAAGCAGCTGCCGCAGCGCACTGATCCAGCGACCGGCAAACAAAAAGCGCCCCTACCGTCAAGGTAGAGGCGCTTTTTTCATCGCAGCGCCGACAAACTCAGCGCATCAAGTCGACAACAGTCGATGATGGAAACGCAAATGGTCTTCCATCCAGGTCGAAATGAAGTAATAGCCATGGTCATAACCAGCATGGCGACGCAGGTTCAGCGGCTGATTGGCTTGTTGGCAGGCAGCTTCGAATTCCTGCGGCAGCAATTGCTGCGCAAGGAATTTGTCGGCCAAGCCTTGATCAATCAGAATACCTTGCGGGAACGGCGTCTGTAATTGGCGCATCAATGCGCTGGCATCATGCTCAGCCCAACTGCTTGGGTCACTACCAAGATAATGATTAAACGCCTTCTGGCCCCAAGCACAAAGCGCCGGCGCTGCAATCGGTGCAAACGCGGAGACCGAACGGAACAGTTCACGATGGCGCAAGGCCAGCGTCAGCGCACCATGGCCCCCCATCGAATGGCCAAAGATGCCGACCCGCTCAGCCCGCGCCGGAAAACTTTGCAACACCAGCGGCAACAAGTCGTCGGTAATATACGACTCCATGCGGTAATGCGCACTCCACGGCGCTTGCGTCGCATCCAGATAAAATCCGGCACCAACGCCCAGATCCCAGGCATCGCTTTCACCGGCAATACCGGCACCGCGCGGACTGGTATCGGGCGCCACCAGCAGCATGCCCAACTCAGCCGCTAGACGCTGCGCACCACCCTTGATCATGAAAGTTTCTTCGTTGCAAGTCAGGCCCGCCAGATAAAACAAGACCGGCACCGGTCCCTGGCTGGCCTGCGGCGGCACGAACACCGAAAATTTCATCGGCAAGCCCACTTGCTCCGAAGCATGTTCATAGAAACGTTGCACGCCACCGAAACAGGTATGCTCATTCAACAAAACTAATGATGTCATGGCGGTCTCAGAACTCGACTACAGAGCGGATCGACTCACCGCTCTTCATCAGGTCAAAGCCTTCATTAATCCGTTCCAGCGGCAGCTTGTGGGTGATCAGGTCATCGATATTGAGCTTGCCTTCCATGTACCAGTCGACAATCTTCGGCACGTCGGTGCGACCACGCGCACCGCCGAATGCCGAGCCCTTCCAGACCCGGCCGGTAACCAGTTGGAATGGCCGGGTGCTGATTTCCTGACCGGCTGCCGCCACGCCGATGATGATCGATTGGCCCCAGCCCTTGTGACAACATTCCAGCGACTGGCGCATGGTGGTGGTATTGCCAATGCACTCGAAGCTGTAATCGGCGCCGCCATCGGTGAGGCCAACAATCGCATCGACCACATTGCCGACGTCCTTGGGGTTAATAAAATGGGTCATACCGAACTTGCGCGCCATGGCTTCGCGTGCCGGATTGAGATCAACCCCGATGATCTTGTCGGCACCGACCATACGGGCTGCCTGAATCACGTTCAAGCCGATCCCGCCCAGACCGAACACCACCACATTAGCGCCCGCTTCCACCTTGGCGGTAAACAGCACTGCGCCGACACCAGTGGTCACGCCGCAACCGATGTAGCAGACCTTGTCAAAGGGCGCATCCGAGCGGATCTTGGCCAAGGCGATTTCCGGTACCACGATGTAATTCGAGAAAGTCGAAGTGCCCATATAGTGGAACAACGGCTTGCCATCGAGCGAAAAACGGCTAGTCGCGTCCGGCATCAGGCCGCGTCCCTGAGTGGAACGAATGGCCTGGCACAAATTGGTCTTCTGCGACAGGCAAAATTTGCATTCGCGGCATTCCGGCGTGTACAGCGGAATAACGTGATCGTCTTTCTTCAGGCTCTTGACACCAGGACCGACATCCACCACCACGCCAGCACCTTCATGGCCCAGAATGGCAGGAAAAATACCTTCCGGATCAGCGCCCGACAAGGTGTAGTAATCCGTGTGGCAAATCCCAGTGGCCTTGATCTCGACCAGTACTTCGCCAGCTTTCGGCCCTCCCAACTCGACTTCTTCGATGGTCAAGGGTTGGCCGGCCTGCCAGGCCACTGCTGCTTTGGTTTTCATGATGTCCTTTGATGACTTTTAAAGAATCTTGGCAGCCATGGTCAGCGCCATGACAGATAGCCGCTATTATCGCATCACATCAAAAAACACATGGGAGCACCATTGCGCGACGTATGCGAATAAGAAATTCTATCTGCCCCTAAAGAAAACCCACCAGCTCACGATAACAAGCTAGGCAGTCCACCACCAGTTCCATGTACTCCTCGGCCACAGCGCCGAGCCAACCGAAGGATGACAAAGGTGCCGGCTTGGGGTAAGGTTGATTGACACTGTGATCGGCGTCGGTCGGCTAAGCACAACAGGTTTGCGCAGGGCAATAGCTGACCTGCAATTAAAAATGCAGACCGCTTGGATGTTTTGATTTCGGCGTTTCACTTATTACTGGTCACATGGTTATTGGTAAAAAATCGAGGACGCAATTGGGGAAAATTCCCACGCACAGCAGCTTACGACGCACCACAGGCACATTGCGGACCCTGCTCTGCTTTGTCGTGTTCGTCATTGCCATCATCAGTGCGCAAACTTGGTGGGAAGTCGAACAAGATCGCCAACTAACTATTTCCTCCGAGAAAAATAGTTCATTGGTGGCCGTGCGCAGTGTCGAAGAGCATGCTGAGCGCATACTCAGGGACATAGACAAGTTGCTGGCCTCAACCGCAACAGCACTGCAAACCACCACGACCAACATCCTCGATGACGATGTCGGCATGTACCAGATCCTGCAACAGCAGAAAAAAGCACTGACACCAGTGCAGTCGCTACGCTTCATTGACCTGACCGGTGTCAGCCGTGCCAGTTCGATGCGTGTCGGCGCCGCCGAAATTGAACTCAATGATTTGCAATTGCGCCAGATCGACAGCAATCCGGCGCAGCCGCATTTCTTCGTCGGACAATTGACACGCAGTCGTTACGACCAGGAACTGGTGTTGCCGGTGGCACGCAACCTGTACATGAACGGCAAGCACGTTGGCATGCTGGTGGCCGAGTTGAAGGTTTCCTACTTCTTCGACTTTTACAAACGCATCACCAATTATCAAGCGATCGTATCCTTGCGCAAGGACGATGGCTCGATGATGATCCGTTCGCCGTTTGAGGCCGCCTGGCTAACCAGGAATATGCGCGATGCCAAGAGCATGCTAGTGATTCGCAGCGGCACCGACGAAGGTTCGTTCGCAGAAGTATCCGCCCTCACTGGCGAACATCTCTTGTTCAGCTACAAAAAAATTCCCGACTCTGACATGGTGGCGGTCTACGCGCGTCGCATGGATGACGTTCTGGCCCCCTGGCGCAGTCGCACCATCAATCGCATTCTGCTGTCGGTAGGCATCAGCGGCTTCATCCTGCTGGCCCTGATTGCCTTCCTGATCTACTACAACTACAAGCAAAAGCGCGACGATGTGCTCACCGAGAGCGAACACCGCTATCGCAAGCTGTATGAAGAAGGCAATGATCCGATTGTCCTGCTCAGCCCCGACATGCTGTATATCGACTGCAATGCAGCGGCGGTCAAGTTCTTCGGCGTCGCCGACAAACAGCGCATCATTGGTAAAAAGGCCGGTCTGTTTTCGCGCCAAAACGCCCTGCAATTGCAACAACCCGACATTGCCGATCTGATCCAGAAAGCACTGGCCGGCGAACCGCAGCAATTTGAATGGGTCACGGTACGTCATCACAAGCTGGTCCACACCGACGTCTCCATCAACCGCACCGAACTCGACAAGGGTTTTGCCATTTTTGCGATTCTGCGCGACATCAGTGCGCGCAAACGCGCCGAACTTCTGCAGGCGACACAGAATCGCATCCTGCACATGGTCATGACAGATGAAGATCTGGAGCATATCCTGCGCGAAATTGTGCGCTTCACCGATTCGCAGATGCCGCAAAGCACCGCCACCATCCTGCTGCTCAACGACGACAACAGCGGCTTTAGCAGCGTGCTCAGTGTGCGCTTGTCTGAGCGCATGGAACAAGGTTTTCTTGGCCTGGCCATCAAGCACGGCAATGGCGCCGCTTGTGAAGCGGTACTCACACGCAAGCCCTATCTGGTAGCCGACATCCGAAGCGATCCAGTGATGGAAAACGTACGTCCGTTGATTCATCTGGAAGAATTTCCAGCTAGCGGCGCCTGGCCCATCGTCGGCAAGGAAGGCCAGATTCTGGGGGTGTTCTGCTGCCTGCTCAAGGAACCTGGTTTACCCAATGCGCAATGCCAGCATCTGGCTGGCGTCGCTGCCGATCTAGCCAGCGTCGCCATCGAAAACCGCAAGGCCGAGGAACGGATCCGCCATCTGGCCCATTACGACGAGTTGACCGGCTTGCCCAACCGATTCCTGTGCACGCAGCATATCGGTAATGCCTTGGCCCATGCTGAACACCGCAATGGTCAGGTAGCCGTATTTCTGATGGACCTGGATCGTTTCAAAAACATCAACGATACCTTTGGCCATGAAACCGGCGAAGCACTGCTGCGCGAAATTGCGGTGCGTTTCCGTCATTGCCTGCGCGAGCTGGACATCCTAGCACGCGTCGGTGGCGATGAATTCATCGTCTTGATCGACGACTACGACGACCCGCTGCAACTAGGCGAAATCGCCCAAAAGCTGCTGGCGGTGGCGCGCGAGCCGTTCGACATCAGCGGCCACGAATGCCAGCTCAGTACCAGCATTGGCATCGCCACCTATCCTAGCGATGGCGGCAATGCGCAGGCACTCATCAAGAATGCCGATATTGCCATGTACCGTGCCAAGAACAAGGGCAAGGACGGCTATCGCTTCTACTCCGACGAAGTCAACACTCATACGGTGGAGCGCATCGCGCTGGAAACCGAACTGCGGCGCGCGATCGAACGACAGGAATTCATTGTCCACTACCAGCCCAAGGTCAATCTCAAGAGCGGCAGCATCGTCGGTGCCGAAGCGCTAGTGCGCTGGCAGCATCCGGTGCGCGGCTTGCTGCCGCCGGGCGAATTCATCGGGTTGGCGGAAGAAGCCGGCCTGATCGACCAGATTGGCCTGCAAGTATTGGATCGTGCCTGTAGCGACATCGATGTGCTCAACCGGCTCGAACTCAATTTCGGCCGTATTGCCATCAACCTAGCCGGCAGCCAGTTCAATGACGACAACCTGCTGGCCGATATCCAGCGCGTGGTCGATACGCGCGGCGTATCGGCATCCAGCCTGGAATTTGAAATCACCGAAAGCATGGTGATGCACAACCGTGATCAAGCCATTGCCATCATGGACGGCATCCGCGCGCTGGGGTTTACGATTTCCATCGATGATTTCGGCACTGGTTATTCGTCGCTGGCCTATCTGAAGCGTTTCCCGGTCGACAATGTCAAGATCGACAAGTCCTTTATCAACGACATCCCGCATGACGCCAATGGCAGCGCGATTGTGCAGGCCATCATCGCCATGGCGCATGCGTTGAATCTGAAGGTAGTCACCGAAGGGGTGGAAACCGAGGTACAGTTGCAAGCCTTGCAAGTGTTTGGCTCCGACGAATACCAGGGCTATCTGTTTAGCCGCCCTATCCCGCATGCGCAATTCGTGTTGATGTTGCGCGAACAGCAGGCCGCCAGTCAGCAACAACCGATCTCCTGACTGCGAGCGCCACCCGCCGGCATGATTCCTGCAATCCAGTTAAAGTAGCGGTTGATTGCAGTGGACCTGCGTTGCGCACATAAGCAAATAAAAACTCTATTGCACGCAAGTCAAGCTCTGCCCCTAAAATAAGCGGTTGCTATTACTTTCCCAAGGAGTGTTCCATGGCGTTGTCGTTCAAGAAAACCCTGCTCAACCTGAGCTTTGCCGGACTCGCTGCCAGTGCGATCCTGCCGCTGTCAGCCACATCGGCACTAGCCGCCGAATTGAAACTCGGCCTGTATGCCGACATCTCGACGCTGGATCCACACTTCAACAATATCGCCCCCAACATTTCGCTTTCCTCGCACCTGTTCGATGCCCTGGTCAATGTCGACCCGGCTGGCAAACTGATCCCTGGTCTGGCGACGTCGTGGAAAGCAATCGATCCCACCACCTGGGAATTCAAGCTGCGGCGCGGCGTCAAATTCAGTGATGGTTCCGACTTCACTGCCGACGACGTGGTGTTTTCGCTTGATCGTCCGGCCACGCTGACCAACAGCCCTGGCCCATTCACCAGCTACACCAAGCAAATCGTCGCCAAGGAAATCGTCGATCCTTACACCATTCACCTGAAGACCGCGACCCCATATGGCCCGCTGGCGCTGGATGTGAGCACCATCTTCATCGTTTCCAAAAAAGCCGTCCAAAATGCCACCACCGAAGACTTCAACAGCGGCAAGGCGGTTGTTGGTACTGGCCCATTCAAGTTTTCCAGCTTCAAGCGTGGCGACAGTGTCGAACTGGTGCGCAATGACAATTACTGGGGCACCAAACCGGACTGGGACAAAGTCACTTTCCGTATCCTGACGTCCGATGGCGCCCGTCTGGCGGCACTGCTGGCCGGCGAAGTCGATGCTATCGAAAGCGTACCTCCGGCCGACGTACCGAAACTGAAAGCCGATCCCAAGTTCACACTGGCACAGCGCACTTCATGGCGCACCCTGTTCTGGACCCTGGATCAGTCGCGCGACAAAACGCCAGACATCACCGACAAAGCCGGCAAGCCGCTGGACAAGAACCCGCTCAAAGATATTCGCGTGCGCCAGGCTATTTCCAAGGCCATCAATCGTCAAGCGCTGACCGAACGTACCTTGGAAGGTTTGGGCACGCCAGCATCGAACATCGTCGCGCCAGGCATCCTCGGCTATGCCACCAACCTCAAGGTCGAGAAATATGATCCTGAGGGCGCCAAGAAACTGTTGGCCGCCGCCGGTTATCCGAACGGCTTCGCCTTGACGCTGCACGGCCCCAACAACCGTTACATCAACGATGAACGCGTCGTGCAGACTGTCGCGCAATTTCTGAGCCGCGTTGGTATCCAGACCAAGGTCGAGACGCTGCCGCTGTCAGTCTATTTCGGCAAGGCGCGCGCTGGCGAATTCAGTGTCGCGTTGCTCGGCTGGGGCACGCTGGCAGGCGACTTCGCGCTGCGCACGCTGGTTGGCACTACCGATGCCAACACCGGTTGGGGTTCCTGGAACTGGGGCAAGTACAGCAATCCGGCAGTCGACAAGCTGGTGCAATCCTCGTTGGCCTCAGTCGATGAAAAGCAACGCCAGGATTTCGCCCAACAAGCTGCCACCGTCGCACTGCAAGATTACGCGGTGATTCCATTGCATCATCAATATGCCACCTGGGCGATGCGTAAGGGCCTGACCTACACGCCACGCATTGATGAATTCACGTTTGCCTATCAATTCCACCCCAAATAATGGCGGTCAGTTGCACCGGCCTGTCTTACAATGCATCAAGCCCGCCAGCAATGGCGGGCTTTTTTCATGTCACGGATTCCATCCACAAATTCTCCCACTGGAAAGCAAACTCATGATGCATTCAATATGGCGCCATGCAGCCTGTGCGCTGCTGCTGCAAAGCGCACTGTGCTCGGCCGCACAAGCGCAACAAAGCGGCGACACAGTCGAACTGCCATTGGTCTCGGGCTGGTTTGAAGGTAAGGTAGTGCGCTATGTCACCACCGATGTTTCGGACCGCCAGGCGGCGACTGACATGAATGCCAACTACGTGCCGCGCCTGGCCAACGCACTCAACCGCCAGCCGCAGCCAGGCCAACCCGGTGCGGTTGAGCGCATCTATTCCTTCGTCAATGCCAAACAGGGCGGTGTGCTGCCGTCATTGCCGGCACCGCTTGGCGCGGCCAACGCCAATCTCAATTATTCGCCGCTATGGCAGGTACACAAAGTACGCTGGCTGCCGGGTAAGAAAATACGTCTGCTGACCTCGGAAGAACAAGTTCTGGCCGCAGAAGAAGCTGGCGACGTCAGTATAGAAAAAACCAATCTGGTGGTGAACTGTCCAGTGGTCTTTAGCGCCGCCGACGGCGCCCTGCCGCACGCGGTACTGCATCTGGTCAAGCAGGATCCGGAACCCTGAACAAATTATTACTTGGCCGGCGGCGCCAGGCGATCAACCCGATACAGTTGCGGAAACAGCCGTATCCACAAGGCCACCACAATCAGGGTGCCAATGCCGCCAATCATCACCGCTGGCACAGTACCAAACCATGCCGCCGTCAGGCCCGACTCGAACTCGCCCAACTGGTTGGAAGTACCGATGAAGACCGAATTGACCGCGCTGACGCGGCCGCGCATTTCATCTGGGGTTTCCAGTTGCACGAAGGTCGAACGCACAACCACGCTGATCATATCGGAAGCACCAAGCACTGCCAGTGCCACCAGTGACAACAGGAAGTAATGCGACAAGCCGAACACAATGGTGGCCAGACCAAAGATCGCCACTGCAATAAACATGGTGCGACCGATGCGGCCCTTGAGCGGATTGCGCGCCAGGAACAAGGCTACCGACAAGGCACCAACGGCTGGCGCTGAGCGTAGCAGCCCAAGGCCGACCGAATTGGTATGCAGGATATCGTGCGCATAAACCGGTAACAAAGCAGTCGCCCCGCCTAGCAGCACTGCAAACAAATCAAGAGAAATCGCCCCGAAAATGGCCGGTTTGCTGCGGATATAGGCAATCCCGGCAAACACTGACTTGAGCGTGGCATTTTCGCGTTTGACCGCGACCACATTGGGCTTGATCTTGATCAACGACAGCAGCACGCTACAGAGCAGAAACAGCACGCAACTGGTACTGTAGACTGCCGCCGGACCGGCCACATATAGAAAACCGCCGACCGCAGGCCCGACAATGATTGCCACCTGGGTGGCGGAAGCGGAGCCAGCCACTGCGCGCGCCAGCAACTGTGGCGACACCAGCGTGGGCAGCAACGCCGACATGGTTGGCTTGCTGAATGCGCGCCCGGCGCCGATGATAAACACCACCGCAAATATCACGTCCTTGCTAAGCCAGCCACCGATGCTGCCAGCGGCCAGCAGGCCGGCCGCAAGCGCCTCGACCAGCACGCTCAGGCGTGCCACCTGACGGCGGTTGTAACGATCTGCCACATGGCCCACCACAAACACCAGAAACAGCGAAGGAATGAATTGCACCAGCCCGACGATGCCAAGATCGAAGGGACTGAGCGTCATCTGATAGACCTGCCAACCCACCGCCACAATTTGCATTTGCAGTGCAATTGTCGATACCACACTGGCTAACCAGAACAAACGAAAGGAAGGATGACGAATCAGGAGCTGCGACTCCGGTACAGTGGTCGAGGGCATGGAGATAAGATCGTGGCGGACGGGAAGCAGAACGCGCTGCCGGATGGCAAGCTTCTGCGCAAAATAGCGTGCGCGGCTATACTACTGCACTACTCGATTGCGCAGCAAGCCGCAAGTATGCGGACCTGCCGTTTGTCAGCATTGCGAAAGGTTATCCATGCAATACCGTCCACTTGGCCGCAGCAACATCCAGGTTAGCCTGATTACTTTGGGCACCATGACCTGGGGCGAACAAAACACCGAAGCCGAGGCACACTCGCAACTCGACCTCGCCGTCGAACACGGCGTCAACCTGATTGACGTCGCCGAGATGTATCCGGTGCCGCCCAAAGCAGAAACGCAAGGCTTGAGCGAACGCTACCTCGGCAGTTGGCTCAAGAAGTCGGGCAAGCGCGACCAATTGCTGATCGCAACCAAAGCCACCGGCCCCGCCCGCAAGCCGCATAATCCGCGCCATATTCGCGGCGGCATCAACAACTTTGACCGCAAGGGCCTCACTGATGCGCTGCACGGCAGCCTAGAGCGCCTGCAACTCGATCATGTCGACCTGTACCAGTTGCATTGGCCGGATCGTAGCGTCAACATCTTCGGCCAGCTCGACTACCAGCATGCCGCTGATGAAGAAACCGTTGCCATCGATGAAACGCTCAGCATCCTGTCGGAATTCGTCAAAGCAGGAAAGATCCGCCATATCGGTCTATCCAACGAAACTGCCTGGGGCGTAGCGCAATTCCTGCGTGCCGCAGAAAAATTCGACCTTGAACGCGTGGTCTCGATCCAGAACCCCTACAGTCTCGTGAACCGCCTGTTTGAAATCAATCTGTCTGAATTTGCACTGCGTGAACAAGTCGGCCTGCTGGCTTATTCGCCATTGGCCTTTGGTGCGTTGTCTGGAAAATATCTCGATGGTGCTCGCCCTGCCGGTGGACGCCTGACGCTGTACGAACGTTTTGCACGCTACAACGGCACGCAAACCAGCACCGCCATTGCCGCCTATGTCGCACTGGCGCGCCAGCATCAGCTCGATCCGGCGCAAATGGCACTGGCCTATGTCAACAGCCGCTCCTTCGTCACTGCCAACATCATTGGCGCCACCACAATGGCGCAATTGCGCAGCAATCTCGACAGCATCAATCTGCAATTGTCGGCAGAAGTCATTGCTGGTATTGAAGCCATTCACAAGATGCATCCAAATCCTGCGCCGTAAGCAGCATCCGCACAGAAAAGAAAAAGCCATCCGCTGCAGATAAACAGTCGGATGGCAAATTCAATCAATGCAGTGCAGAACAGCACTCAATCTGAAGCAGCGCGTTTGAAATTGATCAATGATTCGAAAAACTGATCTCAAGAACACTTGAAAAATTTAAAATATTTCCTCTTGATTGAACGTCAGGATGAAAGATTCCTGGTTGCATTCAGACTGTCTTTTCCTGAGTTCGTGAATTGATCTCCTGATCCAGCCAATATTGGGACTTCTTCAAATCCTCCCGTGCCTCGTTTGCCAAGTTGTCCATTGGTGCCCTGGCCGCCATTTCTTTCATTTTCTCCACTTGCTTCAGGCTTGCCGCCAGCTCCTCCTTGATCACCTTGGCATTGTTGATCGCCGCATCAAGAATGTTGATCGTATCTTTTTCGTTCTTGGTTGCCTGATCACCTGGAATTGACCAGGAGCGTCCAATGTCACGTTCAACATCCGATTCTTTTACGTTGAATGGCTTGCTTCTCCCGTCCGGTCCATCGGTAAAATCGAATGAGGAACTCGTGCTGCGATTATATTCCCTGGTCTGTCCAGTGCCACCGGACGAATTAACATTTTCATTCGTTTGTTGAATGGAAAAAGACTTGGAAGTCGTCTTGTGCCCCCTTGTCTTTGTCTCACCATTGACGCTGAACGCATTGAGGTCATCGGTCGATCCATAAGCAGAATCGGATGTGGAGGTCGTCTTGCGACGGGTTGTGGTCGTCTCTTCATAAAAAGAGGACCGGGAGATTGTCGTCCTCCTTGAAGTCTGGATACGCCCCTCCTGACGTAACGGCGACCGCGCTTCCGACCCAATACGTGCCGAACCATCCTCGTTTTCGGGTCGCGCAGACTTGCTACTCTTGGGCTCAGGCAACTGCTGTGTTGACGTTTGGCGTCCGCCTTGCTGCGCTGATGAGATGCCACTATTTCTGGTTGACTCAGGTGCAACATCGGCTTTTGAAGAAAACACGCTATGCATTCTGTTCTCCTGCGGTTGGTCCGATGCCACTTTCGTTTGATAACTTGCCGCTGGCACCTGCTGCCGGCCATGCAAGCCGACTTGCTCAGAAGACGCATTTTCTTCACTATCCACAACATCAACCAGACTGAACTGGGGGGCATCAACGCCCCTGCCCGGCAATTCATCGGTCGAATCGTAAGCAGAATCCAGTTCAGCATCCGATAGCACATCTTCTTTGCGCAGCGTAGCGACATCTGTGGCAGACGTCAGAGCGGAGCCGCTCGATTGCTCGCTGACGCGTGTATGGGCGGCACCGCCGTCAACGCTGTGCGAGGCGCAGGTTTGCGCATCTTCGAACTGCTCCTCTGGCGGCGTCGCTGACTGATCGGCTTGCGGCAACTGACTCACGCCGCCTCGCTCGTCGCGCTGCAGCATGGGTGAAGATACATCCATATTCGACCGCGGCGCGGATATCCTGATCTCCGGTGTCTCCGTACTCTTGACGGAGAATATCTTGTCGAGCATCTCAACTCTCTGTCTGATATTCTCGTGCACACCCCGACTGCCGCCCGTTTCGCTGGCATTCGGACGCGCGGACGCAGCGATTGCCAACGCGCGCAATTCTGCGGATGTTGGCGCAGCAGAAGGAGCAGCAGATTTGGCCATATCAGGCGTCTTCGACTGCGCAACGTCAGCTGGCACATTGCTGCTGTTCTTTTGCAGAGCCTGACTTTGTTGAACAGGATCTGCATCACCTAGCGTCGTCACACTGGCAGGCTCTCCGGTAGGTTTGTTGCCAACATAAATGCGGTGAATAGACACAGCCCCGGTGATCGAACGTGAAAACGTATTTTTGGCGATCCAATCATTGCTGCTTTCCTTGCTATTAACAAACGACAATGCTGGCGTCATTGCTGGCGCTAATTTTCCAATCACAGATTTCTCCTCTACGTTTTTTCGGCCTGCGGCACTAGTATTTTCATTTTCAAAAATAAGAAAATACAGCCTGCAGCCCACCCAGACCCGTTGCATTGCGATCATTTCTGATACAAAAGCTACAGCAAGACATGACATATGCTTGCATCCCGGACTGCGCGCAATTGTGAATGAAACGATGCCAGGTTAATATTGGACAAAAATGAATTTATAAAAAAATATTAGTAAAAGACCTGGAAATATTAGAATCATTTCTGGTT
Source organism: Duganella sp. (assembly GCA_026225475.1). Taxonomy (GTDB): domain Bacteria; phylum Pseudomonadota; class Gammaproteobacteria; order Burkholderiales; family Burkholderiaceae_D; genus Herbaspirillum. The sequence continues at coordinate 105,980 of JAMFSU010000152.1, forward strand.
ATTCATGAAACTTATAATTGCCAAAAAATAAGATTTTTGTTTTTAAAAGGACGTATTTTCCAGAGCTGTTATTTGCATTGCAAACTTGAGCAGAAGCCCCTTGAACAAAATGAGTGACGTAGCGAGTGCGCAACTAATACGGTAATACGGCGCATGCGTCACAGCCTGTCCCCAGAGCAAGATAAGCCCGCATCGTCTGCGACTATCTCTTTTGTGAATTGGGCGTAAGATACGACGATCCTTCCCGCCTCAGGAGTCATCATGCTTTTTGATTTGATCGACCTGCGTCTGTTTGTCACCATCGCCGAAGTCAACAATTTCACACTCAGTGCTGAGCGCGTACATCTGACGCCAACGGCTGCCAAAAAGCGCATCAAGGAACTAGAGGCACGCGTAGGCATTGCGCTGATCAACAGTAAATCCAAACACCTGCAATTTACTGCTGCCGGACTCAGCTTTCTGACGCACGCGCAACAATTCCTGCGCGAAGTCGAGCGACTGCAGGCAGACATGCAGCAATACAAAGATGAACTCCGTGGCGACGTCCGCATCCTGGCCAATACCACCGCAGTGACTGAGTTCATGCCGGAGATTCTGGGCAACTATCTGGCGCAGCATCCGCATGTCAATGTGGTCTTGGAAGAACGTCCCAATCAAGACATCATGGAAGGCATTCAGCAGGGTACGGCCGATATTGGCATTGTGGCCGGTCCGGTGCACGCAGAAGGTGTGGAAGTCATCAGTTTTTCGACCGACAGGCTGGTACTCGTCACCGCCCTGGAACATCCCCTGGCCGGCAGCGGCAGAGTCAGTTTTAACCAGACTATGGAATATGAACATGTCGGCCTGCACGAAGGCAGTACCTTGCAGAATTTCCTGCACCGCATCGTCAGCGATCAGGGTCAGCAACTCAAACTGCGCATTCAGGTCCGCAGCTTCGAAGCCATGTGCCGCATGGTCGAAACCAACGTCGGCATCGCCATCCTGCCGCTCGACGCAGCACTACGTCACAAGCAAACCATGCAGTTGAGTCTGATTGAGTTATGCGACAGCTGGAGCGTACGCGAGCGTAGCCTGGTGGTGCAATGCATGGAAGACCTGCCGCTGTATGCGCGCGATTTGATCGACTTCATCCGTGAAGAAACAGCACACAGCATGCCAATCATCAAGCAAGCTGCCTGAACAGTAAAACGACATTAACCGTGGATCATCATCCACAGCGCAATTGCCATCAGTGCACCGCAAAACAGCATGCGCAGACGGCGCTCAGGTAGATGATGCGCCAGCGCGACGCCCCAGGAAATACTCAGCACACCACCTAATGCCAATGGAATCCCCACGGCCCAATTGACATGCCCGGCGCTGGCATAAGCCCATAGCGCCACCAAGGTGCCTGGCGTGACCATGGCCAATCCTAGTCCCTGCGCGGCTGTCTGTGTCAGGCCAAAAAACGCCACCAAACCTGGCACCGCAACGATTGCCCCACCGACACTGAAAAATCCCGCCGTTGCTCCGGAAAAAACCCCAACCAGATAAATGTATTTCTGCGGCAAACGGATACTGGAGGTCATGTCTTTGTTCTTGCGCGTCAAGGTCCACAGGTAATACAAGGCCAGCACCACCATGAACAGCGCAAATGCAAAATGCAGTGAACGCGCCTCGATTGCGGTAGCAAAGCGCGCCGCAAAATACGTCGTAAACACCGCTGGAATTGCCATCAACATGGCCGAGCGCAACTCGATCTTGTTGCGCTGCTTGTAGCGCCAGAAGCCGATCACCACGTTCGGCACGATCATCACCAACGCAGTCCCCTGCGCCAGTTGCTGATCCATTCCATACAGAAAACCCAGCACCGGGATGGCAATCAAGCCGCCGCCGATACCGAATAAACCGCCGAGCGCGCCGAGTACGCCCCCCAAAGCCAGATTGACGAGTACCTCGTAAAACAAAGAAAGAGTCATTGGTGTAAAGTACGCTCTTGGTCGAACAGGTCTCTCAGACAGACAAGAAACCATGCCCAACCGGGCGAACCCATATAGGAGAATGGTGTGAGTAGTGGCGTTTTAGTTGTTGTGCTTGAAGCGGGCGTGGTCGTCATCATTGCGTTGGCGATCTATCTGATTCGCAAGAAATAGCACAGAAATGCAAACGTATTACCAGCTCAAGCTAAACTCAGTTTATCAGCCGGCCAGCACACTCACAAGCACCACTCCATCCGATTTCTGCAGCAGTGCCACAGCATCGATTCCCTGTTGCGCCAACGGCTGGCGCGGCAGAAGTCCCCCCTATCAGACCACTACTCTAGAGAAAGCAGGACATCATGGATTTAGGAATACAAGGAAAAATCGCCCTCGTTTGCGGCGCCAGCAAAGGCCTGGGCTACGCCAGCGCTGAACATTTGGCGCGCGAAGGCGCCCACGTCGTCATCGTCGCCCGCGGCCAGGAAGCACTTGATGCGGCAGCGGCCAAACTGCGCGCGCTCGGCAGCGGCAAGGTGATTGCCATCGCCACCGACATCGCCACCGCAGAAGGCCGCGCCAAAGCGCTGGCAGCGGTCGACCAACTCGCCGGCCAGGCCGGCCACGGTCCTGACATTTTGATCAACAATGCCGGCGGTCCACCGCTGGGCGACTTCCGTGACTGGGATCGCGACATCTGGCTCAAGGCCATTGATGCCAACATGCTGACACCCATTGAACTGATCAAAGCCAGCATCGACCCGATGATCGCACGCGGCTGGGGCCGCATCGTCAACATCACCAGCGGCTCGGTCAAGTCGCCACGCTACGACCTTGGTCTGTCCAACGGTGCCCGTTCCGGCCTGACCGGTTTCGTCGCCGGTGTGGCACGCCATGTAGCCAAGAGCGGCGTGACCATCAACAACCTGCTACCCGGCGCTTTCGAGACTGACCGTTTGCGCAGCGGCTTCACACGCTCAGCGGAGATGACGGGAGAAACAGCCGACGCCATTCGTCTGCAACGCATGGGTGAAATGGCCGCCGGACGTTTTGGCGACCCTGATGAATTCGGTGCTACCTGCGCCTTCCTGTGCAGCAAGCATGCCGGCTACATCAATGGCCAGAATGTAATGATGGACGGCGGCGCATTCCCAGGCACGTTCTAGGCTTGCCACGCAACAGAGTAAGTCGCGCGCAGCAGAATACTCAAAACACAAACAACTGATGTATAATGCGCCGCTTGCACAGGAAGGTTGGCAGAGCGGTTGAATGCACCAGTCTTGAAAACTGGCGAGGGCGTAAGCCCTTCGTGAGTTCGAATCTCACACCTTCCGCCAACGAATTTAAACCCTTGATCTTCAAGGGTTTTTTTTCGTCAAAAAATTCTAGCTGAGGCGCTTTGAGAGGACAGACCATACCTTCCCCCAATGCGAATTCCGGCACACCATGCTGACAGAGTGATGGAAGGCTTGTAAAAAGCTTCATTGAAGGCAGTGATCCAATCTAACGCATCTTGCCACGAGAGCAACTGGACGTTTCTGCCCCCGACAGCAATGCGGTTCAGCTATTCGACGGATAGAACTGTTCGTAATACCACGCATAGGCAGTCTGAATTTGCGCCTGTATACGTGGTAGCACCGCAAGAATTTTTCAGAGTGTCACTAGCATGGCAACCACCGCAATGGCCATCATCAACGCTGCCAGCCAGCCCAAAATGCGCAGCCTGCGCTTGATCACAAACTTGCCCATGACATCGGCGCGCGAAGCCATCAGCATCATCACTATCATGATCGGTACCGAAATCACGCCATTGACGACCGCGCTCCAGTACAAGGCCTTGATGGGATCAATGGCACTGAAAACCAGGCCTGTACCGACCACCGTCGACACAATGATGACCGAATAAAAAGCCTTGGCGGCATTCAGTTTGCTGTCGAGGCTATTCTTCCAGCCGAAGGTGCCCGCCATGGCGTAAGCAGATGCGCCAGCCAACACCGGAATGGCAAGCAGGCCGGTGCCAATGATCCCGGCGCTGAAAAGAACGAAGGCAAACTCACCGGCGATCGGGCGCAACGCCGTTGCTGCCTGCGCTGAGGTCTGTATGTCGTGCAGCCCATGCAGATTGAGCGTGACCGCCGCGGTGAGAATGATCGAGAAGGCGACCAGATTCGAAAATCCCATGCCGATATAAGTATCCAACTTGATCCGGCGCAAATTGGCTCTGGCCTGCTGTGGTGCCTGGATCAAGGGCAATGCGCCCGGTGTCGCGAGTTGCTCCTCCACTTCCTGCGAAGCCTGCCAGAAAAATAAATACGGACTAATGGTGGTACCAAACACTGCGACGACGGTGGTGATGTACTCCGTCTTCCATGATAAATGCGGTATGAATGTACGCATGGCGACTTCCGTCCATGGCACATGCACTACCAAGGCTGTCGCCATATAGGCAAGCAAGGCAAGTGTCAGCCATTTGAGAATACGGACATACCGTTTATAGGCCAGAAACACCTGCAACAGTAGCGATAGCAATCCGAATCCAACGGCATATAGCTGGCTAGGACCGCCAACGATAAGATGCAAGGCATCGCCCATGGCCGAGACGTCGGCCGCGATATTAATCGTATTGGCCAGCAATAGCAGCGCAATGACCGCATACAAAAGCCACTTGGGATAATGCAGGCGAATATTGGTGGCAAGACCGTGGCCGGTCACCCGGCCAATGCGGGCGCTAACGATCTGGATACCGACCATCAGCGGATAAGTAAACAACACCGTCCACAACATGTTGAAACCGAATTGCGCGCCGGCCTGCGAGTATGTTGCAATGCCACTGGGGTCATCGTCGGCGGCACCGGTGATCAAACCGGGTCCCAACTTGCTTAGTAAGGAAACACCCACTTCTTGTTCTTCGCCCACTTTATCCATATGCCGTCCATTTTGTTTGCCAACGCTGCCGATTGACAGGCGTTCCCGCAATTCGGTATCAGTATGCCGACGCGGCCTCTAGACTTGCACCTTGCGAGGCAGAGGCTGCCAGTGTAATTCCCACACGCCGCCCGCCAAGCAAATAGGCAAGAAATTCGTGCGTCACGTGTCAATGACTTGAGCATACACGGTCCTGCGTCATGCGCAGCTAATGCAATTGCCCTTCGTCAAGTGCGCCTGGGCACCGTAATCCGTTCAGGAACTCCCTCCCCAGCGCGGACCACTCATGGCAAATCCACCGCGTCCATGCGTCTGCCACCGGCATCGCATACGCGGCTCCCACGCTTTCGGCGAGATCGCCAAAGAATGCGAGGTCCCGACCAACGCACACGATTGCCATGAAAAATGTTATCCACTGTCTTCCAAAACCAACTAGAAAAACATGCAAGTTTCATTTCTGAGGTCCAAAATTCATCACTCAAGCGCGCCCAAGAGGCGAGCAACAGGTTCAGCTATACCCTCGGCAGTAAATTCACAGAGTACAGAGAAAAAGGCGATGACCACGCGGCATGGGTTCGCACGTATTGCAATCTGACGCAATCCAAGAACGGTCTGAAGCTGCTTATTAACGATGCCGATGCTGAGCTTGCATCGACGTATCGGCAACATGCTCAGCACGAATATAACGCGCAACAGATCAATGCTCGCCTGGACACGTTTCCCGCGATTCAGGCGAATCCTGAGGTTTGTCGTTTTCTCTATGAAAAAATGGATGCCGCGGTTGCTCTGGTCGCAGCCAGAAAAAGCAGCGGCGTCCGAGAGCTCAATTCTGAACTCCAGGGACTTCGCGACGAAAAAAAGGATTGTGAGAAAAATCTGCTCCGCGCCCGCACCAAACTGACCGATCTTGAAAACCGGAAAGAAAGCGGCGGCAGCAAGGATAACGTCAAGTCGAAAAGCAGGAGCCAGCGCGACCGTCGGGAGCCGCGAGTGGCGCCGTCCACTTACAAGGAAAGAAAGGCGCAACGCGCCAAGGTGGCAGAACTGGAGGGCGACATTCAATTGCTTGATACCTCGATTACCGATACCGAACGCCGAATCGATGCAAAAAATGCCGCTCTGGCGCCGCAACAGACGGCCATCGACGACCTGACCGACAAGATCAGAACAGCCACGCTCTCCGAAGAAGACGAACGCACCATCCTGCCATTGCTGAAACAATTGGACGAAGCCCACAAGGGTCGCGACGAACTGCAATTCCTCCTCAGCCAAAACCGCATTCAACCTTACCTGCAAGCGACTGGTCAAGTTGTCCTATCATACGGTCAACATAGTGCAGAACAATTAACGTATTTATTGGGACAGGTACGTACTGAGCTGAACAAAACTGAAGAGCTTCTTCGTGATGAGTTCAAACGATGCAAGATCAGCGGTAGAAAGAAACCAGCGGAAACAATAAGGACCAGACTCAACGCCATAAAAAATTGGTTCGACGTGCCGTCAATGCAAGGTAACAACAATACACCAATGCTTCCTGCGGCATCCGAAGGAGCCGATCTGGCTGCGTTGGCGTTGCAACGCTTTGCGCGGGATCAGGTGTTTAAACCAGAACAAGCCGCCGAGGAATCGGCATCAACAGAAGAAGCGAGCGGCGACTCGGACCAAGCCAGGTCAGCCACCGTGGCCAGCGTCGACGACGCTCCCGTGCTGGACAAAGGCAAAGGCATTGCCACCCCCTCACCGGCGGCCGACAAGACGCCTGCACCACCAATACTACAAACGACTCAGGCCGCATCAAACACAGCACCGTCGCGCACCGCTGTTGACATCAACGTCGCAGCATCAGATCACCGCCGTGCCACGGTGGAGCAAGCCGAGGACAGTGATACCGATGGCAGCGATGACGACAAAGCCGTCTCGATGCCATCCAGATCCGTTGGTCTGCTCCCCCAAGCAACGAGAAGTGATGCCGAGGACAGCGATGACGACGAAGAGGAAAGTCCGCCCTTGCCGCGCGACACTGCCCCGGCGTCCCACAAACGCACCGCATGGGTTGCGGAAGCTGACGAAAGCGAGACAAGTGACCACGAGGAGGTTTCTGACCTGCGCACAAAACCTGTTGCATTGATCACGCAAGCCGGAGACCACAATGCTGATGACAGCGAAGATGACCGCGACGCCAAGGTGACTTTCGTTGTCGCCCCGCAGCAAGATGCGCTTGCCGCTCAGTTGCATTCCAGCGACGCCAAAGCAGTCGTCGATCTGACAAAACAACTGGTCATTGTTCCTCGTCCAATGGCAACGCCAGCAACCTCGCCGGTTACGAGCAAGAACGTCGTCATCGAAGAAGAAAATAGCGCAATACCGCTGGCATCGGAAGAAAATCCCGTCTACACCAGCAGCTACCACTTCGGTACGGAAGATGTTGACTCAGTACAGCGCAGCTGGCCGAAAGAACATGTGCACCGGCCACCCGAGATGGACTTCGATGATGAGGAGGACGTCACCGCTGCTTATGTAAGGACCAGCCCTCTGCTGCTGAGCGATCAACCCTACAAGGAGGAAGAGCCGTCCTTCCATCCGGAAACCACAACAAAACCTCGTTCCAGTGCCTACACGTACAGTGCAGCGCAGCTTCGCCAGCAACAAGAAAATATTGATCCGTCCAAGCTTGCCTCCGCGCCTACAGCGCAGGCGCAATCTTCACAACGCTCCTCCGGCTACACCTTCAGCGCGAAAGAAATCCATCAAGATGAACTGCCCAAGGTCTCTCGCAGCAGCACCATGCCAGAGATGAATGCCCACACCGACAAAGATCATGGACCTTTGCCACGCCGCGCAACCGAACCAACGCCATCGCGCACGTCCGGTGCTGGAAATACGACTTTCTCAGGTGCACGAGAAGCGGGAAATTTCAAGAACGAGAAACCCAAAGTAAGGCCCCACTATCGCCAGCACGTCAATGAAGAATTGCCGACCGGCCGCGCCAACATGCCGAACGTTGCGGCCCCGCAAGAGCTGCGCAGGCCAGACATTTGGAGCATAGAATTTCACCACCTGCCACCGGCCATGCAAATCGCACTGGACATTGCCGTGCGCAACCACGCGACCTGGACCACGATCTGGCATGAAAACCTGCTGCTGCCCGGCTCCCGTTATTTCAAAACCTATTATCTGGTCAAGGAAAACCTTGACCGCGATTTGAGGTTCGATCTTTCACCACAACCGACGGGCAGTCTGCTCATGCATACCGTCAAGAAAGGCGTTAACCGTTGTCATGTATTGGAAATATTGCCGCCGCTGGTAACCTACGCGCCGCCTCCGGCATTCTCTCCAGGCTTAGGGGGTTATGGCACAGGCTTTGCACAGCAACACGCGCCGATGTCCGGTTTCGGGGCAAATACTGGATTTAACCAAGAAGTGCCGCAAGCGTTCGACCGGGAACCGGGAGCTGATCTCGAGGATAGTTTGCCGTCTAGTTTTTACAGCACCGACCCCTTGTCACCGCGTTATGGCGGCAACCGCACGGGAGTCAGATCTAACGCACGGACGACTGGTCCCGCCCAGCAAGAGGCTGGCAATTTCATTCCCGAATCTGATTTCTTCCGCGGTGCAAAAACCAAGCGCGCAACTACCGAGGAAACCGCAGACGCGGTACCTCCACACAACACCCAACGCCGCGCACCGCCAGAACCGCAAGCCGAACAACACGAGCAAAAGAAGACCCGCGTCCCGGAAAGCAATGAAGATTTCTGGACATATCAAGCCAAACGTAAGAGCGGCCCCAGAACCAATGCATCACCAAGTCAACGCAACGACCGAGCTACCAGTGCCGCAGCCTTCGCGGCTGAACCTATCATCCACGCCGAACCGGTTGCATTCGAAGTGGCGCCGATCAAAATGCGCAACAAGGACAACAAGCGTATTCCCCCCATCGATCTGCTTGGAACCGACGTCTTCGAGGTAGCCAAAAACAACTACGTCGCGGGTGTCAATAAAATGTATAAAGATCAGCGATTACCAGTGCCCAGCCGAATTCCGATTCCAGAGGATGAATTGCTGCGCGAAGTCGATAGAATCGTGAACGACAATGGTGAGATGGGAAAGCTGAAGTCTACACACGCACGCGCAACCCTGGCCAATGCCAAGCAGGTTATTGAGGATCTCCAGAAGAACGGTTTTGACCTGGCGATGTTGAGCGATTTCATGGAAGATCTGGGTTACTCCTGGAACAATACGCAGGACGGAAGCCGACCGGCCGCGCTTTCCGCAGCGTTTGCGTCGCATGGTGATCGCCAGGTGGCACAAGAGTTGCGCCAAAATCGCCGCGCCTACGAGAGCATGGATGCGCCAACCCGCACTGCGGCGTTGCAGAAAGTGCGCGATGATCTTCTGGCATCGGATGCCGATCTATACAAGACCTATCTGAACCAAAAATATCAGGACGTCTTCAGCTACGACATCGCAGCCGATGCGTTCCGCCAGATGTTAGGCCGCGTCTTCTCCAAACTTGGCGGGATGGTCACCGAGATGGGAGCCACCAAGTTGATGGAGGCAGTGGCAGAGAAAAACTATACCGTGGCGCAGAAGAAATCCTTGTTGTACAACCTGGAGCTTCAAGAGAAAACGATCAGCGAAGCAAGCATCGCCCGGGTTCCTGGTTTCAAGCAAATCTTCGACGCTCGGGTGGGGGAAAACCTCAGCGAACTTGAGGCCAAGGAACCGGCCAAGTTCGCCACGCCTGAAATGCGCGCAGCGCAACGCGACAATCTGCGTAACGAACTCATGGGCAAGGAAGGCCGCGAGCTGCATGAGGCTTATCTGCTTGCGGGTGAACATCGCGCCGTCCTGCAACCGATCAAACAGGTGGTTGCAGACAAAACCTGGCACAAAGTAATTGATAACGTCATTGGTAAACTGGCCGCAGAAAAATCATGAAAAATAGCACCAACACGCCTCAGCACATAACCAAAAACCAACCCGATAACGCCGTCAACGCCGCGCAGACAGCGGCAGAAAACACTGCATTGGCAGCGGCCTTGCGTGGCATGCCGGACGATCCGGTGTCACGCAATCTGCTGACCGGATGGCAAGCAACCGCAGCGGATGCAATCGAGGCACTGATCCGCAAGGTTGCCGCCCAACTGACTGCCGATGCCCTCACCGCATCATGCACTTCAGGCACATCATCAGACGGCTACAACGTTTTTCAGGCAGCAACCCGAGCGCGGCGACAGGAAGCGATCGCACGCGAATGCCGGACCCTGGCTGAAAACATTGTTTTTTCGTCGTTATGTCATTTAAGCGATCCACACTGGGACCCACTGGTGCCAGCCTTGCCCGCAGCAAGCACGGCGCCACCAGATAACCTCATGACAACATTGCTGGACATGACGCAGGAACAAGCCCAGCTCCCAACCAATTGATCGCCTCCAGTTGAAGACCGCCCGCTTAACCACAGGTGGCCGTCGGCATGACGCATGGACTTTCTGGCTGGCATCGATTTGATTCTGAGCGGCCTTCAGGCATCGCGCCGAGGTTGCTGTCTACAATGGCAAACTTGCAAGCACAGAGTTGCCGTTTGACTACATTTGCACTCCGAGCGGCTTGTCTTTCTCACTGGAAAATGAGCAACTGCTTGCGAAGAATCGCATAAATGGTAATAATTCTCATTATTACAAATAGTTCATCATCCCATGTCCGCCGCACAAGATGCTCAGTTGACGCAATTCTATGATGCCCATCACGACTGGCTACAGGGATGGTTGCGGCAACGCCTTGGGTGCCGCGATGATGCGGCCGACTTGACGCAAGACACCTTCATTCAAGTGGTGGTGGCGCGCAACGTTGCTCAAATCATCGAGCCGCGCGCGTTTCTAGCAACGCTGGCCAAACGCGTGATGTTCAACTTCTGGCGCCGACGCGACATCGAACGCGCCTATCTGGAAGAACTGGCCCACTTCGCCCCCACATCGGCACCGTCGCAGGAAGACCGCGCCTTGATGTTGGAAGCCTTGCAACTAATCGATACCGTGCTCGGCAAACTCAAACCGAAAGTGCGTCAAGTGTTTCTACTAAGCCAATTGCAGGAACTGACCTACCGCGAGATCAGCGAACGTCTGGATCTGCCGGTCATTACTGTACGCCGCTACATGACCGAGGCCATGCGCGCCTGCTGGCTGACGGCAGATTTTCCGCAATGAGCGCACGCACCACGCGCGCTGCTGGCAAGGTACTCGATAATCCCAGCGCCGAACAGGCCATCGCATGGATGGTGTTGTTTCGCTCCGGCGAGGCGCTGCCGGAAGACTATCAACGTTTTTCCGCCTGGAGCACAGCCGATCCATCCAATGCGCAAGCCTGGGAACGCATGCAGGGAATGCTGCAGCGCTCGTTCGCACCGATCCGCGACGTCGACGGCCGCTCGCCAGGACAAGCTGAGCTGGTCGAACGCATCGTGCTGCGACCACCGGCCTCGGCTGCTCGCCGCAAGATGCTAGGTGGCGCGTTGGCGTTTGCCGCAGTTGGCGTGGCAACTGGTTTGCTGGTCCAGCGCTCAGTACCGTTGGGCGCCTTGCGTGCTGATCTGCATACGGGAACCGGCCAGCGCCACAGCTACACTTTGCCGGACGGCAGCACATTGGTGCTCAATGCCCGTTCCGCGGTCGATATCGATTTTAGCGCTGGCGTGCGCCACGTGCGTTTGTATCAGGGTGAAGTCATCGCCACCGTCGCCCCTGATGCCACCCGCCCCTTCGTGATTGAAACAGAACATGGCACGGCGCGTGCATTGGGTACCCGTTACCTGGTGCAACACGAAGACCATCAAACGCTGGCGCTGGTGCTGGAACACAGCATCCGGGTCAACAACGCCGGCCAGCAACAAGTACTGCAACAAGGCCAGGCAGCCTATTACAATGCCGCCGCCATCCAGCGCATCAGCGGCAATGTCATGGCGCGCGCCGCCTGGACCGATGGCATGCTGGTTGTCAACGATGAGCCCCTGGACCAAGTGGTCACCGCCCTGCGGCGCTACCGTGCCGGCTTCATCTATCTTTCTCCGGCGGCAGCACAACTGCGTGTGGTCGGCGCATTTGCGCTCGACGATACCGATAACGTGCTGCGCTCGCTGGAACAAACCATGCCGATCAGCGTGCGCCGCTTCGGCAAGATGCTGGTATTGATTGACGTACGGACAACCTCCTGAAAAACACAAATGATTTGCCATTAAAATGATCACTTGCCCATCAACATGCGTCAGCGTTTCGTCGTAAAGCCACGCACGCTGGCTCTTGCGGTCGCCACAGCCTGCACCATGTTTTCTGCGGCATCTGCCGTGGCGCAGATGGCCCCTGCCGCGCTTGCCAACAAGAATGCGGCGACACCGTTGCGGCGACATTATCAATTGCCGGCCGGTCCGCTAGGTACAACGCTGACGCAAATCGGCCAGCAAAGCGGCCAGTCGATTTCGGTCGATCCGGAACTGGTGCGCGATCATCAGGCGCCCGCCATCCACGGTGACTTCAGCGCTGCCGAAGCGGTACTGCAGGCCATCGGCAATGGCGATCTGCAACTGCAACAGACCGGCAACGGCACGCTCACACTCAAGCACAAACAGCCGGAAGACGGCGCCATCGATGCACACGATAAGCTGCCAGAGGTGGTGGTCGCCGCCAGCAATGCTCGCCAGACACCGACCGAAGGCAGCGGCAGCTATACGATCAGTCAAAGCAGCTCAGCGACGACGCTCAATCTTTCGCTGCGCGAAACGCCACAGTCAATCTCGGTCGCCACCCGTGCCAGGATGGATGACTTTCATCTCGGCACGATCAACGACGTGCTGACCAATATCGCAGGCGTGACGGTCGAAAAAGTCGAGACCGAGCGCACCTATTTCACCTCGCGAGGCTTTAGCATTACCAATTTCCAGTTTGACGGCGTCGGCGTGCCGTTGACCTACGGTGACCAGACCGGTGACCTCGATACCGCCATGTTTGACCGCATTGAGATTGTGCGCGGCGCCAATGGTCTGAGCGCCTCCACTGGCGATCCGTCGGCCACGGTCAATTTCATCCGCAAGCGTCCGAGCGATGACTTCCAGGCCGCAGCCGCTGTCACGCTCAGTTCCTGGAACACCAAACGCATTGACGTCGACCTCTCCGGCCCCTTGAACCAAGCCGGCAGCCTCGCCGCTCGCATCGTCGCCGCACACCAGGAAGGCAATTCCTACCTGGACCGCTATCAACCGACCAAGGACTTATTCTATGGCGTGATCGAAGCCAACCTCAGCAGCGCGACACTGCTGACGCTGGGCCACAGCTATCAGAAAGTGCATGGCAGAGGTGCCATGTGGGGCGCGCTGCCACTGACCTATGCCGATGGCAGTGCGGTAGCTTACGGCGTCGGCAGCAGCACTTCAGCCGACTGGTCCTATTACGATTCGACCGAGCAGCGCAACTTTGTCGAACTGCTCCAGCAACTCGGTCAAGGCTGGCAGTGGAAAAGCACGATGAACTATAACGAAATCAAAAGTGACAGCGCCTTGCTGTATATCGGCGGCAATCTGGACCAGTCGACCGGCACCGGCTTGCAGGCTTATCCGTCACTGTTTACCGGTGCCAACAAGCAGTTTTTCTTCGATAGCAATGTCACGGGAAAATATACCCTGGCGGGCCGCCAACACGACCTCAGCCTGGGGCTAAGCTGGTCGCGTTCCCAACTGAGCAATATTGGCGTCGACACCACTACCGGTTATTTCAGCGTGGATGGCACGCAGGCATTCAATGGCACTTTTGCTTATCCCGTCTTCGATGCGGCACCAACCACCAATACCTATGCTGACCGCCGCAAGACCATGTATGCCGCCACCCGTCTGAACCTGCACGAGCGCATCAAGCTGCTGCTGGGTGCCAACGATACGCAGGCCGATTCGACCGGCATGTCCGATGGCGTCAGTCATGTGCTGAGCCAGTCCGCAGTCTCGCCTTATGTCGGCCTAGTCATTGACCTTACGCCAAACCTCTCCGCTTACGGCAGCATCAGCAGAATTTTCAATCCCCAGTACAACATTGACATCAACCATATGACACTGGCGGCGGCGCAAGGAAAAAGCGAAGAACTGGGCTTGAAGGCTGCATTTCTGCAACAGCGGCTCAATGCCTCGATTTCGCTCTTCCGCGTCGAGCAGAGCAACATCGCCGATATTGCTGGCACGTTCAGCGACGGACAGTCTTACTACCACGGCATCAACGCCCGATCGCAAGGAGTCGGATTCGACCTCTCCGGTGACCTGACCGAGAATTGGCAAGTCGATGCCGGTGCAGTGATCCAGCGCATTACTGGTGACGACGGCACCGCAGTGCGCACCTATGTGCCGCGCAAACAGTTGCGTCTGGCGAGCACCTACCGCTTGCCGCAACTGCAAAAACTGAAGCTCGGTGCCAGCCTGAACATCCAGAGCAAGACCAGCTACAGCGACAACGCCTCGGTCTACCAGGGCGGCTATACGGTTCTCAATCTGATGGCGCGTTACGATCTCACCAAGCACCTGAGCCTATCGGCCAATCTGAATAATGTGCTGAACAAGAAATATCTCGCCAGCGTCAATTGGGAGCAGGCTTACTACGCGGCACCGATCAACGGCAGCGTGGCAATCAACTGGAAGTATTGATGTCATCATTGCGGCGCGGTGGACCAAGCAAACTGAGCAAGAACGAATACAAGAAAAGTAACTTGATCTAAATTATTCGCTTTTTACGCATCAATAGAAAAACTATACTGCGCGCTGTTGGCCCTGATTGGCGCTAAAATCAACGCCAAATTCAACCCCACCACGCTCAATTACCCGCCCTGGAGAATCGTTTGCCTAGATCCTTGCGTCAATTCCTATCGCTGCATGATTTCGAAGCGGCGGCCAAAACGCGATTGCCCGCGCCATTATTCGCTTATGTCAGTGGCGCGGTCGAGGATGAAATGTCGATCAACGCAAATCGTCAATCCTTTGCACGTTATGGATTCCAGCCCAATGTGCTGGTGGATGTTTCCAGCATCGATACCTCTGTGAGCATCTTCGGCAAACGCTACGATAGTCCTGTCGGTATCGCACCGATGGGGCTGTCCGCGCTGACCAGCTACCGCGGCGATCTCTGCATGGCCAGCGCAGCACAGAAGGCCAATGCGCTCTGCATCATGAGTGGCTCGTCGCTGATCCGGCTCGAAGAAGTGATGCAAGCGGCACCGGCCACCTGGTTCCAGGCCTACCTGCCCGGCCAGCAAGCGCAAATCGACGCCCTCATCGCGCGCATCGCTGCCGCTGGCGTCGAAACGCTGGTGCTGACGGTGGATACGCCCGTCGCCGCCAACCGCGAAAACAATATTCGCGCCGGTTTCTCGACGCCATTGCGCCCTTCGCTGGCGCTGGCCTGGCAAGGTGTGCGTCATCCTGGCTGGCTGCTCGGCACGTTCCTGAAGACACTGATGCAGCATGGCATGCCGCATTTTGAGAACAACTATGCCACGCGCGGCGCGCCCATTCTTTCTGCCAATGTCTTACGTGATTTCTCTGATCGCGGTCATTTGAACTGGACTCACATTGCCGCGATTCGCAAACGCTGGCCCGGGCCGCTGGTGATCAAGGGCATCCTGCATCCACGCGACGCCGTCAAAGCACGTGAACTTGGCATCGATGGCGTCATCGTTTCCAACCATGGTGGCCGCCAGCTTGACGGCAGTGTCGCGCCGCTGTTGGTATTGCCGCAAATCGTTGACGCCGCCGGCGCCATGGTGGTCATGCTCGACAGCGGTGTGCGACGCGGTACCGATGCGCTCAAGGCAATCGCGCTGGGTGCCCAGGCGGTCTATGTCGGGCGGCCCTTCAATTATGCCGCCACGGTCGCAGGAGAACGCGGTGTTACGCACGCGCTGGCGTTGATTGCCGCCGAGGTCAAACGCGACATGGGCCTGCTCGGTGTCACCGCCTTGCGTGATATCACCCGCGAACATCTGTTCGCCGGCTGACAGCGACTGCCAGCTAACGCCCGCTGCGACCAAACAGCGTGCGACAAGCCGCCGTCAATATCTCGACCGCGCGGCTAGTACTCGAAGTCGGCTGCTTGTGGGTGAGTTTGTAGCAAATATAAGCCGGTGGACTGTCCGACAATTCGCGCACCATGTACGGCCCATTCTTTTGCGCCGCCCTGGCCAGCCACAACGGCACGATGGCCCATTGCCGTGCATGCTGCAGCATCGACAAGATCAGGTGGCCGCTATCGAGCCGAATCCGTGACGGCGTCAACGGGTCCCACCACTGGTCATGCCAGACGATGAAGTGACGTCCCCACGGCACATAAAGCTCTTCATCGGCATCGAGCTCCTGAGGATGGACTTTCTTGCGTGGCTTGCAGGATGGATCGATCTTGCTCAAAACCACCATCGGCGAAGTAAAGAACAGTTCGACATCGACATTGCTGACGCTGCGTTCAATCAGCGAAAATCCCACATCCAATTGGCGCTTCTCGACCATTGGATAGATTTCATCGGAATGCAAGGTGTGAATTTCCAGCTTCAATGACGGATGTTCCGTGTGCAGACTCTGATACAGCGGCGGCAGCATAAACACACTCATGCTGTCGACCGCACCAATGGCCAGCGACAAACTGGGTCCCTGGGTACGCAATACCTTGGCCTCGCGCGCCAGCAAACTCCATTGCTCTGCCAGTTTGGCAAATTCCTCTCCTGCCGGTGTCAAGCGCATGCGTCGAATACCTTTGCCGCGTTCGATCAAGATCATGCCCAGCTCGGACTCCAACGCCTTGATCCGTTTACTGATCGTGGTCTGGGTCACATTGAGCTGCTCAGCGGCAGCGCTCAGACTGCCCTCTCTGAGGATGGCGAGGTAGGTTTCAATGGCTTGAAAAAACATGAGGAGAAAAAATGCTCGCTAAATTAAATAGTCGTATATCGACTATTTTATGGTCGAATTTGTCATTTTACCCCCAATTAAATCCTATTTAAAATATAGGAAAAGCCGCCGAAGCAGCACCATAATTTCGCGGCAAAAAAAGCCCGGCAAGGCCGATGCGTAATATGTCCTTGCTCATTAAAACAAAACTTTGGAGACACCCGGCATGCATGCGCCCCTCGCGGAAACCGTTGCGCCGACCAGAAAGCCCACCCAGTTCCGCTGGGTCGTCGCTGGTCTGATTTTTTTGATCTACACCATTGCCGCCGCAGATCGCGCCAACATCGGCGTGGCCCTGCCCTTCATCCGCAAGGAATTCGCCATGAGCAATACCGAAGCGGGCGCATTACTGAGCCTGTTTCTGTTCGCCTATGCACTAGCGCAACTGCCGTCTGGATTTGCCACCAGCCGCTTTGGCGTACGCCGCATTTTTTCCGGTGCGATGATTTTGACGTCGCTGTTTACCGGTTTGATCGGTACCAGCAGCTCGATTCTGGTCCTGAAAATCTATCGTTTTGCACTCGGTTTTGCCGAAGGTCCGCTGCCGGTCGGGATCGCCTCGACCATCAACAACTGGTTTCCGCCGCATGAAAAAGGCACCGCCAGCGGCATCTTCCTCTCTGCGGTCAAGTTCGGCCCGGTGATTGTGCCGCCTTTGTGCGCAGTGATCATCGCCTACTGGGGCTGGCGCGAAATTTTCCTGTTCTTCGCGGTACCGGGGCTGATTTTTTCCGTGATCTGGTACTTTCTGGTCACCAATCATCCCTCGCAAAGCAAACGTGTTTCGGCCGAAGAACTGAAATACATCACCGAATCAAGCTCACCATTGGGCCAGCACGCCGGTACAGCAGCGCTGCGCCAGCCACCGGCCTGGCTCGACAAGCTCATCCGCGCCAAGAAACTGACGCCACTGACGGACAGCAAGAGCGTGTTCCGCTCCTGGAACATCCTCGGTTGCGCGCTCGGTTACTGCTTTCAATTGGGCATTTCCAATGTCTTGCTGGCCTGGATTCCAACCTATCTGCTGAGCGTGAAGAAATTCTCGGTGATGAATATGGGGTTCGTGGCAGCCGCGCCCTGGGTCGGTGCCGTGATCGGCAATCTGCTCGGCGGACTGGTCTCTGATCGCCTGCTCGGCAAACGCCGCAAACCTGGCATGATGATTTCGGCACTGGCCACGGCCGGCATGATGTACGCCTTGATCAATTCGCCCGCCGACCCGCTCGGCTATGGCTTGTTGCTGTTCGCCACTGGTGTGCTGCTCAGCTTCGGTTTTTCCGCCTATATGGCGTATCCGATGAGTATTGCGGACAAGAAGATCTTCCCGATTGCCAGCTCGGTCGTCAACATGGGTGGGCAGATCGGCGGCGCCATCGCACCGCTGGCCACCGGCATGTTGCTCGATAACTATGGATGGGATTACGTCTTTTCGTTCATGGCAATCGGCTCGCTGTTGAGTTTCGTGATTCTGACGACGATTGCCGAACCGGTCGATAAATAACTGGCAGCAATGGCCGCCGTCAATAAGCGGCTGCCGTTGTAGCCCGATACGATTGCAGTCAAGTGCGTTTCCCTATCCATTGCTAACCGCAGGCCCCTATGACGACCTCCCCTTTCCTGATCAACGCTGCACCACCATTGGCAGACCCGGCTATCGTCGCCGCCTTGCGCGAGATCGTCGTCTCGCATTTGAGCGACAATCTGCAACGCCTGTCCGGCATGCCAGGCCTTACCCGTATCCACCGCAGCAAGAAACTGGTTGGTACTGCCTTCACCGTGAGGACCAAGCCGGGTGACAATTTGCTGATCTATAAAGCCTTGATGATGATGCAACCGGGTCATGTACTGGTGGTTGACGGGGGCGCAGAGACCACCAACGCGCTGGTCGGTGAATTGATCATGCTGTACGCCCAGCAGCGCGGCTGCGCGGGCTTTGTCCTTGATGCCGCAGTACGCGATAGCGCCGCGTTCCAGAACGCGGATTTCCCCTGCTATGCAAGAGGCGTCAGTCACCGCGGCCCCTACAAGAATGGCCCGGGGCAAATCAATGTACCTGTGTCGGTTGCCGGTCAGGTAATCCATCCGGGTGACCTGATCGTCGGCGATGAAGATGGCGTGGTGAACTTTGCAGCAGCCGACGCCGCCAAGCTAATCGACGCTGCGCACAAGACTGCCGCGCACGAAGAGGCCATCAAGGCTGAAATCGCCAATGGCAAGCTGGAGCAACTCTGGCTGGACAAGGTGCTCACGCCGTTTGGTCTTTAACGACAGCGCTTGTGCTTGGTCATTGAGCTATTTGGCCAGCGACATTATGATCCGTTTGGAAAATGGCTTTTTCTTTTGAGGAGCGCGTCCATGCAGCAGTTAACGTCAACGGCAATGTCACCATCAGAGATAGTCCAGCAGCAATGACAGGCCTATAACCTGCGCGACATCGACGCCTTCATGCAACACTGGGCCGATGATTGTCATGCTGTTCAGTTAAGAAACACCTGTCGTTGGTTTTGTTGGTTGCTGATGATTGGTTTTCTTCGGACTACCTAGCCGGGTACCTCAGTGCGTAGTTGACTCTTTGTTTTCTTCGGACGACCTTGCCGGGAGCGGCCCGGCAGCCGCTTACTTTTCTTGTCTCGCCAAGAAAAGCTA
>JAMFSU010000153.1 GCA_026225475.1 Duganella sp.
CGCCACAGCGCCGGGAACCCCGCAGGGGCGACGTAGTAGCGGTCGCCTTTCTTTGCTTACTTATCTTTGGGCGAGACCAAAGAAAGTGAGCGGCTGCCGGGCCGCCCCCGGCTAGGTCGTCCGAAGAAAATGCAACATCAGCAACTAAGAAAAGAAGTAGCCGGCTTTTCCAAACCAAACCAAACCAAACCAAACCAAACCAAACCAAACCGCATTGCAGGTTTCTCCCCATGCGCCATTCCAGCCAGTGCAATAGCGATCTGCCCGGTGATTGGCTATTGATCCATGCTGTGGAAGTTGCATATAAATATGTAAATAGATTCGTATCCATTCATGGCTGACGGCAGTATCGTTTCTTCTTCCTTGATCAAACAGGGAGCGTTGATTCGCTGATTTTTCGTGCTGATTTGCTGTCTTGATTTGCTCCATGCAGTGGCCGTTGTCGCCGCAAGCTGACCGCGGCACAGTACAACAAAACAAGCAGGAAATACAACCGGAAAGCAGCACATTGATGTACTAAGGGAGATCGCGCCAGAGAGCGCGATTGCTTGTCATTTCTCACACCGCCAACGTCGCCTGGCTGCAGCTTTACATGCTTGCGGTCGGTAGGCGGGTGGCTATTGATGGAGATGTTCAGATGTCCAATGCAGCTCTCGCAGGTGAACTCGGTGCTGATAACAGCGCTGAAAAAACGGCTGGTACTGGCGCCGCGCCAGGTCTTTCCGAAGACTGGCTGGCGGTTTGGATCGGTTTGCTGGTGTTCGTGCTGGCGTTAGTCGGGGTGGTCGGGCCGAATCTGCTCGGTTGGGTGGTGTCGACTTCGGTGTGGACCGATGTGAGTGGCGCGCTTGGCCCTGCCGCGAAGAACTATGCTGGCCTCGGCGGCATCGGTGCTTTGCTGGTGACGTATGTGGCGTTGCTGGTCGTGCTTAGTGTCGGCGCTGCTGCGCTGAAGATCGATGTCAGGCGTTTTGCGCTGCGCTTTACGGTGGTGTTTGCCATTGCCTATGCCAGTTGGGTGGTCGGCAGCTACGCGCACTTTGCCGCTGTCACGCCGAGCGATTTCAAGAAATTCGGCATCGACTGGTCCTTGCGGCTGACCAATGAAGGCGGCTTCATTTTTGCGCTGGTGGCTGGTCTGATCATCAGTAATTTTTTTCCGCGCTTTGCCGAGTGGTTGAAAGAGGCTATCCGTCCTGAGCTGTATATCAAGATCGCCATTGTGATCCTGGGCGCATTCATCGCGGTCACCGTGGCGGGCAAGCTGTCGCTGGCCAGTTCGGTGCTGCTGCGCGGCATTGCAGCCATCATTGAGGCCTATCTGATTTACTGGTCGGTGGTGTATTTCGTGGCGCGTAAATGGTTTGGCTTTAGTCGTGAATGGGCTGCGCCACTGGCTTCGGGGATTTCGATCTGCGGTGTGGCCGCTGCGATCGCAACCGGCGGCGCGATCCGTTCGCGCCCGTCGGTGCCGGTGCTGGTGTCTTCGCTGGTGGTGGTGTTTGCGGTGGTGGAAGTGCTGATCTTGCCGTTCGTGGCGCAGACCTATCTGTCGCATGAGCCGCTGGTGGCGGCTGCCTGGATTGGCCTGGCGGTCAAGACCGATGGCGCGGCAGTGGCGGCCGGTGGTATCACTGAAGCATTGATCCTGGCCAAGGCAGCGGCCGAAGGGGTGCAATATGAACCGGGCTGGATTCTGGGTACGACAGCTGCCATCAAGGTGTTCATCGATGTCTTCATCGGCGTCTGGGCATTTATCCTGGCGTATATCTGGACCAATCATATCAATGTGCAAAAGGGCGGCGAGAAGGCGCGGGTGGGTGAGATCTGGCAGCGGTTCCCGAAGTTCATCCTTGGCTTCGTGCTGACTTTTTTGGTGGGTTTCTATCTCGCCAGCACCGCCACGCCCGATACGCTGGCCAGGATTACGCCGGCCATCGGTACTGCCAATGCGTTTCGCGTGATCTTTTTCATCCTGACGTTCTTCTCGATCGGGGTGCTGTCCAATTTCAGGAGTCTGTGGCGCGAAGGTCTGGGCAAGCTGGTTGCGGTGTATGTGGTCAGTCTGTTCGGCTTTGTGGTGTGGGTCGGACTGTTGGTGTCGTGGATTTTCTTCAGTGGCGTCAAACCGCCGCTGGTTAACTAATCAGGAGCAAGCACAATGTCGGAACAGGATCTCAGAAGTGAACTCAGCAATAGTGTCGTGGAACCATTGCTGCCGATAGAAAAGAAACTGATCGGCTGGAGTCTGTCGCTCGGTATCGGCTTGTTGGTGGTGCTGCTCATTGCCAATCATTTCTATCCGATCAAGGGGTAGGCGGCTAACCGATTGGCCGCAACCAACTGGAGCGACAGCCAGCGCATATGCATATCTGAATCACTTCGTTGTCATGCCTGCGTGCCTGTTTGAAGATAGACGTTTATCTATCTTCAAACAGGCCGCTTATGTCTTTGTTGTCTTGCTCACCGTCGCCGTCTTTGGCGTGTGCCGGAACGCGCCGTTCCTGGTTGCCGCCATTGTCGCTGTGGACCGCCTGTGCGTCGCTGCTCGGCGTGCTGGCCGCCCCCGCTCACGCCGATGCCACGCTCGACAAGATCAAACAGCGTGGCAAGCTGTCGGTCGGGGTTGATGGCGTTGGTCCACCGTTTGGTGCGCTCGATCCTGCTACCGGTCAGTTGGGCGGTTTCCAGGTTGATCTGGCGAAGGATATTGCCAAGCGGCTGGGGGTGGAACTCGAAGTGGTATCGGTGGTGGCATCGACGCGGGTACAGTTTCTACAGGCTGGCAAGGTCGATCTGCTTATTGCCAATATCCAATGGACCAAGGAGCGCAACCAGATTCTCAGCTTTGCGCCGACTCCCTACAATCTGGTGGGCGGCGGGGCCATCGTTGCCAAGAACAGTGGCATCCACAAATGGGAAGATCTGCGCGGCAAGGTTGCCTGCGTCTCGCAGGGCAGCAACTTCACCAAGCCCTTGCAGGAAACCTATGGCGCCATCGTCAAGGGTTTTCGCGGTATTCCGGAGTCTTTACTGGCGCTCAAGGGCGGTACCTGCGCGGCCTCGGTGCACATTTATCCGGCCATGCGCTATACCTTGAGCGGAGCGAGTGCGGCGCAGTGGAAAGACTACACCCTGGCGACCAACGAACAATTGATCCCATCGCCAACCGTGATCTGGTTGCGCCGTGGCGAGACCGATACCCAGGCGCTGGTGGACCAGACCATTCAGGAGTGGCATCGCTCTGGTGCGTTGCTGGCGCTGGCGCTCAAGCACGGCGTGCCGGAGGAGTATATCCGTAGCGCCAACCAGCGAGCCCAGCAAGGCAAGTTTGATCATGCCCCGTTCGACGCCGATCTCAAGTAACCACTATCCTTACGCCACTTTGGCGCTGATAACTCTGGAACCATGCTGATGACGACTTCTCCCTTTGCTCTTTCGCAGCGCGTACAACGCGTCAAGTTATCCGCCAATGCTGCCGCCAGCGCGCGCGCTGCGGCCCTGATCGCGCAGGGGCGCGATGTGCTGGTGCTGACCGTAGGCGAACCCGACTTCGATACGCCTGAGCCGATCAAGCAGGCCGCCATCGCGGCGCTGGCGCGTGGCGAAACCAAATATACCGCCACGCCCGGCACCGCTACCTTGCGCGCCAGCATCAGTGGAAAATACCAGCGTGAAAACGCACTGTCCTACCCACCGGCCCAGATCATTGTGGCCAATGGCGCCAAGCAGGTGATTTATCAGGCGCTGGCGGCCACCGTTGATGCCGGTGACGAGGTGATTGTGCCAACGCCGTATTGGCCTTCCTTTCCCGACATCGTACGCATCAACGATGCCACGCCGGTGACGGTGGACTGCGATGAAAGCAGCGCTTTCAAATTGAGTGCGCAGGCGCTGGAACAGGCGATCACGCCGCAGACCCGCTGGCTGATCCTGAATTCGCCGGGCAATCCGACCGGTGCAATCTATCGCCGTGATGAATTGCAGGCGCTGGCCGAAGTGCTGCGCCGACACCCGCGCGTGCTGGTGCTGTGGGATGAGATTTACGAACACATCTGGTTCAACGCTGAAGCGCCGGTGCATCTGTTGCATGTCGCACCGGATCTCAAGGAACGTACGCTGCTGGTCAACGGCGCTTCCAAGACCTATGCCATGACCGGCTGGCGCATTGGCTGGGGGGCCGGTCCGGCGGCGTTGGTGCAGGCCATGATCGTGGTGCAGTCGCAGGCGTCGTCGGCACCCAATTCGATCGGTCAGGCAGCTACTGCATGGGCTCTGGAGGCAGCCGATCAGAGTTTTGTGACGCAGGCGCGGGTGGCCTATGCGGCACGCGCTGCGCTGGTCACTGAAGGACTGAACCGGATCGCCGGCTTGAGCCTGCTGGGGCCGCAGGGATCATTATTTGCCTATGTCAATTGCAGCGGCCTGATCGGTCTGGTGCGGCCCGATGGTGCCGTGATCGGCTCCGATGCCGATGTGGTCGAGTGGCTGCTGGAAGCCGAAGGCGTGGCGGCGGTGGATGGCGCGTCGTTTGGTCTGTCACCGTATTTCCGTATTTCCATCGCGGCCAGCGAGTCAGTATTGAGCGATGCTGTTGGCCGTATCGAACGCGCTGTGGGTGCGTTGCGCAAGGAAGTGGCTGCAGCCGCCTGAGGGCGCCGGCCAGCGCCACGCACAGCGGCGTGGCGCTGCGCCAGATTAATGCGGGGTGGCGGGGCTGGCGATGGAACCTTGCAGGCTGCTGGCATGACTACCGTCGCGTTGCAGTTGCGCCACGAGACCGAGTTCCCAATCGAGGTATTCATCAAAGCGGCGGTTGCGTTCTGCTTCGGTGTGGAACACATAGGGGCCATACCAGACATCTTCATCGCCACTGAGCACGCCTTCTTCCCCTGTAGTCAGCGGTAATCCGGCCTTGCGCCAGGCCTGGGTACCGCCCAGCAGGGCCTGCACCTTACCTGCACCGAGTCGTTGCAGTTCGGCGCTGACCGTACTGGCCAGCAGCCCATCCGACGACGTGAGAATGACGCTTTGTTTGCTGGATCGGTCGACCCATTGCGCCAACTGTTGCGGGTTGACGAAGCGGGCTCCCGAGATATGCGAACGGCGAAAGGCCAGGCTGTTGTCGATATCGAAGATTTCGGCCTGACCACGCTCCAGCGCCTGTTGTGCCAGATCGTTCTCTATCCAGCGAGCTTCGCCGCCGCCACGCAATAGCAGGCGCGGTTCCGGCCCGGTCTCCAGTGCGGCGCTGGTTTCGGGAACCCAGGTAAATACCTCGAAACCGCCGATCTGCTTGAGCCATGCTGCGGTAGTCCTGGCGCGCACGCCATCCCAGTCGGCCAGCACGATGCGGGCGCCGCGGGTGGCGGCGTATTCGTCGCTGGCCTGCACTAGCTGGCCACCGGGTGCCCAGCGCCAGCCGGGCAGGTGGCCGCTTTGGTATTCATCGCGCGAGCGTACGTCGAACAGATAGAGCGTGCGGTCCTGGCGCTGCTCCTGGAAGGCGTGCAATTGGGCGCTGCTGATGGCATTCACGCCAGCACGTTGCGCTACCTCTGCGGCACGGCTGCGCGCCACGACCAGGCTTGCCGCCGAGGGTGCGGGTGCGCTGTGGGCGACACCATGATTGAGGGTCGCTCCCGATTTGAGCCAGTCCATGGTGCCGTTCTTGAGCGACACCACGGGATTGGGGATGCCGGCATTGATCAGGGTCTGCGCGCCGACGATGCTGCGCGTGCGACCAGCGCAGTTGACCACCACCAGCGTCTGCGGCGAGGGCGCGACCTCGCCGATGCGATACACCAGTTCGGCGCCCGGCACACTGTAGGCGCCGGGAATGCTGAAGTCGTCGAATTCTTCGCTGGTGCGGCTGTCGACGATCACCAGATCATCGCCGCGCGCCAGCCGTTGCTGCAACTCCTGGGCATCGATGTGGGGCGTATGCAGTTGCTCTTCCAGCACTTCACCGAAGGCCTTGCCGGGTACATTGGTGCCGCTGAAGATTTCGTTGCCGTCGCGTTGCCAGCGTTCGGTGCCGCCTTGCAGGAAACTTACATGGCGATAGCCCAGCCGCGCCAGTTTCTCCAGGCCTTGCTGCACCAGGCTGCCGTCGCCATCGACCAGTACGATGCGGGTGGTGCGGCGCGGCACCAGACGGTCTAGCTGCAGCTCCAGTCGCCATAACGGCGCGCAGACCGCAAACAGCAGGTGAGTGCGCGCATAGAGGCCATTTTCGCGCAGGTCCAGCAAGGCGATTTCGGCGCCGTCCTGCAAGGCCGCTTTCAATTGTGCCGGGCTGAGTCCGGCGTTCGGTGAGTGGTTGGGCATGTGCAATCTCCTGAGGGTGGCGCAGTCGCTGAAGCGATCATCCTAAGGCAAACATGGTCACCGACAAAGACCGTTACTGCATATGCAAACATGCTTTGCGCATGAGGGCGCTAGCCCTGCGATCACACCGCATGGGGTTTCTTCGGCTGGCTGGCAGGGCCACTTTCATTGCTCTGTCACCAACCGGTGAAACACTTCTGCCGTGGCCGATGGATCGCTGAGAAATGGGAATAGCTGGTCGGCAATTCCTTGATGCGCTGGCGAGTGAACCGTGCTGGCAGTTGTGTGCGAGCCGCATAAGCGGGCGGTATGCCCGCCTGCCACGGTGGCAAGACGCGGCTTATTTGAATGCCGCCAATGCCGCCGCCAAGGCCCCGGCATCTTCGCCACCCTGGCTTTGCAGGCCGGCGATGACGCCATCCTGATCGGCCCGGCTGCGATTCTGGCTGACTTTCCATTTTCCCTGGAGGGTACGCAATTTAATTTCAATGCCGACCACGGCGCGCAGCATCGACTTGACATAGTCCGGCGGCGCATCGCTGACGGCCCATGGCGCGGCGCGGGTGGTTTCGTGCTGTGTGGTCAGGCGCGTGACAAAGGCATGTAGCCAGTCGCCATCATCGATTACGGTCACGCGGCCGCGCGCCTGCACCATGATGTAGTTCCAGGTCGGCACGGCTTTGCCGGTGTCGACTTTGCTGGGATACAGCGACGGCGAGATATAGGTCTGCGGACCTTGAAACACTACCAGCGCATCGCTATCGGTGCGCGCCTCCTGCCATACCGGATTGGCGCGCGCGACATGCCCGCGCAAAATGCCGGGACCACCATCGGGATCGACGTCGAGCAGGAACGGAATCGGATTGGCCGCCAGTTCGCCGGTGGTGCTTTGCGTAATCAGCAGCCCCAGCGGATGCTGGCGCAGGACGGCATGTAGCAATGCGGGACGCTGCTCATCAAAATGGCTGGGAAGGTACATATCGCTCTTTC
>JAMFSU010000154.1 GCA_026225475.1 Duganella sp.
CGGGATCGCGCGGTCGCCTTCTTTTGCTTAGCTTTTCTTGGCGAGACAAGAAAAGTAAGCGGCTGCCGGGCCGCTCCCGGCTAGGTAGTCCGAAGAAAACAAAGAGTCAACTACCCACTGAGGTAACTGCCGGGCCGCACCCGACAAGGTAGTCCGAAGAGAACAAAGACTCAACGACGCACTGAGGTAAGCGGCTGCCAGCCCACCCCGGCTAGCTCGTCCGAAGAACACAAAACATCAGCATCTAAGAACCGACTGCTGTTTCTTAACCGAACAGCATTAATGTCAGTTTTTGACGCGGCAACCAGAAAGAGAGGGAGGGGAAAGCAGACTGCCTGCAGCGCGACGCACTGCAGGCACATTGACGTTCAATTAATCGGCAGGTGGCGGCACGTAGCCATGTGCGGCATCGGCGCCATCGCCGAAGAAATGCTTTTCCATTTGCACGGCCAGATATTTGCGTGCGCGTGCATCGGCCAGCATCAGGCGGTTTTCGTTGACCAGCATGGTCTGATGCTTGAGCCAGCCAGCCCAGGCTTCTTTGGAGACGCTTTCATAGATGCGCTTGCCCAGTTCGCCGGGGTAGGGTGGGAAGTCCAGTCCTTCTGCTTCTTTGTCCAGTTTGATGCAGTGAATCATGCGTGCCATGTCAATTCCTTAGAGCGTTACTTGTTGCGTTAATCGGGGAGGACATGAAAGCCACGGCGCTGAATGGGGAAAAACGAAGCTTCAGCGGTTGATAGATTCTCACGTCCTGATGTCATCATTATAGATTCTTGATCAAGACCAGCGACTTGCGTTGCCAGTTGTACATGTGTTGCCGGTCCTTGGGCAGATTGTCGACATTGGCCAGCACGAAGCCGCGCCGCAGGAACCAGTGCGAGGTACGGGTCGTCAGCACGAACAGCCGCGTCAGGCCCGCTTCGCGTGCGCGCGCTTCTATGTGTTTGAGGATACGTTCGCCATCGCCTTGCGCTTGTACCTCCGGATTGACCGTCAGGCAGGCCATTTCGCCCATTTTTTCCTTGGCGAAAGGATACAGCGCAGCGCAGCCGAAGATGACGTTGTCATGCTCGATCACCGAGAAATAATGGATTTCGCGTTCGATCAGCTCACGACCACGTTTGACCAGGGTGCCATCGGCTTCCAGCGGTTCGATCAGCTTGAGAATGCCGCCGACGTCTTCGATGGTGGCCTGGCGCAGGCTTTCCAGGTTTTCATAGGTGATCATGGTGCCGATACCATCATGGGTAAACAGCTCCAGCAGTACCGAACCGTCAGTGGCGAATGGCACGATATGGGCACGCGAGACACCGGCGTTGCAGGCCTTGACGGCGCTTTGCAGATAAAAGGCCGAGTCGGGCGGCAGGAAGTTGGCCATCAGCACGGCCTCGGCCTGATGCGATGCCAGTTCGCGGATGTCGGTGCCGCCGGCATCATGCATGAGGCCGGTTTCGCTGAGGAAAATCAGTTTCTCGGCGCGCAATGAAATTGCAGCAGCGACGGCCACGTCTTCCATGGCCAGATTGAAGGCTTCGCCGGTCGGTGAAAAACCGAGCGGCGACAACAGCACCAGGCCACCCGCGTTCAAGATCGGTTCGATGGTATCGGCGGCGACTTTACGGACGACGCCGGTCAGTTGCAGGTCGGCGCCATCGATCACGCCCATCGGGCGCGCGGTGACGAAATTGCCGGAGATTACCCGAATGGCGGCATGCGCCATGGGGGTATTGGGCAAGCCCTGGCTGAATGCCGCTTCGATATCCAGGCGCAACTCGCCGGCGGCTTCCTTGGCGCATTCGAGCGCAGCCGGATCGGTGATGCGCAAGCCGTTGTGGAAGCGCGCTTCGACATTGCGCAAGGCCAGTTGTTCTTCGACCTGCGGTCGCGAGCCGTGCACCACTACGACACGAATCCCAAGCGCGTGCAGCAGCGATAGATCTTGAGCCAGCACTGGCAGCCCGCCAGCGGCCACCAGCTCGCCCGGAAAGGCGACCACGAAGGTCTTGCCGCGAAAGGCGTGAACGTAAGGTGCAACCGAGCGGAGCCAGGCTACAAACTGGCTGAAAGCATTGTCATTTTCCATGTCGCGCATTATAACCAAGCATGCGTTTCAAGGTGTGGTGCACAGCGGATTGGCGCTGCAGTTGTCGCATAACTTGGACAGTCGTGCCAACGGCGCTGGACAAGGCGTGGCGGCGCGTGCAGAACGTGGCTGCGCGGGTATAATGCCGCCTGTCATGTCTGTCACCACACCCCCCAATTCCCGTCCGCCGCGCCAGCCTCACCGTCCCGAGCGGAAAACCGCTGCGCCTGCCGACCGTATTGTTGTCCGCAATCCCTTACCAACGATCAGTTTTCCCGAGGAGTTGCCGGTCTCCGGCCGCCGCGAAGAGATCGCTGCCGCCTTGCAAGCCAATCAAGTCATCATCGTCAGCGGTGAGACCGGCTCGGGCAAGACCACTCAGTTGCCCAAGATCTGCCTGCAACTGGGGCGCGGTGCCAGCGGCCTGATCGGCCATACCCAGCCACGCCGTATTGCGGCCTCGTCGACTGCCAAACGGATTGCGCAGGAGTTGGGCACACCGCCCGGCGAACATGTTGGCTACAAGGTGCGCTTCAACGATACGCTGAGCAAAGGCGCCTGGATCAAGCTGATGACGGACGGCATTTTGCTGGCGGAAACCCAGACCGATCCGCTGCTGCGCCAGTACGACACCATCATCATCGATGAGGCGCATGAACGCAGTCTCAATATCGATTTTCTGCTCGGCTATCTCAAGCAGCTTTTGCCCAAGCGCCCCGATCTGAAAGTCATCATCACCTCGGCGACCATCGACGCTGAGCGGTTTTCGCGCCATTTCGGCCAGTTGCGCAATGGCGAGCTCAAGCCGGCACCCGTGATTGAAGTGTCGGGTCGTTTGTATCCGGTGGAAATTCGTTACCGCCCGGTCGACAACGCTGACCGCAGCGGCATCAACCCGGCACCGGTGGCAACTGCCCGCGCCGGTGCGCCGTCGCAGGCGCAAAAGGAAAAAGACCAGCGCGATCTGATGGATGCCGTGGTCGATGCCGTCGATGAGCTGGCGCGCATCGGTTCCGGTGATGTGCTGGTGTTCTTGCCCGGCGAACGTGAAATCCGCGACGCCGCCGAAGCGCTACGCAAGCATCATCCGCCGCATGTGGAAATTCTGCCGCTGTTTGCGCGCTTGTCGGCGCAAGAGCAGGAACGCGTGTTCAAGACCAGCAATGCGCGTCGCATTGTGCTGGCCACCAACGTTGCCGAAACCTCGCTGACCGTGCCGGGCATCCGCTACGTGGTCGATGCCGGGCTGGCGCGGGTGAAGCGCTATAGCTATCGCAACAAGGTCGAGCAGTTGCAGATCGAAGCGGTGGCGCAATCGGCCGCCAACCAACGCGCTGGCCGTTGCGGCCGGGTCGCGGCCGGGGTCTGCATCCGCTTGTACGAGGAACAGGATTATCTGGGCCGGGCCAAGTTCACCGAGCCGGAAATCCTGCGCTCGTCGCTGGCGGCGGTGATTTTGCGCATGAAGTCGCTGCATCTGACTGACGTGGAAACTTTCCCGTTCATCGAGCCGCCTCCGGGCCGGGCGATTGCCGACGGCTATCAGTTGTTGCAGGAATTGGGCGCAGTCGACGATAGCAACCAGCTCACGGCATTGGGCCGACAACTGGCCAAATTGCCGCTCGATCCACGGGTTGGACGCATGATCCTGGCCGGACTGGAAAGCGCCTGTCTCAGCGAGTTGCTGATCATCGCCTCGGCATTGTCGGTGCAAGACCCGCGCGACCGGCCGATGGAGGCGCAAGGGGCGGCCGATCAGGCGCACAAGAAATTCGCCGATGACAAGTCGGAATTCCAGAGTTACCTGAAGATCTGGAAATGGTTTGAAGAAGCGATCGAGCACAAGAAGTCGAATCGCCAGTTGCAGGACCATTGCCGCGCCAACTTCCTGTCGCAGTTGCGCTTGCGCGAATGGCGCGATGTCCATTCGCAATTGCTGACTATCGTGCGCGAGCAGGGCTGGCGTCTCAATGACGCACCTGCCACGTACGAACAATTGCATACCGCCTTGTTGACCGGCCTGCTCGGCAATGTCGGTTTCAAGTCGGACGAAGACGCCCATTACCTTGGTGCGCGTGCGATCAAGTTTCATATCTGGCCGGGTTCACATTTGCTCAAGAAAGCTGGCAAGTGGCTGGTTGCTGCCGAATTGGTCGACACCTCGCGGCTGTATGCGCGCTGCGTGGCGCAGATTCAGCCGGAATGGCTGGAACGCGTGGGTGGCCATCTGCTCAAGAAATCCTGGGGTGAGCCGCGCTGGGAAAAGCGTAGCGCACAAGTGACGGCTTCCGAGCGCGCCACGCTGTATGGGTTGGTGGTGTACAGCCAGCGCCGTATCAATTTTGGTCTGATCAATCTGCGCGAGGCACGCGAGATTTTCATCCGCGATGCGCTGGTCGGCGGTGATTTCGAAACCCGTGCGCCGTTCTTTGCGCATAACCAGAAACTGGTGCGCGAGATCGAAAACCTCGAACACAAATCGCGCCGCCTTGATGTGCTGGTCGATGACGAATTGATCGCGGCCTTCTACGATAAATTGATTCCGGCCGATGTCTGCAACGGCATCGGGTTTGAGAAGTGGCACAAGGAGTTGACGGCGAGCGATTCCAAGCTGCTGTTTCTCAATCGTGACGACCTGATGCGTCATGAAGCGGCCGGGGTGACTACCGAACTGTTTCCCAAGACCATGAACGTGGCCGGCCTGTCTATGGCATTGTCGTATCACTTTGAACCTGGCACGCCACGCGATGGCGTCACGCTGACGGTGCCGCTGTATGCGCTCAATCAAGTGTCGGCAGCGCGCTGCGAATGGCTGGTGCCGGGCATGCTCAAGGAAAAGGTGCATCTGTTGCTCAAGTCGCTGCCGCAAAAACTACGCCGTCATTGCGTGCCGTTGCCGGAGTATGCCGCCAATTTTTGCGAACGCATGGAGCAACGCCATCTGTTCGGCAAGGGCGATCTGCTCGACGCCGTGATTGCCGATATCCGCGACCAGATCACCATCATGGTCAAGCCTAGCGACTTCAAGCAAGAGACTTTGCCAGCGCATCATGCGATGAACTTCAAGATCGTCGACGAACATGGCCGGCAATTGGAGATGGGGCGTAACCTCGGCAGCCTGCAAGCCGAATTCGGCGGCCAGGCGCGGGAGCAATTCCAGAAGCTGGCTGAGCAAACTGCAATTACTGGTGTTGCCATGCCAGCGCCCAGCGCTGCAGCCGTGTCACCACCGGCCAAGAATGCAGTTGCCGCAACGGCTAGCGCCGCGCCCGCAGCCACAGTGTCGGAATATGCCAATCTGACCGGCTGGAGTTTCGGCGAACTGCCGGAATTGCTGGAAATCCAGCGCGGTGGCCCAGGCAAGGGTCAGACCTTGATCGGCTTCCCGGCGCTGGTGGACAAGCAAACACATTGCGATCTGGAAGTGTTCGATGATCCAGCCGATGCCGCACGTCAGCATTTTGCCGGCTTGCGCCGCTTGTTTGCCTTGCAGCTCAAGGAACAACTGAAATATCAGGAAAAGAATGTACCCGGTCTGCAGCAGATGGGCATGCAATTCATGTCACTCGGTTCGCAGGAAGAATTGCGCGACCAGATCTTGTCGGCTGGATTGGAGCGCGCCTTCATGCAAGATCCGTTGCCGCGCAATGCCGACGAATTCAATCGTCGCCGTGAAGAAGGCAAGGCGCGCTTCGGATTGCTGGTCAATGAAATCGCGCGGCTGGCGGCGCTGATTCTGGCCGAGTTTTATACCTTGCCGAAGAAGCTGCAAACCATCAAGGTGCATGCCCAAGCGTCTGCCGACATGCAGTCGCAGTTGCAACACCTGGTTGGCAAGCGCTTCATCGCCGACAACGATTATGCCAACCTGATGCACTTCCCGCGTTATCTGAAGGCGCTCAATGTGCGCATGGAAAAGCTGCGCGCTGATCCCGCGCGTGACACGCGTCTGCTGGCGGAGTGGCAGCAAGTTGCGGCGCCCTGGCAGCGGGCCCAGAAAGAGCGCGGCGCGGCTGATCCCAAGATGCTGGAATTCCGCTGGCTGCTCGAAGAGTTGCGCGTGTCGCTGTATGCGCAAGAGTTGCGTACGCCGATGCCGGTGTCGGCCAAGCGGCTGCAAAAAGTATGGGAAACCATGCAGCGCTAAGGCGCTCCAGCAGGTCCGCACACATCCGACTGCGTCTGGGCTGCATGCCCGCTCATCTCCGTGATGACGACGCGTCGGAGATCCTCGCGCCGATCCAATTCGGCGTAGTTTTTCTCGTCGTCACTGAGGTCATGGCAATTGCCCGAAATAAGGTGCGAGCCAGACCCTTGATGCGCTCAACTGGCGCAAATTTATCGCGTCTTGCGTCTTGGAAGTGCAAGGTACCAGTGGCGAATATGATCGATGTTAGTGATGAAAAAATTCTATAATTTATTAAAATAAAATGTTATAAATTATTAATATTTTTTTCTTTTGTTTTATTTCTCCTATTGATTCAGCCGTTGGTGTAACACTGTCGGCTGTGCGAAGAGCGGACCTCGCTTGGGCAAAAAGAATTTCATTCATCTGGATGAGGGGTGTTTATTTTTATGGTGTTTTCTATCTCCATGCCCGATTTGTGCTCCACGACCGCCACTGAATTGGCCTCGCATTTACGTTCGTCAAGGGCATTGCACCGCGAGGTTTCATTTTCCGAATCGGATGTTGGCAGTATTGAGGATAGCTTGCCGCTGCTCGCGCACGCTGACGCCATGACGCTGTCCGGCAGTGACGCCGCTGCGCTGCTGCAGCAAGCGACGCGGATGCTCGATGCCAACTATGCCGAGGCAATGACGACCATGTCAGACCCGGAACGCGATCTGGTGCTGACGATGCAGACCTGCGTCGAGCAAGGACCGCAGGAGGCGCTGCGGCAAGTCCGTCCGGGTACCCCGGCGCAGACCTTGGCGCTGAGAGCACAGGCGTATCTGGATGCCACCGGCGCGGGAGACGCAACCGATCACGCGCGTTGCATCGGCATGCTCGATTTCCTTGGCAAGGTGGTGAATAATCAATTTTCTGAAGATCATTGGCGCTGGGCCGCTAACTTTGCCAATGCGGGCGTCCGTACCGGGTTGATTGTGGCGCTGACGACGGTGCTACGGCAGTTGATCGGCTTTGAGCTTGAAAAAGCGCTGCAGCTTGGTGATGCGGCATTTTCCAGTCGCGAACTGCTCGGCTTATCCGCCATGTTGCTGGGCAGTGGCTTGAATCTGGCCGGTGCCATGCGCGACGAGATCAATCACACCGCTACCTTGCAATCGCGCCTGTCGCGCGGGAGCATGGCGGCGCTATCGATCGGCGCCCTGATGCTGGCATCGCAGATCGGCGAGCCCTCGGTACTGGGAGCATCAATGAGTTCGATCGGTGTGCAAACCGCATCGTACACATTAGCGCGTGATTTGATGCAATTGTTTTTTCCGCTGTACGACAATGCAGAAATCAATCTCGGTGGGACCGTTGTCGGTGCCGTTTCTTATAGTGCGGCACAAATTTATATCAGTGAGGCGATGGATCGATTTTCGCCGAGTTCGGGCGCCGGGCGAGTTATGGCAGTTGCAAGATCGGTGCCGACGGCAGAGAAATCTATGTTGGCGCACGTGATGCAATGGTTCGTCGCGGAAAGTAATCCGGCTGCGGTGGCGCGCACGGCGGCAACCGGGGAACATGCCGTGGCCGATAAAGTGCGCCGCGCAATCAGCGCACTACAGCCCGATTTGGCGCAGGATATGACGCGTGGCGTGCTCAATGCCGTGGTAGAAGTGTCGGATGACTTGGTGCGTACGGGCATCAGCCGCGCGCTGCAGGTGCGGCAAGCTAAAGCAGCAGCGCAAGCTGAGGCGTTAGCGGAAGGGCGTGATCCGGCGACGAGTGTGGCAGCGTTGCCGCGCGAACTGACCGATGGTTTGCGGCTACGCTTAGGCATGCGGATGCCCAATGCCACCCAGGCGGCGGATCAGTTTCTTAATGTTGGTGCCATGCGCACGTCGGCATTTGAAGTCATCATGGGAATGGCAATGAGCGCTGCGGTTGCCATGGAGAAAACCAATTTGTCCGCGGCCAATCAGTTGCATGCGGTCAATGCGGTGGTGGGGGTGGCTGCTGCCATGATTTATTCGTCGTTTGTCTATGTCAACGTGCAGGCGCCTGCGCCAGCGCAGAATAAAGCCAGCCAGGAACCGACGGCGGCAACGGTGCTGCGCCGGCGTTGCGTCAGCAAGGCGGCAGCGACGTCGTGAGGTTCGCGCGGGCAGGCATCCAGTAAGCTTGTTTAATTGGCAAGCTTGCGGGGTGCGACGCCACCTGCTACGCTACGCCCCTGCGTCGCTGTGCGCTTGCCGGCGCGTATGGATACCGGCGTGCGGTAGCCGCTCAGCACGCTGTTCGGGCGCCGCGCCCCTTGCAAATTAACTCATCACGGGCTTTAGCCAACAATGTCGATCAAGTCAGATAAATGGATACGCCGCATGGCGGAAAGTGCGGGCATGATTTCGCCCTTCGAACCTGGTCAGGTGCGCGAAGCTAACGGTAACAAGATTGTTTCCTACGGCACCTCGTCCTACGGCTACGATATCCGCTGCGCCAATGAATTCAAGATTTTCACCAACATCAATTCGACCATTGTCGATCCCAAGAACTTCGATGAAAAATCTTTTGTCGATTTCAAGGGCGATGTCTGCATCATTCCTCCCAACTCGTTTGCGCTGGCACGCACGGTCGAATACTTCCGCATTCCGCGCAGCGTATTGACGATCTGCCTGGGGAAATCGACTTACGCGCGTTGTGGCATCATCGTCAACGTCACGCCGTTCGAACCGGAGTGGGAAGGTTATGTCACGCTGGAGTTTTCCAACACGACACCGTTGCCGGCGAAGATTTATGCTGGTGAAGGTTGCGCCCAGGTGCTGTTCTTCGAAAGCGATGAAATCTGCGAAACTTCCTATAAGGATCGCGGCGGCAAGTATCAAGGCCAGCAAGGCGTGACGCTGCCCAGGGCCTGATTGGGGCGATGCAGTCGGGCTACATGGACCGGCTGCATTTCCTGGCTTCGCTGATGATGCGCTCGGCCGCGCCCGACAACGGTGTATCGAGACAGGCTAGCAGCAGCGGCGCGCGCAGGTCGGGGGCGTCGTCGATATCAAGATAGACGACTTCGGCCAGCGCGACGTGGCGCATGGACGCCGGGATGATGGAAATGCCCAGGCCGGCCGCCACCAAACTCAAGGTCGACAAATTCTTGCGTGCCTCCTGCTCCACGCGCGGGCTGAAGCCAGCGGTATGGCAGGCGGCAATGATGGCATCGTATAATCCAGGTCCGCTCGGACGCCGGTTCAAAATAAAGGTTTCTTCCGCCAGTGTTGCCAACGCCACACGTTGCCGGGTATTGCTGCTGCGTGCGCGCTGTTTGCTGTGTGCCAGGGCGTGCGTGGCAGGTACTGCCAGGATCATTTTTTCTATCAGCATGGTTTCGGTGATGAGGCCGTCCGCGTTGCCAACGGGCGAACGGATGAAGGCGACGTCGAGGCGCTTCTGTCGCAATGCTTCGACCAGTTCGGTGGTACTGCTTTCTTCCACGGTCAGCGCGACATCCGGCGCTACCTTGCGGAACGCGCGGATGACGGCGGGAATGAATGGATGCAACGAAGCCGATTCGGTAAATCCCAAGGCCAGCCGTCCACGTTCACCTTGCGCAATGCGGCGCACGCCGTCGATGGTGGCGTCCAGTTGCAGCAGGATGGCTTGCGCATCAATGAGCAGGGCGCGGCCGCTTTCGGTCAATTCCATGCCACGCGGCAAGCGGTTGAACAGGGTCACGCCCAATTCTTTTTCCAGTGCGCGGATTTGCTGACTCAAAGGCGGCTGCTGGATGCCGATACGTTGCGCCGCCTTGGTCAGATGGCCTTCTTCGGCGACGGCAATGAAATAGCGCAACAGGCGCAAGTCGATAGCTGACATATGTTTTATGTATGGGAAGTGTGCTTGCCATATATTAGACAAAATAACGACGCAAGAGTAGCCTTCTGTTTGTGGCAGCTTCTCGGCTTGCCATGACGCGATCACAGAATGACGCAATGACGGCAATTTTCCATGCAAACTCCTGAACCTTCTTCTTCCATGCCATCCGCGCCGCCGCTGGGTGAGCTGCCACCGGCCGAGGTGCCGACTTCCAAACAATTATTCCTGGGTTTCCTGGGGCTAGGAATGACCGCTTTCGGTGGTGCCTTGCCACTGGCGCACCGCATGATCGTCGAGCGCCAGCGCTGGCTCAGCGAAACTGAGTTTGTCGAGCTGCTCGGTCTGTGTCAGTTTTTGCCGGGTGGCAATATCATTAACCTGTCGGTGGCGCTGGGCATGCGTTTTCGCGGTGTCAAAGGTGCGCTGGCGTCGATTCTGGGGCTGATCGCGGTGCCTTCGGTGGTGGTGGTGTTGCTGGGGATTCTTTACCAGCACTATCAAAACGATCCTAGCATCAAGCATTTGTTTGCCGGATTGGCTGCAGCGGCAGCCGGCCTGCTGATCCAGATGGCCGTCAAGGTTGCGCTGCCCCTGCGCAAGAATCTAGTGTTGGCCGCCATTGCCGTGGTCTGTTTTGTCGCCATTGCCTGGCTGCGGGTGCCGCTGTTATGGACGCTGTTGGTCATGACCCCGGTGAGTGTGCTGATCACCATCAAGCTGGCCGATAAAGCGGTCACGAAGAAAGCCGGAGGTGCATCATGAGTCAGACCTTGATCGCGCTGGCGATGATTTTTTCGGAATTGTCGTTACTGGCCTTCGGCGGCGGCAACACCATTTTGCCGGAGGCGCAGCGGCAGGTGGTGGAAATACATCACTGGATGACGGCGGAGGAATTCAGCGCACTGTTCGCCTTGGGGCAGGCAGCGCCTGGGCCTAATTTGATGATCGTGACCTTGATTGGCTGGCATGTCGCTGGTTTCTACGGCATGCTGGTCACGTCGCTGGCCAAGTTTGGGCCATCCTCGCTGGTGACCATCGTCATGCTCAATGTGTGGGAGCGGTTCAAGGACAAGCCTTGGCGACGCCATGTGCAGGCGGGTCTGTTGCCAGTGACAGCAGGTTTGGTAGCAGCCAGTGCGGCCTTGATTGCGCAGGCGTCGATCAGCAACGGCATCCTTGCCGCGATCACGGCGGTGACCGCCGTCATTGCGATCAAGACCAAACTGCATCCGCTCTGGCTGTTGTTCGGCGGTGCCATGGCGGGCTTGTTGCTGCTTGGATGATATCTGCTCAAAAACAAAAGCCGCTGCCAGGTAATGGGCAGCGGCTTTTTTTATCAGCAGACGTCAATAATTGCCGGGTACGACTTTACTGTTTGACGCAATCCACAAAGTAATCGCGACGGCCATCGACTTCACGTTTGACCAGACCATGCACATCGGTTTCAAAGCCAGGGAATTTCTCATTGAAATCGCGTGCGAACTTGAGGTAGTCAACAATGGTCTTGTTGAAAATTTCACCAGGAATCAGCAGCGGGATGCCAGGTGGATAGGGCGTCAACAGGATCGAGGTAATACGGCCTTCGAGTTCATCGAGCGGCACGCGGTCGATT
Organism: Duganella sp.; assembly: GCA_026225475.1. Classification (GTDB taxonomy): domain Bacteria; phylum Pseudomonadota; class Gammaproteobacteria; order Burkholderiales; family Burkholderiaceae_D; genus Herbaspirillum. The sequence continues at coordinate 11,680 of JAMFSU010000154.1, forward strand.
TCGCGGTGGGCCATCTTCGAGAAGGCATCCGATGGCTTCATCGCCGGCTGCATGTCTGACAGATACATTTCGGTGGTCAGGCGTGCCACGTCATAGGCGCGGTAAGTCTCGTGAATCTGCTGGCACAGGTCGCGCAGGCCAAGTCGCTCATAGCGCGCGTTACGGCCTTGGTTGGCAGCGGCGAACTCGGGCAGGATGCGCCAGATCGGCTGGTTCTTGTCATAGTCGTCCTTGAACTGTTGCAGCGCCGTCACCAGGGTATTCCAGCGGCCCTTGGTGATGCCGATGGTAAACATGATGAAGAACGAATACAGACCGCATTTTTCGACGATCACGCCGTGTTCGGCCAGATACTTGGTCACGATCGAGGCGGGAATGCCGGTCTCGCCAAACTTGCCGTCCAGCGACAGGCCGGGCGTAACGATGGTGGCCTTGATCGGGTCGAGCATGTTGAAGCCCGGTGCCAGATTGCCGAAGCCGTGCCAGTCGTCTTCGGCCTTGATGACCCAGTCTTCGCGCTCGCCGATGCCGTTGGCCGAGAAGCTGTTCGGACCCCAGACCTGGAACCACCAGTCCAGACCGAATTCCTGATCGATCTTTTTCATGGCGCGGCGGAAGTCCAGCGCTTCCAGAATGCTTTCTTCCACCAGCGCAGTACCGCCCGGCGCTTCCATCATCGCGGCGGCGACGTCGCATGAGGCAATGATCGAATATTGCGGCGACGTCGAGGTATGCATCAGGAAGGCTTCGTTGAAGGCATCCTGATCGAGTTGCACGGTTTCCGATTCGCGCACCAGAATCTGCGAGGCTTGCGACAGGCCGGCCAGCAGCTTGTGGGTCGACTGGGTCGAGAAGATCATCGACTTCTTGGCGCGCGGACGGTCCTTGCCGATGGCGTGCATGTCTTTGTAGAACTCATGGAAGGTGGCGTGTGGCAGCCAGGCTTCATCGAAGTGCAGCGTGTCGATTTCGCCGTCGAGCATCTGTTTCAGCGTTTCGACGTTGTACACCACGCCGTCATAGGTCGATTGCGTGATGGTCAGGATGCGTGGCTTCTTGTTGACCGCTTCGCGCGCGAATGGATTGGCTTCGATCTTGCGACGGATGCTTTCCATTGTGAATTCTTCCAGCGGGATCGGACCGATGATGCCGAGGTGATTGCGGGTCGGCATCAGGAAGACCGGAATCGCGCCGGTCATGATGATCGAGTGCAGGATCGACTTGTGGCAATTGCGGTCGACCACGACGATGTCGCCAGGGGCGACCGTCGAGTGCCACACCATCTTGTTGGAGGTCGAGGTACCGTTGGTGACGAAATAGCAATGGTCGGCATTGAAGATGCGTGCCGCGTTGCGCTCTGAGCTTGCCACCGGGCCGGTATGGTCGAGCAACTGGCCGAGTTCTTCAACCGCGTTGCAGACGTCGGCGCGTAACATGTTTTCACCGAAGAATTGGTGGAACATCTGGCCGATCGGCGACTTCAGGAACGCGACACCACCCGAGTGGCCAGGGCAGTGCCAGGAATAGGAACCGTCCTGTGCATAGTGCACCAGGGCGCGGAAGAACGGTGGCGCCAGGCCGTCCAGATAGGACTTGGCTTCGCGAATGATGTGGCGCGCCACGAACTCGGGCGTGTCTTCAAACATGTGGATGAAGCCGTGCAGCTCGCGCAGGATGTCGTTGGGAATATCGCGCGAGGTGCGTGTTTCGCCATACAGATAAATCGGGATGTCGGCATTCTTGTGGCGGATTTCGCCGACGAAGGCGCGCAGCGACTTGAGTGCAAAATCGGTCTCTTCGGAGGAGCCGGCGCCGAACTCTTCATCGTCGATCGACAAAATGAAAGCGGACGCGCGCGATTGTTGCTGGGCGAACTGCGACAGATCGCCGTAACTGGTGACGCCCAGCACTTCCATGCCTTCTTCCTGAATGGCATCGGCCAGGGCGCGAATGCCCAGACCAGAAGTGTTTTCGGAGCGGAAATCTTCATCAATGATGACGATGGGGAAACGGAATTTCATAGGTTCTCCAGGTAGAACGCATCGCGAGGCGATGGTGAAATGCGTTCAGTTGACACTGCGCCTGGGCGAAAAGCTTACGCGCTCGGGCGGCTTGGGTTTGGGGCAAACCACAAGCCGGTAAGGCTGGGCAAAACCGCAATCAGTCTTGCCCTGAAAAAAGAAAGCGAATTTTCGCAGATATCAAGAAAACATGGGGTGAAAACTCATGCCGGTTTTCGTGAAATATTGCAAAAACAACAGAAAGCGCACTTGGTGTTTCAGCGTCTTTCGTAGGTCACAAAAGCGTAGTCCAATTCCTGATTGGCTGCGCGGTGGGTTTCACGTCCGGTTTCCTGCCATTGCTGAGCGTCAATCACCGGAAAAAACGCATCGCAGTCAAAGCGCTGGCCGATTTCGGTGACAATCAGACGCGTCGCCAATGCTAGTGCCTCGGCGTAAATCTGGGCGCCACCGATAATGAAGGCATCTTCACCGGCCACCAGCGCAGCTGCTTCCTGCAACGACGCCACCCGCTCCACACCGGCATGCGACCAGTCCGGGTTGCGCGAGATGACGATATTACGCCGGTTTGGCAAGGGCCGCCCGATTGAGTCAAAGGTCTTGCGGCCCATCAGGATGGGGTGGCCCGAGGTGGTACGCTTGAAATGCGCGAGGTCTTCCGGCAGGTGCCAGGGCAGGCTGTTGTTGATGCCAATGCCGCGCGCGTTGTCAGTGGCGACGATGACGCTCAGTGCGCCGCTGGCGGTAGAAGTAGGTGTCATGTCAATACTTGTGTAGGATTGCCGGATAGCGGCTTGCAGGTGCAGCCAATGAGCGCAGCATATTACAGCAGCGCGCGGGAATCATGGAACTTTATAGAAAACGGTCGCCCTTATAGAAGAGTTTTCGATAGCGTTCCTGCCTCGCAAGGCGAGCATAGGGTAGTAATAGTTGGGCGTCAGGATGGATGTGTGCATTGTCATTTTGCAATAAGTCTTGGAATTTCAGGCTGCGTTGGCCGCACCTGACTGGCGCTGCGGATCGAACAATTCGACCCGATCAGCAACAATTAGGTAAACTATGGTCACTTTCGATACGCCGGAAGGGCGTTATCGGACAAGAACAACTGCATGTCAGATGGAAATCCAATGTTTTTAACTAAGTATCGGCGCGGAGCCTCAACAGTCCCTGCCAGTTTGTCCTTTGCACTGCGTTGCAGGCCTGCACGCGCAACGCGCTGGGCGCCGTTGGCCTCGTTGCTGGCGTCGCTGGCGTTGCTGGCTTGGCACGGCAGCGCTGCAGCATTTGATTTCAACGATGTGGCTGTGCGCGCCAAAGCCTTGGCCGGCAAGTCGTACAAGAAACCCAGCGATAAATTGCCCAAGGAGATCAAGGATCTCAGTTTTGATCAGGCCAATTTGTTGCATTTCAAGGCGGATCGCTCGACCTGGCGCGCGGAAAAGCTACCGTTTGAATTGTCGTTCGTGCATCCAGGTGGCGCCTACACCGAGCCGGTGCGGGTCAATGAAATCGTCAGCGGCGCTGCGCGTGAACTTCAGTTCAACAGCAGCTTGTTCGATTACAGCCATACGCAGATTGATCCGCGCCGTTTGCGCAATATTGGTTTTGCCGGTTTTCGGATCCGTTATCCCGTCAATTCGGCTAAGGAAAAGGACGATGTCTTGACTTTCCTCGGCGCGAGTTATTTCCGTGCCATGGGCAAAGGCCAGGGTTATGGTATTTCGGCACGTGGCCTGGCAATTGATACTGCCTTGTATTCGGGTGAGGAGTTTCCGCGCTTTACCGAATTCTGGCTGGAGCGTCCCAAGGCTGGCGACAAGGACTTGACCATCTATGCCCTGCTCGATTCGCCGCGTGCGACCGGCGCCTATCGTTTCGTGCTGCGTCCGGGCGTGGACACGATCATCGATGTCAAGGCGCAATTGTATCTGCGCGCCAACGTGACCAAGCTTGGTATTGCGCCGCTGACCAGCATGTTTTTCTTTGGTGAGAATCAAAAGGGCCCGGCCGAGGATTTCCGGCCGGAAGTGCATGATTCGGATGGCTTGTCGATCCAGTCGGGCACGGGCGAATGGATCTGGCGGCCGCTGGTTAATCCCAAGCGCCTGCTGGTGACATCATTTGGTCTGAACAATCCGCTCGGGTTTGGCTTGATGCAGCGCGACCGCCAGTTCTCCAGCTATGAAGACCTCGATTACCACTATGAGGCGCGGCCGAGTACCTGGATCGAACCCAAGGGAAAATGGGGGGCCGGTCATGTCGAGCTGGTGCAGATTCCGACACCTGATGAAACCAACGATAATATCGTCGCCTATTGGATGCCCGATGCCATGCCTAAATCGGGGCAGCCGCTGAACGTGGAATACCGCATGTACTGGCAGAAGGAAACCGAAAAACGGCCGCCACTGGCCTGGGTCATGCAGACCCGCGTCGGTCACGGCTATCGTGCCAAGCCCGATGACAGCATCGATATGTCGATCGACTTCGACGCTTCTGCGCTCAAGAAGCTGCCGGCCAATGCTCGGGTGGAAGGCACTGTGGAAAGTGACGCCAACGGCAAAGTGCTCCGCGTCGTCACGCGCCGCAACGAGGTCACAGGTGGTTGGCGCATGGAAGTGAAACTGCGTCGCAACGAAGATAACAAGCCCGTCGAACTGCGTGGATTTCTGCGCAATACCGCGCAGGGCGCGGGCGCAACTCTGTCAGAAACGTGGAGCTATATATTACCCCCCAACTGAGGCACGCCTCTGAAACACTGCCGCAATTGGAGCGCTACCTCGCGCAACTGCCGCTGACGCCCGCGCAACGGCAGGATCTGCTCGCGCGCGTGGCCGGGCAGCGGGATGTCGAAGCGGCTTTCAACGACTTGCACGGTTTGCTGGCGGGGTCGCAAGCACCGCAGGCGGCCGACAATGCTGCTGCCGCCTCGATTGCGGCGCGCCTGCGCTTGCAGTATCCGCAAGCGGCAGTGTCGAGTCTGGCCAATCCGGCGGCCACCGTCACGGCCCAGGGCGACCATATCAAGGTAGCGCCAGCGCTGCACCGCAGTTCCATGGTGCCGCGCGAATGGGGTACGCTCAATCCGTTTTCGCGCTGGGTGGAAGAAGCAGGGCGACGCTTTGAACAGCGTGCTGCACGTCGTCAGGGCCTGCCGTCGAGCGAGCCGGAATTCATCGAAGACAGCCTGCAGTCGCCAGCGCAATCCGGCGATGCGGATCTACCCGATGCACCTGACCCACGTGGTTACTGGCAGGGCAGTGGCAATCTGCGACGCGTGGTGCTGCTGGCCTTGATGCTGTTGCAGACCGGGCTGGCCACTTATTTCATGAGCGATGTGTTGCCGTACCACGGCACCAAGCCATTGGAAATGTTGATCCTGGTTTTGTTTGCCATACTGTTCTGCTGGGTTTCTGCCGGTTTTTGGACCGCCATGGCTGGTTTTCTGGTGCTCATGCGCGGCGACGATCCCTATCTGATTTCGCACGAAGTAGCCGGGCCCAAGTCGATTGCACCCGAAGCCCGCACCGCCATCGTCATGCCGATCTGCAATGAAGATGTCGCACGGGTGTTTGCCGGGCTGCGCGCCACCTATGAGTCGGTGCAACGCCAGGGCGATCTCGATCGCTTTGATTTCTTCGTGCTCAGCGACAGCAACGAGACTGATATCTACGCTGCCGAGCTGCAAGCCTGGGCCGCGTTGTGCAACGAGCTTGATGGATTTGGCCGGATTTTTTATCGCCATCGCCGTCGCCGTGTCAAACGCAAGAGCGGCAACATTGATGACTTTTGCCGCCGCTGGGGCGCCGATTATCGCTACATGCTGGTGCTCGATGCCGACAGTGTCATGAGCGGTGCTTGCCTGTCGACGCTGGTGCGATTGATGGAGGCACATCCCGGTGCCGGCATTATTCAAACCGCGCCGCGTGCAGCCGGACGTGACACCTTGTATGCGCGCATCCAGCAATTCTCCACGCGGGTGTATGGGCCGCTGTTTACCGCTGGCCTGCATTACTGGCAACTGGGCGAATCGCATTACTGGGGCCACAACGCCATTATCCGTCTGGCACCGTTCATCAAGCATTGCGCGCTGGCGCCATTGCCCGGCACTGGCTCGCTGTCTGGTCCCATCCTGTCGCATGATTTTGTCGAAGCGTCATTGATGCGGCGCGCCGGCTGGTCGGTCTGGATTGCTTATGACCTTGACGGCAGTTATGAAGAAATGCCGCCCAATCTGCTCGATGAACTGAGTCGCGACCGCCGCTGGTGCCAGGGCAATCTGATGAATTTCCGGCTGTTCCTGGCGCGCGGTATGCATGTGGTGCATCGCGCCGTGTTTGTCACCGGCGTCATGGCCTATTTGTCGGCGCCGTTGTGGGCCTTGTTTCTGGCGCTGTCGACCTTGCTGCTGGCCACCCATACGTTGGTTGATCCGCAATATTTCGTCTCGCCGCGCCAGTTGTTCCCGATCTGGCCGGAGTGGCATCCAGAAAAAGCGCTGGCACTGGTATCGGCCACGGCCACTATCCTGTTCCTGCCCAAAGTACTCAGCGTGCTGCTGATCATCGTGAAGGGTGCCCAAGGCTTCGGCGGCGCTTTGCGCCTGAGCTTGAGCATGCTCATTGAGTTGCTGTTCTCGATGATGCTGGCACCGGTGCGTATGCTGTTTCATACGCGGTTTGTGCTTGGTGCTTTTCTTGGCTGGGCGGTCGGCTGGAAATCACCGCCGCGCGCCGATAATGAAACCGGCTGGGGCGAAGCGTTCCGGCGCCATGGCTGGCACTCTGTGTTGGGCCTCGCCTGGGGCGCACTGGTGTATTGGCTTAATCCGTCGTTCATCTGGTGGCTGTTGCCGATTGCCGGTTCGCTGTCGCTGTCGGTGCCACTGTCGGTGTTGTCGAGCCGGGTGGATCTGGGCCGTCAATGGCGTCGCACCGGGTTATTTTCGATTCCGGAAGAGAACGACGTGCCGCGTGAGTTGCGCGACACGGTAATGCATTTGAATGCAACAGCGCGTCTGCCTGATTTCATTGATGCGGTAGTGGACCCCGGCATCAATGCATTGGTCTGCGCCGCCGCGCATGGCCACCCGCAACAGCCAGAACGCAGCCGCAAGGCTGGCGATGCACTGGTACTGCAGGCCTTGCGACGCGGCCCGGAAGTATTGACCGGCAAACAAAAGCATCTGCTGATGGACGATCCGCGTTTGTTGTCAGCCCTGCACCTGGCAGTATGGGGGCAGTTGGCCTGTCATTCCTCATGGACGGTGCGTTTTAGAGAACAGAAGGGGTAAGTCGATGGCGACGGAACCTAACAATTTTTCAGCCGACCCGGCCGGTGCTCCGGTGGTCGATTCACCATCGTCAAGTGGCCTGGGACGGCGTGGCTGGAGCGCGCTGGCCTTGTTGCTGGTGGCAGCGGCGGCAGTCGCCGGTTGGTATAGCTATCAACAACGTCATCCCAAACCGGTGCCGGTCAAGCTGGAAACAGTCACGGTCGAACGTGGCGATATCGAGCAGGTGGTCAATGCCACCGGCAATGTCGTTATGCAAAGCTATGTCGATGTCGGTGCCAAAGTGTCGGGGCAAATTTCAGATGTCTTTGTGACCATTGGCGAAGTGGTCAAGGATGGCAAGCTGCTGGTGGCGATTGCGCCATCGGTGCAGGCTGGCCGGGTGGAAAGCAACCGCGCTCAACTGGCACGGATGAAGGCCGAATTGGCCGGGCAAAATGCCCAGCTCGATTTTGCCCAATTGCAATTTCAGCGCCAGAGCCAGTTGAAGGCCGAGAATGCCACGCGCGAAGAAACCTTCGAGTCGAGCCGCATGGGTATGTATTCAGCGGCAGCCAAAGTGGACGCCATCAATGCCCAGATCCAGCAGTTGGAAGCATCGATGAAGGAAGACGAAGCCTTGCAGAAACAGACCAAGGTATTCGCTCCGGTCGGTGGCACCGTGGTCGCCTTGTCGGCGCGCGTTGGTCAGCCGGTGGCCGCCAATCAGGAAGTGCTGCTGCGGATTGCCGACTTGAGCAAAATGAGTGTGCAGGCACGCGTGGCCGAAGAAGATGTGACACGCCTGCGCAAGGGCATGACCGCATACTTTTCCACGCCGGGGTATCCGGGCAAGCAATGGCTGGGCAAGTTGCGCCAGATCATGCTGTTGCCGGCGGATGATAGCGGCAAGCAAGGCAAGAAAGCGTATTACACGGTATTGTTTGATGTCGCCAACCCGAGCCGCGAGTTGATGAGCGGCATGACAGCTGATGTGTATTTCGTGCTGGCCAAGGTAGAGCACGCGTTGACAATACCCGTTACATTGATGGTCAAGCCCGATAGCAAAGGTGTGCAAAAGTTGCGGGTGTTGCAAGCCAATGGCCAGTTGCAGACGCGTGATGTGAAACTGGGCATACATAATGGCGAGCGGGTGCAGGTGTTTTCTGGCCTCAACGAGGGCGAGCGCGTGGTGTTGCCGGTGGCGCCTGAGAAACCGGTGGCGGCGAATTAACGCCGAGGCTGGCTGAATTTTTTGATAGGTTGCTGATGAAGTCCGTGCTGTATGCATTCCCGAGCAAACCGAAGGTACTGGCGGCGACGCTGACGCTGGTGCTGGCTGGCTGCGCCATCACGCAAATACCATTGGAACCTGTCCAGAAAGTAGAAGTGCCGTCGCAGTGGAGTGATCCTTCGGCGCTATCCACGCCAGGCGTGGCCCAGGCTGGCGCACCGGCGGACAGCAGCAAGCCGGTGGTCCTTGACGTCGATTGGTGGCGTCAGTTCGGCAGTGCCGAACTGAGTGCCTTGGTCACCGAAGGGCAGCAAAACAATCTGGAAATTGCGGCAGCGGTGTCGCGCGTGCATCAGGCCGAAGCCAATGCGCGTATTGCGGGTGCGCCATTATTGCCGGACGCCGATATTGCCAGCAGCGCCTATCGCACGCTGCCGCTCGGCGGTGGTGCCGCGACCACGACTGCCAGCGGTTTGCTGGAAGTGAATTACGAGATTGATTTCTGGGGCAAGAACAAGGCTGGCCTGATGGCGGCAGAGGCTTCCTTGCGCGCCAATCTGTATGACCGCGAAACAGTCGCTTTGACGGTCACCAGCGGTATCGTTTCGACATTTTTGCAAGTGTTGTCATTGCGGGACCGGCTTGAGATTGCCCAGCAAAACGTCGGCAATGCCCAGCGCGTGCTCAAGCTGGTGGAAGCACAAAGCCGTGCCGGTGCTGCCTCGCCATTGGATTTGGCGCGTCAGCGCTCGGCGCTGGCTGGACAACAGGCAGCACTGCCCGATTTGATGCAGCAGGAGCGCGATGCGCAAACCGCGTTGGCGATCTTGCTGGGACGACCGCCGCAAACCTTCACAGTCAGTGAGAAGGGTTTGGCGGCAATCCGCATGCCGCAAATTACGCCCGGAATGCCATCTGAATTGCTCACGCGCCGTCCCGATATCCGCCGTGCCGAAGCACGGCTGGTTGCGGCCAATGCCAATGTGGCGGTGGCGCGCGCGGCCTTGTTTCCGAGTATTCGCCTGACTGGTTCAACCGGCGCGCAGAGCAGCGCCTTGCTGTCGCTGTTTGACGGTCCTAATTTACTGGCCAATCTGGGGGCCTCGCTGACTGCACCGATTTTTGATTCCGGCCGTCTCAATAGCCGGCGCGATCTGGCCATTGCCCAGAAACAGGAGCTGGTGCAGGTCTATCGATCGGCAGTGATCGGCGCCTTGTCGGAGGTGGAAAAATCGCTCGGTGCGATTCGCAGTCTGGAGGAGCGTTATCGTCTCAAGAGCCAGGAAGTGGACCAGGCCCGGTTTGCGTTCGAATTGTCGGAAATCCGCTATCGTGTCGGTGCCGAAGATTTGATGACTGTGCTTGATACTCAGCGCAGTTTGTCTGATGCGCAAAACCAGTTGGGACAGATCAAGTTGCTGCGTCTGCAGGCTACCGTATCCTTGTACAAAGCCTTGGGCGGCGGCTGGAAGGATGACATGCTGGAAATGCGTTATGGCAATCCATAGTGCCTGAAGTGGCAACGCTGTTTGGTTAAGAAACACCGGTCGGTTCGTTTCTTGGTTTCTTAGATGCTGATGTTGGGTTTTCTTCGGACGACCTTGCCGGGAGCGGCCCGGCAGCCGCTTACTTTTCTTGTCTCGCCAAGAAAAGCTAAGCAAAAGAAGGCGACCGCGCGATCCTGGCCCCTACGGGGTTCCCAGCGATGTGCTGCAGAAAATGGGAGGGTC
>JAMFSU010000155.1 GCA_026225475.1 Duganella sp.
CTCCCATTTTCTGCGGCGCATCGCTGGGAACCCCGTAGGGGCCAGGATCGCGCGGTCGCCTTCTTTTGCTTAGCTTTTCTTGGCGAGACAAGAAAAGTAAGCGGCTGCCGGGCCGCACCCGGCTAGCGCGTCCGAAGAAAACAAAGATTCAACTACCCTCTGAGGTAACTGCAGGGCCGCACCAGGCTAGGTAGTCCGAAGAACACACACCATCAGCAACCAAGAAACCAAGAAACGAACCGACCGGTGTTTCTTAACTGAACAGCATTAGCCTCATTCGCTCCTTTTGGTCGCCATCATGCTGACTCAATCAGCCTCTTCGATCCAGGCTGCCTGAATCGCTTCCAGGATTTTTTCTCCAGAGCGATTGGCATCATCGTCGAAGCCATCGAGTTCCATGACCCAGCGATGCAAGTCGGTAAACCGTATCGTGGTCGGATCGATATCCGGAAATTTATCGTTCAGTTCTTCAGCAATACGCTGAGTGTCGGTCCATTTCATGGCTGCCTCGCTAGTGAATGCGCCCCATCATTCCGATATCAGTGATTTTCACTGGCGTGGTTGATGGTGTACTTGGGAATTTCGACGACCAGATCGGTTTCGCCGAGCACCACCTGACAGGACAAACGCGAATTGGCTTCCAGCCCCCATGCCATGTCCAGCAAGTCTTCTTCCTTGTCAGTCGGCTCGCCAAGGGTGTCAAAACCTTCGCGGATGACCACGTGGCAAGTGGTACAGGCGCAGGATTTTTCGCAAGCATGTTCGATATCGACATCATTGTCGAGCATGGCATCGCACAAGGTGCGGCCGGCTGGTGCATCGAGAACGGCGCCGTCAGGGCAGAATGTGGGGTGCGGGAGTATGACGATTTGTGGCACGGTTTTTACCTTTTTCCTTACTAAACTTCATCCAATTTCTTACCTGCGAGCGCGGCGTGGACACTGCGGTCCATACGGCGTGCAGCAAACTCTTCGGTGCCCTGCGCCAATGCATCAACGGCAGCCTTGATTGCCAGATGATCGTCGGCTTGCGCCTTGTCTCGCACCACCAGCAACAGCGCAGCGATGTCAGCGCGCTCCTGTTCATTCAACAACGCACTATCGGCATCAAGTGCCGATTGGGTCGCCAGCACAATGCGTTCGGCCTCCACTTGTTCTTCGCGCAGTGCGCGGCGCTTCATGTCTTCATCAGCCGACTGAAACGAATCCTGCAGCATGCGCGCGATATCGTCATCGGCCAGGCCATACGACGGTTTGACCGTAATCGAGGCTTCCACACCCGATGTCATCTCGCGTGCGGCCACCGACAACAAACCATCGGCATCGACCTGATAGGTGACCCGGATGCGCGCCGCACCGGCCGCCATTGGTGGAATACCGCGCAATTCAAAACGCGCCAGCGAACGGCAATCGGCCACCAGTTCACGCTCACCTTGCAGCACATGCACCGCCATTGCGGTCTGACCGTCCTTGAAGGTGGTGAACTCTTGCGCACGCGCACAAGGAATCGTCGAATTGCGCGGAATCACCTTTTCGGCCAAGCCCCCCATGGTTTCGATGCCGAGCGACAGCGGAATCACATCGAGCAGCAACCAGTCATCACCGGCGGCGCGATTGCCGGCCAGCAAATTGGCCTGCACGGCAGCGCCCAGGGCGACCACCTTGTCCGGATCGATATTGGCCAACGGCGTGGTCTGAAAGAATTCACCGACAGCCTTGCGCACATGCGGCATGCGTGTGGCACCGCCGACGAGCACCACGCCGTCGATGTCATCTACGGCCAGACCGGCATCGCGCAAGGCTTTGCGGGATGGCGTGATAGTTTTGGCAACCAGATGATGGGTCAATGCGGTGAAGACTTCTGCCGTCAGTGACAAATGCACTTCTTCGCCGGAGCCGAGCTTGGCGTCGATCTGGGTGAGCGCCTTGGACGATAGTAACTCTTTCGCTTCGCGTGCCTTGACCATCAACACGCGAGTATCTTCATCGGACAATGGCGCCAATTGCGCCTGTTCGCAAATCCAGCAAAACAGCCGATGATCGAAGTCATCACCGCCGAGCGCCGAATCGCCGCCGGTCGAGAGCACTTCGAACACGCCCTTGGTCAGCTTGAGAATGGAAATATCAAAGGTACCGCCACCGAGGTCGTAGACCGCAAACGTGCCTTCGGAACCATTGTCGAGACCATAGGCAATCGCCGCTGCAGTCGGCTCATTGAGCAGGCGCAACACATTCAGGCCCGCCAGTTGCGCCGCATCCTTGGTGGCCTGACGTTGAGCATCGTCGAAATAGGCAGGCACAGTAATGACTGCGCCGACCAGATCGTCGCCGAGCGCATCTTCGGCAGTCTGGCGCAACGTTGCCAGAATCTGCGCCGAAATTTCCACCGGGCTTTTAACCCCGGCTACGGTCTTCAACTGCACCATGCCGGGCGTGTCGAGAAAATCGTAGGGCAGATTTTCAACGTAGGCGATGTCTTTCAAACCCCGGCCCATGAAACGCTTGACCGAAATGATGGTGTTCTTGGGATCAGTGGTTTGTGCTGCCTGCGCCTGGTAACCGATGTTGGCATGACCGTTGGGCAGATAACGCACTACCGACGGCAGCAAACTGCGCCCTTCTTCATCGTTGAGTACTTCGGCGATGCTGTTGCGCACGGTGGCGACCAGCGAATTGGTGGTGCCGAGATCAATGCCGACCGCCAACCGATGCTGATGCGGCGCGGTGGACATGCCCGGTTCTGAGATTTGGAGAAGTGCCATAGTTGATTTATTCCGGCAATGCGATGCGGATACCCAATCCGACAAACGCACATCCGGCAATCCTGTTCAAATAAAGAGCGGCACCTGCCTGGCGCTGAAAATACGCGCCAACGATGCCTGAGAAAAACGCAATGGCGCTGAAAATCGCCAGCGCCTGCACGATGAAAATCAGCGCCAGCAACAGCATCTGCGCCGGTACATAATCGGCCTGCGAATTGACGAATTGCGGCAAAAACGCGATAAAAAACAGCGTCACCTTGGGATTGAGTATGTTGGCCAGCACGCTTTGCCAATAAATGCGCCGCAGCGGCACTGGCGGCGTTGCCGCCTGCAACGACATGGCAGCGGCAGCACGCCAGGTGCGAATGCCCAGATAAACCAGATAGGCGGCACCAGCATATTGCAAGCCATGGTAAGCGGCTGGATACGCCTTGATAATGGCGGCAAAACCGAGCACTGCCAACATGGTATGAAACAGCAAACCCGAGGCGAAACCAAGCGCAGCCACCAGTCCAGCCTTGCGCCCCTGCGTCACGCCGCGCGTAAGCACATACAGATTGTCCGGCCCTGGTGCCAGGGTCAAGGTCATGGCCGCTAGCAGGAAAAGAAAGAGATTAGGCATCGTTGCACTGGTCCTGTCAGGCTTCGATCAGTGCGAATGCATCGCCGATCTCGCCACCGAATTTCTCCAGAAACATCAACTGGCGTACCAGTTGCGCTGCAGCGGCAAAGTCGGCCGCATCGAGCAAGGTTTCGATGTGTGCAACGGTCTCCGTGCGTGCTGCACGCAAGGCGCTTTCCAGCACGTCCAGCGCAGCCGTATTCTTGCCAGCCTTGGCATCATCGAGTTCTTCGCGCCACTCCATTTGCTGCATCAGGAATGTCGTCGGCATGGACGTATTGGATTCGGTTTGCAGATCGACGTGATTCAATTCGCACAAATAACTGGCGCGCTTGAGTGGATTCTTGAGTGTTTGATAGGCCTCGTTGGCACGCGTGGCCCATTGCATGGCGACACGCTTCTCGGCGCCGGTGGCATGAACAAACTTGTCGGGATGCGCCTGGCTCTGCACGCTGTGATAGGCTTTTTCCAATGCCGTCAGATCGATGGCAAAGCGTTGCGGCAACTGGAACAGCGCGAAATGATTTTGCATACGGGTGCAGAAACAAAAATAAAAAGCCTGTCCAAATTTCAACAGGCTAGTCAGAACAACTATCGGGCGCTTCAGAGGCTGTCGCTAAAACGATTCTGGCTAAGCACTACCGCTCTGCAATCGCGGCACAGGCAACGTCATGCAGAGCGTCACGCATCAGATACGGAAACTTTCTCCGCAGCCGCATTCATCCTTCATGTTCGGATTCTGGAACTTGAAGCCTTCGTTCAAACCTTCACGGGCAAAATCAAGTTCGGTACCGTCGATATACGGCAAGCTCTTGGGATCGACGAACACACGAATGCCGCGCGATTCAAACACTTGATCTTCCGGTATTTCTTCATCCACATATTCCAGCTTGTAAGCCAAGCCGGAACAGCCGGTGGTGCGTACGCCCAGACGCAGGCCAATGCCCTTGCCGCGTCGCTCCATGTAACGACTGATATGTTTTGCCGCTTTTTCTGTCAGTGTGATTGCCATGATGCCTGCCCTTGATGTGCCTCTGTGCCTCTATACGTCTGAACTGCGCGGCGGCGATGCAAATGCATCACCGCCCTGATCTGTACAATCAGGCCGCTACTTTTTGTTCGACGCTGCCGTGCTTGGCCTTGTAATCCTGCACCGCGGCCTTGATGGCGTCTTCTGCCAGAATCGAGCAGTGGATCTTCACTGGCGGCAACGCCAGTTCTTCAGCGATCTGGGTATTCTTGATCGACAGTGCTTGATCCAGCGTCTTGCCCTTGACCCACTCGGTCACCAGCGACGACGAGGCAATTGCCGAACCGCAACCATAAGTTTTGAACTTGGCATCCAGGATCACGCCATCGGCGCCGACCTTGATCTGCAACTTCATGACATCGCCGCATGCCGGCGCACCTACCATACCTGTGCCTACGGTCTCGTCGCCTTTTTCAAAGGCACCGACGTTACGTGGGTTTTCGTAGTGGTCAAGAACTTTTTCCGAGTAAGACATTTTGATGCTCCTTGATGATGTAGCTGCCCCGTCATCCAGATGAGGGCGTTTTTCACATTCTTGCTGTAATTAGTGCGCAGCCCACTGAATCGTGCTGATATCGATGCCGTCCTTGTACATATCCCACAGCGGCGACAATTCGCGCAGCTTGCCAACCTTGCTCTTGATAAGGTTGATCGTGAAATCGATATCTTCTTCAGTGGTGAAACGACCGATCGTGAAACGGATCGAGCTGTGCGCCAGTTCGTCGCTGCGACCCAACGCGCGCAACACATACGATGGCTCCAGGCTGGCCGAGGTGCAAGCCGAACCGGACGACACCGCAATATCCTTGATCGCCATGATCAAGGATTCACCTTCGACATAATTGAAACTGACATTGAGGTTGTGCGGCACACGGTGCTCCATGTCGCCGTTGATGTAAGTTTCTTCAATCTCTTGCAGGCCCTTGGCCAGACGATCGCGCATGGCGCGGATATGCGTCAGTTCGCTTTCCATCTCTTCGCGAGCGATACGGAAGGCTTCGCCCATGCCGACGATCTGATGCGTAGCCAAAGTACCCGAACGCAGACCTCGCTCATGACCGCCACCGTGAATTTGCGCTTCGATACGCACGCGTGGCTTGCGGCGAACATACAAGGCGCCGATGCCTTTGGGACCATATGTTTTGTGCGCCGAGAAACTCATCAGGTCAACTTTCCAGTTTTCCAGATCGATCTTGACCTTGCCCGTTGCCTGCGCGGCATCGCAATGAAAAATGATGCCCTTTTGGCGGCAGAATTCACCGATTTCAGGAATTGGCTGGATTACGCCGATTTCATTGTTGACCAGCATCACAGAAATCAGAATGGTGTCGGGACGCACGGCCGCAGCAATTTGCTCGACGGTCACCAAACCATTGTCCTGCGGCTGCAGATAAGTCGCCTCGAAGCCTTGACGCTCCAATTCACGCACCGTATCCAGCACCGCCTTATGCTCGGTCTTGATGGTGATGATGTGCTTACCCTTGGTCTTGTAAAACTGTGCTGCACCCTTGATCGCCAGATTGTTGCTTTCGGTGGCGCCGGAAGTCCAAATGATTTCACGCGAATCAGCATTGACCAGTTTGGCCACTTCTTCGCGGGCATCCTCGACTGCCTTCTCTGCGGTCCAGCCATACATATGGCTGCGCGACGCCGGATTGCCGAATTGTTCGCGCAGATAAGGAATCATCTTGTCGGCCACGCGCGGATCGACCGGCGTAGTCGCCGAGTAATCCAGATAAATAGGAAAGTGCGGGGCTTTGAGAGTATCCAGCAGGCTTTTTTCCAAAGGTGCATTCATAGTAGTTCTAGCTCCAATCAAACCGCTGCGTGAGGGCGGTGCATAACAACCACGCTTTGTTCGGTAGATACAATCCTGTTGTCAGGTTGCTTCAATTCTTTTTGATGCTGCTGATCGACCAGATCCTGCAACGACACCGAGTCGAGATACTCGACCATTTTCTCATTCAAGGTCGACCACAGATCATGGGTCATACAGCGCGTGCCGCCGGGATGGGTGGCGCTATGGCAATTTTCCTTGCCACCGCACTGGGTTGCATCGAGCGGTTCATCGACAGCAATGATGATGTCCGCTACTGAAACATCGCCGGCCTTGCGCGCCAGGTTGTAACCACCGCCGGGTCCGCGCACGGACTCGACAATCTGGTGGCGTCGCAATTTGCCAAACAATTGTTCCAGATATGATAAAGAAATTTCTTGTCGCTCGCTGATGGCGGACAACGTGACGGGACCGTTGCCCTGGCGCAAGGCCAGGTCAATCATTGCAGTCACGGCAAAACGGCCTTTGGTAGTTAAACGCATGAACTCTCGACTCCAGAAACAATGTTCAGTCCCACTCCCTGAATTCCCTATCATTTAGGTCAAGTATATCAAACTTGAGTAATCTTGTCAGGTACTCGCAAAACCCATCAAAAACATACCGACATAGATTCGCTATAAGACGACGCTTACCGCATATTTATACATAAATCATATCGAATTAATTCTATGGCGACACCCTCCCCGCGAACCATTCACGCCTCGCTCTGGTACAGCCACTGCATGAACCACAACTGATAGGCTGGCGCCAGTGCGGTATCGATGCGGCGCGGCTCCTGTCGGTACACGCCAATACTTGTGCCGATGTAGCCTGGGCCAGCGAACATATATTGAAGTCCGACAGTTGCGCCGCCTTGCTGGCGCGTCATGGCGGCATCAGAACGCTCAAGCACAACGCTGGCTTGATCGCCGCCCTGCACCGCGCTACCCGGCGTTGCGCCGAACCTGGACTGGATCGCCATACCAGCGGCATTCGTCACGGTACGGCACTGCCAAAAACGTACTGTTTCTCACCATCGAAGACGAAACTGGCTCCACTAATGTCATCGTCTGGCCGACGCTAGTGGGCAAACAACGCCAGAAAGTCCCGCATGCCTCGTTACTCGGGGTCTACGGTATCTGGCAAAGCAAGGATGGCGTGGCCCATCTGGTGGCGAAACGGCTGGTCGTTTTATCGTATTTATTGGGAAATATTCAGGTCGGCAGTTGCGATTTTTGCTGAATTAACGCAAACGAGCCTATTTCAAACGGAAAAAAGCCCGAATATCAAGGTTTTCGCTGCGAAAGAGGCCATTAACGACAGTCATCTCTGATAAGATGTCACATAACTTTTTCCATCGGGAACCCGCTCCCGCCATGGCCGCCAGCAGCAACCACGGTCACTTGCATTGCAGGCGTAGCGAGATCCCTCTCACTTTGGCAAGCATGCAAAACATGGACGTTACCGAGACCCCCAGCCCCCTGATGCGTCCGCGCAAGAAAACGCAAAGCCTGTCGCAGGAAGTGGTCGGCGCCATCTCAGAAATGATTTCCAACGGCGCCATCAAACCCGGTGAAAAACTACCTACCGAGTCAGAAATCATGCTGACCCAGGGCGTCAGCCGCACCGTGGTGCGCGAAGCCATTTCGCGCCTGCAGGCGGCTGGACTGGTAGAAACCCGTCACGGTATCGGCACCTTCGTGCTGGAAGCGCAAAAGGCCGGCAACATCAATATCGATCCGGCCACCATCACCACCATGAAGGATTTGCTGGCGTTGCTGGAATTACGCATCAGCCTGGAAACCGAAACCGCCGGCCTGGCCGCGGCCCGCCGCAGCGAAGCGCAATTACTGGAAATCCGGCAGGCACTCGATGCCTTCCACGACAACCTCAAAAAAGGCAACGACACCGTCGGCCCTGACTTCCGCTTTCATTTTCAGATTGCCAATGCCACCGGCAATCGCTATTTCATTGAAATCATCAGCCACCTCGGCGTCGGCGTGATCCCGCGCAAACGCCTCAATACTGCAGAACTGGCGCGCGATCCGCAAGCCAGCTATCTGGACCGCGTGCAACGCGAACACGAAGACATCTACGAAGCCATCGCCCGCCGCGACACCGAAGCGGCGCGCGCGGCCATGCGCAACCATTTGACCAACAGTCGAGAACGTCTGCGCCGCGCGCAGGAAGCGGCCGAGTCACAAACCCAGCCGCAGCAACCCACATCGGTATAAATTCGCCAGACTTTGCCGAAAAGCAAGAAAATCGCAACCAACGTAAAGAACGCATGAAATAACACGCCAGCGGCAAAAACTGCTGGCTTTCCTTTAATTGATGTTGTACGATGACTGATGTCTTAATACTGAATGTATTATGCAAGCGCTGGAGACCGCTCAAGTTTGAGGCGTAGCGCTCAACCCCATTTCGTTTTTTCACTTTTTGACAATTGCCAACGACATGTACACACCTCAAGACCTGAAGCAAATCCTTTCTGCCGGCCTGCTCTCTTTCCCGCTGACCGACTTCGACGAACAAGGCGATTTCCGTCCAAGCAGCTACATCGAGCGCCTCGAATGGCTGGCACCGTATGGCGCCAGCGCGCTGTTCGCAGCTGGTGGTACCGGTGAGTTCTTCTCGCTGGTACCGGGCGAATACTCCGACATCATCCGCACAGCCGTCGACACCTGCAAAGGCAAAGTGCCGATCATCGCCGGTGCCGGTGGCGCCACACGCGCTGCTATCGCCTACGCACAAGAAGCCGAACGCCTGGGCGCCCACGGTATTCTGCTGATGCCACATTACCTGACTGAAGCCAGCCAGGAAGGTATTGCTGACCACGTCGAAGCAGTTTGCAAATCGGTCAAATTCGGCGTCATCATTTACAACCGTGGCGTCTGCAGGCTCAATGCCGACATGCTCGAACGTCTGGCGGACCGCTGCCCTAACCTGATCGGCTTCAAGGACGGCGTCGGTGAAATCGAATCGATGGTTACCATCCGCCGCCGCCTCGGCGATCGCTTCACCTATCTCGGCGGCTTGCCAACCGCAGAAGTCTACGCCGCCGCTTACAAGGCACTGGGTGTGCCGGTCTATTCGTCGGCCGTGTTCAACTTCATCCCCAAGACCGCAATGGACTTCTACCATGCGATCGCCAAGGAAGATCACGCCACCGTCGGCAAATTGATTGATGACTTTTTCCTGCCATACCTGGCCATTCGCAATCGCAAGTCCGGCTATGCAGTGAGCATCGTCAAGGCCGGTGCACGCGTGGTCGGCCACGATGCCGGTCCAGTGCGCACACCGCTGACCGCTTGCACTGAAGCCGAGCACGAAGAACTGGCAGCGCTGATCAAGCGACTTGGCCCGCAGTAATCTGGCTGCCAAACTGCACCACTAGACCACAACTGACCGCCGGAACTTTCCCGCGGTCAGTTTTGGCATTGAACGATTGAACTCAGGAGAACCGCATGTCCCAATTTGCAAACTACATCAATGGCGAATGGCTGCACGGCGCCAGCGTCAACAAGAACATCAACCCGTCCGACTTGTCGGATGTGATCGGTGAATATGCCCAGGCCGATGCAGCCCAGGCTGACATCGCAATTGCCGCCGCACATGCTGCCTTCCCGGCCTGGAGCATCGGCAGCATTCAGGCTCGCTCCGACGCGCTCGACAAAATCGGCAGCGAAATCCTGGCACGCAAGGAAGAACTGGGCATGCTGCTGTCGCGCGAAGAAGGCAAGACACTGGCCGAAGGTATCGGCGAAGCGGGTCGTGCTGGCAATATTTTCAAATTCTTCGCCGCTGAAGTGCTGCGCATCCAGGGTCAAAAGCTGGCATCGGTGCGTCCCGGCATGGATGTGGAAATCACGCGCGAACCGGTCGGCGTCGTCGGCATCATCGCACCATGGAATTTCCCGATGGCGATTCCGGCATGGAAGATTGCACCAGCACTGGCCTATGGCAACACCGTCGTGTTCAAACCAGCCGAACTGGTCCCTGGCAGCGCCTGGGCAATTGCCGACATCATCAGCCGTTCCGGCATTCCGGCTGGCGTATTCAATTTGGTCATGGGCCGTGGTTCAGTGGTTGGTCAACGCTTCATCGATGACCGTCGTGTCACTGCTCTCACCTTCACTGGCTCAGTCTCGACCGGCAATCGCGTGGCACAAGGTTGCATCGCCCGCATGGCAAAATTCCAACTGGAAATGGGCGGCAAGAATCCGCTGGTGGTGCTCAATGATGCCGACCTCAATGTCGCCGTCAGCGCCGCCGTGCAAGGGGCGTTCTTCTCGACCGGGCAACGTTGCACAGCATCGAGCCGCATCATCGTTGAAAAAGATATCTATCCACGTTTCATCGAAGCGGCACGCAATCAATTGGCTGGCCTGAAAATCGGTCATGCGCTGAACAAGGAAACCCACATCGGCCCCGTGGTCGATCAATCGCAACTGGACCAGAACCTGTCGTATGTCGCCATCGGCAAGCAAGAAGGTGCCAATCTGGTATTCGGCGGCGAACGTATCCAGCGCGACACTGACGGCTTCTATATGACGCCGGCACTGTTTGCCGACTGCAGCAACGAGATGCGCATTTCGCGTGAAGAAATTTTCGGACCTGTAGCCTCGGTGATCCCGGCCGACAATTACGAACACGCGCTGCAATTAGCCAATGACACTGAATTCGGTCTGTCGTCGGGCATCTGCACCACGTCACTGAAGTATGCAACCCACTTCAAGCGTCACGCACAAGCTGGCATGGTCATGGTCAACACAGCGACTGCCGGCGTTGATTACCACGTACCGTTTGGCGGCCGCAAGGCATCCAGCTTCGGCCCACGTGAACAAGGCGCTTACGCGGCCGAGTTTTACACCACGGTCAAGACGGCCTACACCAACACTTAATACAGAGGACAGACAGAACACCTGCTCTCTTCGGGTATCCACAGCCACCGGCAACGGTGGTTTCAAGCGCTGGCGCTCAGGCTCCAGCGCTTTTTTTATGCTGCATCCAATGCTGAAAAAAAACGGGCAGCCTAGGCCGCCCGGTTTTACACAACAGTATAAAAATACTTATCCGCGCTTAAAACTGTTCCCAGTCGCTGTCGTTACCCGATGGTACCGGCAGTTTCCGCGCCGGCGCCGTGACCGATGCCACGGCATTACCAGCAGGCGCAGCAACCGCAGGTGCACGCGTGCGCGTCGGCACCGCCGTTCTAGCGACCGGCGTCGCAAACCTGGATGCGCTCGGACGCACATTTGTCACAACAACCTGTTGCGCATCAATACGGAAAATACTGACCGCTTCGACCAGGCTGACGGCTTGCGACTGCAACGATTGCGCCGCGGCAGCCGCTTCTTCTACCAGGGCAGCATTCTGCTGGGTGACCTCATCCATCTGTGCGATCGCATTATTGACCTGGCCGATACCATCACTCTGTTCGCGGCTGGCGGAGCTGATTTCACCGACGATATCGGTCACACGGCGCACACTTTCGACCACTTCGCTCATGGTCAAACCAGCCTGCTCCACCAAGCGACTGCCTGAGTCGACCTTTTGCACTGAGTCGCCGATCAACTCCTTGATTTCTTTGGCAGCCGATGCCGAACGTTGTGCCAGGCTGCGCACTTCCGACGCCACCACCGCAAAACCGCGTCCTTGCTCACCGGCACGCGCCGCTTCGACCGCGGCATTGAGCGCTAGGATGTTGGTCTGGAAGGCAATACCGTCAATCACACTGATAATATCGACGATCTTTTTCGACGAAGCATTGATGGCATCCATGGTGTCAACCACCTGCGCCACCACTTCGCCCCCCTTGACGGCAGTCTCGGATGCTGACTGCGCCAACTGGTTGGCCTGCATTGCATTGTCGGCATTCTGCTTGACGGTCGAGGTCAGTTCTTCCATCGATGCGGCAGTTTCTTCCAGCGAACTGGCCTGGGTTTCTGTGCGCGAAGACAAGTCGAGATTGCCGGAAGCAATTTCTTGTGCACCGGTATTGATGATGTCGGTACTGGCGCGCACACGCGTGACCGTACTAAGCAAGCTTTGCTGCATACTGCGAATGGCGGAGAACAAACGGCCGATTTCATTGGTACCGGCATCGTTGATCTTCATGCTGAGATCGCCGCTGGCAACTTCGCCCAGCGCGGCAACGGCACGATTGAGCGGCGTCAGCACGATACTGCGCAACATGAAATGGACCGCCAATACCAGAATCAAGGCACAAATCAAGCCAACCACCACCAGCCAGACCACCATGTTGTATTCGCGTTTACGCTCGGTCACGACATCGAGTGTCGTGTCTTTCGATTGCTTCTGGAATTTCTCCAGCAAGGTAGAAAAGCTGGCGCCCTTGGACGTCAGATCGCGACTATTGATGACGACATAAGCCGCGGTATCGTTGGCCCGCAAGGCCTCGGTTGCCTTACTGAGCGCATCCGACAACTGCTTGCCGGCGTCGACCAGGTCGGCCGAGAGCTTGCTATCTTCACCTTTGAACGGTGGCGCCTTGGCAAACTCGTCGAGTACCTTCAGCGTGCGCTCATAGCTACCCTGCGCACTCTTCAAGGCCGATTCCTTGACAACCTGATCATTTTGCTCCTTCAACGCGCTATACGCTCGGGTCAAGGCTGCGCGGGTACGCGTGGTGTCCTTGTAAGCATCGTTGATGGCAAATGTGCGCGTGGCGACATCGTCCACCAATAGCGTCGATTCATTGGCACGTCCCAATGCGAATATGCCGACTGCCGCACCCAATACAATCATGCCGGCAAACATCACCAGCGCCCCTAGCAGACTAAAACGAACAGTTATATTTCGCATTCATTGCTCCATTCAAATCGTCGTAGTTATCGAATTTATTGTTATTTTAAACACAATATCGTGTCTCCCTATCTTAGATCAAGCGAACAAAATCAAATAATTTTTCTATAAAATTTTGAAAAAAATCAAATATATAACGGTTAATCGCCACAAATATTGAGGCAAAAATGAAAATCCCTCGCCTTACTCTGCGAGGGATTTTTCATACAGCAATACTGAGAGATATCTTATGGTAATTCGACAAACTCCACCCAGTTTGGATTTTTACCCATTGGCACGTGTTGCAAAGGCGTCAGCACACCGGTTTTCTGGTTAATCGTATAGCTGGTCAGCGCATTCGACTTTTGGCCGACCGCCATCAAATACTTGCCCTGCGGATCGATATTGAAACCGCGCGGCTGAGTTTCGGTTGGATAGTTACCGATCAAGGTCAGGGCGCCGGTTTTGGCATTGACGCGATAGGCCGCCAAGGTGCTCGATGAGCGCTCGGACGCGTACAGGAAGCGACCGTTTGGCGTCAGATGAATATCTGCTGCCGCTGGAGTTTCGCCCTTATAACCTGCCGGCACTGCCGAGATTGTATTGACTAAAGTGAACGTGCCTTGGCTAGCATCGTAACGATAGCTGTTGACAGTACTGTCGAGCTCATTGGTCGAGTAGACGAAACGCGCATGCGGGTCGAACACAAAATGACGTGGACCGGCACCTGCTTTGGTCGCCACCGAAGGTGGTGTATTTGGCGTCAGTTTTCCAGTCGCGGCATCAAAGCGGAATTGCAAGATGACGTCGCTACCCAGGTTGGATGCGAATACAAACTGATTGCTCGGATCGGTAATGACTTGATGGGCATTCTTTCCGGTCGGCGTCACCATCACGCCCTGCTCCTGTACCACACCGAGCGCATCAATCGGATTGACCGAAATTTTGTGGCCAGTATATGAAGCCGCCAATAGATAACGACCGGTCTTGTCGGTGCGCAGATTGGCCATGTTATCGGCCAGCGGCGTCGTGGTCAGCGCCTTGAGCTTACCGTCTTGCTGATCGATTGCAAACGTGGTGACCGAGTATGGCTGCGAACGCAACGACGCATACAGACGGTGACGGTCAGGACTCACCGCCAGCGGCATCACGGTACCACCAGTCGGAACTTGTTCGACCAGGGTCAGGTTACCGTTCTTCGGGTTGAACTGCATGACGTAAATCTCTTTGCTGTCAGCATTCGACACATACACCATCGTACGCGCCTGTGCGACCGATGCTGCAGCCACCAGTGCAGCGATCGATGCGACTTGCACTGCCTTTACTGCCAACTTCTTTGCTTTCATGCTTTCTCCTCGATGAAAAAATGCCCCGCTATCAATCGACGC
>JAMFSU010000156.1 GCA_026225475.1 Duganella sp.
AGAAATCAGGGGAAAGATGTGTGTCGTCGTGGGGACTGAGGAGAGCAGGCGCTAATATGGGAGTCTGTGGAGCGGAGAATTTCGCCGGCCTTGAATTGCTCACAGGCTGCTTCTGGCTGATTGCGGGATCTACAACTGGAGACTCTCCGCGGACCACTATCTCGGTATAAGATCTGGCCAGTTTCCGGGCATCTTGCAGCCCAATGGCGGGGTAGTCGCCAATAGTGAGCAATGGCTGCTGCTTTGAATTGAGAGAATATCGAAAACGCCAGATTTTCGCGCTTGAAGTCATCACCTCTAAGGTCAAGCCACCTCCATCTGAGACCGAATACCTCTTGTCTTTGACTTTCAGCGACCTAATCCGGGCGTCGTTTAATGGCGTCGCTATTTTAGGTATTGTAAGTACACATCTATCATGTGCTGTGTTTGTGCACTTAATTGTGTGCTTATAAATAATGGACGTCAACAGCCCTGAACAGATCACAACAGATAATAAATATTATAAAAATCAATTACTTATAAATATAAAATACCTAGTCGGATCTATTTGGACGTTATCCTATTTGCCGATACAGAAGCGCGAAAAAATCACCCCCAATAAATCGTCGGGCGTAAATTTTCCAGTAATGCTGCTCAATCGCTCCTGTGCCAACCGCAATTCCTCGGCAAACAGATCGAGCGATTTATCGCTTATCTGATTCTCGGTAGAGGCGTGCATGGCCGCGCTTTCCAGATAGTCGCGCGCCGCTTTCAAGGCAATCAGGTGACGCTCACGTGCCAGATAGCGCGACTCCACCGTTTGCTGCCAGCCAGCGATACGCAGCAACTCAATGCGCAATAAATCGATGCCGAGATAATCGGTGGCAGAAACATAAATATGGATGGCGTCAGGCAGTTGATCGACCGCGGGCTTGTGACCAGAACGATCGATCTTGTTCCAGATGCGGATGACCGGAATACCCACAGGGAAGCGTTCTGCGATCTTCTCGTCTTCCAGCGTCGGGCCGCGATCGGCATCGAGCATATGCAGAATCACATCAGCCTTGGCTACCTCACCCCAGGTGCGTTCGATGCCGATACGCTCCACTTCGTCCGGGCCATTGCCCGCTGCGTCAGCGTCACGAATACCGGCAGTATCGATGATATTGAGCGGCATGCCTTCGATCTGGATGGTCTCGGTGACCTTGTCGCGCGTCGTGCCGGCAATTGGCGTGACGATGGCGACATCAGAGCCAGCCAGCACATTGAGTAGCGACGATTTGCCAACATTGGGCTGGCCTGCCAGCACCACATTGAGACCGTCGCGAAGCAACGCGCCTTGCGCAGCATGCAGGAACACATCATCGAGCGTGGCTCGAATCGCAGCGAGCTGACCACGCGCATCCGATTGCTCCAGAAAGTCGATTTCCTCTTCCGGGAAGTCGAGCGTGGCTTCCACTAGCATGCGCAGATTAGTGACCTTGCCAACCAGTTCATGGATGACTTTGGAAAATGTACCCGACAAGGATTCCGACGCCGACTTGGCCGCGGCTTCGGTCGATGCTTCGATCAGATCGGCAACAGCTTCGGCCTGGGCCAGATCGAGCTTGTCATTCAAAAATGCCCGTTGCGTGAACTCGCCCGGCTCGGCCAGACGCAAGCCGATTTCGGCACCCGCTTCGAGACAACGCGCCAGCAACATTTGCATCACCACCGGACCACCGTGGCCTTGCAATTCGAGTACGTCTTCGCCGGTATACGAATGCGGTGCCTTAAAGTAAATCGCCAGGCCTTGGTCGATCATGCTGCCATCAGCGCGGCAAAATGGTAGATAACTGGCATGGCGCGGCACCACCGCCGCCTGATCTTTACCGCAGACAGCAGCAATCACCGGCCACAGGTTCTTGCCGGACAGGCGCACGACACCAATACCACCACGTCCTGGTGCAGTGGCAATGGCGGCAATGGGAGAGGAATCGAAAGTCATGGTACGCAACAGCTCTTCAAAATGAATTCAATAATAATCAAGCAAATGTCGCATGGAAATTTTGCCAGAAGACGAAAAAAAGCCCGTGGAAATCATGCCACGGGCTTCGATCTGAAACAAGGAAAGCCGCTTATTTGGCCTTGCCTGATTGCAGCTTGCGGGTGATGACCCATTGCTGCGTAATCGACAACACGTTATTGACTACCCAGTACAGCACCAGACCGGACGGGAAGAAGAAGAACATGAACGAGAACACAATTGGCATGAACATCATGACCTTGGCTTGCACTGGATCCGGTGGTGTTGGATTGAGCCTGGTCTGGATGAACATCGACACAGCCATCAACACCGGCAGGATGTAGAACGGATCAGGTGCGGTCAGATCATGAATCCAGCCCAACCATGGTGCGCCACGCATTTCGACGCTGGCCAGCAACACCCAGTACAGCGAAATGAAGACTGGAATCTGAATCACGATCGGCAGACAGCCGCCGAGCGGATTGATCTTCTCGGTCTTGTACAAGGCCATCATTTCACGATTCATGTTTTGCGGATCGCCTTTATGGCGCTCGCGAATCGCGGTCATCTTCGGTGTCACAGCCTTCATTTTGGCCATACTGCGATAGCTGGCGGCCGACAATGGGAAGAACACGGCCTTGATCAGCATCGTCAGCAGGATAATAGTCCAGCCCCAGTTGCCAACCACGGCATGGATGTGAATCATCAGCCAGAAAATCGGCTTGGCGATGATGGTCAACCAGCCATAGTCCTTGACCAGTTCCAAGCCAGGTGCGGTCTTTTCCAGCACTGCCGACTCTTGCGGACCTGAGTACAACTGCGCATCCATGCTTACGCTGGCGCCCGGCGCAACGCTGCCCAGTGGCAGGATGGTGCCGACTGCGTACAGATTGGTGGCGACCTTTTTGGTGAAGATGTCACGCTGCGCTTTTTCCGGCGGAATGATAGCCGAGACGAAGTAATGCTGTACCAGCGCGATCCAGCCGTTGTCGGCCTTGGTGGCGTGCTGTTCCTTGCCTTCTTCGATCTTCTCGAAAGTCAGTTTCTGGAATTTTTCAGCATCGGTGTAGACCGCAGGACCAGTAAAGGTGCTGTAGAAATGCGATTCACCGCCCGGCTTGTTGCCATCGCGCAGCAATTGCAGGTACAACGACGGTGTGATGGCCGCAGTGCCTTCATTGGTGACGGTGTGCTTGAGGTCAATCAAGTAATCACCGCGCTTGAAGGTGTAGGTCTTGGTCAGCTTGACGCCATTTTCCTGCGCTTCCAGCACCAGTTGCACGGAGTTGCCGTTATCCAGCGTACGCACACCTGGTTGAGCCGTGAAGATGGTCTTGTGATTCGGAAATGCGCCACCGATCAAACCCGATTCCGCCAGATAAGTGTGCCCCACGCTGGAGTCGAACAGCACCAGATTCTTGCTCGGATCAACCGTATCACGATGCTTGAGCAACTCCAGGCGCTTGAGCTGGCCGCCGACGGTATCGATGTCAGCCTTGACCACATCAGTCGTGATGGTGATAGTTTCAGCCTTGGCAGCAGGCACGCCTGCTACATCAGCAGCACCTGGCGTGGTGCCGGCAGCTTGCGGTGCTTGCGGCACCGATGAAGCAGCAGGATCAGCGCCAGCAGCGGCTGGCTGGGATTGTTGCGTTGTCGTCGGGAAAAACATCGACGGTTTGCCGTTATGGCGCATCCAGCTATCCCACAGCAGCAGCAGGGAGAACGAGAACACAACCCACAGGACGGTACGTTTGATATCCATAAGAGTATTGACCAATAAATCAGGAATGGCTGCAACCGCCGGCGGCTACAGTGGAGGAGGGAGAATCTGGGGATACTGCGGCCGCTGAGGTGGAACTCGATTCCGGTACCGGATCAAGTCCGCCAGCATGCCAGGGATGACATTTGCATAAACGCTTGCCAGCCAATACGCTGCCCTTCCATGCACCATGAAGGCGAATGGCTTCTGCCGCGTAATCCGAACAGCTGGGATAAAAACGGCAGTTTTGCCCGAGAAACGGGCTCACTCCCAGCTTGTAGGCGCGTAACAGCAGGAGTAAAGGCGTTTTCATCACTTATTTCCTGGCAAACGCTGGCGCGTTCAGCAAAAAGGCGAATAACTGTATCAGTTCTTCGCGTAATTCCGCTTTCAGTTTCGCGTTGGTCGCCGGCCCAGACTTGCTGTTGACCGGCTTGGACAAACGCACAATGCAATCGACCTGAGGCAGCGCCGCCTGACGAAACAATTCGCGGGTAACGCGTTTGATCGTATTGCGTGTCACCGCACGCGGTGCCATCTTTTTGGCCGCAACCACACCCAAGCGAGCCAACGGCAGATCGTTGTAACGCGCATACAAAACGAAATGCGCACTACGATAGACCGGTCGCAAACGAAAAACGGATGAAAACTCATCCGTTTTAACGATTCTCTGATCGCGTGAGTAGGGATAGGAAAAAATGCCTGTCACACGAGCAGCAGCAGCGCGCTAGCCTGGAATGATCCGGTCAGACCGGATCAAACTGCAGCCAAACGCTTGCGGCCCTTGGCGCGACGTGCATTGATCACAGCGCGGCCACCACGGGTTGCCATACGGGCACGGAAACCGTGGGTACGCTTACGACGCACGACGGAAGGTTGATAGGTACGTTTCATGTTGGGCTCGCTTACTTAATGTAGATCTATGTGGATCTTAGTGTGAATCGGCAAAAACAAAATCAGATCTCCGCGGAATCTCTGTTTTCTGCGCTGCCTACCCTAGCTTATAGAGAGACATTTGAGAGCCGAAACCACTAGGCCACTGCACGAACGCAATTCAACGGATGGTGAACCCTGAATTAGACTGCATTTTTCACTTGTTTGTCAACGACTTATCCATCCAGACGGAGCAGCATGCCACCCAGCAACCTGTTCTTGCACATGGCGCATTGCCATTTCAGCGCTGATCATCGCTGGGCGAAGGTAGTGACGGATGATAACAAGACAATAAAGCAACAGTTAAACCGGCACGCCCAACGTTGTTCCGGCGTCACATGTCATGAGGGCAACAAACCCACTTGCTTCACGATTCCGCTTGCTCGGTGTTCTTGATCAGACGGATGACAACCCAAGGCCTACCCGGCATCAAACTTGCATCGCTCCTCAAACCACTGCCTGCACCGCCTCCAGTGCACGGCGACAGCTCAGATAAATCTGTTACACAGTCAACCGAGAGTGTGCTTCAACCATTTAAACAGTAAGGACAAACGTCAATCGGTGTCTTCCTGAGTCCTTTGTTTTACGGCGATGTGGCATATTGAAAAATGTGAACAGCGATTGCATACACTCAAGAATAAAAGAATGCACACGCGAAGTCGACCGAATGCGCAATGCAATATATTCATTCGGTAAAAAAGGAATAGAATAAAAACGAATTCTCTAGTTTTTATGTTCCTCATGTTGGTGCATCGTGCTGAAAAATCGCGCATCGCCACCACGATGAAACGCTAAGCAGGTGATCAAGAAACAGCCGTCGATAATTCTAAGAACATAACGCACGTATTCAATTTGTTTTCTCATTGAAGTTACGGAGGTGGTATGGATATCTACAGCAGCTTTGCGAGTCGCTTCGACAAAACCAGAGAAGAAGAATTTTCGCTTGAAGAGTACCTGAGTCTTTGCAAGAACGACCCAGCTGTCTACGCATCAGCAGCAGAACGCATGTTGATGGCCATCGGTGAACCCGGCAAGATCGACACCCGCGAAGACCCGCGCTTATCGCGCCTGTTCGCCAACAAGGTGATCAAGGTCTATCCGGCGTTCAAGGAATTCTATGGCGCCGAAGAAGTAATCGAACAAGTGGTCGCCTACTTCCGCCATGCCTCTCAAGGCCTGGAAGAGAAGAAACAGATTCTGTATCTGCTCGGTCCGGTCGGCGGCGGCAAATCGTCGATTGCCGAGCGACTCAAGCAGCTCATGGAACATATTCCCTTCTATTCGATCAAAGGCTCTCCGGTCAACGAATCGCCGCTGGGTCTGTTCGATTACGAAGAAGACGGCCAAATCCTGGAAGAGCAATTCAATATTCCACGCCGCTACCTGAAATCGATATTGAGCCCGTGGGCCGTCAAACGGCTGCACGAATTCAATGGCGACATCCGCCAGTTTCGCGTAGTCAAACGCTATCCATCGATCTTGCGCCAGATTGCGATTTCCAAGACCGAACCTGGCGACGAAAACAACCAGGATATTTCTACGCTGGTTGGCAAGGTCGATATCCGCAAGCTGGAGCAATACTCGCAGGACGATGCCGATGCCTACAGCTACTCCGGCGGCCTGTGCCTGTCCAATCAAGGCTTGTTGGAATTCGTCGAAATGTTCAAGGCACCGATCAAGGTGCTGCATCCACTGCTGACAGCAACCCAAGAAGGCAATTTCAAGGGAACCGAAGGTTTCGGTGCAATACCGTTCGATGGCATCATCCTGGCCCACTCCAATGAATCGGAGTGGAAAGCTTTCCGCAACAACAAGAACAATGAAGCGCTGCTGGACCGCATTTACATCGTCAAGGTGCCATATTGCCTGCGCGTCTCGGAAGAAATCCATATCTACGAAAAACTGATCCGCACGTCTTCGCTGGCCAAGGCCACTTGCGCACCAGGCACGTTGAAAATGATGGCGCAGTTCTCGGTGCTGACGCGCTTGGGTGAGCCTGAAAATTCCAGCCTGATTTCCAAGATGCAGGTCTACGACGGCGAGAATCTCAAGGATACCGACCCCAAGGCCAAGTCGTATCAGGAATACCGCGACTACGCCGGCGTTGACGAAGGCATGACAGGCATCTCGACGCGCTTCGCATTCAAGATCCTATCGCGCGTGTTCAACTTCGATACAACCGAAGTGGCAGCCAATCCGGTGCATCTGATGTATGTGCTGGAACAGCAGATCGAGCGCGAGCAGTTCCCGCCTGAACAGGAGCAAAAGTATCTGTCGTTTGTGAAAGACACGCTGGCCTCGCGTTATGCCGAATTCATCGGCAAGGAAATCCAGACTGCTTATCTGGAGTCGTATTCCGAATATGGCCAGAACGTGTTTGATCGCTACGTGACCTATGCCGACTTTTGGATTCAAGATCAGGAATTCCGCGATCACGATACCGGCGAGAGTTTTGACCGTGCATCGCTCAATGCCGAATTGGAAAAAATAGAAAAGCCGGCCGGCATCAGCAATCCCAAGGACTTCCGCAACGAGATCGTCAATTTCGTGCTGCGCGCGCGCGTCAACAACGGTGGCAAGAATCCCTTGTGGACTAGCTATGAAAAATTGCGCGTCGTGATCGAGAAAAAAATGTTCTCCAACACCGAGGATTTGCTGCCGGTAATTTCATTCAATACCAAGGGCTCGACCGAGGAGATGCAAAAGCACGAAGACTTCGTCAATCGCATGGTCAGCAAAGGCTACACACCGAAGCAGGTGCGCTTGCTGTGCGAGTGGTATTTACGGGTGCGAAAATCCTCTTGAATCTTGCTTCTTGACCCTAGGGAAACGGGTTGTCCATGACATCGATTCTATCTCGCGTCAGTTGAAGACAACCCGTCCGCAGTACCACTGGCAGGAGAATGGACTTGTTGCATCAGATCATTGACCGCAGGCTGGCTGGCAAGAACAAGAGCATCGCCAATCGTGAACGTTTTCTCAGGCGTTTTCGCGGTGACATCCGTCGTTCCGTTACCGAAGCGGTGCGTGACCGCAGTATCAAAGACATCGAAAGCGCCAAGAGCATCGCCATTCCACGCAAGGACATTTCCGAGCCGGCGTTTCACCATGGCCACGGCGGCCGCCGCGAAATCGTGCATCCGGGCAATCAGGATTATCTGCAAGGCGATCGCATTGCCCGCCGCAGCGGCGGATCCGGCGATGGCGGCAGTGCCGCGAGCAAAGATGGCGAAGGGCAGGATGATTTCGTCTTCGAATTGTCGCGTGAAGAATTCATGCAGTACTTCTTCGAAGACCTGGAATTGCCGCGTCTGATCCAGACCAATCTGATGACGATACCGAACTGGAAGAATATGCGAGCCGGTTACTCGGTCGACGGTTCGCCCAGCAATATCGACATCGTGCGTTCGCTGCGCAGCTCGCTGGGCCGCCGCATCGCACTTGGCGGGCCAATGGTCTCCAAGTTGCGGGACTTGGAAGAGCAATTAAGTGATCTCAACAAAGATCCCGACGACAAGCGGCCCGAAATCCATTTACTGGAAGAAGAGATTCATCATCTCAAAGGGCGCATCTGGCGCATCCCCTTTATCGACCCCTTTGATCTGCGCTACGTCAATCGCATCCGCCAGCCACAGCCATCGAGCCGTGCCGTGATGTTTTGCGTGATGGACGTCTCCGGCTCCATGGATGAGGGGCGCAAGGATTTATCGAAACGCTTCTTCATCCTGCTGTATCTGTTTTTGACGCGCAATTATGAACATATTGAAGTGGTCTTCATCCGCCATCACACGCGCGCCGATGAAGTCGATGAAGATACGTTTTTCCATTCACAGGAAAGTGGCGGCACCGTGGTTTCCAGCGCGCTGGAATTGATGCAGAAAATCATCGTCGAGCGTTACCCATCGAACGAATGGAATATCTATGGTGCGCAGGCCTCCGATGGCGATAACTGGAACGATGATTCGCCAAAATGCCGTGCCATTCTAGAACAGCAGATCCTGCCAATGTGCCGCTATTTTTCCTATATCCAGGTGGCTGAAGCGGAACAGAACCTGTGGACCGAATACACCCAGTTGCTCTCCAAAAACCAGCATTTCGCAATGAAAAAGGTAGGCTCGGCAACCGATATCTATCCGGTTTTCCGCGAGCTCTTTGAAAAGCAGGTGACGGCATGAACAAACACATGGACACGCCGATCAAGCAAGATCCTCTACCCTGCCCGTCAGACTGGAGCTTCGAGCTGATCGAGCGTTATAACGAGGAAATCGCCAAGGTCGCTGCCAGCTATCGGCTCGACATCTTCCCGATTCAGCTGGAAATCATCTCCGCCGAACAGATGATGGACGCCTACGCATCCTCAGGCATGCCGGTCAATTACCGGCACTGGTCGTTCGGCAAGCATTTCCTGGCCACGGAACGTGATTACAGGCGCGGCCAGATGGGTCTAGCTTATGAGATTGTGATCAACTCCAATCCTTGCATCGCTTATCTGATGGAAGAAAACACCATGACCATGCAGGCGCTGGTGATCGCGCATGCGGCCTATGGCCACAATTCTTTCTTCAAGGGTAATTACTTGTTTCAACTCTGGACCGATGCCAGCGCCATTATCGATTACCTGGTCTATGCCAAGAGTTACATTGCCGAGTGCGAAGAGCGGCATGGCTTTGATCGCGTTGAAGAATTGCTCGATTCCTGCCATGCCTTGATGAATTACGGCGTGGACCGCTACAAGCGGCCGCAACGTCTGTCGCTGGCACAGGAACAGGCCCAACGAAGCGAGCGCGAAGCCTATATGCAATCGCAGGTCAATGAACTATGGCGCACGCTGCCAGCCAAGAAAGAAGCGACTGCGACCCAGGCAGAAGAACGCTATCCCTCCGAACCACAGGAAAACCTGCTCTATTTTGCCGAAAAGAATGCGCCGTTGCTGGAGCCTTGGGAACGTGAAGTGATCCGCATCGTGCGTAAGGTCGGCCAATATTTTTACCCGCAGCGGCAGACCCAGGTGATGAACGAAGGCTGGGCCACGTTCTGGCATTACACCTTGCTCAATACCATGTACGACCAGGGCAAGCTGACCGATGGTTTCATGATGGAATTTCTGCACTCGCATAGCAATGTAGTGTTCCAGCCGCCAATCACCAAGCCGTATTACAACGGCATCAATCCCTATGCGCTTGGTTTTTCGATGATGAGCGATATCCGCCGCATCTGTGAAAATCCGACCGAGGAAGACCGCCAGTGGTTTCCCGACATGGCCGGCAGTAACTGGCTCGACACGCTGCATTATGTGATGCGTAATTTCAAGGACGAGAGTTTCGTCGCGCAATATCTGTCCCCCAAGCTGATGCGCGACATGCGCATGTTTGCCGTGCTCGACGATGAAAGCCGCAGCGAATTGGAGGTATCGGCCATTCATAACCAAAGCGGCTACCAGTATGTCCGCCAGGCCTTGTCGCGCCAATATGACATCAACCATCGCGAACCCAATATCCAGGTCTGGTCGGTCAACACGCGCGGTAACCGCAGCCTGACGCTACGTCATTTCCGTAGCGATGGCCGTTCACTCGGTGACAGCACCAATGAAGTATTGCGCCACATGGCACGCCTGTGGCAATTCGACGTCTATCTGGAAAGCGTCGACGATAGCGGTTATATTGTGCAACGCTATGAATGCGTGAGTGACAATCGCTATAAGCTACGCACTTGATGACTTGACGAGATGCGTCCCCTCCCCTGAAGCGGCATCGTATGAGCACTATTCCCCTGTTTCCGCTCGGCTCGGCCCTGTTTCCCGATGGCCGTCTGCCGCTACAGATCTTTGAGGTGCGCTATCTTGACATGATCAACAAGTGCATCGCCGCAGGCAGCGCCTTTGGCGTGGTCGCCTTGACGGTCGGGCATGAAGTACGCAAGCCGGGCCAGGCCGAGAATTTTGTTGCCGTCGGCACGCTGGCATACATCAAGGAATGGTCGGCGCCAGCGCCAGGTTTGCTGAACATCGCTTGTCTCGGCAGCACACGCTTTCGCATTGCGACCAAGGAACAGCTCAAACACGGCTTGTGGATGGCGCAAGTCGAACCGCTGGTCGCCGATCAGCACATTGCCGTGCCGGAAGAACTGCAAAACACGGTGGCAGCGTTGATGAATTTGCTCGCGTCATTAAAAGACCATGCGATTGCCGAACAGGATTTCCCGGTTGCCACGCCTTATCGGCTCGACGATTGCGGCTGGGTGGCCAATCGCTGGAGCGAAATGCTACCCATGAGCCCCACGCAAAAACAAGGTTTGCTGGCGCTCGACAATCCGGTTCTGCGGCTGGAATTGGTGCAAGATCTGCTGAGTGAGCGTGGCCTGCTATGACCTCGGCAGTTGAAGTGGGACTTACCACGCAAACCTAGCTTGCTGGATGGTCTTAGCCAGGCAATAAGCCTATTTCCGCCAGCAGACCAGTCACGCCGGACCAGAAAATCTGAATGCCGATGCACAGCAGGATAAATGCCGATAACCGCAACAGCACCATGGTACCCAGGCGCCCCAGCAGATTCACAATCTTGTGCGCCGATCGATAACACAGATAAACAACCAACACCGTCAACGCCGAACCCAAGGCAGCACTACCGATGGACATGACCCAATCGACCAGCCGCGCCGGCGTGTTGGCGCCCAGGGTGATGGAGGCAGCAATAGTCCCCGGCCCTACCGTGAGCGGGAAACTCAATGGATAGAAGCTGCGCGCTTTCAATTCCTCCGTGACCATCTCATCATCGTAGGTCTGTGCCACCTGTCGTGGAATCGATGCTTCCTGATCGTTGTCGCCCAACAGACGCCAGCCCGATACCGCCACCAGAATGCCGCCACCAATACGCACAATCGGCAGCGAAATGCCAAAGAACGTCAGCACATGGGAGCCAATGAAAATCGCGCCCACCAACAGGAACCAGCAATTGATCGCCACCTGACGGGCCATCCGGTTTTCAACCTTGCCTGGCACATTGCCGAGCAGATTGGCGAACACAGGCGCGACACCGAAGGGATTGAGAATTGGCAATAAAGTTACCGGTATCAATAAAACCGCTTTGAAAAAAACAATCAGCATCTGCTTCTCATTCGTCAATATCCAAAAATCGCCTTCCAGCCCCATGAGCAAACCAGAATGCCTCTCTGTGCTGTGATGATCATAACAATGTCGGGTTGTCTGAAGCACAACGGCGGCGTCACAGAACATGTTCCTTTGTACCGCGACCGCCCGCACCTGGACGCGTTGAACCGCCACCCATTGTTTCGCCGGTGCAATCAACTATCTCGCAATGAACAAGCGCAGAATCGTGCATGAGACATCACGTGCTGCGACACGACACCGCTTTGCTCAGCGCAGACGGTAGCCGCTTTTTTCTTTCTTCAAGGCGATTTTCTGTATCAGACGAAAACCGGCTTCCTGATCGCTCACAACCGACCTGCGGCCACCACCACGGGCCTGCGGCTTGCCACTCCAAAGCTGGGTGAGAATCCAGTCACCCAGCAGATCCTGCTGTAGATCGGCGACAAACACCCGCGCTGCATCGGGCTGATCGGTTTCAAATTGCAAACGCAATGGCCCGGTGACAGGCAGCATGTGTGTGACGTTATCGGTGGAGTCGATCATAGCGTAATGAGTAGCAACATAATGGATCTCAAATCAGGACAAATTGGGCGCCAACCAGCGCTCGACCTCTTCCTTGGCGACGCCCCGGCGCTGTGCCATGTCGACCACCTGGTCATCACCGATTTTTCCGACCACGAAATACTTGGACTCGGGATGGGAAAAATAGAAACCCGATACCGACGCGCCCGGGAACATGGCATACGATTCAGTGACGGTCATACCAATCTCGTCGCACTGCATGACCTTGAATGCATCGGCTTTGACTGTGTGTTCCGGGCAGGCAGGATAACCGGCGGCGGGACGGATGCCGCTATATTTTTCCTTGATCAGCTCCGTCGGACTCAGGGACTCATGGGGCGCGTATCCCCACAAATCGGTACGCACGCGCTCATGCAGATATTCGGCGAAAGCCTCGGCCAGCCGATCGGCCAAGGCCTTGAGCATGATCGAGGAATAATCGTCGTGGGCATCTTCAAAACGCTTTTCATACTTCTCGATGCCCAGGCCCGACGTGACAGCGAACATACCTATGTAATCAGCAATGCCGGATTCCTTCGGTGCGATGAAATCGGCCAGACACTGATTCGGACGTGCAACGCCGTCGATGACCGGTTTCACGGTTTGCTGGCGCACCCCGTAGTAAGTCAACGCGACCTTACTGCGCGTGTCATCGGTATAGATCTCGATATCGTCGTCGTGTACGGTATTGGCCGGCAACAGCGACACCACACCGTTGGCAGTGAGCCAGCGACCGTCGATGACTTTCTTCAGCAATGCCTGTGCTTCTTCAAATACCTTGGTGGCGGCTTCGCCAACTACTTCATCGGTCAGAATTGCCGGGTAGGGGCCCGCCAGATCCCAGGTCTGGAAGAACGGGCCCCAATCGATATACTTGGCCAACGTCGCCAGATCGACGTTCTTGAACACGCGACGGCCGATGAATTTCGGTTTGAGCGGTGCAAACTCGAGTTGCATCTTATTCTCGCGTGCGGCCGCAATGCTGACCAGCGGTACCGCTTTTCGGCTGGCATGCTGTTCGCGGATGCGCACATAGTCAGCTTCGATATCGGCGATGTATTGATCCTTATGTTCCGGTGTCAGCAAGGATTGCGCCACCGACACGGCGCGTGAAGCATCCGGCACATATACCACCGGGCCACTGTAATTGGGCGCGATCTTGACTGCCGTATGCGCACGCGACGTGGTGGCGCCACCAATCAGCAAGGGCATCTTGACGCTGCTGAAATAACTGTCGCGTTGCATTTCCTTGGCAACGTAAGCCATTTCTTCCAGCGATGGCGTGATCAGGCCGGACAAGCCGATGATATCGGCGTTCTCTTCCTTGGCTTTGGCCAGGATTTGCGAACACGGCACCATCACGCCCATGTTGACCACTTCAAAGTTATTACATTGCAACACCACCGAGACAATGTTCTTGCCGATGTCGTGCACGTCGCCCTTGACGGTGGCGATGACGATCTTGCCCTTGGCCTTGGCGACGACGCCGGTTTCTTTCTCGATCAGGCGCTTTTCTTCTTCGATGAACGGAATCAGATGCGCCACTGCCTGTTTCATCACACGCGCCGACTTGACCACCTGCGGCAAGAACATCTTGCCTTGGCCGAACAGATCACCAACCACGTTCATGCCATCCATCAACGGGCCTTCGATGACGTGGATAGGACGGCCACCGCTGTTGAGAAAATTTTGCCGCGCTTCTTCGGTATCCTCGACGATCCATTGCGTGATGCCGTGCACCAGCGCATGCGCCAGGCGCTTGGCGACTGGCTCGCTACGCCATTCCAGCGTGGCTTCTTCCTTCTTGTCGCCGGCCTTGAGCGTGGCGGCGATTTCGATCATGCGTTCGGTTGCGTCAGGACGGCGGTTGAGCACGACATCTTCGACGCACTCGCGCAACGCGGCTGGCAGATCGTCATACACACCGATCATGCCGGCATTGACGATACCCATGGTCATGCCGGCCTTGACGGCGTGATACAGGAAGACGGTATGAATCGCTTCACGCGCAGGATCATTGCCGCGGAAGCTGAAGCTGACGTTGGAGACGCCGCCGCTGATCTTGGCATACGGCAGATTCTGATGGATCCAGCGCGTGGCTTCGATGAAATCGACGGCGTAATTATTGTGCTCTTCGATACCGGTTGCGACCGCAAAGATGTTGGGATCGAAAATGATATCTTCCGGCGGAAAGCCGACCTGATCGACCAGCAAGCGGTAAGCACGTTCGCAGATTTCCGTCTTACGCGCAAAGGTATCGGCCTGACCGACTTCGTCGAAGGCCATGACGATCACCGCCGCACCATAACGACGGCACAGGCGCGCTTCATGCAGGAATTTCTCTTCGCCTTCCTTCATCGAAATCGAGTTGACGATCGACTTGCCTTGCACGCATTTGAGACCGGCTTCAATGACCGACCACTTAGACGAGTCGATCATGATCGGCACGCGCGCGATATCCGGCTCGGAAGCGATCAGATTGAGAAAACGCGTCATGGCGGCGACCGAATCGAGCATCGCTTCGTCCATGTTGATATCGATAATCTGAGCGCCGTTTTCCACCTGCTGGCGCGCGACCGCTAACGCTTCGTCGTACTGTTCATTGAGAATCAGGCGGGCAAATGCCTTAGAACCGGTGACGTTAGTGCGTTCGCCAACGTTGACGTACAAGGACTGGTCGTTGATGATGAACGGCTCCAGTCCCGACAGCAGCATCTCATGCTTGGATTCAGGAAGCTTGCGCGGAGCAATGCTGGCGACGGTATCGGCAATCGCCTTGATGTGCGCTGGCGTGGTACCGCAGCAACCGCCAGCGACGTTGACAAAGCCGCTTTCGGCAAAATCCTTGAGCAGCGACGACGTCACGTCGGGCGTCTCGTCGAAGCCGGTGTCACTCATTGGGTTGGGCAAACCCGCATTGGGGTAAATGCAGACGAAGGTATCGGCGATCTTCGACAACTCTTCCGCATACGGACGCATCAACGCGGCACCTAACGCGCAATTCAAGCCGACTGTCAGCGGCCGTGCATGGCGAATCGAATGCCAGAAGGCTGGCACAGTCTGGCCCGACAAAATGCGTCCCGAAGCATCGGTGACGGTGCCGGAAATCATGATCGGCAAACGCTGGCCGGATTCTTCGAAGAACAGATCAATCGCAAACAAGGCCGCCTTGCAATTGAGCGTGTCAAAAATGGTTTCCACCAGCAGCACATCAGCGCCGCCTTCGACCAGCGCACGGGTCTGCTCAAGGTAGGACGTCACCAGTTGATCAAACGTGACATTGCGCGCTGCGGGATCATTGACGTCCGGCGAAATCGACGCCGTCTTCGGCGTCGGTCCGAGCGCGCCGGCCACGAAGCGTGGCTTGTCCGGTGTCGAATACTTGTCGCAGGCAGCACGCGCCAGCCTGGCCGATTGCACATTCATCTCGTAGACCAGATGCGCCATGTGGTAATCGTCCTGCGCCACGCCGGTCGCGCCGAAGGTATTGGTTTCGACCAGATCGGCGCCTGCTGCCAGATATTGCTCGTGGATTTCCTGAATGATGTGCGGCTGCGTCAGACTCAACAATTCATTGTTGCCTTTGACGAACAACTCCTTGCCCGGCACACTGAAGTCGGCGAAACGCTCGCCGCGATAATCTTCTTCCGTCAGCTTGTATTGCTGGATCATGGTGCCCATGGCGCCATCCAGGATCAGGATGCGCTGCGACATCAGGTCGCGCAACAGCAATTCGGTTTGGCACAGATCGTTTGGCTTCATGGCGCAGCTTTAAGCGAGAA
The DNA here is from genome assembly GCA_026225475.1 of Duganella sp. Classification (GTDB taxonomy): domain Bacteria; phylum Pseudomonadota; class Gammaproteobacteria; order Burkholderiales; family Burkholderiaceae_D; genus Herbaspirillum. The sequence continues at coordinate 16,128 of JAMFSU010000156.1, forward strand.
TGGTCAATGTGGAATAATGCAAAAAACCCGGTCATGCAATGTACCGGGCTGATAGTGCTGAAATTATACGTGAAACACCTGTTAAAACGGCGCTGCCGTCGTGCAACTGTCGCACCGCTGTGGTGGCGCACACGCACGGTCCGGCAATGCATCAACTGAGTCTTTTCGATGACAACAAAAATCCTGATCCTGACCGCCCTGGCATCGGAACTGCATGCAGCCGCCGCACCGGACGGTGTTGCCGTTCTCTATACCGGCGTCGGCAAAATCAATGCGGCCGCCAGTACCACGGCAGCGATCCTGCAACATCGGCCACAATTAGTCGTCAATTACGGCACGGCCGGCAAGATCAACCTGGCGGCGCATGGCCTGCTGGAGATCGCCGACGTGATCCAGCGCGACATGCTGGCAGTGCCGCTGGCGCCACGCGGCGTTACACCGCTGTCCGATGAACCCAGCCGTTACGCCTCGGGCCATGGCAGTGCCTGTTGCGGCACGGGCGACAGCTTCGTCACCGCCAGCGACGACTGGCTGGTGCAACAGGGTGTTGATGTTGTCGATATGGAATTATTTGCCATCGCCCACACCTGTCACCGCTATGGCGTGCCGTGGCGCGCCTACAAGTTCATCACCGATGCTGCGGATGCAGATGCGGCCGAACACTGGAATGACAATGTCCACCGTGGTGCCGATCTGTTCTGGCAACAGTTGGCATTATTGCGCGCCAGCTAGTGAGCGGAATACGCCGTCAGCCAGTGCAAAGCCCTTGAGAAATTCCGCCACTGGCAGGCGCTTGCCGCCTGGCTTCTGCAGCTCCGCTACTTGCAGCACGCCATCCGCGCAGGCGATTTGTACGCCATCCTGGGCATTGGCGCTGAGCACGGTACCAGGTGCGGCGGCTGACTTGCCGGGCAAGGCTTGCGCCTGCCACAGCTTGACGGTGACCTCGCCAAACTGAGCACTGGCACCCGGAAACGGATTGAAGGCGCGAATCTTGCGCGCCAGCACCTCGGCCGACTGACGGAAGTCGAGTGCGGCCTCTTCCTTGCTGACCTTGGCGGCATAGTTGGCGCCCAGCTCGGGCTGCGGCGTTGCCGGCAATTGTCCCTGCTGCAATTTTTCCAATGCGTCCACGATCATCTTGCCACCCAACGCCGCCAGTTTATCGTGCAGGCTAGCGGTAGTATCGTCGGCTGCGATCGGCACGGCTTGCATCGACAACATCGGCCCCGTATCCAACCCTTCTTCCATTTGCATGATGGTGACGCCGGTTTCGACATCACCCGCTTCGATGGCGCGATGGATAGGCGCAGCACCGCGCCAGCGCGGCAGCAGCGAGGCATGGATGTTGATGCATCCCAGCCGTGCAATTTCCAATACACTGCGCGGCAAAATCAAGCCATAAGCAGCCACGATCATGACGTCATGCGCTGTGGCGCGCAGCAAGACATCGGCTTCGCGCGCGACTTCGGGATATTTGCCATCGAGCCGCAACGACACCGGTTGCGCCACCGGCGTGCCATGCGCCAGCGCGCATTGCTTCACGGGCGACGCCTGCAATTGCATGCCGCGTCCCGCCGGGCGATCCGGTTGCGTCAACACCAGCGTGATTTCATGTCCGGCGTCATACAGAGCATTGAGGGCAACGGCGGCGAATTCAGGTGTTCCGGCGTAGATGATTTTCATGGCAGTCATTCAAATTGAGGAGGGCAACGGTGGCCGATAATTCCGGTACGGCGCCCGCCAGGTTATTCAGGGCTTGCGCTTTTTATGCGGCGCGCGGGCAAACGCAAAGTCGTACACGCTATTGGGCAATAGTCGCAGCAACTTGGCGACCACGCCCATCTGCCAGGGAATCACGCGATAGCTATGGCCAGCGGCGATGGTCGCCAATGCACGCTCAGCGAATTGCGCCACGGGCATCAGGAAGGGCATGCGGTAATGATTGATCTGCGTCATCGGCGTATCGATGTAGCCAGGAGCGATGGTGACTACCTTGATGCCACTGGTACGCAGTTCCACCCGCAGGGATTCGCAGTAACTGATCACAGCCGCCTTGGACGCGCTATAGGCACCCGCACCTGGCAAGCCGCGAATGCCGGCGACGCTGCCGATGCCGACCAGACGACACAGGTCTGGGCGCGGCTGCGCTCGCATCGCGCTCAGAAAGGGTTGAAAAGTTGCCACGGTGGCCGTGACATTGGTGGCGATGATGCGTTCAAACACAGGGAGATCTTCGGCGTAATCAGTCAAGGTACCTTGCGAAATGCCGGCATTGGCGATGACCACATCAGCACCACCATGGGTATCGATAAACTGCGTGGCAGCCGCTTGCAAAGCAGCGTGGTCGGTCACATCGAGCGCATAAATGTGATGCTGCTCGGGATGGTCCAGGCTGCTGCGTAATTGTTCAAGCACCTCACGACGTCGTGCCACCAGACCAAGTATCGCGCCCTGGCGAGCATAGGCACGCGCCAGCGCAGCGCCGATGCCGCTCGAGGCACCAGTGATAAAGACACGTTGCATGGAAGAATCCCTATTGAATATTGAAGATGGCTATCCAACAAAAACGGCCCGTCCTCTTGCGAGCGACGGACCGTGATCGACTCACAACAACTTACTTCTTCTTGGCTGCAGCCTTGCCAGTATCGCCGGCTTTCTCAGCGATGACCTTGGCCACCAGATGATCCATGACTTGCAGTGAAGCAGCTTGTTGCATCGACTCAGGCTGGCCAGCCATCGAGCCACCGGCAATCGATGGCGAGGTCAGGAAACGGCCATCAATCGCAATCGTCGGCACGCCGTCGATCTTGAACACTTCCTGCAATTGTGCAGCGCGACGCACTTTGGTCTGGATGCCGAAGGAGTTGTAAAGATCGAGGAATTTTTGCTTGTCGATGCCTTGCTTCTCGATGTACTCAAGGATCGTTTTGTCGGTATCGATGCGTTGATTGTCAACGTGGATAGCCTGGAAAATCTTTTGGTTCAGTTCTTCGGTCTTGCCCATGGCTTCCAGCGTGTAATACAGCTTTTGCTGAGGGATGAAAGAATCGCGGAACGCCACTGGCACTTGCTTGAAGACGATCTTGTCGCCCTGCTTCTTGACCCAGGCAGTCAGCATCGGATTGAACGCGGCGCAATGCGGGCAGTTGTACCAGAAGAATTCAACCACTTCGACTTTCTTGCCGGATTCGGTCGGCTGAGCTTGCTCCAGCGTACGGTAATCGGTGCCGTTCTGTGGATTGGCAGGTGAAGCGCTGGCGGCAATGGCCAGTAAACCCAGGCTGATGGCAGCGAGAGCATGACGGAACAAACGCATAAAGTGAACCCCTTCTGAAGGTGCGAATCACGGGGCCGGACACCGGCCACGCCAGAGACGCTGCTAATAGGAAATGCTGATGATGAAAAATTATCTGGGAACGCGCACGACAGCGGCATCAATGCCGTTGTCAGACAGTTTGCTGCGCATCCGGTTCACGGTTTCCGACTGACTGATCGGACCGATGCGTACCCGGTACAAAGTGCCGTTGTCGGACGGACGGTCGCTGACCTTGGCTTCAAAACCCAGCAAAGCGAGTTTGGCGCGTGCGCTCTCGGCATCGGCCTGTTCGCGGAAAGCGCCGGTTTGCAGGAAATAGCTCCATTTGTCGTCAGCCGGGTTGCCTGAACTGCTCGCGCTGTCGGTCTTGCCGGTGGCGTCCTTGGCAGGAGTAGCCGGTTTGTCCTTGGCGGCATCAACCGGCTTCGGCGGCGTCACATCGGTCTGCTTGGCATCCGGCGCCGGCTTGCTCTGTGCCTTGGCAGCGTTATTGCTGGCGGCGGCACTATTGTCGCGGTTACCGTACAACGGCTTGTTGGGGTCCGAGGACTGACCTGGCGACAATTCGGTGCGGTCTTGCTTGATCACCTTGTTGACGAAAGGAATCGGCGACTTGGTGATCATCAGCGCCACGACTACCGCGATGCCAAGACCGACAATGAGTCCGAGGATAAGGCCGAGGAAGGTACCACCGGCTTGCTTGCGTAAGATCAGATTGTGTTGTTTCACTTGAGTCTTCATACAGGTCTACAGGATTACATTCTTGTCGGCGCAGAAACACCGATGAGCGCCAAACCATTGCGCAGTACCTGACGCGTGGCACTCATGAGCGCCAGACGCGCCATCTTGGTCGATGCATCATCGACCAGCACACGTTCCGCATTGTAGTAGCTATGCAACTCGCCGGCCAGATCCCGCAAATAGAAGGCAATCTGATGCGGCCCCAGTTCCTGGGTGGCATAGGTCAGGGCTTCCGGATATTCCGCCAGTTTGGCCAGCAGACTCACTTCGCGTGGTGCCGTCAGTGGTGTCAGATCCTGCACCTGATCCAGCGTGCTTACATCGCCTCCCCATTGCGCCAGCACCGAGCAGATGCGCGCATGGGCGTATTGGACGTAATAGACCGGGTTTTCGTCGTTGCGGGTCAAGGCGACATCGACATCGAACACGAATTCGCTATCGGCCTTGCGCGAAATCAGGAAGAAGCGCACAGCGTCGCGACCACGCGTGAGATCGACCGGTTCACCTTCGACTATTTCCCCGTTGGACCATTCGATCAGGTCACGCAGCGTCACATAGGAACCGGCGCGCTTGGAGATTTTCACCTCTTCGCCGTTTTTCATCACGGTCACCATCTTGTGCAGCACATAGTCGGGATAACCCTGCGGGATGCCAACGTTAGCTGCCTGCAAGCCAGCGCGTACGCGCGCAATGGTGCCGTGGTGGTCACTGCCCTGAACATTGATAACCTTGCCGTAACCGCGTTGCCACTTGGTGATGTGATAAGCCACATCGGGTACGAAGTAGGTGTAGGTGCCGTCGGTTTTTTTCATGACGCGATCTTTGTCGTCGCCATAATCGGTGGTGCGCAACCACAATGCGCCATCCAGCTCGTAGGTCTTGCCAGCCTTGATCAAGGCGTCGACAGCAGCGGCGACCTTGCCTTCGCTGTATAGCGAAGATTCCAGATAGTAGTTATCGAACTTGACACCGAAGGCCTGCAAATCCAGATCCTGTTCGCGGCGCAAATAGGCGACCGAAAAACGGCGGATTGAATCCAGGTCTTGCACATCGCCACTGGCAGTTGCTGGCTCACCATCGCTGGCGGCAACGGTCTTGCCTGCCAGGAAATCACGCGCGATGTCGGCGATGTAGTCGCCGTTGTAGGCCGATTCCGGCCAGGCCGCATCGCCCGGTTTGTGGCCTTGCGCACGTGCCTGCACTGAGCTGGCCAGCGTGGCGATCTGCACGCCAGCGTCGTTGTAATAGAACTCGCGCAAGACATCGAAACCTTGCGACTGCAACAAGGCCGACATGGCATCGCCGAGCGCACCTTGACGGCCATGACCAACGTGCAGCGGTCCGGTCGGATTGGCGGAGACGAATTCGACCAGCACTTTCTTGCCGGCGCCAGCTTGGCTCTTGCCATAGTCTGCGCCTTCAGCCAGCACTGTCTTGACCACCGCCTGTTTAGCGGTATCGGCCACTCGCAGGTTGATGAAACCAGGACCAGCGATGTCGGCCGAGGCAATCAATTCTTCGCGACCGGGCAGCGCCAGCAAGGCCTCGACCAGCGCTTGCGCCAGTTCGCGCGGGTTCTTTTTCAGCGGTTTGGCCAATTGCATAGCCAGATTGCAGGCGATATCGCCATGCGATGGGTCGCGCGGGCGCTCCAGCGTCACAGTAGGTGCCAACTCGGTGCCGGCGACCAGCGGCGCCAGCGCCGCCTGGAATAATTCGGTAATACGTTGTTTTTGTTGAGCAAGCATGGGGGCAGATAAATAGGCGGCGCGCAGCCGCACAGTGAACAAGGTAAAACAAAGCCTGAATTGAAGCAGAGCAGATTATACCGGCTTGCTGCCTGAAAACCTTGGCTTGACTGCGTGCACTGTGGCTTGTCCTACCCCATCCCCTACTTATTGCCAGCCTGGCGGGTCCGACGGCAGCTAAGATCCGCTCGCAGCCGGCCTAAAATCAGACTGCGCCTGCCGATAAAGATGCCAGATTCGCAACACCCGCCCCAGCGACAGTCCAGCAAATCCCCCATACAAGACAGCGATGCTCAGCGACATCATCAAACTCTGCAGTAGGAGCGGATGAATGGCCTGCGTCACGCCAACGCTGTATTTCAACGCAAAGATGAATACCGTCATTGCCAGTGGCCGCCAGCTGCCGCGCACGAAAATGCTGGCCCCCCCCGATGGCACCGTGACATTGAACGGCGTCCTTTGCCAAGCCCAGGTGACACCTGCAGCGACCGCCACCAGCGTGACAATCAACACTTCCGGATCATGCAGAGCGCGCGCCAGCAGGCCTTGCACCGCCAATCCAAGCATGACCAACGGCAGCAGCATCACCCGGATGATTCCGGCCTCGCGGTCGTGCCGGGCGATCCAACCGCGATACAACAAGTAGGCCAGCAAGGGCCAGACCCAGTGTGGCGTGTGAGAAAGAATGGCTTGCAACATGATGACTCCTGAACATGACAAGCCGCCATCATGCTTGGCGCAGACCCTCGCTGCCAGGCGTTTGCGACGAACAGCCGTATCGCAGGCGTGAGATGTCGCCAGCGCCGCTCAAATATCGACCGGATCGACTTCCAGCGACCATTTGGCGCGGGTTTTCATTTGGCGCAGCAGCTCCAGCCAGTCGCGCAGAAACGCTTGCAATGCCGGGCGCGAGGCACATTCGATCAATAATTGGGCGCGCTCGACATTGTGGACGCGCGTCATGGTCATCGGAATCGGGTCATTGATGGTAATGCCTGGATGTGCCAGACAAGTGGCCGCATCTTGCAGGAACGCCAGGGCGACTGCCACTTCATTGGCTTCGGCGCGCAGCAAGGCTTGATAGATGAACGGCGGCAGCGCCGCTTGCTGACGCTCTTCCAGCAATTGCGAGGCAAAGCCGTCGTAGTCGTGCGCTGCCACGGCACCATACAACGGATGATGTGGGTAACGACTCTGAATCAAGACTTCGCTGGGACTGCCACCTTCCTTTTGACCGGCGCGACCGGCACGACCAGCAACCTGCATCAATTGCGCAAACAGCCGTTCGCTGGCGCGGTAGTCATGCGAGAACAGCGCCGTATCCGGGTTCATCACGCCAACCAGCGTGAGGCGCTTGAAGTCGTGTCCTTTTGCCACCATTTGGGTGCCGATCAAAATATCGACTTCGCCGCGATGGACGCTGTCGAAAGCGCTTTGCGCCGCCCCCTTGAGCCGGGTCGAATCAGCATCGATACGCAAGATGCGGGCCTCGGGAAACATCGCCTGCAAGCCCTCTTCAACGCGTTGGGTACCACGCCCCAGCGGTTGCAGATCGACATTGCCGCAGGTAGGACATGCCTTCGGGATATACAACTCCAAGCTGCAATGATGACAACGCAAACGCCGCTCGGGCTTATGCAACACCATGAACGATGTGCAGCGCATGCAATTGCTAATCCAGCCGCAGGCATCGCAATTGAGTACCGGGGCATAACCGCGCCGGTTGAGAAACAACAAGGATTGCTCGCCGCGCTCCAGACGTAGCTTCAGCGCCGCGACCAAGGTCGAGGTCAAGCCATCATTGGGCCGGTCGCGCTCCATGTCGATCATGCGTACTTGCGGCAACACGGCGTCGCGCACGGCACGTTCGCGCAATTGCAACTTGCGATAACGGCCGGCCTGGGTGTGCTGCCAGGTTTCCAACGATGGCGTGGCCGAGCCAAGCACCACCGGAATCCCCAATTGATGGGCGCGCCACACCGCCAGATCGCGCGCCGAATAGCGCAAGCCTTCTTGCTGCTTGTAGGAAGGATCATGCTCTTCGTCGATGACAATCAACTTGAGATGCGGCAGCGATGCCAGTATTGCCAGTCGCGTGCCGAGCACGATGCGCGCTTGTCCCTGATGCGCGGCGATCCAATTGAGGGTGCGCTCGCCTTCGGCCAGGCCGCTATGCAGGCTGACCACATGCACACCTGGAAAACGCGTACGAATATTCGACTCCAGTTGCGGCGTCAAATTGATTTCTGGCACCAGCACCAGGATTTGTGCAGTCTCGCCAGCTTCCTCGCTGCGCGCCAATAGTCGTGCCGCAGCCTGCAGATAAACCTCGGTCTTGCCACTGCCGGTCACACCATAGAGCAGTATCGGCGCAAAGCCCTGTGCCGAGGCGATGACATCGACTGCGTCTTGCTGCTCAGGTTTGAGCTGCGGGGTATTGACGGCATTGCCATCATGATCAAGCGTGGTGGCGAGTTTATCGAGCTTCTTTACGGCGCGATCCAGCGCCGTGCTTTTCAATGCCCGCAGATTCTTGGGCAAACCCGGCAATGCCACCTCGCCCAAGGGTCGCTGGTAATAATCCGCGGCGAAACCGCACAAGGCCAACCACTGTGCCGATAACGGCGACAACTGGCTGCGCACGGCGATGACCTCTTTCAGCTTGCTTTCCGGCACCTCGCTGTGCTGCGCCAGACCGACGATCAAGCCCGCCACTTCGCGTCGTCCAAACGAGACGATGACCAGTTGCCCGACTTGGGGCAACGGAGCTCGCTCTTGTCCGGGCACTTCTGCGGCGGCGCGCCAACGGTAATCGAAGGTCCTGTCAAGCGGCGTGTCGAGGACGATCTGGAGTATGCAATGTTCCACGAACTTAATGTGATTCCTGAAAAGGTGGCCTAACTAACGGTTTCATAACTACTTTTTTAACTATCCACAAAAGCTGTGGATAACTTTGTGGGTAACTTGGGCTTGACAGCGTTGATGCCAGTCTGGATGCGGCTTTCAATAAAATGCCCAAATCAAAAGCAGAATTTAACTTGTTTAAAATCAATGACTTACAAAACAAGCCAGCAACTTGAAAATAATTTATTAAAAAAAATTAGCCCGGCGCTGCCAGGCTGCAATGTGCATAAGTCTATTTTTGGAGCACAGGAACGGTCGTTTCTGGCAAGCACGCACCAATTTCTGTCAAGCAATCTCTGTAGGGAATCGCCCTACAGACACGTCGGATAAGCGTGTGCTAGCTAAAGTAAAACGTGAAAAAGAGACGTAAGTCGCGGTTTCATAAGTCATTTTCGAACTATCCACAAATCCTGTGGATAACTTTGTGGACAAACCCCTCTTGACAGCCCGCAAGGCCCCATTTCATGCGGCTTCCGATAAAATGCCCAAAACCCAAGCAGAAAATTTATCGTTTAAATTCAATCACTTACAAAACATGAAATTCGAATAAATTCTAAATATAGATATAAATGAATCGATGCAAAAAGAGCGCCGGCTTTGTGCATAAGTGACGGAAAGGTCTTGATCAAAAGACATCAAGCACGGGCCTCGCTGACCCGAAATAGCGCAGCGGTGATTGGCAAGGTTCAGGCGCGTTGCTCACGGCTGAATTGATGCACTGCATCGACCAGTACATTTACCGCTTCCGGCGGTGTGAATTGCGAAATCCCGTGGCCCAGATTGAATACATGGCCAGCACCCGCTTGCGGCTTGCCGAACGCGTTGAGCAACCGCCGTACCTGGGCTTGAATCTGCGGCGCTCCAGCGAACAACACATTAGGGTCGAGATTGCCTTGCAATGCCACCCGGTCTCCAATCCGGCGACGCGCATCACCCAGATTGACAGTCCAGTCCAGGCCGACCGCATCGGCGCCGATATCGGCAATCTGCTCCAGCCACAAACCGCCACCCTTGGTGAAGACGATCGCAGGAATCTGCTGACCATCGTGCTCACGCTTGAGTTGGCGCATCACATCGGCCATATAGCGCAAGGAAAACTCCTGATAAATGCCATCGGCCAACGCACCACCCCAGGTATCGAAAATCATCACCGCCTGTGCGCCTGCCTCGATCTGTGCATTGAGATAGGCGGCCACGGCGGCGGCGTTGGTCTTGAGGATGTGGTGCATCAGATCAGGACGATCGTACAGCATGGTCTTGACGGTACGAAAGTCATCCGAGCCACCGCCTTCGACCATATAACAGGCCAAAGTCCATGGACTGCCGGAAAAACCGATCAATGGCACCCGACCATCGAGTTCAGTACGAATCTGCGTCACTGCATCGAAGACATATTGCAGGCTGTCCAGTTGCGGTACTTGCAAGCGCATGACGGCCTGTTCGTCGCGTAGCGGTCGTTCGAACTTTGGCCCCTCACCATCGGCAAAATACAAACCGAGTCCCATCGCATCGGGCACCGTCAGGATGTCCGAAAACAGGATCGCGGCATCAAGCGGGTAACGCGCCAATGGCTGCAGCGTCACTTCGGTCGCATAATCGGGATTTTTCGCCAACCCCAGGAAGGAACCGGCGCGCGCGCGCGTGGCGCGGTATTCAGGCAAATAGCGACCCGCCTGGCGCATCAGCCACAGTGGCGTGTAGTCGGTCGGCTGGCGCAGCAGTGCACGCAGGAAAGTATCGTTTTTGAGCGGAGCAAATTGAGGCATGGGCTTGGTGCAGTCAGAGCGATCGAGGCGATCGTGTGGGCCACTACGGCAAACCGCTATTATCGCATTCCAGCATGGCCCTGGGTTTATCCTGGCTGGTGGCATCAGTGCGCGGTGTCGATGATTGATGCGGCCGGCGCTGCGTGATATCGTCAGCGCTCAATAAAAAGACGGAGACGACAATGAAAACTATCCTTTGCACACTGCTCCTGCTGTGCGCCAACCTGATTGGTCAATCAGCCCATGCGGCTGACAGCAGGCTCGATGATATCCTCAAGAACGGTACGTTGCGGGTCTGCATGACAGGCGACTATAAGCCCTTCACCTATTTCAAGTCTGATAACAGTTTCGAAGGTATCGATGTCGACCTGGCGCAATTGCTGGCCAAGTCGCTAGGTGTGCAAGCGCAATTGGTCAAGACCAGCTGGAGCACGCTGATGGATGATTTCCTGTCGAAATGCGACATCGCCATGGGCGGCGTGTCGGTCACGCTGGAGCGTCTCAAGAAGGCGTCGTTTGCGGCTGCCCACATGGTCGATGGCAAGGCCGCCATCGCACGCTGCACTGACGTCGGCAAGTTCCAGTCAATGGACATGATCGACCAGCCCGGCACGCGCGCCATCGTCAATCCGGGCGGCACCAATGAGCGCTTTGCCCGCAGCCATTTTCGACGCGCCCAATTGATTCTGCATCCGGATAATGTCACCATCTTCCAGCAGATCATCGATGGCAAGGCCGACATCATGGTGACCGATGCCAGCGAAACTTTGTGGCAAGCCAAGCAACATCCGGAATTGTGTTCGATCAAGTCCGACCAGCCTTTGCAGTTCGCCGAAAAAGCCTTCATGCTGCCGCGCGCCGATGTCGCCTTCAAGGAATATGTCGACGCCTGGATGCACATGCTCAAAGCCACCGGCGAGTACGATCGCGTGTTCAACCAGTGGTTGCACTGATCGACTGAGCGGGAATGACCTGCGCTGCAGTTACTGGCCCAGGCTGGCGACCACTGCCTGCGCCAGATCTTCGGCCCACAGGCGTACGCCGACTGCAGCGGGATGATAGCCGTCATACGCCAGCAAATCCGGATGCCCCTGAATCACTTGCACGAAAATGGTGTTGCTGCGCTGTTGCACCAGTTCGCGTGCAGTCCTCGTCAGTACCTGTGCTTTCTGCCCAAGCACGTGACGCAGCGGCTGCGGCAGTGCCGAAAAACGGTGTACCGGCGGCACCCCTGTGACGACCACCAATGCCGGCTGCACTGCCTGTTGCACATGATCGAGCAAGCGTTGCAAGTCGCGCCGGTAGCGCTGGCTGCTATGAAACGCGGTCGTGTCATTAACGCCAAACGCGACCAACAACACCTGCACTGGTTGCGCCGGCAATTGCATGCTGCCGGTTGCCAGCGCCGTCATGGCATCGGCCACAGTCGCGCCATTCTTGCCACAGGCATGCCAACTGACCGGACGCTGGTAATGGGTCGCCAATTGCTTGGCCAACTGTGCCGTAATCGCCTGCTGCTGGTCATCTACGCCGACACCGGCAACTGTGGATTCGCCGATGGCCAGCAAGGCCAATGGTGCCAGATCGTTGGCCAGCAATGGTGCGGCGGCGATACCACTGCGCTGCCCTGCCGCTTCCGGCATGCGTGGAGTGATACGGCGAGTGCGCTTGCCTTGCGCCAGCAGCCAAGGCAATAGCGGCAAGGCGAGCAATTCAGGAAGCCAGCGACGCATGCTTATTTCACCTTGAGGCCAGCGAGCTCCTTGTTGGCAGCGGGAAAAGCCAGCCTCATGTCTTGTAAAGTCTCCAGCACAATATGCGAAATTGCCAGATTGCGATGCGTCTTGGAGTTGGCTGGAATCACATACCACGGGGCGCAGTCGGCATCGCAGGCCTGCAACGCGGCCGCATACACCTGTTGGTATTGGGTCCAATACTCGCGCTCTTTCAAATCAGCCTGATCAAACTTCCAATGCTTAGTGACATCATCGACACGCGCTTGCAAACGCGTACGTTGCTCGTCCTTCGAAATATGCAAAAAGCATTTCACGATGACCGTGCCGGTCTCGCTGAGCATGCGTTCGAAATCGCGAATTTGTCCATAGCGGCGCGTGCATTCCGCGCCATCAATCAAGTCATGCACGCGCGTAATCAGCACATCTTCATAGTGACTGCGATTGAACACCACCACTTCCCCTTGACGTGGCACCTGCTGGTGGATGCGCCACAAATAATCGTGCTGTAACTCCTGTGCGTTGGGCGCCTTGAAGCTGATGACGCGCAAGCCTTCAGGATTGACGCTGTCAAATACGCCGCTGACCGTGCCATCCTTACCGCTGGTATCCATGCCTTGCAACACCACCAGAACTTTCTGTTTACCGACAGCGTAGAGCATTGCCTGCTGCTCTCCGATCTGTTGCGCCACTTGCTGCACCAGCAACTTGTCGGCGGCCTTGTCACCGCTCGATAGCGGTTTGGTCGCGGCCAATGCGTCGTTGATCTCGGTATTCTTATTGAAGCGAAATTGTTCACGCACACTCATTTTCATGCTCTCCGGGAAGTAAGGTGAGGGTCATCGGCTGACGGCGCTAAAGCACGCCGTGCGTGATGCCCATGGCATGTTCGATTTTGATGCAGCGATCCATGATCACCTGCAGGCCAGCGGCACGCGCTTTGGCTGCGGCGGCTTCGTTGACGATACCAAGCTGCATCCAGACGCAGCTGGCATCTACCGCAATTGCCTCGTCGACGATGGGCGGGATATCTTCTGCACGGCGAAAGCAGTTGACGATATCAAGCCGCTCTCCACTGGCAGAAAGGGCTTGCTGCGCCTCGCGCAAGCTGGCATAACATAGCTCGCCAAGCACCATGCTGCCGGCATGGCGTGGATTGATGCCAACGATGCGATAGCCATGGCGCTGCATGTAAGCACTGACCTCATTGCTTGCGCGATCCGGGCGGTCTGACAGGCCGACTACGGCGATCACGGGCTGGCGTGGTGACTGTTGCGCTTGCGAAGTAGCGGTTGGCATCAGGAGACTCCTTTGCTGTGACTCATTGACTCCACTGTACCGCATCGTGGGGAAGACGGCTTGTCGGTCACTTGCCAGCTCCAATGTCAGTCAACCGGACAAAATAAAAAAGGCAGCCTAAGCTGCCTTCCTTAATTTACTGCGAGTGTCTTGCCAAACTGCTTAACGCTTCTGACGCAGTTTGTGAATCGCCGCCAATTGCGCCACCGCCGTTGCCAATTCGGCTTGGGCTGCTGCGTAATCGATCTTCGAGTCACGGTTAGCCAGGGCTTCTTCGGCGAGTTTCTTCGCTTCCATGGCTTTGGCTTCGTCCAGATCGACACCGCGAATTGCAGTATCGGCCAGCACAGTCACTGTGTCAGGTTGCACTTCCAGCAAGCCGCCGGCGACGAAGACTAATTCTTCCTGCGCCTGACCGGGGATCTTGATGCGTACGGCACCCGGCTTGATGCGCGTGATCAAGGGGGTGTGGCGAGGGTAAATCCCCAGCTCACCCGCTTCACCCGGCAACGCGACGAACTCTGCCTCGCCGGAGAAGATTGCTTCTTCGGCGGAGACTACGTCGACGTGAATTGTATTTGCCATATCGTTTCCTATCCGTTCAACCGTGCCGCCTGAGACTTCCAGACAGACACGGCATCACGAAGATCAAGAGGACGTCAAGAAGACCTTAGTTGATCTTCTTGGCTTTTTCGATTGCTTCTTCGATCGTGCCAACCATGTAGAACGCTTGTTCTGGCAGGTGATCGAGTTCGCCGCTTGCGATCATCTTGAAACCCTTGATCGTGTCTTTCAGCGAAACGTATTTACCAGGCGAGCCGGTGAACACTTCAGCAACGTGGAACGGTTGCGACAGGAAACGTTGCATCTTACGCGCGCGTGCAACAAGAAGCTTGTCTTCCGGAGCCAGTTCGTCCATGCCCAGAATCGCGATAATGTCGCGCAATTCCTTGTAGCGTTGCAAAGTACCTTGAACAGCGCGTGCTGTTTCGTAGTGCTCTTGACCAACGACTTGCGGGTCGAGCTGACGCGAGGTCGAATCGAGTGGATCGACCGCAGGATAGATACCCAGCGAAGCGATGTCACGCGACAGAACGACGGTCGAATCCAAGTGAGCAAACGTGGTAGCAGGCGACGGATCGGTCAAGTCATCGGCTGGCACGTAGACGGCCTGGATCGATGTGATCGAACCAGTCTTGGTCGACGTGATACGTTCTTGCAGACGGCCCATTTCTTCAGCCAGCGTCGGTTGGTAACCCACCGCCGAAGGCATACGACCCAGCAGCGCGGACACTTCAGTACCGGCCAGTGTGTAGCGGTAGATGTTGTCGACGAAGAACAGCACGTCCTTGCCTTCATCACGGAAACCTTCCGCAATGGTCAGGCCGGTCAACGCTACGCGCAGACGGTTACCTGGCGGCTCGTTCATCTGACCGTAGACCATCGCCACTTTGGAATTCTCTGGATTTTCCAGATCAACCACTTTAGCGTCAGCCATTTCGTGATAGAAGTCGTTACCTTCACGCGTACGCTCACCAACACCGGCAAACACGGACAAGCCGCTGTGTGCCTTGGCGATGTTGTTGATCAGTTCCATCATGTTCACGGTCTTGCCCACACCCGCGCCACCGAACAGACCAACTTTACCGCCCTTGGCAAACGGGCACACCAAGTCAATCACCTTGATGCCGGTTTCTAGCAATTCCTGCGATGGCGACAGCTCATCGTATGCAGGCGCCTTGCGGTGAATCGTGGCAGTTTGCGCGTGGCTCACCGGACCGCATTCATCGATCGGGTTACCCAGCACGTCCATGATACGACCCAGCGTCGCCTTGCCGACTGGCACGGTGATACCCTTGCCTGTGTTCCTGATTACCATACCGCGACGCAGACCATCCGAAGTACCCAATGCAATGGTACGCACAACACCGTCGCCGAGTTGCTGTTGCACTTCCAGCGTCAGTTCGGAGCCGTCCATCTTCAAGGCGTCGTAAATCTTAGGCATCGCGTCACGGGGAAACTCCACGTCCACCACAGCGCCGATACACTGAACGATTTTGCCATCAGCCATTTTCGTTCCTTCAATATATAAAATTAAAACTTGTTACGCATCTCTGCATGAAGTCTTTAGACCGCGGCCGCACCGGCGACGATTTCGGACAGTTCCTTGGTAATCGCAGCCTGACGAGTTTTGTTGTAGACCAACTTCAACTCGCCGATCACGTTACCAGCGTTATCGCTTGCTGCCTTCATCGCCACCATACGGGCTGACTGTTCGGAAGCCATGTTTTCTGCCACGGCCTGGTAGATCAGCGCTTCGACGTAACGCACCAGCAACTCATCCACGACGCTTTGTACATCAGGTTCGTAGATGTAATCCCACGAGTGCGTGCCCTCATCGGCCACTAGGCTATCACTTGCCAACGGCAGCAGTTGCTGCAGTGTCGCCTCTTGTTTCATCGTATTGATGAACTTCGTGTAGACCAGATAGACCGCATCGAGCTTGCCTTCCTGGTAAGCATCGAGCAGCACCTTGACGGGGCCGATCAGTTTTTCCAGGTGCGGCGTGTCGCCCAAATGGGTGACATGTGCAACCACCTTGGCACCAACACGATTGAGGAAACCAAAACCCTTGTTGCCAATCGCTACCGTTTCAACCGTCTTGCCTTCAGCTTCCAGTTCGCGGAACTTGGCCGTAGTCAGGCGCAAGGAGTTGGTGTTCATACCACCGCACAGACCCTTGTCGGTTGTGACGATGACGAAACCCACCTTCTTGGCGCCATCCTGCTTGACCATGAACGGATGCGTATACTCGGGATTGGCGCGCGACAAGTTGGCGGCGATATTACGAATCTTGTCACTGTAGGGACGTGCCGCATGCATCCGGTCTTGCGCCTTGCGCATTTTGGATGCAGCGACCATTTCCATCGCCTTGGTGATCTTCTTCGTATTTTCGACGCTCTTGATCTTGCCGCGTATCTCTTTACCTGTAGCCATGAGACTGACTCCTTATAGCTTCAGTGAGATTAATACGCGCCGGATTTCTTGAACTCAGCAATCGCAGCGGCCAATGCAGCTTCCGCTTCTTTATCAAGTTGCTTGGTGTCTTCGATCTTTTGCAGCAAGGCAGCTTGGCTGGACTTCAGGAAGCTGTGCACGCCGGCTTCAAAGGACAGCACTTGCTTGACTTCGATGTCATCCAGATAGCCCTTGTTGACGGCGAACAACGTCACCGCCATCAGCGAAATCGACAGTGGCGCATATTGCGCTTGCTTCAGCAATTCAGTCACACGTGCACCGCGGTCGAGCTGCTTGCGGGTTGCGCTGTCCAGATCGGAAGCAAATTGTGCAAACGCGGCCAATTCACGATACTGCGCCAAGTCGGTACGGATACCGCCAGACAAGTTTTTGATGACCTTGGTTTGCGCAGCACCGCCAACGCGCGACACCGAAATACCGGCGTTGATCGCAGGACGGATACCAGCGTTGAACAAGGAAGTTTCCAGGAAGATCTGACCGTCGGTGATCGAAATCACGTTGGTAGGAACGAAGGCAGAAACGTCGCCAGCCTGGGTTTCAATGATTGGCAATGCCGTCAGCGAACCAGTCTTGCCCTTGACCTCACCATTGGTGAACTTTTCGACGTAATCCGGGTTGACGCGTGCTGCGCGTTCCAGCAGGCGGCTGTGCAAATAGAACACGTCGCCAGGATAAGCTTCACGGCCTGGTGGACGGCGCAGCAGCAGCGACACTTGACGATAAGCTACTGCTTGCTTGGACAGATCATCATAGACGATCAGCGCGTCTTGACCACGATCACGGAAGTATTCACCCATGGTGCAACCGGAGTAGGCCGACACATATTGCATCGCTGCCGATTCCGACGCCGACGCTGCCACGACAATGGTGTAATCCATCGCGCCGTGTGCTTCCAGAGCGCGCACGATATTCTTGATCGACGATGCTTTTTGACCGATTGCGACATAGATACATGTCACGTTCTGGCCCTTTTGATTGATGATCGCATCAATCGCAACAGCAGTCTTGCCGGTTTGGCGATCGCCAATGATCAGCTCACGTTGGCCACGGCCGATAGGCACCATGGCATCAATCGACTTGATACCGGTTTGCATCGGCTCGGAAACCGATTGACGGGCAATCACGCCTGGCGCGATCTTTTCGATCGGTGCCGACAACTTGGCATTGACCGGACCCTTGCCATCGATAGGCTGACCCAGTGCATTGACCACGCGGCCGCACAGTTCAGGACCAATTGGCACTTCCAGAATACGACCGGTACACTTGACCACATCGCCTTCGGAAATATGCTCGTACTCGCCGAGGATAACGGAACCAACGGAATCGCGCTCAAGATTGAGCGCCAGACCGAATGTGTTGCCTGGGAATTCCAGCATCTCACCTTGCATCACGTCGGACAGACCATGGATACGGCAGATACCGTCGGACACAGAAATAACCGTGCCCTGATTGCGAATCTCAGCGGTATCGCCAAGGCCTTGAATCCGGCTCTTGATCAGCTCGCTGATTTCAGATGCGTTGAGTTGCATACTAACTCCTAAAAATTTTTCTTTCGCTTAAGCTCACGCTTGGGCTCTGACCGTTACGCAGCCAGAGCAACATGTAACTGCTGCAGCTTGGCGCGTACCGAGGTATCAAATACTTCGTCACCGACCACCACGCGCACGCCGCCAATCAAGGCCTCATCCACCGTGACGGCAGGAGTCAGCTTGCGACCAAATTTCTTTTCCAGCGCGGTAACCATTTCCTCGAGCTGCACGCCGGACAAAGCAAACGCGCTGCTAATTTCCGCGTTGGCAGTGCCTTCCTGTGCATTTTTCAATACAAGGAATTGCGCCGCGATTTCAGGCAACAGCGCCAGGCGACCGTTTTTCACCAACGCGTTGACGAAGTTTTTCGCTTCCGCGCTCAGCGGGGTTTTTAAAACCGCCATAAACGTCGAGGCAATCTGTTCATCCGACCAAGCTGGATTCTGCACGAAGACCTTGACATCCGGGTGTGCTGCTGCTTGCGCCATCTCGGAAACGAGATCGGACCAAGCCGACAAACTGCCAGCCTTGGCCACACGGAACAGCGCTTCTGCGTAAGGACGAGCAATCGTTGCGAGTTCGGCCATATTACAGCTCTGTTTTCAGTTGATTCAGCAAGTCAGCATGCACCCCAGCGTTGACTTCACGCTTGAGGATCTGCTCGGCGCCTTTGACCGCGAGGGTCGCTACCGCACCGCGCAGTTCTTCGCGCGCCTTGATCACTTGCTGTTGCGCATCTTCCTTGGCATTGGCGATGATGCGAGCAGCTTCTTCAGAGGCGGTCTTCTTGGCCTCTTCGATGATGAGCTGGCCACGCTTTTCGGCATCGCCAATACGCTTCTGACCTTCGTCACGTGCTGTCGCCAACTCTGCCTGGGCGCGCTTTTCAGCAGCAGCCAGGTCAGCCTTGCCACGGTCCGCAGCAGCCAAGCCGTCCGCAATCTTCTTCGCACGCTCATCGAGCGCCTTGATCAACGGCGGCCATACGAATTTCATCGTAAAAACCGCGAGGATGAAGAAGACCACGAACTGAGCAAACAATGTTGCATTTAAGTTCACGGTAATTTCCTTCTCAGAATATCGTGTGCCGAATCAACTAATCCGGCAAAAATGAGAATCGGCTATGCCGCCCGAATTACTTCGCGATGAATGGATTGGCAAATGCGAACAACATGGCGATACCGACACCGATCAGGAACGCGGCATCAATCAGGCCGGCCAACAGGAACATCTTGGTTTGCAATGTGTTCATCAGTTCTGGCTGACGTGCAGATGCTTCGAGGTATTTACCGCCCATGATGCCGATGCCGATACATGCACCGATAGCACCCAGGCCAATGATCAAACCGCAAGCCAAAGCAACGAAAGAGACATCAGTCATGACAATTCCTTAGAAAGTTAAAGTTAATACAAAAATCAAAAAATAAATGCTAATACCTTACCGCTACCTATCAATGCGCCTCATGCGCCTGGCCGATATACACCAGAGTCAACATCATGAAAATGAATGCTTGCAGCAACACAATCAGGATGTGGAAGATTGCCCAGATCGAACCGGCGACGACGTGGCCGATAAAACCGAACGCTGTGGCAGTCGAACCTAGCAATGCGATGAGCAAGAACAACAGTTCGCCCGCGTACATGTTGCCAAACAATCGCATGCCCAGCGAAAGGGTTTTGGCCACAAATTCAATCACGTTGAGCAGCAGGTTGAAAGGCGCAAACCAGATGCCAAACGGTGCTGCAAACAGTTCATGGATAAAACCGCCCAGGCCCTTGATCTTGACGCTGTAATACAACATCAGCGTCAGCACGCCCAAAGCGATGCCGAGCGTGCCATTCAAGTCAGCGGTAGGAACGATGCGATGATGGATTTCTTCCAATCCGGCCAGACGCATGATGCCCGAGACCAGGTCCACTGGCAGAAAGTCCAGCGCATTCATCAAGGCCACCCAGACGAATACGGTCAACGCCAATGGCGCAATGAAAGTACGATTTCCGTGCACCATACTCTTGGACTGATCTTCTACCATTTCCACGATCATTTCAACGAAAGCCTGAAAACGGCCCGGCACGCCGGAGTGGGCCTTGCGCGCGGCAAGATACATCAACAAGCAACCAACCACGCCACAGAATACCGACCAAAAAACGGTATCCATGTTGATAATCGAAAAATCAACAATCTTGGATTGGTGGTGCGTGGTGAAGTGACCCAGATGGTGGACGATGTATTCTGATGCGGTAGGTGCGTGCGCAGCTGCGGTCATGGTCGATGTCTAAACAGTAAAATTAAATAACTTTTAAGCACCACAATGAAGCTCAACAAAAATGCGAGCCAGTTCACATCGTGGTACAACCAAACAACTGCGCCCATGAGCGCAAGAGTCGTAGCAATTTTGATAAATTCCCCGAAGAAAAAAGTCATCGGGTCAGCCCCATCAGGCTTGCGAGCACTTATATAAAGGCGCAGGGCGAACAGGCTATTGGGGACAACGCAACATATCCCGCCCAGCAACGCCGACCATAACGCTGATCTACCGCCCAACAAACCAGCAGCACATGCAACGACGACCATGGCGACAAGCTGCAATAGGGTAATGCGCAGCATATATATCCAATATCGTGCAAGCCGCACTCATTTCGAGCAGACGGCAGTTTAGAAGCACGGCGATTATAATTGCTACCGTCAGCATTCGTCAAACTCTTACCGCACGATCAATACGTTATATCGTCAAGTTACCTGTCAGATGTGTGCATTAACATACAGTCACAAAATGAGGCACAACACAAAAATCATCAAAGCCCGAGACCCTGCCCAGCACTGCCACGCCAGAACACACACGACTACCCCGGACACAAAAAAACACCATCGCCTGCAATGGACTGCCAGACGAGAAACTGTTTTTTTACAAGCACAACTACTTTTTTGTTGACAGTTCAAATACGCTACTGCTTTGGCCGCCGGCGAGTATTTGTATTTTTGTTTTTGTATTCAACCGAGAAACCCAAGGCGAGCTTGTGCTTGCTTTTCGCCTTCAATTTTAATGCGACGCACAAAACAAAACGCGATACGAACAACGGCAACCAGCAAGCAGTTACTACTCATTGCCACTGCTTCTGCAAAAATATACCTGCAAATAGCAGTGAAGACCACCCCTTGCTGCGCTCTCCAACGAATGAGCCTCTGCCTGCAGATAGCGGATGACCGACTGAGGCAAAAGTGGCGCCCGGAAGGGACGTTGCTGCACCTGGCAGCAATCAGCCAACAACAGGAACACCGACACTAGGGGACAAACGAAAATGGTGCGGCTGGCTGGGATCGAACCAGCGACCCTTGGCTTCGGAGGCCAATACTCTATCCACTGAGCTACAGCCGCATGTGACATGAATGTCGAAGAGGATGAAGGATACCGGTTTTCCCGACTGTCGTCCATGGCAAGCAACTATTTCCCGTTTCCATCGATATACATTGTGTCTATAATCAAAAGTTGGGCGAGACACCACCTCTCTTTACGCTATCGTAGAATATTGCACTGGGGGAAACATGAGCGACGCGCATCACGAGCACGAATCCGCAATCAAGACGCCAAAGCAATTAATTGCTGCTGTATTGGCTGGCTTCCTGATTCCAATCATCTGCATTGTCCTGCTGGTGCAATATGTCACGAATGCGCAAAAAACCGGCGCAGGTTCGGCAAGCCAGGCACCCGAAATGATTGCCGCACGTATCAAGCCAGTGGCCGACGAGGGCTTCACCTACCGCGATGCCAATGCACCGAAGCAATTGCTCAGCGGCGAAGAGGTGTTCAAATCCACCTGCTCGGCCTGTCACGCGGCCGGCGTCGCCGGTGCCCCCAAGGTGGGCGACCCGGCAGCTTGGAAGGCCCGCATCAGCGAAGGCTATGACAAGTTACTAAACCATGCGCTGCACGGCCTCAATGCCATGCCAGCCAAAGGCGGCAATCCTGAACTGGATGACGTTGAAATTGCCCGTACCGTGGTCTACATGGCCAATCAATCGGGCGCTTCGTTCAAGGAACCGGAAACACCTGCGCCTGTTGCGGCCGTTGCACCGGCCCCGAACGCAGCACCCGCAGCCAAATAAGCCGGAATCAACGCAATGCCACGTCCTTAAAGCAAAAGCCCCGCAAGGTGCGGGGCTTTTGCATGATGAAGCATCGTGCATGACCTTACTAACGATAACGCCTGTGGCAATTTGCAGCAGGCGCTTGCCGGTCAGCGTTGCTGAGGTTCTGCTACGAAAATTTCGACCCGGCGGTTACGTGCACGGTTGAAGTCACTATCATTAGCCACCAGCGGCTCATGCGAACCACGTCCATCGATATGGAAACGGCCCGGCGAGACACCACGCGTGGTTAGATAATCACGCGTACGCGCAGCCCGCTCCATCGACAACGGATTGTTGATCGCATCGCTGCCGGTATTGTCGGTATGACCGACGATAGTCACTGTGGTCGCCTGGTTTTCATTGAGTGTCGCAGCGAACTTGTCGAGCACGACGCGGAAATTGGGGCGAATGTCGGAGCGACCGCTATCGAACGAAATATCGCTCGGCACTTCCAGCTTCAGGCGATTATCCTGCGTCTGCGTAACTTGCACGCCGGTGCCTTGGGTCGCTTGCTCCATTGCGCGTTTTTGGTTTTCCATGCGGGTCGACCAGACGTTACCGATGACAGCGCCCAAAGCGCCACCAATGGCCGCACCACCCACTGCACGACCACCACCGCCGCCGCCAGTCGCTGCACCCAGCACGCCGCCAATACCGGCACCAATACCGGCGCCAGTTGCAGTACCACGCTGCGTGGCCGACATATCGGCACAGCCGCTCGCCAGCAGAGTCAAGGCCAATGCGCCAATAGTGAGTTTTTTCATGATGATTCCTGATTGATTCCTGAATTGAATTTTATTGATTTGATTGAATCGCTGGCTCTACACCGTCCAAACCCCAACAAGTATTGAAGAGAATATAACCGGTGCCCGACGGACACCATTTGGACACGCTACAGAAAGTCAGCTTCCGCTGCTGCTGGATCAGCCTCAGCATCCGCAGCGATTGCATCCGAACGCTTGCGCGTCAAATAATAGGCCATGGCAGCACCAGCACTGATGATGCCACCGTACAGCAAGGGCTTGCGCAACGAGCGCTTGGACAACAACGAAATGGCGCTCAACAGATACGGCGAATACGACTGCAAGGATTGCAGTGAAGGCATCTGCATGCCACTACCACCCTTGCTAGCGAATAGACCGCTAAACGTTGAACTGACCGAACCGAACATGCGCTTGACTGCACTTTTTGCCAGCGATTCGGCATTCAAATTACTACGCACGGTGACGCGCGCATCCATGATGCCTATACGCAGCAACGCACCTTCAGCCAGCAACTTACGACGCCGCTCTTCGAACGGCATCTCGTCTTTCACGTTTGCCATGGTATCTCTCATAACAAGGCATCCCGGTCTTTGCGCAACTCGGCCATGGTCATCGGCAATGACAGATCACTACGACGCAGCAATGCGCACGCATACCAGGCCAGCGCAGCAGTGACGATCGTAAACAGCAGACCCAGCCCGGCCAGTATCTTCCAGCCCCACGCATCCCAGGCCAGATACACCAGCAGCGCAGTCCAGAAAGCCACCGCAAACCACAGGGCAATGGCAGCCATGGCGAACAGCACCAAAAAGGTGATCAGTTTATTACCGATCTGGGACAGTTCCAGCGTTGCCAATTCAATCCGATTGGCAATCAGGGCTAGCAGGTTTTTGGCAATCACCAACATCCCGGCAACAAGGCCGGGACGCTCCGGAGTGGTCTGTGTTCGTTTAGCGTCCATGGTCGAGCGCGGCGCTTACTTGCTGCGACCAATAACCAGGCCGACCAACAGCCCGACACCAGCGGAAATTGCCACGGCGCGCCATGGATTTTCGTGCACATAATCATCAGTGCGCTTGGCGACTTCCTTGCCTTTTTCTATAGCAATTGCCTGAGCATTCTGCGCCGATTCGACCGCTGCTTCGAGCATGGTCAAGCCTTTGCTGCGCAGTTCTTCGGCTTTTTCACCAGTTGCCGTGGCGGCTTCGCGGAACAGTTCCTGGGCATCGCTTACCAATGTCTTCATATCGTTTCTCACAGTTTTGAGGGTGGATGTTGTCATGAGGGTTCTCCTTTTAAAAAATACGTCAGCAATTGAGCAATTGAGCAATTTTGCTGCGCAAGCCCGATTCGATAAGCTTTTGCAACAGAAGGTTCCCGATTAGCGAGCAGCGTCAGAAGCGCGTCTCGCGCGCGGTACGTAGAAAGCTGTCCAGAATCGGCATGCAATCGAGCAATTCGGGTCCACCGGCGCGATGGAATTCCGGATGCCATTGCAGCCCCATGACGAACGGCGCCTTGCGATAACGAATCGCTTCGACGATGCTATCTGATCCGGACACTGCTTCAATCGACAAGTCGCGGCCCAGGTCCTTGACAGCCTGATGGTGAATTGAGTTGACCATTGCGCTTTGCGCATTGACCAGCGAGGCCAGCGTCGAGCCTGCCGGGAACGACAGTTCGTGATAATTGCTGTCGTACAAATCGTTGACATGGGCAATCGCAGTCGGCACATCGGTGGCGATATCCTGATACAGCGTGCCGCCGAATGCCACATTGATCAACTGGCAACCGCGGCAAATGCCCAACACCGGCTTGCCGGCTTCGACGAATTCGTGCAGCAATTCCAGTTCGTACATGTCGCGCACGCGGTCGCCATTCCATTCCGGCCGGGTGGCGGCCTGGGCGTAGCTTTGCGGTGACACATCGGCACCACCCTGCAGCACCAGGCCATCGAGATGCTTAGCATAGTCGCGCAACCGAATATTGCTGGGATGAACCAGGCCATTGGTATTGACGGTCGGGATCATGAACACCAGCACATCGCGCGACATGACCCATTGCGCAATCGACTCTTCCAAGTATTGCAAGGTTTTGCCGCGCAACCCCTTGGCACCGCTCTCGGGATGAAAGATGCGCGCCGAGATGCCGATCTTGAGCGTGCGCTGCATGATGCGCCGGCCGGCCTTGTCGGAGATGGCCTTGAAACGGGCCGCCAACAATTTCCAGGTTTGCGCCCACGGCGTCTCGATCGCGGATTGCGGCGCGTGATGGCGCGGTGGCGGCGGAGAACTCGACTGATTGGATTGGGAATCGCTAATATCGGACATGGCGGCTAGAGAAAGTTGACATCAATGGATGCGGTCAATTGCGTCGCCTGCGAACAACATTACCAAAGTATAAGCGCATTGATTTGATTTTGACATCATGCACATCAGCTCTTTTTGCGATGGCGCACGGCGTCAGACTGCCGCAAGGCGATGGTTTCTGGCATCACGCTTGCGAACACAGGGCTCAGGCAAGGCAGGATGCTATCTCTTCCAGACCGCGCAATCGCGATATATGTTCCAATCGATGCAGAAATTATTCGATATTCAGACTTACTCCTACATGACACCTGCGCGCATTCTTATCCTTTACGCCCATCCTGGCGCCGAACACTCGCGGGCCAACCGCGTCATGCTCGATGCCGTGCGTTCCTTGCCACAGGTCCGCATTCACGACTTGTATGAATGCTACCCCGACTTCCACATCGACGTCGCCTACGAACAGGCACAGTTGCGCGAGGCCGATCTGGTGGTATTGCAGCATCCGATCCATTGGTACAGCATGCCGGCCCTGCAAAAGGAGTGGCTCGATCTGGTGCTGCAGCGCGGCTGGGCCTTCGGGCCTGGCGGCGATGCCTTGCGTGGCAAGGGCTTGTGGCTGGTGGCCAGCACCGGCGGCGATGCCTCGGCTTACCAGATCGATGGCCATCATGGCCACCGGTTCGACGACTTTTTGCCACCCTACCAGCAAACGGCACGACTATGCAGCATGCAATGGCAAACGCCATACCTGCTGTATGGCGCCCACCATATCAGCAATGACACACTGACCCTGCATGCGGCACGCTACCGCGCCTTGCTGGCCAGTTACCCGCAATGGCCAGCATCAGACCCGGCCGCGCCAACCATCCTCATCCCAGAATAAGCGAAGCGCGCCATGGAACTACAACTGCTCAATCCATTGATTTACCTGCTGGCTGCGGTCGTGGCCGTGCCGATTGCCAAGAAACTGGGTCTCGGCGCGGTGCTCGGCTATCTGCTGGCCGGCATCGCCATCGGCCCCTGGGGGCTGGGTCTGATCAACGAAGTCGAGGACATTCTGCATTTTTCCGAATTCGGCGTGGTCCTGCTGCTATTTCTGATCGGCCTTGAGCTCGACCCCAAGCGACTCTGGTCGTTACGCCGGCATATTTTCGGCTGGGGGAGCGCCCAGGTCGGGCTGGTCAGTCTGGCATTGTGCCTGGCCGCGATGTCGGTAGGCATTGATTGGCGCGTGGCGCTGATCGGCGCGCTCGGCATGTCCTTGTCGTCCACCGCGATTGCCTTGGCGACGCTGGGCGAACGCAAGCTCAGCGCCACGCCAGCCGGTTCGGCCGGCTTTGCCATTCTGTTGTTTCAGGATATTGCCGCCATTCCGATGATGGCTGCCGTGCCCCTGCTCGGCGTCGCGGTGGCGCAAGGCAGTGGCCAGGGCTGGTGGCATGCCTTGCGCGTGGTAGCGGTGATTGCCTTGCTAATCTTCGGCGGCCGCTTCCTGATCAAGCCTATCCTGCGCTTCATCGCCAAAACCGATATGCGTGAAATCTTCACCGCTTTCGCCTTGCTGCTGGTGATTGCTACTTGCCTATTGATGCAATCGGTAGGCATGTCGATGGCGCTCGGCACCTTTCTGGCCGGCGTGTTGCTGGCCGATTCCGAATATCGTCACGCACTGGAAAGTGATCTGGAGCCGTTCAAGGGCCTGCTGCTGGGACTGTTTTTCATTGCCGTCGGCATGTCGGTCGATTTCGGCATCTTCCTGGCGCAACCTTTGCTGATCCTCGGTCTAGTGCTGGCGTTTCTGGTCATCAAGACCGTGGTTCTGTTCGGACTAGCAAAATGCTTTCGCATTCCGCGCGACCAGCAGGTGTTTTTTGCCTTCCTGTTGTCGCAAGGTGGCGAATTCGCCTTTGTCGTGTTTGGTGCCGCCGCTGCCGCCCAGGTACTGACACCGCGCATTTCATCAATCCTGGTGGTGGTCGTGGCACTGTCGATGGTCATCACGCCATTGCTATTGCTGCTGCATGATCGCTTCCTGTTGCCGCGTCTGCTGGCTTCCGGCAAACGTGCGGAAGACGAGATAGAACCGCAGGACAATCCCGTCATCATCGCCGGCTTTGGCCGCTTCGGCCAGATTGTCGGGCGTCTGCTGCATGCCAACGGCATCGGTCTGACCATTCTCGACCACGACCCAGATCAGATCGAGTCCCTGCGCAAATTCGGTTTCAAAGTGTTTTACGGCGACGCCACACGCATTGATCTATTGCGCACCGCAGGAGCAGACAAAGCCCGCCTGCTCTTGATCGCCATCGATGATGCCCCGGCCAGCCTGAAACTGGTGGAAGCCGTCCAGCGCGCATTTCCGCACCTGAAAATCGCCGCGCGTGCACGCAATGTGACCCATTTATACGATTTGATGGATCGCGGCGTCACGGTGCTGGAGCGAGAAACCTTCGAAAGCGCGCTGCAAATGGGCAAGCAGGTATTGCATGAACTCGATTTCGGCGCCTACCGCGCCCATCGGGCGGCGATGAAATTCCGTGCCCACAATATCGAAACCCTGCACAAGCTCTATCCGCATTACAAGGATCAACAGCAAATGGTGTCGATGGCAGTACAGGCACGCGAAGAGCTGGAAGCCATGTTTGCCAGCGATCACGATGCCATCACCAGCGGCGACAAACATCGCTGGGACTGAGAAAAAAAACCGGACGCCTTGATACGGCGTCCGGCCTGATGATAATGTCTGCAGATCAGTTCAAATTCACCGGCACGAAGATTTTCTCGTCACCACGCTCCACCAGCAAGGCGACATTCTTGCCGGCCTTCTCGACCAAATTACGCAACTGCGCAACACCGGTCACGGCAGTACCGTTCAGGGACAAGATCACATCGCCGTTTTCGATGCCAGCCACTGCTGCCGGGCCATCAACGTCTTCCACCAGCAAGCCGCCATGCACGCCGATCTGTTGTTGCTCATCCTTGTCCAGCGGCCGCACCGACAAGCCGAGCCGGCCTTGTGGCTCACCACTATTTTTACCGTTGCCATCCTTGGTTGCCTTCATCTCGCCAACCACCACATTAAGAGACTTGGCCGCACCATTGCGCATGACTTCCAGTTTTTGCGTGCTGCCCGGCGCAGCATCAGCCACCAGCGTCGGCAAATCGACCGAGTGATCCACCGGCTGGTTATTGAAACTCAGAATCACATCGCCTGGCTGCACACCTGCCTTTTCGGCCGGGCTCCCCTTTTCCACCGAACTGACCAGCGCACCCTCGGATTTCTTCAAGCCGAACGATTCCGCCAGCGCCTGATTCACTTCCTGCACCGACACCCCGAGACGTCCGCGAGTGACCTTGCCGTGCAATAGCAATTGCTGTTCGACCTTCATGGCAACATCGATTGGAATCGAGAACGACAAGCCTTGATATCCGCCGGTCTGGCTGTAAATCTGCGAATTGATACCAACCACCTGGCCGCGCAGATTGAACAAGGGTCCACCGGAATTACCCGGATTGACCGCGACGTCGGTCTGGATGAACGGCACATAATTGTCATCCGGCAGGCTACGCGATTTGGCGCTCACGATGCCTGCAGTCGCGGTATTGTCAAAACCATAGGGCGAACCGATGGCCAGCACCGGCTCACCGACTTTCATCAAGGCAGGATTGCCGATTTGCACGGTTGGCAAATCTTTGGCCGCAATGCGGATGACGGCAATATCGCTTTGCTTGTCGCTGCCCAGCACCTTGGCCCTGAATTCGCGCCGATCGGTTAGCTTGACGGTCACTTCCTGAGCGCCGTCGACCACGTGGGCATTGGTCAAGATCAGGCCATCAGGACTGATGATGAAGCCCGAACCGAGGCCGCGCATGATCTGCGGCGCACGTTGTTGTTGCTGGAACTGCGGGCCGAAGCGCTTGAAGAATTCGGAAAATGGATCATTGGGATCGACTTCAGCAGTATCGTCGGCATTGCGTTTGGCCTTGCCAGTGACGCTGATGTTGACCACGGCCGGACCAGCGCGCTCGACAATGCCGGAAAAATCAGTCGGCGTCGACAGCATCGGCGCAGTTGCTGTTGTCGGTGCCGCCACCATTGTGGCCAGCGGAGCAGCATGTGCAGCTGGCAAGTCAACCCCGTGAAAATAGACATAACTGCCGCCGACGATGGCCGCCAGCATGATGGCGAGGCTGTTGCGAACGAAAATGACACGGCGATTCATGGAGCACTCCTCGTGAAATGGATGACTTATCACCCGATGGAATGCAGAATAACCGTCAAAAATTAAGAGAAACTTAAGAA
Source organism: Duganella sp. (assembly GCA_026225475.1). Taxonomy (GTDB): domain Bacteria; phylum Pseudomonadota; class Gammaproteobacteria; order Burkholderiales; family Burkholderiaceae_D; genus Herbaspirillum. Next base: position 45,711 of record JAMFSU010000156.1, read on the forward strand.
GAACTATTTTTATGCGACAGGCAATAGCACCGTCACCAGCAAACCCTTGCCGGTGTTTTGCAATTGCACGGTAGCGCCATGCAGCTCAGCGATCTGCTTAACAATTGCCAAACCCAGGCCGCTACCCGGCACCGCTTGTATCTGGCTGGTGCTGGCACGATAAAAGCGGTCGAACACGCGTGCCATATCCTGCTCGGGGATACCTGCACCACTATCCTGTATTGTTACGCGGACCTGCCCGCCAGCCGCTGGTATCGTCTGCACCGCGACATCCACCACACCACCGGCCGGACTATAGCGCAACGCATTGGACAGCAGATTGCCGAACAGGATGCGCAAGGCATCAACATTACCTGCCACCGTGGCCACCGCAGTAGCAGACGGACTTACGTCGCTCATGCCCAGGTCGATCGACTGATGCTCGGCCAGCGGCGCCATATCGGCAATGACACTGTGCAGCAGGTCCACGACATCCACTGGTGCATGACTTTGCACGCCCGGCTCCTGGCGCGCCAAGGTCAATAATTGCTGCACCAGATGCGTAGTGCGCTCCAGTCCGTTCTTGAGGTCCGCAAACGCGGCGCGGCGCTCATCATCGTTACCGGCGCGTTCGGCCAGTTGCGTCTGCAAGCGCAACGCGGTCAATGGCGTGCGCAATTCATGCGCCGCATCGGCCACGAATGCCCGTTGCGCCTGCATGGCTTGTCCCAACCGCGTCAACAAATCATTGAAGGCATGCGTCAGTGGCTGGATTTCGTGCGGCAGGCTATGGTCGGCAATTGGTGTCAGCGTATGCATGTCGCGCGACTGCACATCGGCTGCCGCGCGCCGCACCGGCGCCAGACCGTGGCCGACCGCAAACCAGATCAAGGCGCCCAGGAACGGAAACAGCAGCAACAGCGGCATCACGGTTTTCACCGCCATCTGCGCTGCCACCTGCTGGCGTGCGCTCTGCGGTTGCGAAACCTGAACCACGGTGCTGCCGATCTGCGCGCTATAAACCCGCCACATGCCGCCCGGCCCCGGTACATCGACAAAACCGAGCTCAGCCTGCTGCGGCATGACACTGCGCGAGTGCGAGTGATAAATCACGGTGCCGGTGCTGTCCCAGATCTGCATCATAATTTCATCGTCCAACCCAGGCAAATCCTGGCCCGGCGCAATCGGTGCAAACGCCTGGCGCGGCAGCGAGGCGGCAATCTGGTGCATCTGATAATCGAAGATTTCATTGGCCTCATCGCGCGCCTGAAAGTACAACGCGATGCCGGCCAGCAGAATACCGGCGCTCAATCCCAGCGCCAACCATAACAAGAGTTGCCGGCGGATCGAATTCATTTCGGCACCAGATAGCCAATGCCGCGCACATTCTTGATGAAGTCGCTGCCCAGCTTTTTGCGCAAGGCGTGAATATGTACTTCGACGGCATTGCTGTCGACGCCGTCATCCCAGCCATAGAGCTTTTCTTCCAGTTGCGCGCGCGACAACACCACCCCAGGGCGATCCAGAAACGCATGCAGCAAGGCAAATTCACGCGCTGACAGATTGACCGCCCGCCCGGCAGCGAGCACTTCATGCGTGGCCGGATTGAGACTGACATCACGCACCTGGATCACGCTTTCGGCGCGGCCCGACTGACGCCGCAACAAGGCTCGCATACGCGCCGATAGTTCTTCCAGGTCATACGGTTTGATCAGATAGTCGTCGGCGCCGGCATCAAGGCCGGCCACCCGATCAGCAACGGCATCGCGTGCCGTGGTGATCAATACCGCGATGGTGTCGCCACGACCGCGCGGGCTTTGCAGCACCGCCAGTCCATTCTTTTGCGGCAAACCGAGGTCAAGCAACAGCAACGCATAGTCTTCCTGCGTCAGTGCGGCATCGGCGGCCTTGCCGTCCTGCACCCAGTCAATGGTAAAACCATCCTGGCGCAAGCCCTTGCAGACCGCTGCGCCGACCATCAAATCATCTTCGACCAGCAGAATGCGCATCGCCACTCACTCAGAGAAAACGGGCCAACAGGAACACCACCAGGGTAATCAACATGGTGGACGCAAACGGCAACGAAAAATCGCGACCGAACAAGCGGAAGCGCAGATCGCCCGGCAACCGGCCGATACCCAGCCGTTCCAGCCAGGGCAGCAAACTGGAAAAGACAATCACGGCCAGAAAGATCACCAGCACCCAACGTATCATATGCACTCTTTCATTGTATTAAAGCCGGTGACTGCGGTCATGTGCCACCAGCCGTTGCGGCCATTCGATGTTGCAACCGAGCGCCAGTACCTTGAACAATTCGCCCATCTCGGCAGGCGAAATCAGTTTTTGCACAGCATTGGCCTGCGGCAGATAGGCACTGGCCTGCTCTGGCGACGTGCGCAACAGCAAATCACCTATCCCGGCGGTGAGCAAGAAGCCGGCTTGACTGGTATAACCAAGCAGGTCCAACCCGGCATTGATGCCGGCCAGCGCCATTGCAGTGAAATCGACATGCGCCGTCACATCCTGCAAACCCGGCAGGTAAAACGGATCGGGGTGAGCGTGATGGCGGTAGTGGCACATCAGCGTGCCCTGCGCCCGCCCGGCAAAATAATATTCCCGCGCCGGAAAACCGTAGTCAAACAGCAAGGCCGCTGCGCGCTGCCCTTGCAACATGCTCGCCAGCGCTTGCATGAAGCCGCTGGCAATTGGATGCACTTCGCTCAGGTAACCGACCGGCAACGTATCGGCGTCAGGGATTTGCGCCACCAGCGCCTGGTCGCAGGCCTGATCGGCAAAGCAGAACTGCTCCTGCGCGGTGAGACTGACACCACGCTCCAACCAGCCCTGTTCGGCCTTGACCACCAATTGCACCGGCATCGCATCGAGCACTTCATTGCCCAGCACCAGGCCAGAAAATGTCGCTGGCAGACTGTCCAGCCAACGCACCTGAGCAAACTCGCTGAGCACCTCCTGTTGCCGGGCCCGCAATTGCCCCGAGATTTCAACAATGCAATATTCTTTTGGCAACTTCCCGGCAGCACGCAATTCGCTGAGAATATCGAAGGCCAGTTTGCCAGTACCGGCACCGAACTCCATGATGGCAAGCGCGTCCGGCTGGAACAATTCTGTTGCCAACTGTGCCAATGTTGCGCCAAAAAGCGGCGAGATTTCTGGCGCGGTTGTAAAATCACCCTCTTTGCCCAATTTTGCCGCGCCGCCGCTGTAATAACCGAGTCCAGGCGCATAGAGCGCCAGTTCCATATAGCGTGCGAAGGAAATCCAACCGCCGCAACGCCGAATCTCGTCGGCAATCAGGTGCTGGAGCGAATGGGAAGCGGCGCGCGCGTCGGCAGAAGGTTCTGGTAATTGCAGTTGCATGGTGCGTATTGTAAGTGAATCTGCCCGCCCGCCTCCGCGATTGCCAAGACGATACCGGCACAATGCGCCATCCCTGAAATGAAATGAAGCCCATGACCCCATCTCGACAACAAGTTGCCCTCGTCACCGGCGCCGCCAAGCGCATCGGGCGCGTCATCGCACTGGCGCTAGCGCGCGACGGCTGGGATGTGGCGGTGCATTATGGTCAGTCGCAGGAAGAAGCACTGGCGCTGGTTGCGCAAATTCAAGCCATGGGCCGTCGGGCGCTGGCCTTGCAATGCGATCTGGCCAGCGAAGCCGGTGTGCGCGCATTGATAGGCCAGGCGACGCAACTGGGCCCGGTGGTTTGCGTGGTCAATAACGCCTCGTTGTTTCAGCACGATGTCGCCGAAAGTTTCTCAATGGCATCACTAGACACCCACATGCACGCCAACGTCGCCGCCCCCATCTTGCTGGCGCAGGCCCTGTATCAGGCCACACCTCCTGACCAGCAGGCCGTGGTGATCAATCTGCTCGACCAGAAGCTGTACAATCCCAATCCCGATTTCCTGTCCTACACCTTGTCCAAGGCAGCGCTGCTGAGCGCCACCACCTTGTTGGCACAGGCGCTGGCACCGCGCGTGCGCGTAGTCGGTGTCGCGCCCGGCATCACGATGATGTCAGGCGAACAGACCGAGGCCGAATTCGACAAGGCGCACCGCGTTACGCCGCTGGGCAAAAGCAGCACGCCGGACGACATTGCCAGCGCCGTCTGCTTCGCCGCTACCGCCACCGCGATGACTGGCACCACCTTATTGGTGGATGGCGGCCAGCATTTAATTCCGTTACAACGCGATGTGATGTTTATCGCCAAATAATGACAGCATCTGCCAACCAATGACATGACCGCGCAAACGACAGCACGGTTTTTACCTGACACTTTTATTTTTGGAAATCATGTTCCCTCTTTCCCATCCTGAATTAACCGATTGCCGTCGCCTGTTTCTGCGCAACTATGAAGTGCTGATCAACATCGGCGTCCATGAATTCGAAAAGAAAGGTGAGCAGCGCATCTTGATCAATGTCGACTTGTTCATCCCGCTGACCATGTCGACCCCAAAGGACGACTTGCTGGACGAAGTGGTCGACTACGACTTCATCCGCAGCACCATCGCCAAACGCATGGCGCAAGGCCACATCCATCTGCAGGAAACCTTGTGCGACGATGTCGTCAAAGCCATGCTCGGCCATCCCAAGGTGCTTGCCGCCCGTGTCTCCACCGAAAAGCCTGACGTCTATCCGGATTGCGATTCGGTCGGCGTGGAAGTGTTCCGCATCAAGGAAGCACTCTGAACGTCCGGTGCGCTACGATTGCACATCGATTGAAATTTGACTGAATATTTGCAGGATTTGCCATGGATCATTTGTTAAACCACGCGACATTGGACGCTGCGACAGCGAAAAGCGACAGCGACGCCGCGCAACCCTCGTTCAAACAGGCTGAGAAGATTGTCTACGAAAACAACAAGCTGCATAAACGCCTGTGCCGCCTGACCGGGCAAGCGATTGGCGACTACAACATGATCGAGGATGGCGACAAGATCATGGTCTGCCTGTCCGGCGGCAAGGACAGTTACGCACTGCTCGATATCCTGCTGACGCTGCGCGAACGCGCCCCGATTCACTTCGACATCATCGCCGTCAATCTGGATCAGAAGCAGCCGAATTTCCCAGCGGACATTTTGCCTGCCTATCTCGACAAACTGGGCGTTGCCTATCACATCGAAAACCAGGATACCTACAGCATCGTCAAACGTGTCGTACCGGAAGGCAAGACCACCTGCGCTTTGTGCTCACGTCTGCGCCGCGGCATTCTCTATCGTGTCGCCACTGAACTGGGCGCCACCAAGATCGCACTTGGCCACCATCGCGATGATATTCTGGAAACCTTCTTCCTCAACATGTTCTTCGGCGGCAAACTCAAGGGCATGCCACCCAAGCTGCAATCCGACGACGGCAAGCAAATCGTGATCCGCCCATTGGCCTACGTCAAAGAAGCCGACCTCACGCGCTATGCCGAAGTCAAGCAATTCCCGATCATTCCCTGCGACCTGTGCGGCAGCCAGGAAAACCTGCAACGCAAGCAGATCAAGGGCTTGATGCGCGAATGGGACAAGAAATTTCCGGGCCGCGTCGACAACATCTTTGCCGCCCTATCGACCGCTGCACCGTCGCACTTAATGGACCGCCAGTTATTCGATTTTGCCAATCTGAAAGCCACAGGCGTAGCCGATACCAATGGCGATATCGCGTTCGATGAAGATCCCTGTGCCCCCATCGGTGGCGGCACCGGCAATGTCATTTCCTTGCACCTGAAAAATTGATGCGCGGCAACATGAAAGCACCTGTCCGCAGCGTGCTTTACCACCCCTACCCCATGTAAATAAAAGCACAAAGCTGCATATTGGCTGGATTGAATGCCAAATACCCTCCTGCTCCTCGCATGAAGCGCTTTGCGGCCATGATTTAATTTGCCTGTCGGATACGAAATTGGCAGTAGCGCAACATTTCGCACCTGGACGACCAACATTAATCCAATAAAGAAGTCGCGACAGCAGCAGGGGAATGAGGACAACCTCAGACAGGAAACAGAAGGATTGGTTTTCTGCGCCGGGATGCATCAGCACCCACCACCTCTGCACATGCCGGACACTAGCTTATTTCGTGCATGAGGAAGTTTGATGGCAGCACCATTCTGGCGTGACAAACGCGTTTTCATTACTGGCCATACCGGTTTCAAGGGTAGCTGGCTCTCTTTGTGGTTGCATCGTTACGGCGCCCAGGTGTTCGGCTATTCGTTGCCAGCCCCGACCAACCCGAGCCTGTTTCATCTTGCCCGCTTGCAAAATTGCGTGCAGACCACCACAGGTGATGTACGCGATCTGAAACATCTGACCGACACCATGGCAGAAGTACAGCCCGATATTGTCTTCCACCTGGCGGCCCAGCCGCTGGTACGTGACTCTTATCACGCGCCGATCGATACCTTCGCCACCAACATTATGGGTACCGCCAACCTGCTGGAAGCGGTACGACACACGCCCAGCGTGCGTGCGGCAGTGATCGTCACCAGCGACAAATGCTATGAAAACCGCGAATGGCTGTGGGGTTACCGCGAAGATGACCCGATGGGCGGCCATGATCCCTACAGCAGCAGCAAAGGTGCAGCCGAACTAATTACCTCGGCCTACCGTCGCTCGTATTTCAACAAAGAACATGAAGGTGCCGCGGCGATTGCCAGCGTACGTGCGGGCAATGTCATTGGCGGTGGCGATTTTTCGTCCGACCGTCTGATTCCCGATTTCATCCGCGCGCTGGAAAAGGATGAACCGGTCAGCATCCGCAGCCCGCATGCGATCCGCCCGTGGCAATTCGTGCTGGAGCCCTTGTCCGGTTACATGCAGGTAGCCAAACGTCTATACGAAGCCGGCCAGATCTTCGCCGAAGGCTGGAATTTCGGCCCCGCCGATACCGACCTGCAAACGGTGAGCCAATTGTGCGCGACCTTCAATCATTCGCTGCACAAGAACGATGTTTCCCCTGTCGAAGTGCGCCTCGAACAACAACCAAGCGCGCCCCATGAAGCAGCCTTCTTGCGTCTGGATACCTCCAAGGCGCGTCAGCGCCTGGACTGGATTCCCAAGCTGGAGCTATATACCGCGCTGGAAATGACCGCGCAATGGTATGCCGGCTACATCAATAATGAAGATCTACGCGATCTGAGCGAAAGCCAGATTGATTTTTACCAGAATCTGACATAATTCAATGCTCTTTCATCGAACTGAGCATTTACATGAATATTCTGGTCACCGGCGGTGCTGGTTATATCGGCACACATACGTGCGTGGAGTTGTTGAACGCGGGACATCAAGTTGTCGTCTTTGACAACTTTTGCAACAGCTTTCCAGAAGCCGTAAGCCGGGTAGAAAAAATCACCAATCGGTCCGTCCCTGTCGTACAGGCAGATGTACGCGATCGCAACGCACTGGAACAGGCATTGCAGGAACATCATTGCGATGCTGTCATTCATTTCGCGGGACTAAAGGCAGTCGGAGAATCTGTTGAAAAACCTCTCGACTACTATGACAACAATGTTGTGGGGACCTTACGCCTGCTCGAAGCCATGCAAGCGACTGGCGTCAAGACTTTAGTCTTCAGTTCCTCGGCCACTGTCTACGGCACACCCCAGTTTCTACCACTGAGTGAAATACATCCATTAAGTGCCAGCAGCCCTTATGGACGCAGCAAGATCATGATCGAGGAAATATTGCGTGATTATCATATTGCCAATTCAGATTGGCATATTGCGTTATTACGCTATTTCAATCCAGTTGGCGCCCACGAAAGTGGCCTGATCGGTGAGGATCCGCAAGGCACCCCCAACAACCTGATGCCCTTTGTCGCACAAGTAGCGATAGGTAAACGGCAACAACTCAATATCTGGGGCGGAGACTATGACACCCCGGACGGTACAGGTGTGCGTGATTTCATTCATGTAGTCGATCTAGCTATCGGTCACCTCAATGCCCTGGAATATCTCAAATCGCCGCAATGCTTCACCGTCAATTTTGGCACCGGAAAAGGATATAGCGTACTCGACGTACTCAAAGCGTTTGAGAAAGCTTGCGGCAAAAAACTGCCCTATACGATTGCACCGAGACGTGCTGGCGATATTGGCAAGTTCTATGCCGACCCCTCGCTGGCCAAGTCGGCTTTGGGTTGGACCGCAAAGCGTTCACTCGATGCTATGTGCGCCGATAGCTGGCGCTGGCAAAGCCGCAACCCAAATGGCTTTCGCAATTAACGACCTACACGGAACAGATCATGATTTTTGTCACTGGCGGTGCCGGCTTCATCGGCAGCAATTTCATTCTCGATTATTTATCGCAGCACGACGAACACGTGCTCAATATCGATAAGCTGACATATGCTGGCAATCCTTACAATCTGGCCAGCCTGGAAAACGACTCGCGCTACCATTTCGTGCAGGCCGACATCAACGATAGTGCCACGCTCAAAAGTCTTTTTGAACAACATCGCCCACGCGCGATCTTGCATTTTGCGGCAGAGAGCCACGTTGATCGGTCTATTCATAGCCCCGGCGATTTTATCCATACCAACGTAAATGGCACCTTTTCTTTGCTGGAAGTTACTCGCCAATACTGGTCTGAGCTACCAGCGGCGGAAAAAGAACACTTCCGATTTCTACACGTATCAACCGATGAAGTGTACGGCACACTCGGGCCAACTGATGCGCCCTTTAGCGAGACAACAGCATACGCACCGAACAGCCCCTATTCGGCTTCTAAAGCTGCATCGGACCATTTGGTACGGGCCTACCATCATACCTATGGGCTGCCAACGCTGACCACAAATTGTTCCAACAATTATGGTCCCTATCACTTCCCTGAAAAACTGATTCCGCTGGTCATTCTCAATGCGCTCGACGGTAAGTCATTACCGATCTATGGTGACGGACAACAAATACGTGATTGGCTTTTCGTTACGGATCACTGCACTGCAATTCGCCAGGTGTTGGCACGTGGAATTCCTGGTGAAACGTATAACATTGGCGGATGGAACGAAAAAACCAATCTCATAGTCGTGCAAACCTTATGCGACCTACTCGACCGACTCAAACCAAAAGCCGACGGTAGTTATCGAGATCAGATTACATTTGTCCAGGATCGCCCCGGACACGATCGCCGGTATGCCATCGATTCTCGCAAACTGAAATGCGAACTGGATTGGGAACCAGTAGAAACGTTCGAAACCGGCATTGAGAAAACCGTCAAGTGGTATCTCTCCCATCCGGACTGGGTTGCTAATATTCGCTCAGGCGATTATCTCAACTGGATTAAGCTGCATTACGGCACCGAACAACAATGATAAATATCATCGTATCCAGCCGATACCTGTAAGCCAATTACATAATTTCAGCAACGAAATGCAAATCATCGAAACCGCATTATCAGAAGTGTTTATCCTTGAACCAACAGTGTTCAGTGATGCCCGTGGGTTCTTTTTTGAGCATTTCAACGTTCGTGATTTCGCAAATACGACCGGATTCAACGGCACTTTCGTGCAGGACAATCACTCGAAATCGATTGGCAACGTCTTGCGCGGCTTACATTATCAAGTCCGGCAACCACAGGGAAAACTGGTCCGAGTCATTGCAGGTGAAGTCTTGGACGTCGTCGTCGATATCCGTAAGAGTTCACCAACATTCGGTCGTTGGATCAGCACGGTACTTTCTGCCGACAACAAACGCGCGCATTGGATTCCTGCAGGTTTTGCACATGGTTTTCTCGTACGTAGCGAAACTGCCGAGCTCTCCTACAAGACAACTGACTACTGGGCGCCGGAGATGGAGCGCTGTATCTTATGGAACGATCCTCAGCTCAATATCGACTGGCAATTTTCTGGCACACCTATCCTCTCGGACAAAGATAGAGCGGGTACCCAACTAGCTAACGCGGAGATATTTCCCTGAAAATCTTGCTTACCGGACAAAGTGGGCAACTAGGGAAGTTGTTCGCAGCCGAGCTGAGAAAAAATGCAGAAGTCATTGCGCCCTCTCGCCTCGAAATGGATCTGGAACGACCGCAACAGGTACGCGAATTTATCCGTTCAGTTCAACCTCAGTTAATCGTCAATACAGCTGCCTATACAGCGGTTGACCATGCCGAGTCAGACCCCGCCACTACCTTGCGAGTCAATACAGAGGCACCAGGAATTCTGGCGGAGGAAGCGCATCGTCTAAGTGCGGCACTTATTCACTATTCAACCGACTATGTTTTTGACGGAACACAAACAGCTCCGTACGATGAAAACGACAGCCCGCAACCAATCAACGTTTACGGTCGTAGCAAACAACTCGGAGAGCACCTCATCTCTAGTCGCTGTCAAGCGTACTGGATCGTGCGCTGCAGCTGGATTTATTCACCTCACGGCAGAAATTTCTTGCGCACATTCTGGCAGCTCGCTCAAGAGCGCGAGCATTTAAATGTCGTAGACGATCAAATTGGCGCGCCTACTTCGGCACGCTTCATCGTCGCCGCCACTTCGCACATGATTGGCAAAGCAATGCAGTCGCCCATGGCCTTATATGACTACATTAGGCAGACATCCGGCATCTACCATATGACTGCCGGTGGCCAAACATCCTGGCACGGCATGGCAACGCATATTTTGCAACACATGGAACAGGCAGGCATGCCGCTCAAACTTACACAGAAGAACTTGATCGCAATTGCTTCAGAAAATTTTCCAACATCTGCACAGCGCCCTCTGAATTCGAGACTGAATATCGAAAAATTAAAACGGATATTTCAGCTCGATATCCCAGAATGGCGCGATGAACTAGACGCCTGTATTTCCGAATTACTGCAAAAATCGACAAGGCCTGTTAACCGGGATAACTGACAACTTGTATCTGTAAAAAAGAGATTTAATGGCATATTGGGATTGGTCGATTGCCGCCGCCACATCTCAATCCAGCTTGATCCCAATGAACTTGTCTGCGCCCTGCAACTGCTTGATATAACGCACAGCCGACGACGGATTGATCACCACAAACTTGCTGAAGTTATACAGTGACGACTCAAAACCCATGGCAAACCCGTTCATCTCAAAAAATTCTTGATACGCAGTGCCATAACGGTACATCTCATTCTTGAAATCGGGATGCAGATGCACATCATCCGATGGATGAAATTTGATCACCAGCGAGCCGCCCTGATCCGCCAGCACTGCGCTCTGTGTGCGCAGCATCATGATGACGCCATACAGCATCTTATCCAGCAGCGGCTTGTTCTTGGCGTGCACCGCATGCAGATTGATGATATTGGGCAGCATGCAAAGCCAGATATTTTCACCTTCGGGAATGATCTCGATACGCTCCAGCTCCAGCACGGTCACATTACTCAACAGCGTAAAAGCCTGCGGCGAAATACAAAAGGCACCGCCGTATTGCGCACTGGAGGCATCGAAAAAGAATGACTTCATGCTGTTGATCTCTTGCAGGCCAGCACGATCAATCTTGAGCGTTTCCATGATGCCGCGCGCTTCCAGCATGGCGACCAAAGCATCAACATCGACTTCACGACTCGGCCACGCTTGTGTCACGTTCACTGTGTCGTAGGCAGCGTCGCCTTCTTCGATATAGAACACCTTGCGTACCACACCCGCCAGCTTCAATAGTTTGCCGGCCAGATATCCGCTGTGCGGCACATACAGATTCAACCCGAAGTTGTCATGGCCTTGCAAACCCTGGCAAATGCTTTCGAGGAAATTACCAACCCGGTCCATTTCCCAAATGCCGTCATCTTCCACGACAATGTGCGCACCAGGCCATGGGGTGTTTCTGCCACACACCACCAAAGGCGTGTTCTTGAGATAACCATTGTCATGCAGGTGACGCCCAATCGAATAAGTAATCGGACTATGGACATACATCAGGTCAATCATTGTTTCAGTTTGCATCGTCTATCCAGAGTAAAAGCATCGGGGCAGCCTTGGAACGCTCTTTTTGTTCTTGGGTTCTGCCGCTGCGCATTGTTCGTCATTGCCATTGCTTCACATCGGCCAAATTACAGAGCGAACTATGCCAGTCTATGGCAAATTAAAACATGTGCACCCACGCCATCAATGCACGATTAACGAGGCTTTTATCGTTCATTCCTGCCGACAGGCAAGATTCTTATTTCGTGATTTTCGACAGCAAAATACCGATCTATAACGTAGATGTCCCGATTTATGGCGCCAATACCGAATACGGCACATGATAAACTCACTGTCTAGGCGCTTCCAACCGCCTCCGTATTGCCGTTTTTATCCCCTATCCATTGTTTATTGCCGCCATTTCGCCCTATGAACATCGTCATCCTCGCTGCCGGCATGGGCAAACGCATGCAATCTGCGTTACCCAAAGTCCTCCACCCACTCGCCGGCAAGCCGCTGCTGGCCCATGTGGTCGACACTGCCAAAACACTGCAACCCGGCAAGCTATGCATCGTCTACGGTCATGGCGGTGACGCGGTGCCATCAAGCTTCAACGACAACACCCTGAGCTTTGCACTACAGGCGCCGCAACTAGGGACCGGCCATGCTGTGGCTCAGGCCATGCCGCAACTCGATGACCAGGTGCCAACATTGATCCTCTATGGCGATGTGCCGCTGACCACCCCCGCCACCTTGCAACGCCTGCTTGCCAGCGCCGGTACCGACAAACTCGCGGTGCTGACCCTCAGCGTGGCAGATCCCAGCGGCTATGGCCGCATCGTGCGCGAAAACGGCAAGATCGTGCGCATCGTCGAACAAAAGGATGCCAATGCCAGCGAACGCGCCATTGGCGAGATCAACACCGGCATCATCGTCGCCCCCACCGGCAAGTTACGCCAATGGCTGGCAGCGCTGTCCAACGAGAACGCCCAGGGCGAGTATTACCTGACCGACGTGATTGCCAGCGCAGTTGCCGACGGTGTCGAAATCGTCTCAGCGCAACCCGACGACATCGCAGAAACCCTGGGCGTGAACAGCAAGTTGCAACTGGCCGAACTGGAACGTATGCATCAACGTCGTGTCGCCAATGCCTTGTTGGAGCAAGGCGTCACGCTGCTCGATCCGGCGCGCCTGGATGTGCGTGGCACATTGCAATGTGGACGCGACGTCAGTATCGACGTCAATTGCCTGTTCGAAGGCAAGGTAGTGATCGAAGACGGTGCCGTCATCGGCGCCAACTGCGTCATCCGCGATGCGCACATCGGTGCACGGGTACAGATCAAGCCGTTTTCGCACATTGACGGTGCTGTGATCGGCAAGGCGGCACAAATCGGCCCCTATGCACGCTTGCGCCCCGGCGCCGAACTCGGCGAGGAAGTACACATCGGCAACTTCGTGGAAGTCAAGAAAAGCACCATCGCCGCGCGCAGCAAGGCCAATCACCTGGCTTACATTGGCGACGCCACGATCGGCTCGGGCGTCAATGTTGGTGCTGGTGTGATTACCTGCAACTATGACGGCGTCAACAAATTTGAAACCATCATCGAAGACGACGTCTTCGTCGGCAGCGACAGTCAATTGATTGCCCCGGTACGCATCGGCAAGGGCGCCACCATCGGTGCTGGCACCACACTGACCAAGGATGCACCGGCCGGACAATTGACGCTGTCACGCGCCAAGCAGATGTCATTGGCCGGCTGGGTACGCCCGGTCAAGATCAAAAAATAAGCAGCAACGGGAGCGTCGTTATCTATCTAGAACTCAAACGGCGATCCTGGTTTCAAACTTGCTGCGGTGAATTGAAAAGTAACTGCGCACATTACGCACGTTTTTATGGGTGGCAAACAAGCGATGCGCCAAGGCATGGTAAGCCGGCATGTCTGCCACCTGCACCATCAGCACGAAGTCCGGCCCCGGCGACACCCGGTAACACTGCAACACCGCCGCTTCTGCCGCCACTAGCTGCTCAAACTCCACTTGCTGCTCATCACCTTGTTGATCGAGCGTGATTTCCACAATCGCCGTCAAAGCGGGCCCCAGTTTTTCCGGCGCCAGCAACGCAACCTGACGCACGATCACCCCGGTATCGACCAGACGCTTGACACGGCGCAGGCAGGTCGGTGCCGAAGCATGCACCCGCTCCGCCAATTGATGATTGGTCTGTGCGGCATCATCCTGCAGCACATTCAAGATCCGCTTATCCAAATCATCCAATATCAACATATCATCCATTTTTTATAATTTATTGAAATATTATTTCACACATTAATATCAATGAAATATTTAGTCAATAACTATATTATTTAGAAATCTTATTTCACACCATCTCTCCTAAGATAGCCACATTCATTCATCTACTGAAAGGCCCATCATGTGCGGTATCGTCGGCGCAGTCGCGCAAAAAGATGTCACTCCCATCCTGCTAGAGGGCCTGAAACGTCTCGAATATCGTGGCTACGACTCCTGCGGCGTGGCAGTCCACACCGATGGCAAGTTGCAACGTGCACGCAGCACCTCCCGCGTGGCCGAACTGCAAAAGCAGGTCGCCGAAACCCATCTAAGCGGCTTCACCGGTATTGCACATACCCGCTGGGCCACGCACGGCGCGCCAGCCACGCACAATGCCCACCCGCATTTCTCGCGTGACCGTATCGCCCTGGTGCATAACGGCATCATCGAAAACTACGAAGAGCTGCGCGCTGAACTGCAAGCCGTCGGCTACCTATTTGAAAGCCAGACCGATACCGAGGTGATCGCCCATCTGGTCGACCACATGTACAGCGGCGACCTGTTCGACACCGTGCAACACGCCGTGCGCCGCCTCACCGGTGCCTACGCCATTGCCGTCTTCTGCGTCGATGAGCCTCACCGGGTAGTGGCAGCACGCAAGGGGTCGCCACTCATCGTCGGCGTCGGCCAGGGCGAAAACTTCGTCGCCTCTGACGCCATGGCACTGGCTGGCACTACCGACCAGATCATCTTCCTGGAAGAAGGCGATGTCGTGGATCTGCAATTGCAACGCTACTGGATCGTCGACGGCAGCGGCAAGTCAGTCGAACGCGAAGTCAAAACCGTGCACGCCTTCACCAGCGCCGTCGAACTCGGCCCTTACCAGCATTACATGCAAAAGGAAATTTTCGAGCAACCACGCGCGATTGCCGATACGCTCGAAGGCGTTGAGAGCATCATGCCCGAGCTGTTCGGCGATCAAGCCCACAAGATTTTCAAGAAGGCTAACTCAGTGCTGATTCTGGCCTGCGGCACCAGCTACTATTCCGGCCTGACCGCCAAGTACTGGCTCGAATCGATCGCCAAGATTCCCGTCAACGTCGAAATTGCCAGCGAATACCGCTATCGCGACAGCGTCCCCAACCCGAACAGCCTGGTCGTGACCATTTCGCAAAGCGGCGAAACTGCCGATACCCTGGCCGCGCTCAAACATGCGCGAGCGCAAGGCATGCTGCACACGCTGACGATTTGCAACGTCGCCACCAGCGCCATGGTGCGTGAATCGGCGCTGGCCTATATCACACGCGCCGGCGTCGAAGTCGGTGTGGCCTCGACCAAGGCCTTCACGACACAACTGGCGGCGTTATTCCTGTTGACACTGGCGCTGGCGCAAACCCGCGGCCTGCTCAGCGACGAACAAGAAAGCCAGCATCTCAAAGCCATGCGTCATCTGCCAGCCGCCCTGCAAAGCGTGCTTGCGTTGGAGCCGAGCATTGCCGCCTGGGCAGAAGCTTTTGCACGCAAGGAAAACGCCCTGTTCCTCGGTCGCGGCCTGCATTATCCGATTGCACTAGAGGGCGCGCTCAAGCTCAAGGAAATCACCTACATCCATGCCGAAGCCTACGCTGCCGGCGAACTCAAACACGGCCCGCTGGCGTTGGTCACAGAGGAAATGCCGGTGGTCACCGTCGCGCCCAATGACGCCCTGATCGAAAAACTCAAGTCCAACATGCAAGAAGTCCGCGCCCGTGGCGGCCAACTCTATGTGTTCGCAGATGCCGGCTCCAGCATCACCTCCAGCGAAGGCGTGCACGTGATTCGTTTGCCGGAAAACTACGGCCTACTGTCGCCGATCCTGCATGTGGTGCCGCTGCAATTGCTGGCGTATCATACTGCGCTGGCGCGCGGGACTGACGTGGACAAGCCGCGCAATTTGGCGAAATCAGTGACGGTAGAGTGATGCGCTTTGAAATGTTTAACTACTGTTCTGTACAATTAAAGTCTGAGACATATTAATAATCCCTGAGACAGTTCGGCCATTTATTATAGGCCGCAGTGCTCGGCCTTATGGGGAAAAGTAATTGGCTCTGAGTTATCGCCTGGAACGATGTAATTGCGAAATCAGATTCGAGAGGGGGATTGTCTCAGATGTTGAATTGCATCGAAAACTCTTCCCATTTCCCCGGAAATTTACGGCCCAAGTTGACCGATGCTTAGACCACAATTCTTCTCACGACAGCGAGTAGGAGAACGGGGTGATAAACGTGGCCCTACTTGGAGTTATCCGATGCTGGCACACCAGAGACTGCATCATGCTCAAGAAAATTGCCCGCAGGCTGAACATTTCTCGAAACACTATTCGTCGCTACATCCGAGGCAATCGAACCGTCCTATTCCACAAAGCAATCACCGAGCTCGCTAGATGAATACGCGGCTAGACTTTCTTTGTGGCTGAGCGCCGAGCCAGTTAAATATCGCAAGCAAAGAAGAACCCTGAAACAGACGCTTCTAGATTTGAAAGAGCTGGGGCATGAGGGATCGCATGACCGTGCATCTGCCTTCGGAAGGTAGGGGGAAATGAGTCAGATGGAGAAGGTCAATTCTGCGAGAAAATTAATATTCTGCGAATTAGACGAATACCATATCTGCAGTGAACTGCATATGAAAAAGGCCGCAGAGAAGAGTACGACAACTACAAGTCATACTCTCGCCACCTGCGGCCATAAATCTACATCTCTAGTTCATCCGCAATCAACTCGCAGATCGATGTATTTTTTAGTCAGATAGCACCAATCAAACAGCGCTGATCAGACCGAGTTGTTGCAACGCGAGTACGCCGTCGTCCAGACCCAGCTCTTCGACAATCTTGCCGTCCTTCAGACGCAGAACGGTAGTGCCTGTGAAGCGCATCGTGCGACCAGTTGCTGCAGGCAGCGAACCAATCAGAAAATCGCTGAATGCAGGACCAGTATGTGTACCGCCACCAATCCAACGACCAACGACATAGTCGCCTTCAGCGATCAAGTCTGCTGCGCCGGCAAAAGCCAGATCTGGAAATGCTGCACGAAAATCGGCCATGAATGCTTTGATGTCTTCGCGGCCGCGGCGTGGCTCGTGCAACGAATACTGCAAGAGCATATCGGGGGCTGCCAGCTCGTCAACAACTGCTGGGTTGTATGTCGTACCCCAGAACTCTGTGAACCAACGACCTACGATTGCTTTGTTATCGGCTGCGTTTGGCATTATGTATTGCTCCTTAGATAGCGGTTAAAAGAAGACAGCAACAATTGCTTCTCCTTGGCGACAAGAATATCGACGGCACCGAGGCATAGCTCTCCGTTTCTTGCGCACATATACATTTTGTTTTTGACAGATCGCCAGATCTGTTTTCATCACTTTTCCCAAGCGCATATCGAACGATGAATTTTCCAAAAAATTCTTCCTATCTGTGATTGCAAGAGGTGACTGGGGGATCAGCTCAGTTGGTATGACAGCTTCGATTTAGGCTTTCCACACCATTGATATTTTTAAAAGGAATTCGACCGCAAAGATCGGAGTTTTCGAAATCGTTCACTCTTCTAAACTCCGTTCATCAAATCAAATGGAGTATCAAATGAACGTCTCACAGCACCCTAATCTTCGATTACGCTTCCGCGCTCCAGATACACGCCTGGCAGGTACGATTCGATACAGCATCGGCAGATGCATTTATGGAGCACTTCTGGTTGCCCGAAACAGCGACGGCATCTGTGCGATATTCATCGGCGATGGCTACGAGGCGTTGCATGAACAACTTGTGGATGCGTTCCCACCACTTCAGTACGCTCTGATTCAGTCTGACTTAGACAGCGATCTTCTTAAAGTATCGGAATTCGTCAGGGATCCTGAGTGCAAAGTTGTATTGGATATCAGCATTGGAGGCACAAATTTCCAACAGCGCGTATGGAAGATGTTGACTGAAATCCCAGCTGGACAGACACGTAGTTATGCCCAGGTTGCGCAACAAATTGGAGTTCCTGGTGCTGTCCGGGCTGTGGCAAGCGCCTGTGCGGCAAATGTACTTGCGATTGCAATACCTTGTCACCGAGTCGTGCGCAGCGACGGCGCGATTTCCGGTTATCGCTGGGGGCCGGAACGGAAACGAGACATTCTACGTAGCGAGAGCATTTTGTCGGCGAACGCCAAGAATTCGAACCTCATACCGGCGTAGTGAAGAGTCCGTGGCCAAAGGAACTCGGGAATATGTTCGACTTTGACAGCAGAAGGGATTTTCTTCGGCGGAGGGGTAAATGCGACTAAACGATAGTCAGTCAATTTCGCGAATGCCCATTGCGAGGACAATTCGTATGCC